>NZ_JBJXHL010000001.1:0-760608 GCF_046159805.1 Kurthia sp. ISK08
CTACTATACCAAGCATAAATTTCAATCAGATGTCAGTTCATTTTCACGCATGTTACAGCAATGTTACATACCATGGTATAAAATGGATGTAGTTTCGCAATTTTAATGGATTTTTTTCATAAATCGCGTTATATCAATATTTTAAGTGTTCCATTTTTTGGTATCTATATTTGTTTTTTCGACATTTTTCAACAAAATAAATAAATAAAAAACGTGTATTTTCTATCGAAATACACGTTTAAAATGAAAATATGTTGTTTATAAATGCCCAATTGTTACAAAGAGCCTTTATTTTATCCTTATATTGTAAATTTCACTTCAATTCCATTTGGTTCAATGATTGAAAAAATGTTTTCTTGTTCTTTTATTTCCATATTTTGCTCAACAAAACGTTTTTTTAAGTTTACCGCATAGTCTTGATCCGGTAATTGAACTGTATAAGATTGAATACCTACCGCATCTTTTGGTAAAGCATCTGCTCCTTCACTATGCCATGTATTCAAACCAATATGATGATGATAACCACCTGTAGAAATGAATAACGCTTGTCCACCGTAACGTGAAACAACGGCATAATCTAATAACGATGTATAAAAATCTTCCGACTCTTGTAGATTGCGCACAGATAGATGAATATGTCCCATTACTGTATCTATTGGTAAACCACTCCACGTACCATCTGCCTCACGTAATACAGATTGGAATTGTACAGGGTCTGTTGTCATGTAAACTTGTCCGTTCGAATCCCACTTCCACGTATCAGCTGGTCGATCAATATACATCTCAATGCCATTACCGTCTGGATCTGATAAATAAAGTGCCTCACTCACATCATGGTCTCCCGCACCAATCTGAACATTCTTCTGAATAAAATGCTGAATTAAGTTTCCTAAATCTTTTCTACTTGGCAATAATAATGCAAAATGATACAAACCAGTTGCGCCTCTTACAAACTGAGCATTCGGTACTTCTACTAATGTAATCAGTGCGTGCTGACCATCTGCTGTTAACGTAACTCGTCCTTCTTCTTGTTGTAAAACACGAAAACCAATAATCTCCGTATAAAAATCAATCGAACGCGAAAGATTTGAAACTTTTAATGTAACGTTTTGAATAAATAAATTTGGTTTTTGATGAAATGTTGTTGGCATATAAATCCCTCTCTCATTAACTTACTTTATGTAACTTACTATATATTAATAACTTAAAATTAGCAATAAAAAAATACCAAGCGATGAATCGCTCAGTATTTTTCTTCTATTATTAAGATAACCATTTAGGTGGCGTATTTTTACTCCAATAAACATCCCCAAGATTATGATGTGTTGCAAATTGATCTTCAGCTGTATGGTAGTGGAAGTTGTAGTAATACCCTTCTCCTGGGCGATTTTCTGTTCGCACGTGGAATCGAATTAAGTCTTTGCCGGTTTGTTCATCGTAAATATTGAACATCTTTTCAGCATAGTTGCCACTTGGATTTTCGGTAATTGCTAGCTGCTGTACTTCTGCGTTCGTTACAGTTTGATCAATAGCTTCTTGGATTTTCGGAAAAATATGTGTATCAAAGTCTTCCTGAATTTTCGGTCCGATACGAGAACCGAATTTTTGATAAGCCTGTTCTTTGGCTTCCACAATCAAATCAACTTCTGGTTGTGTTGGTTCTTCAAAAGTTGATTCTATGTAGGTGGAGTGTTGTGTATCCTCGCCAATATTTTGTGACTTAGCACTTGCCTGTTCATCACTTAAAATATTATTCCAAATGGTATGACTTGGTGTAATAACACCTAATGTTACTACTGCTACCGCTGAAACAAGAAACTTTTGAATCCATTTCTTCATAAAATCACCCTCTTTTTTATTAGTCGTTCACCTGATTTGTCTCTATTGTACAATAGACTGAAAAATATTTATAAGAAAAACCCTCAATACTTTTTAGAACGCACTTTTCTACAGAAAAGTTGCAATTTACTGACGATTTTTCTAGCAAACTTTATGAACTTCGCCCAACTACACCTACTTTTTTCATTATATAGATGAGAACACCTAAACCTAGAATCGTGACACCAATTTTCCATTCAAATGATAGGTGAAGCAGTTGATAAACAGATAAGCTTTCAATCACAATGGCAGGAATCTTCCCAATCATATTCGCAATAAAAAATGTGAAAAATGTGGTTTGTCCAACTGCCGCTACAAATGTCACAAGCCCAGATGGAATGAACGGTAAAATACGTAAAGAAATAATGAGAGCAAAAGCCTCTTTTTGATTGGCCTGTAATAATTTTTGAACTTTGGGATATTGAAAAGCACGTGTATCGTTCAATCGTTTAAAACCTTTGCGGTATAAGAAGAATGATACGGTCGCACCTAATACTTCTCCTGCGAAGGATAACAAGAGACCACCCCAAAAACCAAATACAATTAAATTGGCTGCTGTTAAAAATACACTCGGCACTACACCTAATATACTAATAGCTACACTTAAAAGTAGACTAATCATAATCGCTACTTGGGGATTTGTTTGAAATAATTCAATAATAGCTTGCTGCATCGCTTCCTCCTTACGATAAAAAAAACTGTAAACAAACTGATTCATTCGGTTTGCTTACAGTTTCATTTACTTCTATTTAAGCTTCTAAACTTAATGAGTCCAGTCGAAGCATACTTCCTGTTGCTAAATTTTGAATATAGAGCGTAACAAAAATGGCTTCTATCTGATGTGTATGCCACTTCACCTGTAGTCGATATTTTAATTGATCAAAAATCGAAAATAGATTAGCAAAGTTCTCATCAATATCTTCTCGACGTACGAGTGTCGACTTCAAAAAATAGTGTTCTGTATTCGGTTCACTTAATACAAGCGAAGGTTCAGGAACATCTAACAAAAAGCATTCTTTAGGATACTCATTTAAGTGTGGAACATCGTTCGTCCAATATGGCGTTTGTTCCGAGTTTACGGCTGTTTTAATTTTTCCATATAGTTGATAATCTTTTAACGAAAATTCTTTCGTGACAAGATCCATTTCGAAAGGTCCTACATTTGTTTCGATTGTAATTTTCGAATAATCTTTATAAGAGGGATATTGTTGAAGTAGTGTTTGCAAAGTGGCCGTTAACCCTAAAAAGCATAGATCCTGTTCTTTTTTATGCATGTAAAAAATTGCGCGAAAGTCTGCTGTGTCAGATGGAAAAAGAAAAGCAATCTCTTTCTGTTTATTTTCTTTTACAATCTGTTCACGTTCTTCTTTTGATAATTCGCTTGAACATAAAATTACCGTTACATCATTCTGTCCATTACAACCTTTACGAAGAACTTGGTGCTGTACGTACTCCAAGCCAAAACTTCCTTCCTTTACATATGATTATATTTAGTATAAATAATCTTCAGGACTTAAACAAATGAATAATTTCATACAAATACATAGTAATTATATATTATATATAATGCTTTTTCATCCTATTTTATAAATACCGAAGTGGAATTTTGTATTTTTGCGTTCAATTCTTTGGAAATGGAAATCTTCAAATAAAGTAGAACGGTAATGTGCCTTTAAAACCACACTTCTTTTTGCCACTCGTTTTGCTTCCGTCATCCACTCTTCTGTTACCACATCATGTACACCTGCTTGTCGAAGTGGCTGAAAATGAACTGATTCTTCGATTGTTTCTTCAAACATTGGATCTAAATAGACCACATCAAAGGTATTGTCTCGTAAGGTTTTTAAGTAGTCTACTGCATTTTGCGAAACGACTTCAATACGACGCATATTTTGAAGAAGTGATAAACCCTCTGATTCGAAATCATAGTGTTGTAAACCTTGTTTCACGATAAAAGCCACATTAGGATTCGCTTCACATCCCACTACACGTCCTTCTTCTCCAACAACTACTGCCGCCATCATACTATCGGTTCCAAGTCCTAATGTACAATCTAAAAATGAATCACCCTGCTTTAATTCTGCAAGTTCTAATAGTGGATCTGCTTGTCCCTTTGCAAGTCTTTTCACACGAAAAGCAGCCGAACTCGGATGGAAAAAGAAAGGCTCTTTTGCGCCATAAGCATAATACTCATAGCGATTTTTCCCTGCTACAATCACATTTGCTTCGTATCGTTCTGCTATTTTTTGAACCGATTTTTTATCGCGCGGCACAACATCGATTTGTAACGTATGACCAACAAAACGCGCCTTCTCAATAGAAAGCGCGTCTGGTCTACCACCTGTAGTGGCAACAGTTCTTATTTTGCACATACTTGTTCTAATGCACCTGCTAAATGGTCACGAACTTCTTCCATCATATGTCCTTCAATTTGTTCACGTGGAATGAAGTAAGCAAGGTTACCATCTTTCCAAACAGCAATCGATGGTGAGCTTGGTGGCACTTCTTCAAAGAATGCACGCATTTGTTCTGTTGCTTCTTTTTCTTGACCTGCAAACACCGTTACTAAGTGGTCTGGTTTGTTCTCTACTTGCTGTACTGCTTCAATAACAGCTGGACGCGCAAGACCTGCTGCACAACCACATACTGAGTTAATCATAATTAATGATGTACCTTTTGATTCTTGCATATGTTCTGCTACTTCATCAGCAGTTAATAATTGTGTAAAACCTGCATCTACTAATTCTTGACGCATTGGCGCAACGATTCCGCGCATATATTCTTCATAAGCATTTGACATATTGATTTCCTCATTTCTACATTGTAAATCAAACGAATTTATTTACATCGTTTCCACTATGATTATAGCATGCTATTTATATAGAAGAAACTCTATGAACTTTTATCATTTTATTTGATTAAATAAGACGTTGAGCGCATTTTCGATGCACCATTTTCACCATTCGTATACGTGTGTTTGATGATTCCTTTGCCTTTTGCCCAATACTGCACTAATTTTTCTTTTTTATTAGCTTGAACAATTTTTACGACATTTTTATATTTCTTGCCTTTTATCGTCATATTTACGTTTGTTGAAGCAACTACATTGTGATACTTAGCTGTTGGATAACCTTTCAGTTTAGCATAAGTTGTAAACTTCATTCCTTTTTTCAATGTCGCTGGTAAGACCTTACTCTCCATACGATCAATCTCGCCATAATTATTTTGATAATCAATCGTGTGAATACCATCTTTTTTCACAACATATTTTAATTTTGAAGACACATATGTATTATATTTTTTCTTTTTATAATCATATTCATATGTATGCCAATATCCTTTTTTAAATACCGTTTTATATTTAAAACGATAATTATCTAAATAGTAACCTGTACCTTCTTTGTAATGACTTTTTTGTGTACTTGGTAAATAATCACTCGACTTTACAGACGTTGCAAATGCTTTTGTTCCATACACTAAAAAAACCACCGTCATACAAAATAGTGTTAATAATAACTTCTTCATACGCTTCCTCCTAACATTTAATTATTATTAATTTATCATATTTAGTAAAAAATTACTTGAAAATAAAAGAAATGTTTATAGATTCAGAAAATGAGGGATAAATTAGAAGGAGGTCATGTACATGAAAAAATTATTAATTCCATTACCTATTGTAGCTGCTCTATTTTTAGGTGCTTGTAGTGATTCATCAGATAAAAAAGATGAAGGTACAAAAACGGAAGTAAAAAAAGATGATGAAACAAAAGATGTGACCTATCACAAACTTGGTGAGAAAGTGACATTTGAAGATGTGGACTACACATTAAAATCAGCGAAATTGTCTGATAGCGACCCTTATGGTAAACCGAAAAAAGGGAAAATCTTAACACTTGATTTTAACGTGAAGAACAACTCTGATCGTAAAGTTTATATTTCATCTATGTCATTCCGTTTATACAAAGACGGTAAAGAACTAGACGCTTTTTATGGTGGAGCAAAACGCTTAGGTGGCGACTATGAAAAAGGAGCCGATGTAAACGGTGCAATTCAGTATGATGTAGAAGGTGCTGGCAAATATACAGTGAAGTATCTACCCGCGGATGCATTAGATGCCAAAGATATTTACTGGGAATTTGAAGTAAAAGAATAATTATGTAAAAGACTTTGGCTTGCGTGCTAAAGTCTTTTTTGATTACACGCCTGTTTGTAAATAATTTACAATTAAATAAATGAGTAATACAATGAGCACCATCCCGAATAATTTACGAAGCATAACCACATTCCCCCAACCGCTATTCGTATTACTGTTCGTATTCTACATAAAGCAGCTCAATTCCTTTATTCTAAGCGCATTAAATGATACGGTGGATTCGCATCAACTTCTTCCACTGTATAAAAGTTGTTTTTTAAGTAAAATTGTAAAGCGGCTGTATTTTTGCTCACACACTTTAATGTGAGTGGTGTTCCAAAACGCTTAACCGCTTCATCAATAAGTTGTTTACCAATTCCTTTTCCTTGCGCATCATTTGCGATAAAAAGATGATGTATGAATTGATCTGGTTCATAAATTGCCAAAAATCCTTGAAGTATACCTTTTTCATCTTCTGCAACAAGTATAATTTCATCCTGTGTTTGCAAATCAAAATCTTGTAGCTCAAAAGATGCTCCATCTTCCCAAAAGAAATGCTTTGTTCGTACTTCTAAAAATAATTGTTGAAGCGACTGACGATCTTTTTCTTGAAATAATCGAATCATAGTGTCTCTCCTTTTTGTGTATTGTATTATGCATGGTTAAGATTCCCTTTCAACGAGTCACTTTCCCTTTCGCGCGCGGATTTGTCCCTTTCAACGAACAGGATTCCCTTTCACGCGCAGATTTGTCCCTTTCATTCAGTAATCAAAAAAGGAACCGCACCACGATGCGATTCCTTTTCATTTTATTTGAATAAGTTAATCGTTGCAATGATGATTGGCATACCAAATACGTCAATCAAGAATGCTCCTACAATTGGAACGATTAAAAATGCTTTTTGAGATGGGCCGAATTTCTTTACAACTGCTGACATGTTTGCCATCGCATTTGGTGTTGCACCAAGTCCATGTCCTAAGAAACCAGCAACCATTACAGCTGCATCGTAGTTTTTGCCAAGCGCTCTGAATAGCACAAAAATCGCAAAAACAGTGATGAATACGACTTGAATGAATACAATACCGACGATTGGAAGTGCTACACCTGCTACTTCCCAAAGTTTGATACTCATTAAAGCCATTGATAAGAAAATACCTAATGAAATATCGCCAATCAAATTAATCTCTTTCATATTAATGAAGCCTGGTTTTACGCGGTCCATTACATTACGTAAGATGACAGCTGTAAACATCGCACCAACATAACCTGGTAACACAAAGCCCGTCGCATTTGAGAATAATTCACCTAAATACGTACCGACTGCCATACTGAATGTAATTAAGAATACTTGATTCATAAATGACTTTTCAGTTACAGGATGTTCGTATTGCTCAACATATTTTTCTTCTGGTACTTCTACCGGTTTTAAATCAAATTTTTTCACTAAATATTGAACAACTGGACCACCGATTAAACCACCAGCAACTAAACCAAGTGTTGCGGCTGCTAAACCGATTGAAATCGCTGAGTCAACGCCTAATCCTTGTAATGTTTCACCGTAAGCTGCAGCTGCTCCGTGTCCGCCTTCCATTGACACAGCGCCTGCCATTACACCTAATAATGGCTCTAAACCGAATAATTTAGCGAAACTAACGCCGATGACATTTTGCATAAGTGCTAAGAAACCACAAGCAATCCAATAAATAATTAATAATTTGCCACCTAAGCGTACCAGTCTAAAACTTGCGCCTAAACCAATCGTTGTGAAGAAGGTAATCATAAAGATACTTTGTAACGATGTATCTAATGCAATTTCGACAACGCCTGTTGCTTTTAAAGTTGTCGCAATGATTGCGAAAATTAAACCACCAACAACCGGTGCTGGAATACAGAAGCGACTTAAAAAGCCGACTTTACGAACTAAAAATGTACCTAATAAAAACATCGCTACTGCAATGAATAATGTTGTAATTTGATTGACTTCTAACATATTATTTCCCCCTTGTGATTCCGATCATCGCTTCATTTGTTAAATAGGCTCCCAACTTAACTGTAATCCCCTCTGAGTCAAGTGCTGGATTCACCTCACAAATGTTGAAGCTTGTTGTTTTTTCGTGTTGTGTAACGAGTTGAATAATGGAGCGAACCATTTTCGGATGTAGCCCGAATGGTGACGGCGCGCTAACCCCTGGTGCATGTGCCGATTCAATGACATCTGTACAAAGCGTAAGTAATACAATATCACATTCATTTGCAAAACGGTCGAATTCTACCGAAACATCTGCTAACGTCATCTCATCTTCATATAAATACGTCACGCCTAGCTTATCTGCACGATTAAATAATTCTCTCGTGTTACCATAGCGCTGAATACCGCAAACAAAGTAAGAAGCATTTGCATCTTCATCTAAAATTTGTTTGAACATTGTACCAGATGAAGGTTGTTCATCGTAACTTCTTAAATCAAAGTGTGCATCAATATTCACTAAACCGATTTTAGCATCTTGACCGTATGCTGCACGTACACCTAAGTAATGTCCATATAATGTTTCATGTCCACCGCCTAAAACGATACATTTCGCATTCGTTTTTAGTGCCTGCTGAACAGCGTCTCCTAATTGTTGTTGTGCTTGTTCAAGTTTTTGTCCTTCACACACAATATTGCCAACGTCCACAATATTCTGAATATGTTGGTCATTCTTCGGTAAGCTTGCAAGACCTTTTCGTAAAGCATTTGGCCCTTGTGCTGCGCCAAGTCTTCCTTGATTACGTCTTACTCCTTCTTCACAAACAAAACCCATTAAGACAAGGTCTGCTGCATTATGTTCAAGCTCATCGATTTTCTTCTGTGTGACAACTTGATGTAAACGAAAACTTTCTTCATTTACTTCGCTATCAACACGTCCATTCCAATAAGCTGATACTTTCGAATCATACATTGGCTCTCCCCCTTTAAAACTTTTACATGAAAGCGTATTCTTAGTATAATTTCTGTTATATATAATTACTAATACTGATTTTGTATATATTTATAGTTTCAAACTATAAATGAAAGGGATGGTTCACTTGGATTTAAAGCAATTAACGTATTTTGTGACAGTAGCCAAAACACTTAGCTTCTCAAAAGCTGCGCTCGGGCTACATATTTCACAACCTTCTCTTAGTAATTCCATTGCGAATTTAGAAAAAGAGATTGGAAGTTCTTTATTTGAACGAACGACTAGACAATTAAAATTAACAGATACAGGTGAGTTACTACTTGAACGTGCGACTTCCTTACTTGAACAGTTTTCAATTATGAATGAGGAAATTCAAGATATTGTACATGGAGAGGAAATCGAGATTGTATTTGGCATGATTGAATCGGCACATGGCTGGTTTACAAAGGTTATGTATGATTACGCAAAGAAATATCCAGCTGTTCAATTTTCAGTGATTGATACACTGTATAACACACGTGTTGTAACAGCTCTTGAGAAATATCATATTCACGCAGCGATTTCGAATCATCGCATTCAAAGTCCTTCTATTACAGGGATTCAGCTCTATACAGAACGCTTTGTTGTTATTTTTCAAAAGGAGCATCCACTCGCTAAAAAAGAACATATCACATTGAAAGATTTATGTGATGATTCTCTTATTACAGGGATGCCGAAATTTGAAACATGTAAACAGATTTTAAGTGCTTTTGATAAATTACAATTAACACCTAAAATTGACTATCAAATTGAACGCTTTGAAATGGCGAAACTTCTTGTGAATGAAGGACTTGGTATTAGTATTTTGCCTGAAAACTATATTAAAAATGCCTTTCCCGATACACTCGATTATCGTGTGATTGAAGATAATATTTTAGCTCGTCCTGTCTTTTTATACTATTTAAAAAATCGTCGTTTTCCAGGTTCTGTCCTTACATTATTTGAGGAAATTCAAACCTTCACAAAAATGCTATAGAAAGTTGAGGGAGAGGGGTTTTTTACTCGCTTTCAACTATGTTACGCTAGGTATATTGAAAAGGAGACGGCATGTATGATTAATAACTATGAAATTTTACAGTTTATGAATAAAAATAAACAATATAAAGGTTATCAAGTAGCACAAACGGATTCAAAGCAAGTTCCGGGTGCCAGTCATTTACTATTTAAAGCAGGTGTCGATCGTTTTTTATTCGTGCGGATTATTGAACCAACACGTGATACACCGACAACGGATAAAATTTTAGCGATTGAAGAATTAGCATCTTATAAATTTTCCGAGTTTGAGACGGTGAAATATGATCAGTTTTCGTTATCACAACGCTACACATTTACACGTCCAAATGGTGAACAATTAATCGTTAAAACATGGGTATCTTCTGCAACACTTCGCTCTGCATTACCTGATAAAGTAAAATTAATCGTTGTCGACCGTAAATGGTATAACCGTATTGTAGGCTTCCGTTCAAAAGATCCATTACATATGGTTATTGCGACAGCAGTTTACGCAGCGATTATCTTTTTATATTTCAAATACTTTTTCTAAAAATAAAAAGGACTCGGATTATGCCGAAGTCCTTTTTTCGTATTAATTTTTCATTTTTGGATCAAAAGCATCGCGTAAACCATCACCCATTAAATTGAAGCCGAGTACCGTTAGCATAATCGCAAGACCTGGGAAAATCATCGTCCAAGGTGCATTGATTAAATAAATACGCGCATCTGCTAACATTTTCCCCCATTCAGGTTGTGGTGCTTGTGCGCCAAGACCTAAGAAACCAAGTGCGGCTGCTTCAATAATCGCTGTAGCAATCGCCAGCGTACCTTGTACGATAATCGGTGTCATGGAATTAGGTAATACATGCCCCCATAAAATACGTGTATCACGCATTCCGACCGCACGAGCAGCTGTAATAAATTCTTCTTCTTTAATGCTCAATACTTTAGAACGAATAAGGCGACCAAAGTTTGGTACGTTGACAATCGCAATCGCTAGTAGTGCATTGAATAAAGATGGTCCGAGTGCTGTGACAATTGCAATCGCTAGTAGAATACTTGGGAAGGCAAGTAAAATATCAAAGAAACGTGAAATAATCGTGTCTACCCATCTTCCATAATAACCTGCTAAAATTCCTAATATACTACCAATAATGATAGAAAGTGCAACAGAAGCAAAACCTACTAATAGAGACAGTCTTGCGCCTAAAATAACGCGTGAAAAAATATCGCGTCCAAATACGTCCGTCCCAAACCAGTGTGCGCTAGAAGGTGGTAAGAGTCGCAATTTTAAATTTTGTTCATTAATCCCTTGTGGTGCAATCCACGGACCGAAAATAGCAAGTAAGATGAAGAAAGCAACGATGATTGTGCCTACTACAGCTACTTTACTTTTCCGAAAAGTTCGTAGACTATCTTGGAATGGACTACGTGCCTTACTTTTTTCTTCTGGTAATTGTATTTCGGGTGTAATACCTGTCATGTTGTTCCCTCCTCTTAATCGTATTTAATACGCGGATCAATCACGCTATAAAGTAAATCAACCAGTAAATTAATCATGACGAATAAGAATGCTACAATAAGAATACCTGATTGAATAACTGGATAATCACGGGAACTAATCGCGTCGTAAATATAACGTCCAATACCTGGCCAACTGAAAATAGTTTCCGTTAAAATTGCTCCACCAAGTAAAAGCCCTGTTTGTAAACCAATTACTGTTAGTACGGGAATGACTGCATTTTTTAAACTATGCTTATAAACAACCCAAAACATCTTTTGTCCCTTCGCTCGTGCTGTACGAATGAAGTCCGAACGCATCACTTCAATCATTGTTGAACGTGTCATACGTGCAATTATTGCCATTGGTATTGTAGCCAAAGCAGTCGCTGGTAAAATTAAATGCTTCACAACATCTAAAAATTGATCAAAACGCCCTTCAATTAATGTATCAATTAAATAGAAATGCGTAATGGCTTCAACAGGATCTCGTGGATCAAATCGATTGGAAGTTGGTAACCAACCAAGTTCAACACTGAATGCCCACTGTCCTAATAAACCTAACCAAAAAATCGGAATCGATACACCAATTAGTGCTAAAATCATCGCACTATAATCAAACCATGAATTTTGGAACCATGCAGACACAATTCCTGCATTGACGCCAATGACAATAGCAATAACCATTGCAACAAAGCCTAATTCCATTGTTGCGGCTAAATATGGGTAGATTTCTGCACTAACAGCTTCACCTGTTTTAATCGACTCTCCCAAGTTACCTGTAAATAATTGTCCTAGATAATTAAAGTATTGTATGTACCATGGATTATCGAGACCTAAACTTTCTCGTAATGCAGCCACAGCTTCTTTACTTGCCTGTTGACCGAGGATGATTTTCGCTGGGTCACCGGGAATAGCTCGTACAATCATAAACACAATAAATGTCATACCAAAGAGGACAGGGATTAATTGTAAAAGTCGTTTTCCTGTATAGCGTAGCATACACGTTACCTCCTAAAATAATATGCGCTGTCACACTGTTCAACTCTGTGCGACAGCGCATGTTTACTTATTTAAAATCAATTGTGTCAAAGCGGTCAGAGCCTGTTGGATGAGCTTTGAAACCAGTAATTTCTTTTTTACCTGCTAATAAAGGTGTTGAGTAAGCAATCGCTACCCAAGGTGCTTCTTCATGGATAATTTCTTGTGCTTCTTCGTATAATTTCGCACGTTTTTCTTCATCTACTTCTTTTTGCGCTTCTTTTAATAATTTGTGTGTTTCAGCATTTTTGAAGAATGTGTAGTTGTTACTACCGATATTATCTTCATCTAAAAGTGTGTATAGGAAGTTATCAGCGTCTCCATTATCACCTGTCCAACCAAGTAAGAAGGCATCTGCTTCACCTTTTGAAGCTTTATCTAAATATGTGCCCCACTCGTAGTTGACAATTTTAGATTTCATTCCAACATCTTCTAAATTCTTTTGAATTGCTTCAGCAATTTTTTGTCCGTCTGGCATGTATGGACGTGGCACTGGCATTGCCCAAAGTTCAATTGTTTCACCTTTATAATCTGATTCAGCTAATAATTTCTTCGCTTTTTCAGGATCATATTTATAGTCTTCAACCGAATCATTGAATCCTTTAATAACTGGTGGCATTGGATTTTTCGCTACATCCGCTTGTCCTTCATAGAACGTATCAACAATCGCTTGTTTATCAATTGCATAGTTGACAGCTTGACGTACTTTTTTATCATCAAATGGTTTACGTGTTACGGTTAAACCAAGGTATCCAACATTTAAAGATGGACGTTTGAATAATTGTAAATTTGGATTATCTTCAATCATTTTTGCATCTGATGGGTTAATACCGTCTGCTAAATCAATTTCACCAGATGTTAAAGCATTTAGACGTGCTGAGTTATCTGGAATAGAACGGAAGATGACTTTATCTAGTTTAGGTAATCCTTTTTGCCAGTAATCTTCATTCTTCTTCAATGTAATGGAATCGTTACGTTTCCACTCAACAAATGTAAATGGACCTGTACCAACTGGTTTCTTTTCGAAATTCTTACCTTCTTTTTCAAGTGCTGTTGGCGATGCAATCGCAAACGGCGTCATCGCTAAGTTCTTTAAGAATGGTGCTTGCGGATAATTTAATGTGATGATAACTTTATCTTCACCATCTGCTTTTACTTCTTTAATAACGGCATTTTTATCGCCTTTAAAACCACCGAACATCGATTGGAAGTATGGGAACTTTTCAGCATTACCATTCATCCAGCGCTCGAAGTTTTTCACAACTGCTTCAGCATTAAAATCTGTACCATCTTGGAATTTAACACCTTTTTGTAGCTCAAATGTATATTCTAAGCCATTCTTTGATGTTTCCCATTTTGAAGCAAGTCCAGGTACTAAATCTGTGTTTTGTTCACCAAAATTGATTAATGTTTCAAAAATATTTTTTGTTACATTCAGTGACTCACCATCTGTTACAGCAGCTGGATCTAATTTTACAGAGTCAGCTCCGCGACCAAAGACAAGAACTTTTTCTTTTTTGTCGCCATCTGAACCGCTATCTTTTTTCTCGCCACATGCTGCTAAAGCAGTTGATAAAACGAGAATTAAGAGTAGGACGAACACAAAACTCTTTTTCTTCATACAATTCCCTCCAAAACTTTTCTATTTATTATCATTGCTGAATGCCTCTGTATAGAGATGGCATGCAACAGAATGACCAGGTTCAACTTCGATTAATGATGGAACACGTTGGTCACAATGCTCCATTTTTAAAGGACACCGCGTATGGAACGCACATCCTGTTGGCGGATTCGCTGGGCTCGGTATATCGCCTGTTAAAAGTTGCGTTTCTCGCATAAAATCAGGATCAGGTACAGGTACTGCGGCTAGTAAAGCTTGTGTATATGGGTGTAATGGCTTTTCATATAGCGCTTCACTTTCAGAAATTTCAATCATTTTACCCAAGTACATGACACCTACTCGGTCACTTATGTGGCGAACGACGCCTAAATCATGGGCAATGAAGATATACGTTAGCTTTAATTCTTGTTGTAAATCTTTCATTAGATTTAATACTTGTGCCTGAATCGATACATCCAGTGCTGAAACAGGTTCATCTGCAATAATCAATTTCGGATTTGTCATTAAGGCGCGTGCAATCCCAATACGTTGGCGCTGTCCACCACTAAATTGGTGTGGATAACGACTTGCATGGTAGCTACTCAATCCAACAATTTCGAGCAATTTTGCGACCTTTTCTTTTCGCTCTTTGTCGTTACCAATGCCATGCACTTTAAGCGGTTCTTCCAAAATTTTCTGAATATTATGTCTAGGATTAAGCGACGCATACGGATCTTGAAAGACCATCTGAATGTCACGTCTTGCTTTTCGTAATTCTTCTTTTGACATTGTCGAAACATTTTTTCCTTCAAAATAAACTTCACCAGCAGTTGGCTCAATGAGGCGCATAATGGAGCGACCAGTTGTTGATTTTCCACACCCGGATTCTCCTACAATACCGAGTGTTTCACCTTCCATAATTTCAAAAGAAACATCATCGACTGCTTTTACATCTCCAACACGACGACCAATCACACCTGCTTTAATGGGAAAGTATTTTTTTAATCCTTTAACTTTTAATAATGGTTCAGTCATTCAGTGCAACCTCCTTTTCTTCTGCAAGGAAACATCTTGAAATATGATGATCATTCGTATGATAAATTTGTGGATTTTCATTTAAGCAACGCTCAAATGCATATTCACAACGTGCTGCAAAACGACAGCCTTTTTTAATCGAACCTGGCTTTGGTACATTTCCCGGTATCGAATACAATCGCTCTTTTTTATAGCGCATATCCGGAACAGATTGAATTAATCCTTTTGTATAAGGATGCTGCGGCGAATCAAAAATCTCTTTTACAGGACCTTCTTCAACAATTTGTCCCCCGTACATGACAATAACGCGCTCACATGTTTCTGCTACAACCCCTAAATCATGGGTGATGAGCATAACTGCTGTGTTTAGACGTTCATTTAAGTCGCGCATTAACGCGAGAATTTGCGCTTGAATCGTTACATCAAGTGCGGTTGTCGGTTCATCCGCAATCAAAATTTGCGGGTCACAAACTAACGCCATCGCAATCATGACACGTTGACGCATACCACCCGAAAGTTGATGTGGGTATTCTTTAATTAATTGTTCAGCACGTGGTAATCCAACTAATTTCATCATTTCGATGGCACGTGCAGTCGCTTGTTTTTTTGACCATCCCTTATTATGTAATAAAATGGCTTCATTTAATTGTTTACCGATTGTAAATAATGGGTTGAGAGATGTCATCGGTTCTTGGAAAATCATCGCGATATCATTTCCTCGTATCTTTCGCATCTCTTTTTCTTTTAATTTTGTTAAATCTCTACCACCAAACTGAATTTCACCATTTGTAATTTTGCCAGGTGGTGAAGGAATTAATCCCATAATCGAAAGAGATGTCACACTTTTTCCCGAGCCAGACTCTCCAACAATCCCAAGAATCTCTCTTTCTCTCAATGTAAATGAAATACCATCTACTGCTGGCACTGCACCATCATCTGTGAAAAAAGTCGTTTCTAAATTGTGGACTCTAAGCAATTCATTCGGTTCATTATTCATAGTAAGTAGCCCCCGATTTAATTTTCTGAAAATTCTTGTTTTTATTTTACAATACCTTTACAAAAAAAGCCAACTTTTTAAATATATTGTATAAAAAGCTTTTTATACAATATATGTTTTATTTTATCTTCAATTCAACGCTTTAAATCGTAAAATTCATTATTTTGAAATAAAAGGAAAACTAATGAACCTTGATTACTTATACAATACAAGTCATCTATTTTGTTGATTTTCTTTTTAAACAAAATAAAAACAAGATCTATTTCGCTAACAAAATAGACCTTGTTTTATCTTAAGAATGAATCGTCACATCATCCCATTGTTCTTCATGCAATTGTGTTATCCAATTAAATGCACGCTGACGTTCTAGTACGACACCATCATCTAAATCAGCTGGTGATTCTTCACCTTGTAAACGCGCTTCTGTACATGCCCAGTGATATAAATAGTTTTCATCCATACGATTTAATACTTCTGTTACGTCACGTGCTTCGGCATCTTGTAATAACTCACCAATATTTGTGTAATTCATTAAAAGATTTAATGTGTGTTCTACATCGCAAATCTGTGTTGGCTCAGCTAATTCTTCAACTAGATGAATACTCCATAACATCACCCATACGGCTTCATATAACCACATTTTATTAATTAATTCTTGTTGTGTATAATCTTCTTGCGCTAAAAAAGCTTCTTCTTCAGCTGTTAAATTCATCTTTACACCGTAGCGATTTAAAAAGACTTCTGCAATGCGTTTTGACGTTTTTAAATTCGTTTCTTCTTTTTCATCTAATAATTCACGAACAAATTGAATGAGAATTAACACGACTGCAGCACGTCTCGCAATTTCTTCTACTGAGCGCATGCGCACCTGTTTTGAGTCTGGTAATAGCGAGAGATTTTCCGTATAAGGAATGTGTCGTGCCTTCATTTTAGCAATCGAGGCTACACGTCTTCCCTGATTTTCAACTGTTTCTGTTACGTCAAATAATGACTTCAATTCACGTTTTGCTACTTGTACAGTGAAATCTTCAGCGATAATTTGCCCTTCACCATTTGCAATCTCTTGTCCGTCAATCGAAATAATATCGCCTGATGGTACATAGATGAAGCCATTCAACTGTTGAATGAATTGAAAATACGAAGGGAAAAATGCTTCTGCTTCATCTTCTTCAATCATGCAACCGAGCATCACATTCGTATGTTCGCCTTGAATAAGCAGCTTTTGTTTAATTGCTTCATCACCATGTATTTCTTGATGAATATATCCGATTAAACCTTGTGTAAATTGATTGGCATCTTCTTTTTGGCGAACTCGATGTGTAAATTGTCCAATTAATTTCTTTTTAAATAGACCTTTTTTAAAAATCTGGAGTGTTTCTTCCCCAAATTCTACTATATAACGATCTTGTTTTTGTTCCATTATTTTTTCAAAAATCGTTGTTGGACTTTCTAATGATGCATAGAGCGTGATGTTTACTGACAATTAGAACATCCTCCTTTATGATTCTTTTATATCCACCTTAGTATAGATGATTCCTTGTTCTGTTTCTATGCAAAAGATTTCAATTTTTGAACGGTTTTAGGCAATGCTGTCAAGCAACTGTAATCACCTGTACGAATAGCACATTCCATTGATAGCTGTGCAAAAGCAGTCGGAATTTCTTGTGGTAGATTAGCTACAAACTGCGTAATTTCACGTGTATATTCTTCCCACTTTTCTTGTTCAATATATTGAAATACGTTAGGTATTACATGTACAGTTACTTGCTGATTTTCTGGTTGCCATAATTGGTATCTAGCCATTGTTGGTTCAACTGTCGCAGGGTTTGTAAAGACGATTTGAATAGCGGGTAATGTGGCTAATTGTTCAAATAATAAAGCATCTAATGGAATGAGCGGTACTTTATATTCTTTTGGTAGGTGCGCAGCAAAATACGTACATGTAATAAAAATAGCCGTTGGTTTTTGATTTTCACATAAACTTTCTAGCTGTTCAAATATCCTTCTTTCTACTTGCAGACGTTCTGTACAAGCTAGTAAATTTTCAATCACGATATGTTGTAATGACTCTCCCGGTAATGCGGCGTCCATCCACTTCTGATTTGAATGATGTGCATGAATACAAATAAACAATTGCTTCAAACCCTTCTATATGAAAAATGAGAAATTGTCCTATTCTACAATTTCTCATTCTCACTATTTTATGATGGTTAAATCTGAAATCATCGCACCATTTTTCAAGTAGCGTTCGATATTTTTAATTTCTTGATGTTGCACGCGTTTTTTCTTTTTTAAATGATATTGATCATAATACGTGTTACCATTTTTCACATATACGATATGCAATTTACCTTCATAGAAAACAGCTTGCATATGATTTGCATCTTTTGCTTGATCTTTTAATTTTAGAACTTTTTCTATTTGTTTCGTTTGTAGATCATAGCGATAAACTTGTCCCATACCATTTAAATAATATAAACCACCTTTGTATGTGGTCGCACTATCATTAAAGCTAAGTGGTAGACTTGATGTTGTCTCTTTTTCTGAGCGATACTTCGCTAAGACAGTTGCTTTAACATCCTTTGTTTTGCGATTCACTTCATATACCATAATATCTTCATATGACTCTGAAACATAACGAGACATGACAAGATAATAAGCTTTTTTTGTAACAAGTATAGGTGCAATCGCATCTAAATCCATTGGACTTTTTAAATTTAAATCTGTAATCTTTTGTAGTTTTGCTTTTTCTTCGAGTGGTGTTTGTTGTAATTGAAAGGCACCTGAGATTAAATCTTGTGTCAGGACAATTACTTGGTCACCCTCTTCACCAGCTGCCGATACAAATTTGGGAATGATGAACTTTTTAAATTGACCATCTTCTCCTGCATAACGAACCGTCATTTTATAATCATGCTTTTCACTTAATCCGCTATTATATAAACTATAGTACTGTTCTGTTTTTGGTAAATAACCATTATGCATACCGCGATAATCTGGCTTTTCAAATGTTGTCTTTTTCGTAATATATTCGGTCAAAGTCATTTGATTCGATTCTTCTACCATCATACGATTATTTGCAAAAGTAATACCACCGTATTCAACTGGTTGAATTTCACGTTCTGTTATATCATTATTTTTGTCCAGAAATAAAACATATCCCTTTGTCTTATCCTCTTCTAATGATTTTGCTTCATTTGAAATATAAAATCCTAATTTTTGCTCTTTTAAAAATTGTTGCCCTTCATATTCTTTTTCGTTTGCTTCTTTGCCAATTGTTGGATTCATAAGCTTGAGCATTATAAAAACAGCCACTGATAGAAATAGAATACTTCCTACAATAATGGCTGCAATTTTTTTCATCTTCATAAAATCCTCCCTGTTCATTGCAACGCTCTCTCCATTTTATAATAGGAATTACATTGAAGTAAAGGGAATCTGAAAAGTGTGACATTCCAACTAGATTGCCACACGCTGATAGTACCAGTTTAAAAAATCTGTTCGTTCAACTGCATTAAGAATACAATATGCTTGTTCGCGACGTTCTAATCGCAGTAACTCTTCTGGATATATACGCTCTACATTACAACGCATATAAGGTAGCTTACGTTGTGCTTTACGTGATCGGAAATTCTCAACACGCGCACCTGCAAATACTGTACGTAAATGACGTTCCATAAAAGCATGATAAAACATCTTCTCTTTTGCTAAGCGATTGTACTCTTTTCCCCAGTATGGTTCACCAATCCAAGTACTCATATGACTTGTTTGCATCTCTTCATTTATATTGTGTAATGTAATGACACCAATCAACTCAAAATCCTCATTCATAATCATACGTGCAACATGATTTCCCATCATTTCTTCTAACTGCATTTCACGAATGAAGTCCATCATTGACGCAACAGATGTTTCGTTTTCTGTTAAGCCGAGTGGTTCTCTTACTGCTGGTTCGCTAATTAGTTGTGACATTCTTTCTGCATAGAAAATGTCTAATTTTTGTAAGTATACTTTTTGCATCTTAATCCCTCCAAATCGTAAAATATGTGCTTGCTGATGATTTGGCGGTATGTGAATTTACAAAAGATGCACGAATGGTATGTTTATGTATTTTTCTATACAAAATTTTTTCAATCGTTCTTTTGTAAAACACTACATCGTTTTAATTGAATCTATCTTTTCGAATGACATACTCCATACACTCCTCAAAACTTGCGTGGAATTGTATGGTAAAATACTGTCTTCTAAATCTCTGTTCATCTGCAAGCTCCTTTTTTCTTTGATATATCTATTATACGTAATTGTCACAAAATGTTCAAACTTTATGCTCATATACTTTGTTAACATGGAAAAAATAGGAATGGAGATGTTAGAAATGAAAAATTATATTTTCGATTTTGATGGAACATTAGCTGACTCAGAACAATGTAGTATTATAGCCACACAACAAGCTTTTCAAAATCACAAGTATAAGGTGCCTACTGCAGAACAAATTACATATTATATGGGTGTACCGATTGAAAAGTCTTTCCCACTCATGATTGATGAAATAGTTGATTCCACTGCTTTAGACGAATTATTAGCAACATTTAGGAGTATCTATCAACAGATTGAACAAGATACATTACGTATTTTCCCGAAGATTGAAGAGGTACTGCAAATATTACAAGAGCAAAAGAAACACTGTTTTGTTTTATCGAGTAAGAAAACTGCTGTTTTAAAGCGCAACTTAGAAATTTTAAAAATCCATACTTTTTTTGAAGACGCAATTGGTTCTGACCGCGTAACGCACTACAAGCCAGACCCCGCTGGTATTTTTCAAATTCAAAAAGAGCATACAATTCAATTGGAGAATACGGTTATGATTGGTGACGCTATTTTTGATTTACAAATGGGGAAGGCTGCTGGGGTTCATACGTGCGCTGTTACATGGGGTAGCCATTCAAAAGAAGCTTTATTACAAGAACACCCCGATTGGTGTATAGATGAACCGACTGAACTAATCACACGCTTCTAGTCACGTCCTAAAAATCTTGTTGTATCCTTATCTTGTTTGTACTTTTGTTTGTATATAAATCACTTTCATTGTTAAGTCATCTACAACAGAGTCTTTTTTATATTCTGAACGCAAATACTTTACTAAAGATGACATCTATTTTAGACAAACACCTTCGAATGATAACCTTATTTGGAACTATACCCTTTTCCCAATAAAATAACATTATTTACTCGATATGTTTTGAATATGTTAAAAGTAGGAATACTACATACTAATCACGTATTGAAATGAGGGAAAAGACATGATGAAAGATGTAAATACGATTCTCTTCTATTACTTAGTCGGTGCAACTATTATTGTTGTTGGTTATTTCGCTCCATTTTCAAATGCAATCATCCCCTACGCCCTTTATACACTTGGTGGACTTTATATCGCTTATGGATTATTTAGCGGTATTTTACTTTTAATGCGCACAAAAAGAAAATCTGCTTTCACGATTTATCGTGAAGCTACTGAAAAACAAAATACAATTAAACCACAAGTAAAACATGCAATTGTTACTTCTTCCTTAAAACGTTCTTAATAAACTAAAAAAATATAGTCTAGGACAAAACATTTCACTTTCTTTTTTAGCGTTCGCAACGAAAAACTGGAACCGCACAACAACGCGATTCCAGTTTTTCTTATGCTCATGTGGGATAGTATTTTTACACGTATGTCCCAATTTTTTTGATGTACATATGAACTATATAACTTATTCACACACGCTATTGTCGTTTTTAACAAACTTCATTGTTTCAAATTACTGTTACACTTCAGAATAGGCTAAAACTTTTGGTTGAGTTAAATTAGCATTTTCCGTTAAATACGCTTGAATTTCTTGTTGCACTGTAGTTGAAATATAAGTTTGGCAATTGCAACGAGTCGCTGGAATATAATGAATAGTTACAAGAGACTGTTGTAGTTGATATTGTTGTGTAATAAGCACCGCTTCTTTATTCGCCTGACATTTTCCACAAATCACGTTAATCACCTCTATCATGACTATTATCGTCATTTTTAATACATATTTAAACACTATACCCCAAAAATAAAAGTCGAACACAGTAAATTTTTAGTGTGTTCGACCTTCTAATTAATCTTTCGATTGTTTACGCATTTCCGTCATCTGTCTCCACATGGAACCTTTAGCAGATTCTCCCTGTGAAATACGCTCGATTGCCATTTTCACTTGTAAACTTACTTCGAATTCTGAATCATCTTGTGCTGCTTCTAATGCAGGTAATGCTTTTTCTGTCCCACTTTCATAAAGGAACATAGCTGCACGCCAACGTACTAATTTATTTTTATCCGATAATGATTCAATCATTGCAGGCTCGAATTCTACCAAGCTTAAATCGCTCATACAATCTCCCGCAGTTCGACGAACCGAGGCACTTTTATCTTGTAATGCACGTTCTAAGTAGGGTACAACCGCTACATCTTCAATCATGCCAAGATATACTGTCGCAAGTCGGCGAATGGACATCTTTTCATCTTCTAATGCTTTCGCCAACATCGGTAGATCTTCTACTGTTGGGTCAGGAATTTGATCGAGTAATTTAAAACGCACTTCCCAATCTTCATGTGCTAAATCGGCAACTGTAATGCGTTTTTTATCTAATTGAACTTGTTCACGCTGTTCAGTTGCTGCCTGTACAAGTTCTTGCAAGCGCTCTGCTGGATAAGTCGCTTCAATTTCCGCAACAATACTTTGACCGATTTCATCAAGTTGACCATAGCGAACACCATAATCAACCCATTTACGTTGTAAAATAAAGTCATCGTCATCCGAAGTACCAAGAACTTCTTGGAACGCATTCACATAGCGCTGATCAAGTGCAAAGCGCTGTTCCTCAGTTGAATCAAATACTTTCACTTGAAGTGGAATGCCTTTGAACATTTGAATGTGTACATACGCTTCCCCGTAATGATCTTGTTCTTTCCCCTGTTGCGCTGCTTCTCCTGCTTCTTCACCAAATACTTGACGAACCGATGCCAAAATCGTTACCCAATCATATTTAGCATTTCGTTCAACTGCTAAAAAGTCTGCAACATGGTATACACCTTTTACACCTTCAATCGCTAAAATTTGTTGGATTTCTGTTGGTGCATCTTCAGCAGCATCTGGTCGGTAATTATGAGCCGTACCAAATGGTAGTTCTTGATCTAAAATCACCTTCATCGTATTTGGACTCGGTGTTGGTTCGATTGATTTAATTTGCATACGATTTCCTCCTTGTTACGCTTTCCCTTCTACAATAGCACTTAGATAATCAAAACGTTCAATCAAATGCTCATATTGTGCATTCAATTCGTCTAATTCATTCGTTAATTGCTGTAGACGCGTAAAGTCTGAACCTGCTGTTGCGATTCCTTCTTCTCGTTCCATAATCGCCAGCTCAATTTTTTCAATATCTGCTTCAATCGTTTCCCATTCTTTTTGTTCTTTGAAAGATAGTTTCTTTTTCTCTGTACGAACTTTTTCGACTTTTGGCTTTTCGACTTTGACTTCTTTTTCAAGCTTTTGTTGTTCCTCTTGTTTTGCTAAAAAGTCTGTATAAATGTCGAGACTTTCCTCAACATGTCCCTCACCATCTAAAACCCACAACTTTTTCGCAATACGATCTAAGAAGAAACGGTCATGGGAAATCGTCACGATGACACCTGCAAAATGTTCGATAAAGTCTTCAAGTACAGACAATGTATCAATATCTAAATCATTTGTCGGTTCATCTAGTAAAAGAACGTTCGGTTGCTCCATCAATAATTTTAATAGATATAAACGCTTACGCTCACCGCCTGAAAGTTTACCAATCTGTGTACCATGTGTATGCAGTGGGAATAAGAAGCGTTCTAACATTTGTGCTGCTGAATGGTGTTCACCTGCTACATCCACAATATCATTCGCTGATTCACGTACATATTCAATCATACGTTCATTCGTATTCATCTGTGGTAAGTGCTGTGTAAAATGTGCGATTTTTACCGTTGAACCGACTTCAATCTGACCTGCATCTGGTTGTAAAACACCAGCTAATAAATTAAGTAATGTTGACTTCCCAGCACCGTTCGGTCCAATAATGCCGATACGGTCACCTTGTTGTAATAAGAAGGAGAAGTTTTCTAAAATAACACGTTCGTCGAATGCTTTCGAAACGCCTTCACCTTCGATAACTTTTTTACCTAGTCGTGAAGTAGCTAGTCCCATCTCAAGTGATGTTTGGCTATTATCTTTTTGAAGGGAATCTGATAATTCTTCAAAACGTTGAATACGTGCTTTTTGTTTTGTAGAACGTGCTTTTGCACCACGTCGAATCCATTTTAACTCCGAACGGTAACGGTTTTGTTGTTTCGCATCAGTTGCTTGTTGCATCTCTTGGCGCATCGCTTTTGCTTCTAAGAAATCACCATAGTTCCCACTATGCTTATATAAAGTTTGATCGGCAATTTCATAGATATGCGTGGATACAGCGTCTAGGAAGTAACGATCATGGGTAATCACAATAACAGAGCCTTTCAGACGTTTGACCATATCGGTTAACCATTCTGTCGACTCGACATCTAAATGGTTCGTTGGCTCATCGAGTAAATACAGGTCGGCTGGTTCAATTAACGTGCGAGCTAGCGCTACACGCTTTTGCTGACCACCTGAAAGAGAAGCTACTTCTGCATCAAATTGGCCAATGCCTAATTTAGTTAAAGCTGTTTTAGCGAGTGCATTGACGTCCCAAGCATCTATCTGATTCATCTGTTGCTGTAATTGGAACATCTGCTGTTGTAGACTTTCAGAAGTTGGATCTGCTGATAAAGCACGCACCACTTCCTCATACTGACGATTCAATGTAATACTTGGTGAATCTCCTTCAAATACTGCATCAAGTACGGTTAGCCCTTTTTCAAACTGAGGGTCCTGTGGTAAATAGGCCACACGGTATTTATTCGGATGGTCTAAATGGATAGAATCGGCATCTTGAATACCTGCTAAAATCGCAAGAAGTGTTGACTTCCCTGTACCATTAATCCCGATTAATCCAGCGCGCTCCCCTTCCACAATCGTAAATTCAATATTTTTAAAGAGTGTTTTTTCACCGACTGTTTTCGTTAAATTGGAAACGATTAAATGACTCATAACTTCCCATCTCTTTCTAACTGTAATTGGTGAATGAACTGCTCCATAAATTCATGGCGTGCTTGCGCTAGTTCCTTCCCTTTATTTGTTTTCATTAAATCTTTTAATAAGAATAATTTTTCATAAAAGTGTGTAACGCTGGCTGTTGATTTCGAGCGATATGTTTCTTCAGACATATTCATGCGCACTTCTTCTGCATCATCATAGAGTGCGCGTCCTTTTGCACCACCAAATGCGAATGTACGCGCAATTCCTACTGCGCCTAATGCATCTAAACGGTCTGCATCTTGGACAATTTTTGCTTCAATTGTTTTCGTCGGTTGCTCATTCCCACCACGGAACGATACAGAAGCAATGACATCTTGGATATGTAGACGTTCTTCTTCTGTTACTTGTAGCGCATCTAAAATGACACGTTCATTTTCTTTATCTGTTGTATATTTTGGGTCACTTACATCATGTAGTAATACCGCTAATTCAACAATATCACGATTTGCAGTTGGTTCTTCTGCTAAAATGGCACGCGCATTCATTTGTACGCGCTGGATATGTTGAAAATCATGACTTGCGTCAAATTGATTGTAAATTTTTTCGACTAATTGTTCACACTGTTCAATACGATTCATCTGTATTCCTCCTTGACCTCTATCTATTATAACGATAAATACACAATATAGAAAAGAATCATTGTATTCTCTATTTCCAAAACTCTCATAATCTACTAGAATGAAGTTAGAGATTTCATTCATTGTTATTTTTTTCTCTAACAGGAGTTCAATTCTCCTTCAAAATATGATAAAAAGAGGCGAAAAACATGCACAAATTAGCAACTGAATTAAACCAGATCATTCAAAACGAAAATCCACATGTATTTGAGATGTTATCGGATCTTGGTAAACAGATGTACTTCCCGACTGAAGGGATTTTAAGTCAATCAGCTGAGGCAAAAAATAAAGCGTTCAAATTTAACGCAACCATTGGTACAGCGATTGAAAAAGGTAAACCGATGCATCTGAAAGTTATTCAAGATAAGCTTTCTGCATACAATCCGTCTGATTTATATCCGTATGCACCACCTGCTGGTAAACCAGCACTTCGTCAAGAATGGCGTAAAAAGATGTTAGTTGATAACCCTGCTCTTGAAGGTCAAACATTCAGTAACCCAATCGTTACGAATGCCTTAACGCATGGCTTAAGTATTACAGCTGACTTATTTGCTGACAAAGGCGATACATTAATCATTCCAGATCAAAACTGGGAAAACTACGATATGGTCTTCAATATTCGTCGTGGTACAACAATCACAACATATCCACTATACGATGAGAACGGTCTTTTCAATGCGGACGGCTTACGTGAAGCAATTCTTGCACAAAAAGGTCATGGTAAGGCAATCGTGCTATTAAACTTCCCAAACAACCCAACAGGTTATACGCCAAATGCACAAGAAGGTGCTTCAATCGTTCAAGCGATTCTTGATGGTGCAAATGCAGGGGTAAATGTTGTAGCGATTACAGATGATGCTTACTTCTCACTATTCTTTGAAGATTCTTTAACGGAGTCACTATTCGGTGCGTTATCAAACATTCATGAGCGCGTTCTTGCTGTAAAAGTAGACGGTGCAACAAAAGAAGAATATGTATGGGGATTCCGCGTTGGTTTCATTACATTCGGTAATAAATCAGAAACGTTATTAAAAGCACTTGAAGAAAAAGCCATTGGCATCATTCGTGCGACAATTTCTTCAGGTCCACACCCATCTCAAACATTCTTACTCGATGCACTAAAGAGTCCTGAATTCGTGACTCAACGACAAGAAAAATTCGACATTATGAAAAATCGTGCGAACAAAGTAAAAGAAGTGCTTGATTCATCTAAATTTGAAGATGCATGGGATTACTATCCATTCAACTCTGGTTACTTCATGTGCTTAAAATTAAAAACAACAAACGCTGAACAAGTACGACAAGTTGCACTTGAAAAATACGGTGTTGGTACAATCTCATTAAGTGATACAGATCTTCGCGTTGCCTTCTCTTGTATCGAAGAAGAAGATATCGAAGAGATGTTCCACTTAATTTACGACGCTGTAAAAGACGTTGAAAAACAAGGTTAATTAAAAACGAGAGCTTTGGCATTACCCTATGCCAAAGCTCTCGTTTACTTTTGTTTACTGAATCCACTTTTCAGCTTTTGAGTTTTTTACTAATCGAAAATCCTGCTTTTTCACATTACGATACTGCACTTTCGTATAAAGTGAATCTTGACTTTTCGTTGCTTTTTGGAAATCTAAAAATCGGTCATACTCTTTTGTTTTCCACATCCATAATCCATTCTTTTGATCCGTTTGGTCATAAATATTTCGTTTCAATAGATTTTTCCTATTTGTCTTCGCATCATTTACAATGAATAAGCGTGAACGACTTGGCGTCATAACATTTCGTTCGATTCGATTGTTTTCTACATAATGTTGTAGCAACAACTGACCACCATATAAGTTTTTCGTATCGTTTTGATAAAGCGTATTCAAACGAATTATCGAATTTTTCGTACCGCCCCTTTTTACATCATATCCACCAACCGAAATACCTGTATAACGATTATGATATATCGTGTTATGCTCAATCGTAATATTTTCTGCATATTTTCCGCGATGTTCTGATGTCGCCTCAATACCTAAATCATTCTGATAAACACGGTTGTTTGCAATACGTACATTTTTTGCACCATCTATATAAATACCACCTGCCGCATAATTTTTACCGTAGGCTGGATTTCCATAAGATGAAATATTTGAGACTGTATTGGCTGTAATCGTACCATTTCGAACATAATCGTATTTTTTATTCGTCGCTACATCTTCATATCCAATAACATCAATTCCAATATTATCGTTTCGACGTACTATATTTTTCGAGATATCAAAACCATCAATATTCCCGTTCAAAACAACTGCTTCACTTGCACCTAATTTTAGATTTTCAACTGTATTTTGCTGGATTCGAATATCTTTCATCGCACCTGTACCATACACAGCAATCCCATGTGCATTGCCGTTTTTAGCATTCGTTTGAATATGGTGTATGTGATTTTGTTGTAGACGAATTGCTCTACTTGAACCTGTCACATAAATCCCCATTGGTGTTTCATTCGTTTTTTTCGTTGTAACATTTTGAAGGGTTAATCCTTTAACTGTAATATATTGTTTGCTTTTAATATGAATTAAAGCTTTTTCACCGTTCACAGACTTTACATTTTCTCCACTAATCACTACTTTTTCGTGTGGAGCTGCTTGGAAGCGAATTGGCTTTTGTTTCGTGCCACTATGTTGAATAATGAGTGGTTCTTTATACGTTCCTTTTCGAATGATAATCGTCATTCCTGCTGTCGCTTTTGTAGCTGCTTTTTTTAATGTTTTCAAAGGCTTCTCTTTCGTACCACTCCATGTATCTTGTCCATTCGTTGCTACGTAAATCGTTTTGACCTCTTTTGCCTCACATGCAATGGATACAAAAGAAGTTGCCATCAAAAAACAGAATAACACTATTATTTTTTTCATCTATTGCCACCTACTTTCAATTCACCTCTAGTATAACGAACTTATAAAAAAACGTAACGAACATTCATTGTTTTCATGTGAAATGGGTATAGAGTAGAAGATAATGGATTCAAGCAAAAAGGGGGGATTACGTGAATGTTTTTAAATTTCCAATTAATAATTTTTCACCAATTGATGAACAAATCTACATCCACTTAAAAAATATTATTCGAAACAAAGAATTTGAAAACATAAAAATTTTCCCAACACCACGAGATCTAGCTATTCAAATTAAACAATCTTATTCCGATGTAATGAGCGCCTATCGACAATTAGAAGTTGAAGATTATCTAAAAAAACAGGACGATATATTTATCGTACCTCATTTTGAACGTGTAGATAAAGAGCATAGTAGTGGGTATAAAAGTGATTATGTCATTGATGAAGAAGTAGCCATTTTTGATTTTTCTCCTACCACTGTTGATAAACAGTACTTTCCTTTAAGTCGTTGGCAAGAATGTTTACTTGAATCCTCAAATCTATCTTCTTTATTTCAATTTAGTCATCATGATGGTGAATATCTTTTAAGAGAAGCTATATGTACACATTTAAAAAAGAATCGAAATATCGAGGCATCTCCAGCGAATATTTTTATTAGTAGTAATGTGCCTGCTCTTTTGCTACAACTTGGAACATTTTTAAAAAAAGGTGGATATTACAACTCTTTTAAAATTGAAAATCCAGGAAATTACGAAGCTTTTTCCATCTTTAAAGAATTAGATTATCATCTCTCTACATGTCCCGTATCGTTAGAAGATGGTCATGATGTGAATAGTTTAAAAGATGAGCGCACTCTTTTTTATGTCACACTCTCTTATCAACAACCTCTAGGATATAATTTACCTATTGAAAAAAGAGCAAAACTACATCAGTGGGCTAAAAAAAATGATTGTTTATTTATTGAGGATGATCGTGAAACTGCCTTTCGGTATGATGTTCGCAATGTTTATCCAATGGCTTCTGTCGATAGTACACATGTTATTTACATTAACTCATTCGCTTACTCTTTTTTACCATCAGCTAAAGTTGCTTATATGGTTCTTCCTAACAAACTCGTTGAGAAATATACACAGTTCACAAAACATCTCACTCAAAACTCCTCCCCTATTCTCCAAACAGCTATAGGGCATTTTATTAATAAAGGATACTTTTTAGAACATGTAGAACATATGAAACAAATCTATAATCAAAAGATGCAAGTGCTCACTGCAAAAATTCAAACTACTTTTCCAGAAAGAGCGCGTATTTTTGGTGAAGAAGCTGGTCAATCCTTACTTTTACAACCTAATAATGGCATGTCTGAAGAAGAATTAATTCAAAGTGCTTTAGAAATTGGCGTAAAAGTATACCCTATTTCACCCTACTACTTAGAAGGACAAACCCCAAAAACTCCGACTCTTATTTTAGGTTTTGGACAATTAACACGTAACGAAATGACCGACGCTATTAATCGTTTATATATAAAATGGTACACCTAATGACTAGTCAAAAGGTGTACCATTTTGTATTAAGAAATGTTCTAGTGCGATTGCGCGCTTTGCTGCTAATTCATAGCCCATTTGATAACTATCTTTAATTGTTGAAATATTCTTTTCAAAACTATTCAATGGATACGGGGGTCGGAATATGAAAGCTTTTCCTTCTTCCTCTAATTGTTCGCATAACTCTAAATCTGCATTATAATGATTGACACGTTGTTCCATCGCATCCACTAACTTAGGATATTTTTTTCGTAAAAATTGCATCGCCCATTTAGTTTTTCGATCTAATGTTTTCCGATAACCTTTTGGTCGTGTGAGTATAATCACATGTCTCTCATAGCCATCCGCAATCGCTTGGTGAATGGGAATAGGTTCAGAAAGCCCACCATCGAAATAAGGCACATCATTAATCTTAATTTCAGGAAAGATAAAGGGAATCGCACACGTTGCACGTAACATCGTACACTCACGATCCATATCAAGTGCATTCATATACTCTACTTCACCTGTATAAGCATTTGTTACACCAAATTTAATCGTGCCATTAAAATCATAAAATGTATCCCAATCAAATAAATCTAGTTGATTCGGTAAAATATTATAGGCAAAATCTAAACCAAATAAACTTTTCTCCTTAAAAAAATTACGAACACCCATATATCGTTTATCATGGCGATAATTCGTAAAAATACGTAATGTTCTTTCTTTTTGTTTTGAAACATACGAAGCTGCATTAATCGCACCTGCTGAAATTCCTAAAATATAAGGCATCTGAATATTTTGGTCGATTAAATAATCTAAAATACCGCCTGTATAAATCGTACGAAATGTACCACCTTCTAAAAGTAAACTAACATCTGTTGGGCGTATCTCGTTCATTCGTCACACTTCCTTTTTCAATCCGTATGATTAGTATACACCTAAAAAGCAAAAGATAACCTTTTTATGTCAAATTTTTCAGCCAAGCCTTTGCACTTTTACGACTTTTGAAGATGATCGTATCCACTGAACTTTCGCGTAACTGTTGTAAAATATGTGGTCGTATTTTCTCTTGATACGTCCATACAAACTGTAAAAATTCCATATCAATTTTTTCGGGACATCCTACTGCCATGTCTACACGCGTTCGGCCAAAGTGTTTGAACCAACGTGTCGTAACTCCTTGTAAACTTTGTATTCTTGGAACATCTAAACAAATTACTAAGTCTGCATATTGCATGCGAAGCGGCAATGTCGAATCAAAATTCCCATCAATAATCCAACTTGACTGCTGTAAATGAGATTGTAAGTCTTTTAAAAATAGTGCTTTCCCTCTTTTTTCCCAACCTTTTTTCCAATACAATTGATCTAAATGAACAAGTGGAAGCTGAGTGACTTTGTGTAATTCTCTACTAAAATAGGACTTGCCTGAACCACTACAACCGATAATCAAAATTCGCTGATGCCGCATACATACCTCCATTAATTTATACACCACTTCAATCTTTTCGTTCGAAGTAAAATACCTTCCACCTGTTCGAGTACAGTGGCCTCACATCGAAAGCTATTAGCTTGTAAAAAAGAAATAGCACCTACTTGAGAAGCTTCTACATGAACCGTCATACTTTCGATTCCATGTAACTCTTCTTTAGCAATTTGTAATAATTGTGTGCCCAACCTTCGTCTTTGATATTCTTTTTCAACATACATCGCAAGTAGTTCACTATTCCCTTGTTTATTCACATATGAAAAATGAGCAAATCCTGTTATTTGCCCATTCACTTCCAACACAAAGAATAATGAATTTTTCATTCGTTGTTTAATTCTTGTAGGCTGATACACCAGCTGTAAAAAATCTTGCTGCATCGCTACTGGTATAACATGTTGATTTACAATTTGATTGTTTTTTTGTGCGATTTGACAAACCATGTCAATATCTGTTTCCACCATCTTTCGAATTTGCATGAAATACCCCCATGTGATTTTTAAATATTTATATGGTTCATAGAATACTAAAAATCATTTTATATTGCTACAATAAGAATATTAATTAACTGAATATTAACTTATTTAACTATTTTTTCTACTTAACTACTTTATTAGTATGAACAAAATACAGGAAATAATAAAGCTAAAGACAACAAATGAATATTAAGATGCTAATAAACTCGAAAAATATTAGCATCTTAATATTCGCACATTTTTTTCTTTTTATTCGCTATACTATTAAAAAATAGCAAGGGAGGAATTACATATGAAAAATGTAAAACGTACAATTGTTTCTGTACTTTTCTTAGCAGCAGTGTTCACATTAACAGCAGACTTCTCAGTGATGCCACTTGATTTACCATACGACTTCTAAACTTAATGTTCTCCATACATGCCGATTAAAAATAAATAGGACATTATCAAAAAACGTCATCAACCTCTCACCTGATGACGTTTTTTAATCTGTATTAATAACACCATTTTCCTTTTAAATCTTTTAGAATGGATAATAAATAATCTTTTCCCAACAATTCAAAAAAGAGCTGCGCTTTATGATACTGTTTGGAAATCTCTACATCTTCATAGCCTAATTTTTCGTAACATTGTCCTAAATAATAATAAAAATTCCCCATATATACCATACGATCTTCTTTAATTGCTTCTTCGATGCCTAACTTAGCTTCACTCATCGCTTCATCATATTTTTCCATATCGTATAATGTTTTCATTCTATTATAAATAACTTTTAATTTGAAAGCATGAAAATCAAATGTCGCTTTTGTTTGTATAATATCTAAATCCATTTTTTTAAAATAAAAAATCGATTTCGTATAATCTTTTTTCTCTGCATATAATACTGCAAGTGAATTTTGAATACGCGTTGATAAATAATTTTTATTTAACTCTTGTTTTGGTGCTTCTCTTTCCAATTCTGTAATATACATAATTGCTTCTTCTACAGAAATTCTTTTTGTAAAATAACTACTCAAATGGAATAACCATCTAAAATAATAACGATACCAACCATTTTGAGATACTGCATTTGATTCATTTTCCGCAATTTGATAAATTTCTTCAAAAGCTCTCTCTCTTAGTAAAACCTCTACTTTTTCAAGTAATTCCATCTCAATAGCCGTGTTTTCTAAGTATACTGCTTCTACAAAATATGTAATCGGTACATTTAAACGTAATGAAAGCGCAATTAAAATATCGATACCTGGAAGCATCTTTCCTTTTTCAATCAAACTGATTGTCCCTTGTGAGCAAATACCTTTGCATAAATCTTGTTGTGTGATGTGTCTTAGCTTTCGCATTTCGACTACTTTTTGTCCTAATATTTCCCCCATCTATATAACCTCTTTTCTTCTAATATACGCCCTTACTATTCTATCTTAATATATTTTAAGTCATTCCCCTATAAAAAAGGAATTTAATGGTGTAGAAATAGCTATAAACAAAAAAATGCACCACAGTTGCTAAATATCACTAGCAATAGTAGTGCAGTTTACTTAATTAAAATAATCCTACAGGGCGACCCTGTTCATCAATATCCATACGAAGGGCTGCTGGTTCTTTTGGTAGTCCAGGCATCGTCATAACATCACCTGTTAAACATACTAAGAATTTCGCACCTAACTTCGGAATAATCTCACGAATTGTCACGGTAAAGTCTGTTGGACGACCTAATAAATTAGGTTGATCTGTTAAAGAATATTGTGTTTTTGCCATACAAATCCCTAATTGATCCCAACCATATTTTTCAATTTCTTTCATTTGTTTTTTCGCTTGATCTGTAAATTGAACGCCTTTACCACCATATACACGTTGAACAATTGTCGTTACTTTTTGTTCAATCGAATCTTTTACATCATATAATGGGCTGAACTGGTTTGGACGGTTTAATACTTCTAATACTTTTTTCGCAAGCTCTAAACCACCTGCACCGCCCTGTTCCCATACATTCGTTAAGGCTACTTCGACTCCTTGTGCCTCACACCATGCAATGACTGTTTGAAGTTCTGCTTCTGTATCGGTAATAAAACGATTGAGTGCCACAACAGGCTCAATTCCGAATTCGCGCACTGTTTGAATATGCTTTTCAAGGTTTTGAATACCTATTGTTAAGGCTCCTACATTCTCTTGTTGAAGTGATTTTTTATCCATACCACCATGCATTTTTAATGCACGAACCGTTGCGACAATAACAACCGCATCTGGATGAAGGTCACCTTGTACAGATTTAATATCCATGAATTTTTCGGCACCCAAGTCCGCACCAAAACCTGCTTCTGTCACAACAATATCAGCTAATTTACGCGCTGTATGTGTCGCTTGAATCGAATTACAACCATGTGCAATGTTTGCGAATGGACCACCATGAATAATCGCTGGTGTACCTTCAATCGTTTGTACAAGGTTCGGCTTGAATGCATCTTTTAATAATAGTGTTAACGCGCCTTCCACTGCTAAATCTTTGACGAAGACTGGTTCTTTATCATATGTGTAACCAATCACAATTTCAGATAGACGTTTTTTCAAATCTTGATAGTCTTTTGCTAAACAGAAAATGGCCATAATCTCAGAAGCGACCGTAATATCAAAACCATCCTCACGTGGAACACCTTGTGCTGGCCCGCCTAAACCAATCATGACATGACGCAACGAACGGTCATTCATATCAAGAACACGTTTCCAAATAATACGACGTGGATCAATGTTTAATTCATTTCCTCGGTGGATATGATTATCAATAAAAGCTGCTAGTGCATTATTTGCTGTTGTGATTGCGTGTAAATCACCTGTAAAATGCAAGTTAATATCGTCCATCGGTAATACTTGTGCATAGCCACCACCTGTAGCACCGCCCTTAACACCCATAACAGGTCCTAAAGATGGTTCACGTAATGCAACCATTACGCGCTCATTCAATTGGTTTAGAGCGTCAGAGAGACCTACTGTTACAGTTGATTTCCCTTCTCCTGCTGCTGTTGGATTAATCGCTGTAACAAGTACGACCTTTGCATCAGCTGTTAAATGATTCAACTGTGTTGTATCAATCTTCGCTTTGTACTTCCCGTATAGCTCAAGTGCATCTTCTGGAATACCTGCTTTTTCAGCAATTGCTGTAATATGTTGCATTGGTGATTCAAGTGCAATTTCTAAATCGGTTTTCGGCTTCGTTGTATGTGACATGATTCCGTCTCCTATCTATCAGATGATTATCTTTACATTACTACAAAATGAAATACTCTTTCAATTCTAAAAAGTACTTTTTTTAAAAACATTTGAAGTTTTTTACAAAATATGTGACTTTTAGTTCAGAATATCTGAATAATTGACATTTTTTTAAAATTCATGCTATAGTTTATTCACCTGTAAAGACAAATTGCTTCATTTATAGGTAGATGATACTTGGAGGGATTCTCATGCATAGAGGCAAAGTTAAGTGGTTTGATACGGTAAAAGGATATGGTTTTATCGAATCGGAAAATGGCGATGATGTCTTTGTTCATTTTACAGGGATTGTCGGAGACGGATTTAAAAATTTAGAAGACAATCAGCTCGTTGAATTTGAAATTGTAGAAGGCAACCGAGGACCACAAGCCTCACATGTGGTTGTAATTCACCCATAAATAGATGATGCATCATGTAAATAAAAATCCACGCTCTGTATATGATACGAGTTTGGATTTTTATTTTTGGTTATAAAAAAGAGAAGCAGGATTGCCCTACTTCTCTCATTCTCATTATTCTATTTCTTTTTCATCCATAGAAGTTTCTTCTTTCGGTTCTTCTTTTAAAATATCTAAACGAACGATTTGATGATTATTAATTTCTGTTGCTGTAAATACACAATTCTCATAGCGTACTTGTGAACCAACTTCAATATCATCGTTATTCGCCATGAACCAACCACCGATTGTATCAACATCTTCATCTTCCATGTCTAAATCAAGCAATTGATTCACTTCATCTAATAAAAGTTTCCCGCTAACATTGTAGTGTCCTTCGCCTAATTTATGATGCTCCGGTAATTCATCCGCATCAAATTCATCACGAATTTCGCCAACAATTTCTTCTATAATATCTTCAATTGTGACGAGGCCAGAAGTGCCCCCATATTCATCTAATAAGATGGCCATATGAATTCTTTCCATCTGAAACTTAATAAGTAGCTTACTAATTGGGAATGTTTCAATGACTTGAATAACAGGTTGTACAAATTTACTTACTTCTTCGTCACGAACAGATTCGTCTCTCACCATCTCAGTTAAAATCTGTTTCATGTTTACTACACCAATAATATGGTCTTTATCGCCATCATACACTGGATAACGTGTATATTGTTCAATATTCATACGCTCAAAAATTTCATGGATTTTCGTTGATTTTTCAAAGCTACTTAGCTCTGTACGCGGAACCATGACTTCTTTTGCGATTCGATCATCAAACTCAAAGATACGATTCATGTAGTGATACTCTGAAGTATTGATTTCGCCACCCTTTAAACTATCTGACATAATCATACGTAGCTCTTCTTCGCTATGCACTTCTTCATTTTCTGACATCATTTTTAATCCAAATAAACGTGCAAGTAATCTTGCTGAACCATTTAATAATCGAATTGGTAAATACATGATTTTATAGAACAGAATTAACGGTCCTGAAAAACGTAATGTTACCATTTCTGCTTTTTGAATAGCGAGTGTTTTCGGTGCTAATTCACCGACAACAACGTGTAAAAATGTCACAACAGAGAATGCAATCACGAAAGAAACAACAGTAATAGCTTTTCCTTCAAGTCCTACTAATTCAAATAGTGGATGTAACAATGTTGCCACTGTTGACTCCCCTACCCAACCAAGTCCAAGCGCTGTAATTGTAATCCCAAGCTGACACGCAGACAGATACTCATCTAAATGAGTAATAACTGTTTTCGCGCGCACCGCTTTTTGATTTCCTTCACTTATTAACTGATCAATTCGTGTTGTACGCACTTTTACAATCGCAAACTCTGTTGCTACAAAGAATGCGGTAAATGCGATTAATAAAATAAATAACACAAGTTTTATGGCTATCTCGACGTCCAAATATGTCCTTTACAATACGGTTCGTACTTTCGGGTATTGTAAAGAATTCACCTCCCAAATTTAATATACTTTAAATTTATACGATTTTTACTCCAAAAAGCAATTTATAAGTATGAATTTTATAAATTTTACATTCATTTTTTTAAAATCCTTTTATGGAATTAATCACTAATTGCGAATATGTGGATTCTTTCAAGCAGTTACAGCTGTGAAAAATTCATTGTATAACTCTTTTAAAATCACATCTTCATATTGACGTAATACACCAAATGATAATGATACTTCTGAAGAACCCTGGTTAATCATTTCGATATTCGCTCCTGTACGTGCAATTGCTGTTGCTGCACTAGCAGCTAAACCTGTTTTATACTTCATACCTTCACCTACAACCACAATCATTGAGAAGCCATGACGGAAATTCACATCATCTGCATGTAATTCATTCGTAACACGATCTAAAATACGCGCTTCTTTTTCATCGTCTAATTGATAGCTGCGAATAATAACCGAGATATCATCTAAACCAGATGGTGTATGTTCGTATGAAATATCTTCTTCTTCTAAAATTTGTAGTAATTTACGTCCGAAACCAATTTCACGGTTCATTAAATATTTTGATACATATAAAATCGAGAAGCCTGAATCAGCTGAAATACCCGTAACAGGACGTTTACTTTCTTCACGCTTTGCTACAATACGTGTCCCAGGAGCACTTGGATTATTTGTATTTTTAATATTTACAGGAATCCCTTGTTTTACGACAGGCATCAATGCTTCGTCATGGAATACAGAGAAACCTGCATACGATAATTCACGCATTTCGCGATACGTAATTTCTGTAATTTCCGCTGGATTGTTGACTACTTTCGGATTCGCACTGAATACACAATCTACATCTGTAAAGTTCTCGTATAAATCAGCGCCAACTGCTGCCGCAAGAATCGCACCTGTAATATCTGAGCCTCCACGATCGAATGTGCGTAATAAACCTGACTTTGTATAACCGAAGAAACCAGGGAATAGAATAATTTCATCACTATCTTTTAATGAAGCTAATTGTTCATAAGCTTCTGCAATTGCCATTGTACGTTCTGGCACATCATTCACTACTAGCCCTTCTTTTGGACTTACATAGCGTGTTGGGATGCCAATGCTGTTAAAATAAGCAGCGACCATTTTGGCATTATTATCTTCTCCACTTGCTTTTAAGGAGTCCATTAACATTTCATCTGTTAAATGTATAGCTTGTTCACAGCGTGCTTTTAAATCTAACTCAATAATGTCACAAATTTCGTGATCCAAACCTAAACCAATCGCATTATCTTCATAACGTGATACAACTGCTGCAATTTTTTCTTCATAAGGCTTTTTAGCGATGACCGTATGCGCTAAATCGATTAATAAGTCGGTTACTTTAATATCTTCCGATGTACGTTTACCTGGTGCAGAAACGACCACAATACGACGTGTTGGATCTGCTTGAATAATATTTGCTACTTTTTTGATTTGTTCTGCACTTGCTACAGATGTGCCGCCAAATTTACATACTTTCATCTTTATCCATCCCAATCTATTTTAGTTGTTTTGTACTTACAAGAAAAACAAATGTTTCTTCACAGTGTACAAATTATTTGTTTTCAAGTCAATATTATTACGTACTTTATCACGAAATTTTTAAAAATAGAAGAATATTCTAAATTTTTTAAAGAAAATAGACAAATATAAAAAGAGAAACTGCGTATGAACACAATTTCTCTTTCCAAACCGAACTTTTTATTTATATGAGTTACTATTCTAAGCACGCTTAGATGTTTTTAATAATTCCTGTCCCAAAAACTGAAGTTGCTCACCAATTGTACATGATTCAATACAAAAACGATGTGCTGCAGCTTTTCCACGATCTTTACGAAGTTGTTGTTTTACAAAACAGCCTTCACAATACTTTTCGTTTAACGCATCAATATCTTGTACAATGGTTGTGAAATCGATCATGTAATACGTCACCTCTTTTTCTCATCCATCTAGCTTTTTTTTAGGCATTCGTCTATTCTACTATTAATAGAACCTTTCTTGCAAGTAAAGAAATTGAGGAGGCAATCGTCTATGTTAGAAGTCTATATTGACGGTGCAAGCGCTGGTAATCCAGGTTCGAGTGGCATCGGTATTTTCATTAAAGGAGAAGGACATCAAATACGAATTAGTGAACCAGTCGGTATGATGGATAATCATACTGCTGAATTTCATGCACTCATTCGTGGATTGAAGGAAGCACAAAAATTAGGTTCTTCTCTCGTATCTGTTCGCTCTGATTCGAAAATCGTCGTTTCTTCTATTGAAAAGCGATATGCAAAACATTATGCGCACTTTATAGATGAAGCACTCCCATTAATTGATAGCTTCGATTTATTTTTCATTAAATGGATTCCTGACGATCAAAACAAAGCAGCTGACCGATTAGCGCGTGAAGCTATACTAATGAACACAAACGAAAAGAGAGACTAGCATCTATACTAGCCTCTCTTTTTTCAGTTATACATGCTGCTGTTTAGTCGCTATTCTACCTTTACGCAATGTGTTTAAAATATAGAAAATACCTACAATCAGAATCACTACACCTGCTACAAGATAAATCATCGCATAGCCTTTATGTGCTGCTACAGAACCTAAAATAAAGGAACCTAGTGCAATCCCAATATCAAAAAATGTAAAGAATGTAGCTGTTGCATAGCTCGTTCTTCTAGCTGGTGACTTTTGGACACTAAGTGTTTGAAAACTTGGAACAAGCGCTCCGTATCCTAATCCGATTAATGCGCCTGCTAGTAAAAAGACGAACGCATTTGGCATCCAAGCCATGAATAGTAGACCGATTGCAAATAAGATAAAACCAGGCATGATAATACTGTTCGGCCCTTTTGTATCAAACATTCTACCTGTAAATGGTCTTGATAAGAGCATTGCTGCTGCAAAGACGACATAGAAGAAACTTGCAACTGCTAGTACACCTTTTTCTTGAGCATAAACAGCTAAAAACGATAGAACACCTGAATAAGAAAAAGCCACGAATAAACCGATTAATGCAAATGGAACAGCACCTTTTTCAATTAAGTCGCTCATTTTAAATGTTAATTTTGGCTTTCCTTCTGGGAATTCATGCTCTGTTATACGAAGTGTAAGAACAAGCGTACTTCCAATAAGTAAAATAGCTGACATCACCCAAAATAAAGCATCAAACGATACATATTGAATGAGTAGAAGCGCTACAAAAGGTCCTAAAACAATGGCTAAATTTTGTGACATTGCAAAATACCCTAGACCTCGACCTCGTTTTTCCATCGGAACTGTGTCAGCTGCAATCGCATTATTTGCAGTGGTTAACACACTAAAGAAAATCCCTTGAATGAATCGTAATACTAATAAAAGTAAAAAAGGTTTAATAAAAACGTATAAAATCGTCGTTACAAAGTAACCGACCATGCTCATGACGAGCATTTTTCGTTTTCCGACCACATCTAAAATCTTACCGATGAACGGTCTTGCAACAATGGCAGAGAGTAAAAAGATGGTTAATAGTAACCCCGCATCTTCACTCCCACGCTTTAATTCACTTGTTACATAAATCGGTAGCACATTGACTAACCCATAAAAAACAAAAAATACACTCATATTTGTAAAAAATAAACTAAGAAATTGCTTAGTCCAGATTTTCTGATTCTGGCTCAAAAAAGGTCATCCTTTCATCTTTCTGAGCAATCCCTTCAATTGTTCTTGCTCTTCTTCTGTTAGACCTTTCGCAAATTGATCTTCGTATGCTGAAACTGTTACTTTTACTTCTTCGAATTTTTTCTTTCCTTCTTCTGTTAGTGAAACGATTTTTTCACGTAAATCGTCTCCTTTTTTTCGTTGAAGAAGCCCTAGTTGTTCCAAACGTGCAACTGTTCTTGTAATGGTTGGTGCTTCTACATTTAAGTATTTCCAAATCGATGTGAGTGACATCTCACCGCGTTGTTCTACGATGAAAAGTACTGTCCATTGACTGCTGTAGATACCATGTTGCTTTAAGACACCATTCATCCCATTTGTAAATTCGCGTGTTTTTTGTAATAGTTCATGGAATAATAAATTCATTTTGACCTCCAAAGATAAATTTACTTAGGTAAACATCTACTTTATTGTACGGTATTTATTTACCTATGTAAATAATTGTTTGATTGTTTTAAAAAAACAGCAGTATGTTACTGCTGCTCTAACGTACGCATTTTATTTAAAGCACCAATTGCACCACTATAACCTTGATCGTCTAAGAAAATCGGATTCTTTTGTTTAATTACAGTATAATCTGCAATTACTTCGCGTAAAACCGGATGATCTTTTAGCGTCGTACCGATATAAATAATATCGTCTACTTCATATTGTTGTGCTAATTGAATACTTAATGTTGTAATCACTTCTCCCACTAAACGGGCAACAGTTGCGAGCACATCTTCTTGTTTATAATCTGAACGTAAATCGATCCCAACTTTCCCAAAGTTACTCGCAGTTAAATCTGGATGAAGAGGTGCTGGAATTTCTTGTCCTTTAAAAATATCTGCTACCATTAAATCAATCGACTTTCGACTCCCTTGCTGAGCCAACTCACTCATTTCATTATAGTTAAAAACACCTGTTAATAAAGCACTCAAGCCAATTAGTGTACCACCACCAATTCCTGTACCGCTTACTCGCTTATACGTATCATCGTTCATATAATGAACCGACGTTCCTGAACCGATATTTGTAATAATCGCTCGCTTTAAGTCGATATTTTCACGCTCTAATAAGAATCGAACTCCTTTTAGTGTCGCTTCAAATTCCACAACATAAGCAAATTCTTTTTCTGCTGTGACGAGCTGTCGTAACTGCTCTGCACGTCCACCTGTTAAACCTACTTTTTCAACTTCTGGATGTGCATCGATAAATGCCGCAACTTCTTGTAAATTTGTCGATGGTTCGTGTTTTAAGATTAATTGTTGTTCCTCGTTTATGTAGGCGATTTTTGTTAATGTACCACCCGCATCAATACCGATTGCTCTTACCATAATAATCTCCTTAGCGTACGTAAATTATGTACATCTTTTAACTAGTTTGATTCATTTTAAAGTATGAATCCGTTCTCATATAGAATACACAACAAAAAAACACATTACAAACAAAAAATTGAGAAGCTTTCCCATGTACTTTTAATTTTTATTTTCCTTCTACCTGAAGTACGATAGAATAGAAACTATCTACTTATATTAAATGGAGGTCTATACTTTGACTGACACAAAGAAAATGTATAAAGAAGCAATGGCCATTTTAAAAGCAACAAGCCGTACTTTTTTTATTCCAATTACTTTTTTAGAGAAAGATTTAAAAACAACGGTAGCGATGGCTTACCTATGTATGCGCGCAATTGATGAAATTGAAGATCACGAAGAAATCGAGAACGAAGCAAAAGCACAAATGCTTGATGCAACAGCGGCACTTTTATTACAACCTTCATTTGATGAACAAGCATATGAAGCAGTTATTCAAGATTACCGCCATCTATTACCCGAAGTATCATTACGTTTAAATGACTGGTTAACTTTAACACCAGAGGGTATTCGCCCACAAGTAGCCGCTTCCACAAGTGAGATGGCTTCTGGTATGGCAAAATGGGCTCGTAAAAACTGGATTTGTAAAACAAAAGAAGATTTAGACGATTACACATACTATGTAGCTGGTCTTGTTGGCACAATGCTTTCGGATATTTGGTTATGGGGAGCAGGTATCGAAACAGATCGTGATTTAGCAATTGGCTATGGTCGCGGCTTACAAGCAGTGAACATTCTACGCAATCAAGATGAAGATGCTGAGCGCGGTGTAAGCTTCATGCCAGAAGGTTGGACGCGTGATGACCTATTCGCTTACGCAGAAGAAAACTTAGCGAAAGGTGACGCATACAATCGCTCAATCAAAAAACGCAGTATCCTCATGTTCTGTAAAATTCCATTAGCACTTGCACATAAAACACTCGATGCAATGAAAAAAGGACACGTAAAAATGTCCCGTCAAGAAGTAGAACAAACTGTTGCCGCACTTGATGAATCAACTAAATAAAGAAAATCAAAAGCCTGATGCGAAATTTGCATCAGGCTTTTGTGTGATTGGACTCCCTTTTAATGGTGATAATTCCCTTTCGCGCGTGAGTTTGTCCCTTTCAATTGTGGAGATTCCCTTTCGCGCGACCATTTGTCCCTTTCAACGGCAGTGATTCCCTTTCAATGGCGACGATTCCCTTTCGCGCGCGAGTTTGTCCCTTTCAACGGTGATGATTCCCTTTCGCGCGTGGATTTGTCCCTTTCAAAGGCAGCGATTCCCTTTCGCGCGTGGATTTGTCCCTTTCAAAGGCAGCGATTCCCTTTCGCGCGTGGATTTGTCCCTTTCAACTGTGATGATTCCCTTTCGCGCGTCGTTTTGTCCCTTTCAACTGTGATGATTCCCTTTCGCGCGTCGTTTTGTCCCTTTCAAAGGCAGCGATTCCCTTTCACGCGTGGATTTGTCCCTTTCAACGGTGATGATTCCCTTTCGCGCGTGGATTTGTCCCTTTCAAAGGCAGTGATTCCCTTTCGCGCGTGGATTTGTCCCTTTCAACGGCAGTGATTCCCTTTCACGCGTGGATTTGTCCCTTTCAACAGCAGCGATTCCCTTTCACGCACAGTTTTGTCCCTTTCAACAGCAGCGATTCCCTTTCACGCGTGGATTTGTCCCTTTCAACGGCAGCGATTCCTATTCAACACCTCTTAGTCTTTTGACCGAATATATTTTTCAGAAGTGAAAATGCATAAATATATATTCCCTTTCGATTAGTCTTATCTCTTTTTGATATCAATTATGCTTTTTCAGCATCTATTCTTGCTCGTTCACAAAGTTGTTTAAATTTTTTTTCGTATATTTCATTTGCATCCTTTTGACGTTTTTTCGGTCCTTTCGTGCGCCCTCCCGCTTGTCGAATCTTTTGTCCAACATGACGTGTAAATAATAGTTGGTCGATGTTTTCGTTCGTGAATTCACGTCCGTTTTGGTCGATACAATAAGCACCTTTCGCAAGTACCATTGCAGCTAATCCATAGTCCTGTGTTACGACAATATCGCCTTTTGACACGACATTTAAAATAGCGAAATCTACAGCATCCATGCCTTTTGACACGATTTTTGTCTCCACTCCTTCCACACGAATTTCATGCGATGTATCACAGTAAATGATGGGGGTTATTTGAGATTTTTGAGCGATGTTGACTGTCGATAAAACAACTGGACAACCATCTGCGTCGATATGTACTTTTAACAAAAAAATCCTTCCTTTCCTTTTAAATTACAAAAAGAGATGAAATCAATCTCTTTTTGGCATATTCATCCGGTAACGCTTTCATGAATAAAAATACATTAATATTGCATAATTATAAAAATCGGACAATTGAAAAATTTTAAAAATTTCGTTATAGTTATGCCAATACAAGAATAACACATGGGGGTTTTAAATTTATGGTAACAATGAATCCAGAACAAGTAGCAATGCATTATATCGATGAAGTTTATAAAAACTTAGAAGCAACACATGCACATGAACCAGAATTTTTACAAGCAGTGAAAGAAATCATCTATTCTTTAGCACCTGTTTTTGCAAAACGTCCAGAATATATGGAAGCAAGTTTACTTGAGCGTATTATCGAGCCAGAACGTGTTGTAAAATTCCGCGTTGCTTGGGAAGATGATAATGGTAAAGTACAAGTAAATCGTGGTTTCCGTGTACAATACAGTTCAGCGATTGGACCTTACAAAGGTGGATTACGTTTCCATCCTTCTGTAAACGAAAGCATCATTAAATTCCTAGGTTTCGAACAAATTTTCAAAAACTCTTTAACAGGCCAACCGATTGGCGGTGCTAAAGGTGGATCGGACTTCGATCCAAAAGGAAAATCTGATTCAGAAATCATGCGCTTCTGCCAAGCGTTTATGACAGAATTACACAAATATATTGGACCACACGAAGATGTTCCTGCAGGCGATATTGGTGTTGGCGCACGCGAAATTGGTTTCTTATTCGGACAATACAATCGTATTAAAGCTTCTTATCTACCAGGCGTAATTACAGGCAAATTACCTCGTTTTGGCGGTTCTCTTGCACGCAAAGAAGCAACAGGTTATGGTACAGTTTACTTTGTACAAGAAATGTTAAAAGAAATCAATGCAACATTTGAAAACCAAACAGTTGTCGTATCTGGTTCAGGTAATGTATCAACATACGCAATTGAAAAAGCACAACAACTCGGCGCACTTGTGGTAGCCTGCTCAGATTCAGATGGTTATATTCATGACCCTTCTGGCATCAAGTTAGATACAGTGAAAGATATTAAAGAAGTTCGCGGTGGTCGTATTAAAGAATATATCGACGCACATCCAGAAGCAACTTATGTAGAAGGATGCGAAAACATTTGGTCAATTCCTTGTGATATCGCTCTTCCATGCGCAACACAAAATGAAATTGATGCAGATGCTGCGAAAACATTAATCGCAAACGGTGTTAAAGCTGTCGGCGAAGGTGCCAATATGCCTTCAACATTGGAAGCAATTGATTTATATTTTGAAAACAATGTATTATTTGCTCCTGCAAAAGCTGCAAATGCTGGTGGTGTAGCGGTATCTGCTCTTGAAATGGCCCAAAACAGCATGCGCATGTTCTGGACATTTGAAGAAGTTGATGCAAAATTACATGAAATTATGCGTAACATTTATAAAAATAGTCGTGAAGCTGCAAAAGAATTCGGTCACGAAAACAACCTTTTAATCGGCGCAAATATCGCTGGTTTCTTAAAAGTAGCTGACGCGATGATCGCACAAGGTGTTATCTAATTATAAAGAAAAAAACAGAAATCGTTCATGCCGATTTCTGTTTTTTTTATGATTTTGGGTGTCTTAAGTTATCTTGTCTAGGACGAATTCGAACATTCGAGCGGCGAAATGGGTCACTCACTCCTCAGTTCGGGACATTCACCCGTTCAAACAGGACATTCGAGGGCAAAATTGGGGCACTCGCCTAAAAAATCTTAATTACTCACTTTCTGCACTTTCTTCAAGGCTTTTGAGTAATTCAAGAGGACTTCATTTCACTATGATTGGGTGAAATCGAACATTCGGGTGGCGAAACGGGTCACTCGTCGAAGTGATTGGGGCATTCGCTCTACCAATCGGGTCATTCACCCATCTATTTGGGTCACTCGCTCATCCAATCGGGACATTCGGAAATAAATGGGTATGCACCCTTCACAAAATACGAATTATAAATTATAATATAACTATAAATAATCGTTTTAAAAGCGTTAAAAACGAACATAATACGTTTTAAAAAGATTTTTAGAGATAATAAACGAACATTAGGAGGATTTATCATGATTTTGAAGTACGAAGGTAAAACAAAGAATGTTTTCGAATTAGAAGATGGTCACTTTTTATTAAAATTCAAAGATGATGTTACAGGTGAAAACGGTGTATTCGATCCAGGTGCTAACACAGTTGGTTTAACAATTGATGGTGCAGGTCTTGCTGGGTTACGTTTAACAACATTTTTCTATGAAAAATTAAATGAGATGGGTGTACCAACACACTTCGTTTCTTCAAATATGGATGAGGCAACAATGACGGTAAAACCTGCAACTGTTTTTGGAAAAGGTCTTGAAGTTATCTGTCGTTTCCGCTCAGTTGGTAGTTTCTTAAAGCGTTACGGTGCATATGTGGAAGAAGGGCAACCTCTTGATGCTTTCGTAGAAGTAACGATTAAAGATGATGACCGTTTAGATCCACCCATTTCAGAAGATGCACTTGCACAACTTGGTATCTTAACAAATGATGAGTATGCGACGCTAAAAGAAGCAACACAAAAAATTGCTTCTTTCGTTAAAGACGAACTAGCTAAAAAAGATCTTGAGTTATATGATATTAAACTTGAATTTGGTCGCGATGCGAAAACAAATGAAATTTTATTAATTGATGAAATTTCAGGTGGTAACATGCGTGCGTTCCGTGGAACTGAATATATCGAGCCTCTTGAACTTGAAAAGATTATGTTAGCTCCTGAATAATACGTATTGCCCTGTCTCAACTCAGAGATAGGGTCTTTTTTTCGAACAATAATTGTCGAATTATTCGAAGTATTATATACTAAAGTCATTACTTCGAATACCGAAGAATCAAGGGGGTTTTTTTATGTACGAAAGTTTTCCACTTCGTCAAGATGTTCCAGAACAAGAAAAATGGGACTTACGTTATTTAATCCAAGATGACGCTGCATACGATGCTGCCATTACAAAAATCCAACAAGATGTTGATGCTTTTGTAGCAAAATGGACAGATCATATTCAAAAAGCAGAAGATTTATCGACATTATTTGTTGATTATGAAAAAGTTTTAGCTGACTTATTCATTATCGGCTCTTATGCCGAGCTAGATGTTGAAACAGATCAAACAAATGAAGCAGCTGCAATTCGTGCAAGTGACTTTTCAACAATTGCGGCAAAAATCGATGCAAAATTATCATTTGTGATGAGTGATTTACTTGCTTTATCAAATGAAGTTTTAGAAGAAGCAAAACAACTTGCGCCTGACTATGCGCATTATATTAAACGTTTAATCGACCAAAAAGCACATCAACTAAGCCCTGAAACAGAACGTGTTCTAGCTTCTCTGTCAGGTACATTTCAAGCAGCTTATGGTCTATACAACACAACGAAATTAGTCGATTTAAAATTCCCTGACTTCACAGTAGAGGGTGAAAATTATCCGCTAAATTATAATTTATTTGAAGGTGATTGGGAGTTAGAAAGTAATACGGCTGTTCGTCGCGCAGCATTTGACGCTTTTTCAAAACAACTGCGTCACTACTTACACACAACTGCCAAGACATATCAAACACATGTACAAACTGAAAAGACAATGGCTGAATTACGTGGCTATGATTCAGTTATTGATTATTTACTTGATGAGCAGGAAGTTGACCGCACGCTTTATAACCGTCAAATTGATGTAACGATGAAAGAACTTGCACCGCATATGCGTCGTTATGCAAAATTACTTCAAAAAGTACATGGCTTAGAAAATATGACTTTCGCTGACCTGAAAATTTCATTAGATCCATCTTATGAACCAAGTATTACGATTCCAGAATCAAAAGAATACTTGAAGAAGGCACTTGGTGTAATGGGTGAAGATTATCTTCAAATGATTGACGATTCTTTCGAGCAGCGCTGGATTGACTTTGCGCAAAATGAAGGAAAATCAACAGGTGCATTCTGTGCAAGTCCATATGGTTCACATTCATACATTTTAATCTCTTGGACAAGTCGTATGAATGAAGTATTCGTTCTAGCACATGAATTAGGTCATGCTGGACACTTCCGATATGCACAGCGTGAACAATCACTATTAAATAGTGAATCATCGACTTACTTTGTCGAAGCACCATCAACTATGAACGAAATGTTAATGGCGAATCACCTGCTACAAAACTCAGAAGATCCACGTTTCAAACGCTGGGTAATCTCAACAATTGTTGCACGCACATACTATCATAATTTTGTAACGCATTTACTAGAAGCTGCATTCCAGCGTAAAGTATATGAAAAAATTGATGCAGGTCAATCGCTATCTGCTTCGATTTTAAATGACTTAAAACGCTCGGTTTTAGAAGAATTCTGGGGTGATGCGGTTGATATTAATGACGGTGCCGAACTTACATGGATGCGCCAACCACACTATTACATGGGCTTATACCCTTACACATATAGCGCTGGCTTAACAATCTCAACACAAGTATCACAACGTATTCTAAAAGAAGGTGACACTGCGGTACAAGATTGGATTCGCACATTAGAAGCAGGCGGTACAAAATCACCTGTTGATTTAGCAAAAATGGCTGGTATTGACTTAACAACAGACCAACCACTACAAGATACAATCGCCTTTATTGGTGACTTAATTACACAATTAGAAGAACTAACTGAACAAATTGGTGATTAATAGACAGAAAAAATCGTGCAATCATCGCACGATTTTTTTCTTATGAAATGAGGAACATGAATGCAATTTGATTTAATGAAATTATTTGATGGGTATGTGAGAAATTATCATACATTCCATTTAACAGTCGACCACGGTAAACACTCTTTTACAATGACAGAAATAGAATATTTTTCACGACTTGGTTCGATGCTCGGATACCATGCCTATGCGGAAGATACGTGCAATGGTTTAAATCGCCCGATGGATTTAACTTGGTGGGATGGTTTTGACGGTACATATTGGCACGATTTTATTTTACATTTAGAACGTGAAAACTATTTTAAAAAAGATATGGAAACATTGGAAAAATTATTTTGTAAACGTGAACTTTCACCCATGCATGCAATCGGCATTTTAAACGTCCCAAACTACGAACGCATCGAAGAATTACTTCAACATGTCAAAAAGATGTGTAATGTCCCGCAAGCGATGTTGATTTTTAGAACGTATTCACAAGAAAGTGATAAAAACTTTTTTGATGAGGTCTATACCTACGTCTTTCATCAGAAAAAATGCGTAGCTACTAAAAAAGCCTATGTTTCAGAAGTTTTTGGTGTCTTACATATGCATGAATAAAAAAATCGCGCTGCGGTAAAATGCAGCACGATTTTTTTAGATTATTAAATTGTTTCAATCAACGCTTCAATAAAATCTTCTTTGGATAATAATTTTAAATCAAAAGTACATTCACATTAAATCCCATAATAATAAATTACAATATCAGGAGAATTCATTGTTTCTAGATAATGCATACATATATTTAGTTTTTTCAGAACTTCAGACTTAACAAAAAACGTTTCTTTTAATCCCTTCATTTCTTCAAAAGAAATCTCAGCTAATTGATCTTCATTCAAATCAACTAAATAAGGATAATAATATTCATCATCTAGTTTTTCTAATATATCTATCCATTCTAGAAATATTTTTTTCAAGTAATCAAAACTATAATGATTAATAACAGATATCCCACAATAATTGAGCCCCTTATCACTCGGGACTTTACTCTTATAAGGTTCTTTAACATAGCCAGGATTAATTAATGGAATCAAATTATAAAGACAATCAACCTCATATGCTTGTTGTTCCATTACATAATCTAAAAAAATATCTTCTATATTAATTTTGGCAATCACACAATCATTTCTTTCATCAACAAATTCAAAATCATGATAAACAGCCATTTTATACCTCTTTCTTAATTCATTAAAAAAGATGTTGTATCCCTTTCATATGTATACTCCTTCTCTTCTGAACTTGTTGCAAGAAAAAACTATAACAACAATCAAATCATGCGAAAAGAAGTAATTTTTCTCTAATGTCGCGTAGTGAGACATACGATTAAAAATGTCTCATTTTATATCAAAATAAAGAGGACTGCATAGTAGCAATCCCCTTCTCTCAATTTACATATAATCTCTTACTTGATACTGCTTCACTTCTTTTGGTAATGGACACATATATTCCTCGCCATTTTTACGTTCCACTAACTCAGCTTTTGCCTGCTCCACAAGCTCTGGATTATGCAGTAATTGGAGTGCTGTTGCTGCCATCACTTTACCCGCATGCATCATTCCTTTATGTGCAATCGATGTTGTACCTGTCGCAACAATTTGCCATGTATGAAGTGTTGTACCTAACACTTCACATGCTGTCATACACTGCGCTGTTGGAACAATCCAGCTCACATCACCGACATCTGTTGAACCTGGGAATACATTACTCGCTGGTGTGTATGGACTAATAACATCTGCTAAATCTTTACCTGCTAAACGACGGTCTACTTCTTCTTCTACTTTTTTATCTGCTTCTGCTAAAGTTTGACGAATCGCCTGTGCGAATTGTTGTTCTTCTTCTGTATGTGTTGGCACGCCTAGTTGTTCGAACTGCGCATACATCGTTTCTTCTAAAACCGTATTCGGAATGACATTTGATAATGCTGAAGCTAAATCAATCTCCACTTCCGTACCTGTCATTAATGCAGCACCTCTCGCCACATCACAGACACGTTGGTAAATGGACTCTGTTTGAGATACACGCGGTGCACGTACAAAATATAATACCTCTGCTTCCGATTGCACAACATTCGGTGCAAAGCCACCTGTGTTTGTAATCGCATAATGAACACGTGCTTCAGGAATAATATGTTCACGTAAATAGTTGACGCCGACATTCATCAGTTCCACTGCATCAAGCGCACTACGTCCTAAATGTGGACTTCCTGCTGCGTGAGCACTCGCACCTTTAAATTTGAAGTACACTTCATAACAAGCAAGCGAAGCCATCGACATAATTTCGTTACGTGATCCTGGATGCCATGTTAGGGCAAAATCAACATCATCAAACAATCCCTCACGTACCATAAATGTCTTACCGCCACCAATTTCTTCACCTGGGCAACCATAGTAACGTACTGTGCCTGACAACTCATTTTCTTTTAAATAATCACGAACTGCAAGAGCTGCTGCAAGTGAACCTGTTCCAAGAAGGTTATGTCCACAACCATGTCCATTCCCGTTCTTTTCAACAGGCGCATAATTCACTTGACCACCTTCTTGACTAAGCCCTGATAATGCATCAAACTCTCCTAAAAATGCAATGACCGGCTTACCGCTACCGTAACTTCCGATGAAAGCTGTATCAATTTCTGCTACGCCTTCTTCTACTGTAAAACCTTCATTCTTTAATGTTTGAACAAGTAGTTGTGCTGATTTTTTCTCTTGAAAGCCTGTTTCAGCAAAACGCCATACTTGGTTACTGACATCTACAAGTGTATCTTTATTTTGTTCAATAATTTCGGATACAAATTCATGAATTCCCATGAAAAAACCTTCTTTCTATGATTGTTGAACTTTTGTTTTAGATTGAACTTCAAATACTTCATTACTTGAACGAAGTGTAAAGAATAATGAGCAACATGCAGTGACAAGTAATGCACCAATTAAGAAGAAGAATGCATACTCAAATGTATGGAAAGCATCCACTAAAGCACCCATTACTGTTGGTGCAATAAAGCCTGCTAATCCCCCTACAAAATACATCGTCCCCATGAACGAACCGACAATTCGTTCCGATACGTATTTTAGTGGAATCGATAAAACCGTCATACTAATTGCTGAACCGCCTAATGAATATAAACACTGGAATGCGACAGCTGCTTGAATACTTTGTGCGTTATACATGAAAATTAAGCAAGCACTTGCCATAATCGCACCGAATAAAATAATAAACTTCTCTTTTCCTGCTAACTGTTTATCAATTAAATAACCTGTAATCATCGCTGAAGCTAAACCGAACGCTTGTGGAATCATTGAGATCGAACCTACTTCTTGTAAATTCAGATGACGCGCACTTTCTAAATAAGATGGCATCCAAGAAGAAAAGCCCCACTGTGCGATACTTGAACCAAAATACATCACGACAATAATCCATAGCATCTTTTGTTTATACAATTCACGAAGTGGCAATTTAGGTGTCGCTGCTTTTTGAGCTAATTCTCTTTGAATTTGTGGCGGATGATAGAAAATCGCTAATAGAATCGTAACGAGTAATCCTCCACCACCAATGATATAGAACATCACACGCCAACCATACACATCTGAGATGAGTGCTGTTAAGTAAAGTGCTAATACACTTCCGCCTAGTTGTGCTGCAAGTAAAAATGACTTTGCACGCGCACGTACGCCTTTTTTATAAATTTCTGCAATGGCTACACCACTACCTGTTGGTAAACCACCATCACCTAAACCAAGTACAAGACGAATGATTAAAATACTTGCGAATGAACCAACCATACCTGTTAATAGTGAAAATAATGAAATAATCGTTAATGCTATCACAATGACTTTTCTTGAGCCGAATTTGTCAGATACCCAACCTGCAATTAAAGTCATACAGGCACTACTTAACCAAAAACTACTAATAATCATACCGCTCTGTGTTTCGGTTAGACCGAGTTCTTTACTAATTGGAATAATGGCAATGTTCATTCCAAACAGTGTTAAGGAGTCAATAATCCATCCTAAAAATAAAAGTGAAAAAATAAAATGTCTTTTGCTGTTGCTCATACTCTAGCCCCCAATGTTGTTCTTGTTGCATTTCTCTCCCCAAATAATTGTCCATCAGTTTCGGATAACTTTAGGACTTGTCCATAATATAGCATAAAACTTCTCGTATGTGTAGAAATATTCTGTTAAATCTTATTTTTCTGTTTTCATAGCATTTTTAATTTTTAGTTAAAACGGTCTTATTTAGGTCTAGTCCATAATATATCATAAAAGTACATAAAAGTGTATAAATATTCTATCATAAATTATTTTTTGTATATCCATTCATTTACTTGTTATACTAATAGAAAGAAAGGATGTGTCGATTTTGTCTATAAAAGTAGGATTAATCGGTCCACACGATTCATTACAAATTGTTCGTGAATATTTACACAAAATAAATGACTTCACCTGTTCCACATTCACATGTATTGACGAACAAGATTTAGAAAAATACGTCTTACCACAAAAATCACAGATGGATCTTTGGCTTTGTACGGGACCCATTACATATAAAATCGTTCAAGAATGGGGCAAACTGGAAGTACCCATTTTACATATTCAAATTCATGGAACAGCGCTCTACAGCTTACTTTTAAAAATTGCGTATACCCATGGTGTTACAGCTGACCAAATTAGTTTTGATGCGATTACAAAGGAAGATGTACTCATCGCTCTTCAACAAGTAGGTATGACCGAACATGCGCCACGTGTAAAATCTGATACATTCGATTTTGAACCATTAATCCAATTCCATCGTACTTGTTTTGAACAAGGATTATCAAAAGTAGCCATTACAGGTCATCCAATCGATGCAATTTTGCGTGAAGAAGGCATTCCGGCTTATCGTATTTTCCCTACAGAAATCTCGATGGAATCAGCTGTTTCTGAAATGCGTCGTGTATATGAAACATTACAATTTAAAAAATCACAAATTGCGGTACAAATTATCGAGTACGATGTTGTGATGCACGAACAAGATACAACCGCTCTTACAACACAGCATTTACATGATGTTGAACGTCAATTTATGCAACAATTAATGCCCTACGTCAAACAAGTACAAGGATCGATTTTGACGATTGGTTTCGGACGTTATGCTATTTTTTCTACACGTGGCTTTTTACAAGATGCTACAGAAAACTTTTCACAAAAAGCTGAAGTGTCCTCACTACCTGTACAACAATTAGAAGATTTAACATGCGGTATTGGTATCGGGCGTTCTGCACAGGAGGCAGAAGTGAATGCGTGGCATGCACTCATGCAAAGTCGAACGAATGGAAAAGGTTCTTGGATGGTGTGCTTTGATGATCGAAGTATGACAGGACCTCTCGGAGAAGCTCAGCAACTCACCTATTCTTATTCATCACAACAAATTGAAGCAATCCGTCAAAAAACTTCATTGAGTGCCGTTACTTTGCAAAAATTATCATCGATTATTCATAAACGTGGTACAGAACAATTTTCTGCTAATGAACTCGCTCAATATTTACAAATGACACCGCGTAGTGCGCGTCGTATATTAAATGAACTCGAAATGACGGGGCTTGCTAAAGTAGTTGCAGAGGAAAGTCCACGTCAAACAGGACGACCACGCAAAATTTATCAATTGCAGTTAAATGATTAACTATGCGCGGAATTCGTTCGTTGATAGTTCACCATTTATAAGTAATTACACAAAAAAACTTGAGCCACGTATAAGTGACTCAAGTTTTTTTATAAACGGTATTTTCTTGTTTGTACACGTTTTGTCCAAACCCCAATGAACACTAATAAAATACAGAAAATAATTGGGATTAATTGTGCCATCGCTGGGAATGTCCAGTCAACTAGATACTTACCATAACGGTCGCTCACAATCATGCTTCCTGCTGTATAGGCAATTAAGAGCGCCCCTAGCCAAATAAGTAGCGGGAATTTATTCATCAGCTTAATGATTAATTGGCTACCAAAAATGATAATCGGAATACTAATTAATAGTCCAAGTGCTGCTAAACCAACATGCCCATCTGCTACACCTGCAATTGCAAGAACATTATCTAAACTCATAACGAAGTCAGCTACGATAATTGTGCGTACAGCTGCGAATAACGTACTTCCACTTTCTACATCTGCATCTTCTCCGTTTGACTTCAGTAAATCCCATGCAATATAGAATAGTAATAAACCACCGACCACTTTAACAAATGGAATCGCTAATAATTGAACAGCAATGACTGTTAAAATAACACGTAAAGCAATTGCTCCACCTGTACCAATCAATATTGCTTTTTTCCGTTGTTCAGGCTTCAACTTTCGTGTTGCAAGCGCAATAACAACCGCATTATCCCCACTTAATACTAAATCAAGTAAGATGATGGATAAAATTTTGGATAGAAATTCGATATCCATGTTGTTCCTTCTTTCTACAGTTACTTCCTTTATTGTACGCCTATTTTAGCGTTTTAAAAAGGAAAAAATCGACTATTCCTCTCCTGTCGCAATTGGATAATGCATCACCCAATCACTATAACTTCCTGTATAAAGTTGAACATGTTCGTATCCTAATTCTTTTAATACCGCGTAAAGCGGCGACGCAGATACACCACTACCACAATACACAATAATGTTTTCATCTTTGGAAGCAACTTTTTTTATTTCGTCATTTATAAATAACGTATTCCCCTTTTTTAGCTGTTCCCAATCAAAATTTCGTGCAGTTGGAATGTGTCCTGCAATAGGGTCAAGTGGTTCGATTTCACCAATATAGCGACGATGAGCACGTGCATCAATTAATACTTTATCGTGCTTACCTTCTGTTACTTCTTTAACATAGGCACGATCTACATAAATTTGATCTTGCCAATCAATATTCAAATTAGAACGCACTGGATTCGGTTCAACGGTTGTTGTCTCAAAACCTACTTGCTTTAAGCCTTCTAGACCATCTGCAATGACGCGCGCATTTGTAAAACCACCATATTGTAATAACCAATACGCTCTCGTAGCAAACGGTTCACCGCCACCATCATAGATGTAGACAGGTGTTTCATATGTGATACCAGTTCGTTCAAATAGGTCGTGTAATTGTTCTTTAGTTGGCATCGGATGACGTCCGCTTTTTTCTTTTGTCATGTCGGATAAATCTTTCGTTAAATCCCAGTGTATTGCACCAACAATGTGCGCTATATCATATTGTGCGCGACCATATGCGCTATCTGCTAAGTCATAGCGTGCGTCAATCCATACAGCTTGTTCATTTGTTGGTATATCCTTTGCTTGAATAAATACGTGTCCCATACAGAGTCCCCCTTAAAATGGTGTATAAAAATTAATCGTGTAGTACGGAACATTTTCAGCATCAAATGCAACACCCACACCTGCATGTGTCAAATCTTTGTTTAAGATATTTTTACGATGCCCTAAACTATTCATCAAACCTTCATGAGCAAAAATACTACTGTACTGCCCATAAGCTAAATTCTCTGCATAGAAATGCTCGTTCAAATAACCCGCATTTTTCATACGTGATTCAGGTGTGCTTCCATTACTTCCTGTGTGTGAAAAATAGTTTTGGTCAATCATATCTTGACTATGTGCGCGTGCTTGAGCTGTTAATCCCTTGTCATAAATAAGTGGCTTTAATCCATGTTCTACACGTGCTTGGTTCATCAGTTCAATCATCAACTGTTCAAACCCCGTACGTAAAGCATTCGATGAAGGACCATAGAATCCTTCTTTTTTCTGTTCCACATTATATGGAATATATTGAATGGCGCGTAAGCGATTTGCGTTATGAACATCAAAGAAAAACGTCACATAGTATCCATCTATTTCATACAATAACATCTCTTTTTTATTATCATCATTCATTTTAAAGATCTTATTACCTTTACGAATTTCTTCTAAAGGTGCACCGTACTGTTTTTGCACTTCTCCATATGTCGTCTCGCCAATCGTTGTGTTAAACAAGGTACGCCCTTTCCCTGCAATATAACCACCCTTTCCATTCGACGATTCAAGTGTGAATTGCTCATAGCCATTATGCGTCATTTGCCATTGTTCACCGTATTCATTGGTAAATGTTCCTTTTTGTTTACCTGTTGTATCCTTCAACACAATATCTTTCGCTTTTTCCTCTTTTTTATCTGAGAAAGTATCAATAGATTGATCTACTGTTTCTTTTACTTCTGAAAACATTCTCGACAATTCAGGTCGATCAAGCGCATATTGAATGGCTTGATAGGAACCTAAAATTAAGACAAAAAAGAGAACCCATGCGAATAATTTTCTCATTTGATCACCTCAATCTATTATCATTAGACGAAATTGTGGAATCAATGGATGCTTTATAGTCGCATGCGTTCTTCTTTTATTTATACTGTTGCTTCTACAAGCTCTTCAAAGATTGATTTCCATTCCGCTAGTTTACTATCTTCTTGAAGCAGCGAACGTTCTGTATCAAGCTGTTCAAGTGCTTGATTTTCAATATGTTGTTTCAATTGCTCCGCAATTGCTTGAATTTGTTCTTCTGCCCAAGTAGTCATACGTGCAGACTGCTCATCTAAATAAGCTTGTGCATCTGGTTTTGACATTTCTTCAAGTGCATCACGTAATAAAATACGATCATTATTCTCAAAGAAGGCTTTTTGATTTTTATAATATTTATTGACCGCTTTATATTTGAATGGGTCTTTAAATGGACCTGTATAATCTAAAATTGCAGGATCTTCCACTTCGAATGGTGTAAAGCTGAAGCTCTCGTTGACATCACGTAGGCGACGAACATCTGCTGTATAACGTTCTGAAATTTTTGTCACAATCATTTTTGAAATTCGGAAGTTTGTTACACGCATCTCTTGTTCAAAGTCGAATCCTAGGCTTTGCATTAATTCAGTGAGTGCAAACTCAAGTGCATCTGATGTTGATTTTGTATTAAATACCGTTGGGTTATACGATTCTTTAAAGAAATCTGTATAACGGAAATATACACGCTGTAATACATAGTATAGTAACTCTTTTTGCTCTTGTGCCACATCACGTTCAATTACAGCAGCTGCCGTTTTTTCCATAGACGAGCGAACAAATTGTTCAATTTGGTCTAATTCTTTTAGACGCTCATCTTTACGTGATAAGTTTTCCTCTGTTTGACGAATCAATGATGATAAACGATCTGTCGTCTTATCTGTTTCCTCTACTAAAGCTTGAACAGCAAGAGCCATTAATTCTTCTGATAAGAAGTGATGGAAACTTTCCTCAAAAGCAGGCATACCAGAAGCAAGTTCTGTCTGTTCCACCTTCTCCTGTAAAGCAAGTAGACTACTCACACCAAATAGACGTGGTTTACGGATACCAAAACGTAATAATTCGTTACGTACATACGCTTTTACATCTTCTGCTTCTTCTTCATCTGCTGCTAAGTCAATCGCATTTACGACGAAGAACATCTTATCTAATTCGAAGGCATCTTTTACACGACCTAATTGAATTAAGAATTCACGGTCTGCTTTTGCGAAAGCATGGTTATAATACGTAATGAATAGAATCGCATCCGCATTACGAATGTATTCAAATGCAACGCCTGTATGACGCGCGTTAATTGAGTCTGCTCCTGGTGTATCAACTAATGTAACACCTAGACGTGTTAATTCACAGTCGAAGTAGAAATCAATTGAATCTACGAAACAACTACGATTTTCTTGTGCAACAAAGCGTTCGAATTCTTCGCGCTCTGTACGAATCGTTGTACCTAATACATCTTTAAATTCTTCATAACTTTGTGCAAATGCACGTACAAACGATTTATGAACATGCAAACGCTCATCTGTTAATTCCACATCAAGTGCTTTTTGTGCTTTTGCATAGGCATCATCTAAAGATGTAACGTGAACACCAATTGCACCGTAAGAAGCGACAATATCTTCTGTCATTTGTTCGACTGTTTTTAATTTTACATCCGCTGTTTCATGTGGGTGGTCTGGTGATACTGGACGAATCTTGTTAATCGCTGCTGTTGTTGGGTTCGGTGATACAGGTAACACTTTTTGACCCATTAAAGCATTTGAGAAAGAAGATTTCCCTGCACTAAATGCACCAAATAAAGCAATCGTAAAGTCTTTTTCTTCTAAACGCGCGACTTTATTTTTCAAGTAGTTTGATACTTCTTGGAAACCAGCAATCGGTTCTACTGCATGTGCTGTTTTTAATGCTTTTTGAATCGCTTGATCCAATTGAACATTATACGTAGATTGTGATATATCGTCATCCACTTGTTCTTCTTCTTGTTTTTCTTCCACAGCAATCATAGATGGATCGAATACACGCATATGTTCACGCGCTTCTTTTTCCCCTTTAATCCAGCGCTCCATATAGCCATCTGCTTCTTTATTCAGTGTACGTACATCGACATTTTTCTGAACTTCAAAGTATTTTTGTTGTTCTTCAATATGAAGTACATCATTGATGATTGCTACTTTTTCAGTCATCGCTGCTTTTTTCTTTTTCAGAGGTTCTACTTTTACAAGAGATAATTCTTGAATATACGCCATTTTCTCGCGCTTCCAGTCATCTGTTGCACGTTTGAACCACATACGTGTAGCCGAAACAACACGATTTGCAAAGTTCAATAAGGCATCTCCTGCTACTGCATCAATGCGCATCTCATCTTCAATAACAGAGAATGGGATATCTAATTTGAATTCATCAATTTCAAGTGATAATTCATCTGTTAAAGCACCAACTTCTCTTAAAGAGCTCTTCATTAAGTTCAACATATGACCTGTAATTTGGTTTTGAACAACTGATTTATAGCGATCATATAGATCTTCACGTCTACGAGCGCGCTCTGCTTCCGTCTTTTTCGCCGCAAAGAACATACCTACTTTAAAGTCTTTTTGCATACATTCCGCATAGCTTGCTAAACGGTCACGTAATTCAAATGGCATTAAGACAGCGTTTTCAAGTAATTCATCACGTTGATTATTGAAAGACATCTCCCATTTCTCAACTGAATATAACTCAAGTTGACGTTCTACAGATTGGTACTCATCTAAAATATCTAACTTACGTGCCCAATCATTTTGAGATAGTAAATCTTCATTGCTTTCCATAATACTTTGTTTATTTTGTTCTAAGAATTGTCCATGTTCATCATGCATTTGTGCTAATGTATTTTCGGCATTTTCTATTAATTGCTCTTGCCAACCATCCATACTGTTCATAACAATTTCTTTTACATGGTCAAAATCGTTATAAGCTAAATCTTTCGCTTTTAATGATGTAAAGAAAATACCTTTTGGATAAACACCCCAGTTTGCAAATGAATCTGCAACCGATTGTTTGAATTCTTCAAATGATAATTCTTGTTCTTTATGTTTATCTACTTGGTTCACGATTAAATACACATTCGGATTATGCTTCATTAATGTTTTCGTAAATTGGAAGTTCAATTCTGATTGCACATGATTATAATCCATCACGTAAAAAACAAGATCCGCTAAGTGAAGTGCTGATTCTGTTGACATACGGTGTGCATCATCTGTTGAATCGACTCCAGGTGTATCCATCACTGTAACACCCATCGGTAATACAGACTGGCTATGTCCAATCTCGATTTGTGATACTAACGCACCATTCTTTGCAAATTCTTTTACAGTTTTAATATCATAATCTGAGTTAAAGCGAACAGGATCTTCTCCTACTAAATAAGCAATTGCATAATCTTCTTCTGACTTATGCACTTTAACTACATTAGCACTTGTCGGAATTGGGCTAGACGGTAGTAGTTGGTCACCTGTAAGCGCATTAATCATACTCGACTTACCAGCAGAAAAATGACCTGCAAAACCAATTGCATATTCTTTCTTAATTAACTTCTCAGCAAAAAGTTGTGTTTTTGCTAGTCGTTCATGATCTTCGTTTTTTTTATAGACCATGTACTGTAACGCAGTTTTCTTCAATAATAATTGGATTTTTTCTTCAAAAACAGTCATGAAAGGCTCGATCTCCTTTTTCTATATGTAGTTACTCATCCCATTCTATCATGTGTCTGTAAAAGGAAAAACAAAAATTGCTCCAAATCAGAAGATTTTAGTTATTTATTTTTACGTTTCTTCTATGTTATTTTTTTACGTGAAAAAATTAAATTTATTTAAAAATATAAAAACCGAATAACTCTAAGTGAGCTATTCGGCAACAAAAGTATCATTTTATTTATTTCAAATGTGCGGTTGTTTCTGATAAAACGTATTTAACTGTGACACCACAAGCGACGATTGTCATTCCAACAAGTGCGAAAAGCATGATGACCGCTCCCTTTTTGATAATATAATTTTTTATTTTTAAATTCTAATTGTCATTGATTATCATTATCATAACGAGTTTTTTTTATTTTGTCAATCTAATTGAAATAGTTTCTCAATTAATTCTCTTATTGTATTCTTTAAACTAACGGTGTATCATAGATTAAAAGTCATGAAGAAAGGGGAGTATGTATGAGTATTTCGGCTCAATACCAAGTACTATTTAACGGCATCATTCACGCTTTCAAAGAAATTTCACCAAAGCAAGTTACAATTCAGTCTCCCTCTTCATTTACTGCACCTAATATGCATCTAGAATATAGTGTTTTGATCAATGTAATTGGTGATGTAAAAGCACGTATGATTATTGACAGCAATCACAATTCATTTCAAAAACTATGTGAGTCATTATATGGGTTTCAGATTGATGGCGAACTTTTAGAATCGTTCGTTGGAGAATTTGGAAATATGGTTGCTGGTAAATTATGTATTTATAGTGCTGAACATAATATTCAGTTAGACATTACTACCCCAACTGTCATGGTAAGTGAGACACATTTACCAATATCTACACAAACATTCACTTTGCCAATCTCAATGGAAGAGATTGGTCATGTAACAATGCTTTTATCTATTGAAGCTTCTTAAGTCTACATACATGAGAGCAATGAAATTTCATTTCCTTAAAAGGGCTTGTACATATTTTGTACAAGTCCTTTTGTCTTATTTTGTAGGTCTATTCTTTTATTTCGATAAACGAATTAACATTTTAATATTAATTATAATAAATATCTCTATTTTTTACATACTGAATTATTACGTTTTTCAAAACAATTTCACATTTACTTCACATTCTCTTATTTTGATGTGATAAAAATCACATCTATATTATGTCGTTTTGACTAAACTATGGATAAGCATACATAGAAAGGAGATTTTTATGCATAAAGAAAAAAACACATCCGATTCAAAATTAAAAGGAACTTTTTATCTCTCTATGACAGTCGGTATCATCATAATCATCATTTGGTTTGTATGCTTCGCTATTTTTATGAATCGTTTCTAACTAGAGGAGGTTTACACCCATGCATTTGCATAAGTATGAAAAATATTGGCTCGTGTTTGGTATTGGCTCATTAATTGTTTTTCTATTAATTACTGGTCTAATGGCATTAAATAATAGTCATGAAACACCTAATTCACAAAAAACAATTAATCCTGAAAAAGTGAGTGAAATCGCACCATTTAATAAGCCAGGTGTCCATAAAGTAGCAGGAAAGGATTGGGATTATGAAGTAGTGGTGGTAGCATCTGCCTTTTTATATGAACCATCGGAAATCAAAATTCCTGTGAATTCTAAAGTGAAGTTTATTGCGACCTCTAAAGATGTTGTGCATGGATTTGAAATTGCTAAAACAAATATTAATATGATGTTAGAGCCCGGACATATTTCTGAATATACAACTACCGTCAATAAAAAGGGCGAGTTTTTAGTTGTTTGTAATGAATACTGTGGAATGGGACATGCTGAAATGCACGCAACATTAAAGGTGGTGGATTCTAAATGAAATCTTTACAAATCGATTTACGCGATTGTAAGCTAGCACTCGCCTACCTTCTTTTCGCTTTTACTGCTTTATTAATTGGTGGGATTGCCGGTTTAATACAAGTATTCGTGAGAAGTGGCGCACTCGAACTTCCCTACTCTATTGGCTATTATCAAGTATTAACTGTACATGGCATTCTTCTAGCACTTGTCTTTACAACCTTCTTCATTTTTGGTTTTCAAACAGCCGCTATGAGTCGTGTAACAGGAACATTTTCTTTTAAAGAAAGATGTTTAGGCTGGATTGGTTTCGGGGTAATGTCTACTGGGACAGTTATGGCTGCTACAATGGTTTTATTAAATGAGGCATCTGTACTTTATACATTTTATGCGCCACTACAAGCACATTGGATTTTTTATGCTGGACTTTCACTTGTCATGATTGGCTCTTGGATTACAGCATTTGCACAAGCCCGTCGTTACATACAATGGAAAAAAGAAAATCCAAAACAGATTACACCGCTACTCAGCTTTATGGTCGTATGTAACAATTTAATGTGGTTTATTGCTACAATTGGTGTCACAACTGAATTATTGGTTCAATTACTTCCATGGTCACTTGGTTGGGTGGAACGTGTAGATGTGTTATTATCACGTACACTTTTCTGGTCATTTGGTCATGCACTTGTATATTTTTGGCTCTTACCTGCCTACATGGTTTGGTATATCGCCGTGCCAAAAATCATCGGTGGAAAGATTTTTTCGGATGCACTTGCCAGACTTTCGTTCATCTTATTCGTATTGTTTTCTGTACCGGTTGGCTTACACCATCAATTAACTGAACCTGGTATCGGTGGTTCATGGAAGTTTTTACAAGTTATTTTAACGATGATGGTTGTCATTCCCTCTTTACTTACTGCTTTTTCACTATTCGCTACATTTGAACTGCGTGGTCGTGAGTTAGGGAGTAAAGGACTCTTTGGATGGTTAAAAAAGTTACCTTGGTCTGACGCTCGTTTCTTAGCACCTTTTATCGGTATGCTTGCCTTTATTCCGGGCGGTGCTGGAGGAATTGTTAATGCATCTTATCAAATGAACCAATTAATTCATAATACCATTTGGGTGACAGGGCATTTTCATTTAACAATTGCTACAACGGTCACACTGACATTCTTTGGTGCCTCTTATTTCTTAATTCCACATTTAACAGGTCGACAATTAACAAAAAAAATAAACCGACTTGGTCTAATCCAAACGGTTTTATGGGCAATTGGTATGTTGATTATGTCAGGTTCGATGCATATTGTTGGTTTGCTTGGCGCACCAAGACGCTCTGCATTCTCAGAATATGGAGGTGCTGAAATTGCACAAACATGGATTGGCTACCAAATCGCACAAGCTGTTGGTGGAACTATTCTATTTATTGCCATTTTATTATTTATGTATATACTTGTTCAAATGCTTTTCTTTGCACCGAAAGGTTTTGAGCCATTCCCAGTAGCAGAAGTTGCTGATCATGCACAAAAAACACCGGCTATTTTAGAGAACTTTAAACTATGGATTATCATTTTAATTGCGCTATTATTAATTGCTTATTCATACCCAATTTACGATATTATTTCAAATGCACCACTTGGTTCAAAGGGATATAAATTGTGGTAATTTTCTAGCTCGTTCGAATGATATTCTAATATAAGTTTGATTTTTTCATGATTTACCTTTAGACTTATGTTACGATTTAGTGAATATAAAAGCGCGAATTTGTTGTATTTCCGCTGTTTTTATGACAAAAAATGCTAATTCAAATAGGTATAATATCTATTTTTTGGTAATTTTTTAGTAAAATTTTAAAGAGATAATTCACTAAATATTAACGTTATTTGTATAATGGCAGTTCTCTATTGATTGCATTGCTTTTTTCTAGTATGTACTTATAGGCACAGATTCTTCATCAGAAAACGCACAGCAAACTCATACATAGCATGTATTTCACAGGGAACTCAAAATATAGATAACTTATTTATTTTGTCGTCATCTTTTGTCATGTGAGAAACTTTTCGAAATAGCCCAGCCAAACGAGTCCATTATTTTTTTGGACAATGTGAAGTTGAAATACTTTGCACCTCAAAATATCATCTTTTGAGAATCACCATCAGAGTATTAACCAATTTTTTTTAAAGGGGAGATTTACATGCAAACAACGATCCATGAATATAAGAAGATGAATAATAGCTCTCTTTATGTAAGCGATTATTATCAAGAACTCTTTTATATGAATATTGTTGAGGTTCCATTATTAGAAGAAATTTTAAAAAAGAAGACCGAAACAAGTGCATACTACCCTACCTTATATAGAGATATCTGGTTTATGATTGAACAACCTTACGAAGTCGTTCAGTTTAGCGAGAAGGTAGATTTTTCAAATGAAGTACTTGCAGAAATTTTAAAAGCTATTTACGAACATCCAACTTTCCACATTATTCACGATATCAATCGTGTTGAGAAGGGCAGCTCTTTTATGAACGCTCTTTTATTAACAGAAATGGTATCCGTTATGATTGATGGCGATTTAGAAATTCTATTTGACGCAAAAAATAATCGTGAAACAATCGATTTTGCTACATTTATTGACGACCATTTAGAAGTGGGGAATTGCCTAGAATGTGCTGCACAATCGATTTTACATTCTTCTAAAGAACTACCAATTTATTTTGATATGAATATTTTCGTAGAATTACCAATTACAGAAAAGACACAATACTCACTTGAAGTTTTCCAAGAAACAAATTTATTGGAAGATCTTAATTCGTATAAAGAAGTCTATATGTAACTTAGTTATTCTACTTTGTTTGAGCGCACTTTATAGCGCTCTTTTTTTTATACTTTTTTACAATGTAATGTAATTCTACAAACTGACCATATGTTTTTGTTTGCTGCAATGTTAATTCTACGGGTGAGAAACCTGGTTTAAAAAGAGGAATTCCTTCTCCTAATAAAATTGGCGCCATTGTAACAATAACCTCATCGATTAAGTGTTGCTCTAAAAAAGAATAGATGAGTTCTCCCCCACCGACAACCCAAATATCTTGACCTGGCTGTTGTCGTAATGTATGAATAAGTGATGCTACAGGCTCTTTTGTAAAGTGAATATCTTGCATATCTTGAAGCTGTTGATGCGTATAAACATAACACTGTTTTTCGGCATAAGGCCATTCAGATAATCGTTGACTGATTAACCAGTCAAATGTCTTTTTGCCTAAAATAACGGTATCGACTGTTTCATAAAATTGTGAGTACCCATTATCTCCTTTGCCTTCCACCTGTTCTAGCCAATCAAGTGACTCTTCTTTTGTTGCGATATAGCCATCTAAACTTGACGCAATAAAAAGACGTACTTTTCGATTTCCCATACCCATCACTCTTTTCTTAACTACTTGGGTTTTCTATTATAAAGTAATAAAACCTTAAAAAGCAAACAGAAATCACACAAATTTAAAAATAAATATTTTTCACTTTTAAAATGCATATTCATTCACACATGTTGTCACATAGAAAAAGGCTTTGACAAGTTAGTACATGTCAAAGCCTTTTTTCTATTTTTCAAAAGTCGGTTTTACTGCAAAAATCGGTTCAATCTCAGGTAGGTTTTTCAATTCCTCTTCATTCATTAAAATATGAATTGTACCATGATCATTTGTTGTACGAATTAAACGGCCCATACCTTGTTGTAAGCGAAGAAGCATGAATGGTAACTCCACTTCAACATATGGATCATCTGCGAATGAACGCTTCGCATCAAATAATGGATCACTTGGTGGGAATGGTAAGTCCACAATTATCACACGTGTTAATGCTTCTTCTGGTAAGTCGAGTCCCTCCCATAAATGGTATGAACTTAGCGTGTGTAATTTACCTGCTTGGAAATCACGTACTAATGAAGATAGCTCGCGATCACCTTCAAAACCAATTGTTGCTTTTTGTTCATCTGTTAAAACATCTTTAAATGCTTGCATCGCTTGTTTTGATTTGAATAATAATAAAGTTTGCTCTGTTGATTCTTCTAATAAAGAGGCAACGCGCGTCGCTTTTTCAGCTTGTTCAAGTTCATGAACATGAATCTTCATTACTTCTTCATAATCAAATGGTGATTCTACAGAGAATGAGTTGTATTTTTTAATTCCTAAGCTATACGCAATATAACTAAAGTCTTTATTAATGGATAGAGTAGCTGAAGAAAAGACATATGGAATTTTTTTAGAGAATAGTTTTTTCTCTAATACTTCTGTAATTAAATGTGGCATGATGACTAATGTTTCTTCGCCATCCGTTTCTTCTAACCAGTCAATCGCATTACTTTGCGACACAAAGATGCGCATTGCTGCTTCGTATTGGTCTAAGAACTCTTCTGCCATGCGTAGCTCATATTCCGGAATAACATACATTTCTGATTCAAAGACGAATTCTTCCATTAACTCGCCAATTGTTTCAATCACTTTTTGACCTAATTTCATTAGCGTTGGACTTTTTTGAATTCGTTTACGCTCATCATCCGTATCAATCACATCATCACGTAATTGGTCAAAGAATAGTTCATGACCATCTTGTAATTTTTCCATCAGTAATAATGTTTTTTCACGTAGTCCATCAACCATTAAACGATCTAATAATTTCACGATTGTGTAATCTTGAATTTTGTTCGTCATTGCCTTTTGCGCGGCATATTCAAGAAGATGTCCTTCATCTAATACAATCATCGATACTTCTGGTAGTAACGGTAATTGCCCTTCACGTTCACGCGACTCTTTCGTTGCCGTATGTTCCATTAAGAAATCTTGTGAGCAAATAATTAAATCCGTCGCTTCACGGTAATGTGCACGATGTAATGTTTGACCACAACGATTACGGACATCACAAACCTGACATTGTTGGATATAGTTATAATTCACATGCTGCCATTCTTCATCTGAAATATTCGGGTAATCACTGCGTGCGCCATAAAGTCCTAATCCACCAGCATCATACACGCCTTCTGGAATCGACACAGCAATCTCATCTAGATATTCCCCGTCCATGAATTGCTCTGCTTCTTCATAACGTTTTAGACATAAATATTGGTCACGCGATTTTGCCAAGCGTACATCAATATTTAAATCTAATAATTTTTGCAGTTTATAAATATCTCCGCCTTCTTTAACCAATTGGTCAATTAGCGTCTCATCTGCGCATGCAATTAATGCAGGTTTACCTGTATAACGAGCATACGTAATAGCTGGTAATAAGTACGCAATGGTTTTCCCTGTACCTACACCTGCTTCCGCGAATAAAATAGACTTTTCACGTAATACTTTTTCTATTTGATAAGCCATAAAAATCTGCTCATCACGACATTCCAATCCTTTTTCCGGAAGTTCATCGTATAATACGTCACCCATCCAGTCGCCTAAAGAATCAAAGAATGATTGTTCTTTTGATAATTCAAATGGTAGTGATTGTCGCATACTATCTACCCCTCTCATCTACTATGTTTCAACACAAAGGGAGGCTGTCTAAATAGACAACCTCTCTTGTTTTTATTTCTTCTGTGATTTGCGTCCCCAGAATTGATAATAATCTGTTCGAATGAAACCATTGAACAATTTACGTTTTTTTGTTGCACGTCGACCATATAGCTCTTCAAAATTCTCCATCGAAGATAGCATATAAACAGACCATGTGGGATAAGCTTTCATCATATGACCAATATCACTAATCATTTGTTCGATTGCTTCCACTTCACCAATACGTTCACCATAAGGTGGATTTCCAATCATAACTCCATCTTCAGCGTGTGTTGTAAAGTCTAACACTTGCATTTGTTTAAAGTCAATCAATTCGCCAAAACCTGCTTCAAGTGCATTACGTTTTGCAATTTCAACCATGCGGTGATCAATATCTGAACCTGAAATTTGAAGTGGTTGGTCGTAATTTGCAGCTTGGTCTGCCTCATCACGTACTTCATCCCAAATCTCTTGTTTCATAAATGGCCATTCTTCGCTAATAAATTCACGATTATAACCTGGTGCAATGTTTTGTCCAATCATCGCTGCTTCCAGTGCAATAGTACCTGAACCGCAGAAAGGATCTACAAACGGACGATTTGGTGTCCATTTTGAAATATATACAAGTGCTGCAGCCAATGTTTCTTTTAGTGGTGCTTCACCTTGTTCTGTTCTGTACCCACGTTTATGAAGACCAGCACCTGATGTATCAATTGTTAGTGTCGCCACATCTTTTAAGATTGATACTTCAATTTTGAATTTCGGTCCTGTTTCTTCTAGCATACCTAAACGGCCATGTACTTTTTTCATGCGCTCAACAATTGCTTTTTTCGTAATTGATTGGCAATCTGGCACACTATATAATTTTGATTTTACAGACTTACCTGTTACAGGGAACTCTGCATCAACTGGCATAATTTTTTCCCAAGGTAATGCTTTAACACCTTCAAATAATTGATCAAATGTTCTTGCTGGGAAAGAACCTACAACGATTTTTACACGATCTGCTACGCGTAACCACAAATTAGTACGTGCAATATCACGCTCTTCTCCTTCAAAGTACACTTTTCCGTTTTCTGTACGTGTTTCATATCCTAAGGCTTTTAGTTCATCTGCTACAATGGCTTCAAGTCCCATAGCTGCTGTAGCTACTAAATTAAATTTTGTCATGCTTATTTCCCTTCTATCTCCAATTTCCAAAATTCTACGTAATCAATCGCCTCTTCTAATGGCAACGGTTTAGAATAATAATATCCTTGAATCATATCACAGCCCATATTTCTTAGCAATTCCACTTGTTCTTTTTGTTCCACACCTTCTGCAATGACTTTCATATGCAAACGATGTGCCATTTGAATAATGGCATCAACAACTGCCTGCTTCTCATTAACAGAACCAATTAATTGAATAAAGCTACGATCAATTTTCAAATGGTTTAATGGGAACTGTACTAAATATGACAATGATGAATACCCTGTGCCGAAGTCATCAATCGACAATTTAAAACCTAATTGCTTCAACTGAATTAGTCGACGAATCGTTTCTTTTTCATTATTCATCACCGTTCTTTCCGTTAATTCAATTTCAAAATTTCTTGGAGAGCAATTATTGCGTTGTAAAATTTCTTGAATCGATTCAATAAAGTTTGGTTGATGGAAGTGAATACTTGAAATATTAATAGCGATTGGAATATGACCGTAACCTGCACGTTCTAAGGTTAACCAATCTAGGCACGCTTTTTCAATGATGACCTCACTTAAAGGAATAATAAGTCCCACTTCTTCTGCATACGGAATAAAATCATTTGGCGGTACAAAGCCAAGGGTCTCGTTATACCAGCGAACCAATGCTTCAAAACCAATGATTGTATTTGTCGTTAAATCAATTTTCGGTTGATAATGTAAAACAAACTCTTTATTTTTAATTGCTCTACGTAATTCATGATCAATTAATAAACCGCGATTCGTTCCAATATTCAGTTCGTCAAAATAAAAAGCAAATTGATTACGCCCATTCTTCTTCGCATATTCCATTGCCTTCACTGCTTTGTTAATCAGAATTTCAGTATTATGTCCATCTTCTGGATACAAACTAATCCCGATTGTGGCCGTTGTGTAGAGTATATGTTCATCAATTAAAAACGGTTCTTCAAATGTTTCAATAATCTTACTTGCTAGTTGAACTGCTTCTTTCGGATGGTGAATGTGTGCCAAAGTAATAACAAATTCATCACCGCCATAACGCGCTAGCATATCCTTATTGCGAATAAACGGCGTCAACCTCTGTACAACTTCCGTTAATAATTTATCACCAATCGAATGACCTAACTCATTAATATGACTAAAACGGTCCATGTCTAAAAATAGCAATGCATGTTCAAAATTTTTCTTCTCAGAAGCTTCTAAAAGCACATTCATGCGGTTCATAAATGAATAGCTATTTTCAGAACCCGTTAATGTATCTGTATTCATTTGAATTTGAATTTCACGCTCTGCAATTTTCTTTTCCGAAAGGTCTTCAAAAATACCACAATAATGTGTTGTATCCCCATCATCATTTTTAATTGCAATAATTGTCAACCATTCGGGATAGACATCACCTGTTTTGCGACGATTCCAAATTTCTCCTGACCATTTATCTGTTGCATAAATCTCTTTCCACATCTTATCGTAAAAACTTTTCGCATGTATTCCCGACTGCAGCAAGTGCGGTTTGCTCCCTAATGCTTCCCCTGCACTATAGCCTGTTACAAATTCAAAAGCTGGATTAATGGCAAGTATCACTTTATCTGCATCGGTAATCATGACACCTTCTGATAAATGGTCAAATAATGCCCACATTGTTTCAGGGCAGATTGGGCTATTACCATCTAATTTTTCGCTATATAAACAGTCTTTTTTTTTCATCCTGATCCCCGCATCCATATATGAAATCTATCTATGTATTTTAGTAAGAAAGGCTCTCCAACTATAAAATCGGAGAGCCTGACTAATCATGTTATAAGAACATCATAAGGAACTGTAAGCCATGTTTTGTGCCCTTCGTACTCAAACAGCTAAAAGCCTCGTACTACTCGGGTAGTAATCATCTATCTATAGATATGCAAGCATACCTATCTCTCCATCCATTCATTTCTTTCAGGAGAACGCCCCTACCATAATTTGGGTTGCTCACTCGTGGGGTTTACCTCGTTCCACTCGTAAAGTTTCCTATACGACTTCGTCACTGTGGCACTTTCAGAAAGTTTCAACCATATCCGAAAACTTAGGTTTTCCTTTCGCCGTTAGCATTGCTGCTACCTCCGCTTATGATTTCGCGAAGCACGAACACTACGTTCATCTCAGAATCGTGTGAGCATGGACTTTCCTCAACAACGTCAAAGCGTTGCAGCGATTACTCATTCGCTTATTGATGCTATTTACATTATATGCGCAAAAACAGCATAATTCAATATTTAAACTATGTTTTTAAGGAAATCACGCATTAATCATATAATTTATCCCCGAATACATGTTTTTCAAGATTCGCAATGCGCTTTAAGATATCATAATTTGTTGCGCCCATACCAGATGGTGCAACTGTTGTAGGTGAATTTCTTCTTGTACTTTCGGCTTGTTCAAGCTCTTGTTTTAATAAATTAATTTCTTCTTGTTTTTTCAATAATACTTTTTCAAAGTTTTCATAGTCCATAATGATTTCATCTAAAAATTGATCGACCTCATCTTGACTATATCCTCGAATACCTGTTTTAAAATCTTTATCTAAAATCTTTTTAGCTGATAATTTAATGTCCATCATCATAATCCTTTCAACTTGTAATAAGTAATTCCATTATAGCATATACTTCTTTGAAGTCATGGATAAATAAGGGGGTTTCTCTATTTCATACCTTGTTTTTTTCGAATACGCAAAAATCGCTTTTCAATCGCTTCTTTTTTTCGTTGTTGCACATCTTTTTTAAATAATAAAGACTGTCTTACTCGAAATAATGCGTTGAGCGTATGTTTTTCGGCTTCTTCTAAATCATGTAGTTGGTGTTCATATAATTTTGCGAGTCCAAGGGACGCTTCAATCCACTGACGCTCTTCTAAATATGGCAAAGCTTTTTCATAACTTTCAGCCGCTTCGGCGTATTTTTTTTGCTTTTTTTGCTGAATGGCTAATAAATAGTACGCTTCTGCCGCTTCATTTGTTGCATAATTTTCTGTAACATTTTCCAATAAGCTCTGACTTGAATCAAGTTGTTTTAAGTCATAATACCATTTTCCAATATTCGTATGCACAATTGCGTGCTCTTGATTTGCTTCTGAGAATACGAGTTCTGTCGCTTGAATAAATAGTGTAATTAATGATAGTAAATCGTATTCGTTATGACGTAACACTTGAAAAAGCATGTCATGGTCACCACTTCGAACTGCATCTAAATAGACCATTGGCGCTAAATGACCTGGTAAATCGTCAATGCGCTGAAAACCAAGTTTTTGTTGTTCAACCGTTGTCAATTTCATTCGACTTAAATCGTTTTTCCAAATACGTTTTGAACTGTGAAACAAATCAATTTGCTGATGCTCACGTAATGGTGGCAAATGTTCTCGATTTAATGTCCAACGCGTTTGTAATTGTGGCCAGTCGAAACTCTTTCCATTATATGTCACAATCGTTTGATTTGCTTGCCAAAACTTCGATTCGAATAAAAAAGCCACTTCATTTGCTGGGTCTGCAAGTATATATTGTTTCAGCACAAACCCATCAGAAGTTTCTTCAAGTAACCCATTTAAAAAGATATGTGTTCCAACACCTTTCAAACCGGTTGTTTCTGTGTCATAAAATATGATTTTTTCATCTGATGTCATTTTTAAAGGATGTTCTTGTTCATAGACTTCCCACGCTTCAAGTGCTTCATAAAATTGGCCAAGCCGATACTTACCATGCTGGTGATTAAACGCATAATGTGTTTCTCGTAAAAAAACCGTACCAAAATCATTTTCAATCCGACTTAAACCAGCTTTCTCCCACTTTTCTGTATAAAAAGGCGGAAGAGGTTTTTGATAAGGTGTTTTTTCAGTCTTCGCTGTTTTCGTACCCTTTTTTAACATTTGCTTCATTTGCAAAATCTTCTTCTCGTAAGACATCGTCCATCAATTCCTCTAATAAAAATGATTGTAAAAAATGAAGTACTTGATCTTTTGTATTTCCCGTTTGATCTTGAGCACCAATACATGCTGGACAGCCAATTTGACATGAACATCCCTCGACATGTTCATACACATGTCGAATTAATTGTTCCCATAAATCATAAATACGCTCACTCAGTCCAATACCGCCTGGATAACGATCATAAATGAAGAAAGTTGGTTCACCATTATGAATAGCTTTCACTTGTGGTACAACATGTACGTCCGAACGGTCTGACTGAATATACAGTGGAATAAAGCTATTCATTGCGTAGGCAACACCTAGCATCGCACTATTTAAATCATCGTCTGTCCAATCATCTGGCTGTTTGAAATGTAACCATGTGCCTGATGTATGCAATTCTTCTGGAGGTAGATGAATTGGACCTGAACCAATATTATCATGTGTATTAAATCGAATTTTCTTAAAGATGGTTGCATTCGCTAATGTCATTAAATCACCAAATGTTACATTTGCTTTTCCTAGCTGACGCACGCGATCTTCTGAAATGACTTTTAATTCTACTGCTAAATTCGCATCTGTAAAATAATTTACATCCACTTCTGTTACATAGGCTTTCTTTTCTTCCCAATCAAGCTTTTCAACTTGATATTGTGTACCTTGGTGTATATAGATGGCTTCTTCATGTAATAATGTCATCGCACTATAGCGGTCCATCTCACCAATTACTGTTGTATTCCCTTTTATCGTTTGATCAATAATCACAACATTTTCTTGTGATGCCGAGCGTAAACTAATATCATGCGCTGGGAATCTGTCTGTCATCCAGTGCCATGTATCGGTTGTCTTTAGTAAAATTTTCTCCTCAGCTAAATATTCCAATAAATCATCTACATCAAATTCTGCATAGTTTTCCCCTTGTTTAAAAGGTAATTCAAATGCCGCACATTTTAAATGATCCATTAAAATCAGCATATTCTCTGGATACACACGCGCTTCTTCTGGTTTATTACCGAGTAAATAATCTGGGTGTTGAATAATATATTGGTCGAGCGCTGTTGACTGTGCCACATAAATAATGAGTGCATCGTCCTGTCTACGCCCTGCTCGTCCTGCCTGTTGCCAAGCACTTGCAATATTCCCTGGATACCCTGTCATAATACATGCCTGTAATTGACCAATATCAACACCTAGTTCCAGTGCATTCGTCGAGATAACCGTTTGGATTGTCCCGTCTCGCAGTCCTTTTTCAATCTTCCGTCTCTCAGAAGGTAAGTAGCCACCTCGATAACCCCGCACGGATTCATCTTGAATATTTTGTGCTGTTAATGATTTTAAATACGTTACAAGCATCTCCACACGTACACGACTTTTTGCAAAAATAATTGTTTGAATTTCAGATTCATATAATTTACGTGCTAAATCCTTTACTTCTAAAATCGCACTTCGTCTAACACCGAATGTCTCGTTAACAATTGGTGGGTTATAGAATAGGAATGTTTTCTTTCCAGCTGGTGCACCATTATTCGCAATCAGCTGATGTTTTGTATTCGTGAGATTCTCTGCTAATTCTTTTGGATTTTGAATTGTTGCGGAAGTGCAAATAAAGATTGGGTTACTTCCATAATAATCACAAATTCGCTTTAATCGCCTTAGTACATGCGCAACGTGCGAACCGAATACCCCTTTATACGTGTGTAGTTCATCAATGACAATAAATTGAAGGTTTTCAAAAAGCGAAACCCATTTTGTATGATGCGGTAAAATCCCCGAATGCAACATGTCTGGATTCGTCATGACGATTTGCCCTGCTTTTCTCACCTTTTGACGAATACCTGGTGATGTATCCCCATCATATGTGTAACTCAAAATTTCTTCATCCATTGCTTCAATCATCGCATTCATTTCTGACTTTTGGTCTTGTGCTAATGCTTTCGTTGGAAACAAGTAAAGCGCGCGTGTTTTTGAGTCTTCCAAGATTCGTTGTAACACAGGTAAATGATAACAAAGCGACTTTCCTGAAGCTGTTGGTGTGACAGCTGTAAAAGACTTTCCTTCCTTTGCATAATCGAAAGCCTCACGTTGATGGGTATAGAGCTGTTCAATCCCTCTTGATTGCAGCGCTTTTTTTATAGATGGATGTAATTGTTTAGGAAATGTCGCATAGCTTGCTGGTCGTTCTGGTAAGACACGCACATGTTGTACACGATTTTGCATCTTCGGATCAGACTGCCATTGTTCAATTAGTTCTTTAACTGTCTTTCTTTCTCGAATCATGTTGCACCTCCTCCAATGTGCGCAAATACGTTTCAAATGTAAATTTCGTCGATTGAATCGATTGAATGAATCTTTTTTTACTCGTTTTCACATAAAAAGATTGAACGACAAATTGTTCCATTGCATCACTCGCATGTTCAACTTGCGACATATGTAAATACTTTGGATGATTTGTTTCTATAAATTGTTTAGATAACTCCTTCCACTTTTTTAGCTTTGCATGGACTTCATCTGCATAAGGCTTTACTTCTGTATAAAAATCAGCATCTTGCTGTTGTTCGCGTATATTCATAAAACGTTCATAGCTTCGATCACACTCTAAATAAAGTGTTGTTGTTAATTCTTTTAGCATTTGTTTTATCTCCTTCTCGCATCTTCTTTCTATTTTAACAAATTCATACGCTTTACACTACTAACGTAGGCGAACGAACATTCCTTTTTCGTTCATTTATCTCACTTTACCATTTGCAAAATATGCTTGTTATTGCTACTATCTTTGGGTAGTGTTTTAAATTTACGCATTGTGAACTTCTCAATGTTTGTAAAGAACGAGGTGAATCTTTTGGCGATTCGATATCCTAATGGCAAAAAATATGTACCTGCGACAGAAAAGAAAGCATCTTCTAAAAAACAAGTCAAAAAAGACCTAACTTTTAGTAATCGTGGGAAAACATTAGAAGATATGATTGATGAAGCAAATGCTTATTATTTAACCGTTAAAGAAGCAGTCATCCATAAGAAACCTGTTCCTATTCAAATCGTCAATGTAGAATATCCGTCGAGAAGCGCTGCTGTAATACGTGAAGCTTATTTCAGAACCCCTTCTACAACGGATTATAATGGTGTATATAAAGGTCATTATATCGATTTTGATGCGAAAGAAACAAAAAATAAAACATCTTTCCCGCTGAAAAATGTGCATCTACACCAAGTGACGCATATGCGTGCAGCAACAGCTCAAGGTGGGATTTGTTTTTTACTCATTCGCTTTTCCATTTTAAATCGATCTTTTGTATTGCCATTTTCTATTTTGAACGCTGCATGGGCAGAGATGGAAAAAGGTGGGCGTAAATCGATTCCATTCGATGTTTTCGAACAAGATGCAATTGAAATAAAAGAAAGTTACAGTCCACAGCTTGATTATTTAAAGGCTGTAACAGTTTTACTTCCTTTATAATAGGAAGTGAGAAAGAGAGGAGATTTTTGTGGATAATAGACGATATAATTCACGAGAAGAACGAAAACGATTAGAAAATGAACAAAGAAAAAGTAGAGGTCGTTCATCTTCTAAAAAAGTGAAATCAGCAAAGCCTAAAAAGTCATGGCTAAAACGAATTGTATTAGCTGTTGTGGCTTTAGGTGTAATTGGATTACTACTAGGCGGGGGCTTGTTTGCTTATTATGCAGCAACAGCACCTAAATTAGATGAAGAAACATTAAAAGATCCTGTATCTTCGAAGTTCTACGATAAGAACGGAAAAGAATTCTATACAATGGGAACGGAAGAACGAGAACATGTAAAGTTTGAAGATATCCCGAAACAAATGCAAGATGCGATTCTTTCTACAGAAGATGCGCGTTTTTACGACCATCATGGTATTGACTTTTACCGTTTAGGTGGAGCTGTACTAGCCAATTTCCGCGATGGTTTTGGTTCACAAGGTGCGAGTACAATTACACAACAGGTTATTAAAAACTCATTCTTTAATAACGGAAAAACGATTAAACGTAAAGCACAAGAAGCGTATTTATCACTTCAATTAGAACGTGAGTACACAAAAGATGAAATTTTTGAAATGTACTTTAATAAAGTATTAATGAGTGGACGTATTTATGGTTTTGGTACAGCAGCTAAGTATTTCTACGGTAAAGATATTGATCAATTAACATTACCACAGATGGCTTTATTAGCTGGTATGCCACAATCACCAAATAACTATAATGCATTTAAAAATCCAGACTTAGCTGAAAAACGTCGTAATACCGTTTTAAAATTAATGTATAACAATAAAAAAATTACAAAAGATGAAATGGAAGCTGCAATGAAAGTTAGTGTAAAACAAGGGCTACTTCCAGAGAGCAAACGTATTGCGAACAATAGTTCAAAATATGATGCCTTCATCGATGTCGTATTAAAAGAATTAGCTGAAAACGGCGATGAAAAAGCGCTAGAAGATGGTATTAGTATTTATACAACACTTGATCCTGAGGCACAAAAAGTTGTTGAGAAAACAATTAACAATGATGCAAACTTCCCAACAAAAGATATTCAAACAGGGATTTCGGTTGTTGATACGGAAACAGGAGCTATCGCTGCAGTTGGCGGTTCTCGTGATTACGGTCCAGAACGTGGCTTCAACTATGCACAAGCTCTGAAAACACGTCAACCTGGTTCAACAATGAAACCAATCATGGATTACGGTCCAGCGATTGAATATTTAAAATGGAGTACAGGCCATACACTTGTCGATGAACCAATGAACTACTCTGGAACATCACAAGCAATCAACAACTACGATAACCAGTTTAAAGGTGCATTAACGATGCGTGAAGCACTATACAACTCACGTAATATCCCAGCGATTAAAGCCTTTAAAGAAGTAGGTACTTCTAAAGTAAAAGAATTCATTAGTGGTTTTGGCTTAAAACCTGATGATTTATATGAATCTGATGCAATCGGTGGTGGTTCAGTAAATCTTTCACCAATCGATATGTCAGCAATCTATGCTTCATTTGGAAATAACGGAATTTACACAAAAGCCTATTCAATTAAAAAGATTGTTTACCGCGATGGTAACACAGCGAAAACATATACACCTGAACCACAAGCTGCAATGAGTGACTATACAGCTTATATGCTAACAGATATGATGCGTGACGTTGTAAGTTCAAAATCTGGTGCATCTGGTGGTGCTGCAGCTGTACCAGGACTAGATATCGCGGGTAAAACAGGGACAACTAACTACACAAGTGAACAGTTACAAGAATACGGATTACCAAGTAATGCTGTACCAGATTCATGGTTCTCTGGCTACACAACGCGCTACTCGATGTCTGTATGGACAGGCTATTCTAGTCGTAAACAAGGGATTGTATCCCCTCAAGAACGACAACTAGCTCAAAATTTATTCCGTATCATTATGAGTCAAATTTCTGCAGGTAAAAATACACCGAACTTTAAACAACCAAGCTCTGTTATCTCTTCAGGTTCTGAGTTATATGTTCGTGGCACACAAGCACCTGTGGAAAAAGAAGAAGAAAAAGATGAGAAAGTTTCTGCTCCAACAGGTTTAAGTGCAACGTATGATGCAGATTCAAAAACGGTATCTTTATCTTGGAATAAAAGTGATACAGATGGTGCTAAATATCGTGTGTCTGTAGATGGCAAAACCATTACAACAACAGGCGATACAAAAGCTTCTTATCGTGTTCCTGGAGGCGCTACTTCTCTAACCTTTAGTGTTGTAGCAATTGTGGATGGCAAAGAAAGTGCTAGTGCTTCTGCTACTGTAAAAATTGCTGAAGAACCAGAAGAGCCAGCAGTAGATGAGCCAGATCAACCTGAAACAGACCAACCTGGTGAAACACCTGAAACCGATCAGCCTGAAACAAATCAACCTGGTGATAACCAAGGTGACAATCAGAATGACAATAATAACGGGAATAATAATGGAAACAATGGGAATAACAGCAATGGAAATCAGAATGATAACAATAACGGAAATACAACTAAACCTGAAAAACCTACTGAACCTGACCAACCCGAAACAGATGAACCAGCCACTGAAAATGATCAAGGTAACGGAAATTAATATCTAAACAAAAGAGCCTGAGACATATGTGTAAAAACACCGTCTCATATGAGCATAATAAAAACCGGAATCGCGCTGTGGCGCGGTTCCGGTTTTTCGTTGCGAACGCTAAAAAAGAAAATGAAATGTTTTATCTCATTCTCTTTTTGTATATACAAAAACTTCGACAAATTATGATTTGTCGAAGTTTTAATCGCTCATCTATTTCTTTAAGCGTAAACGTGCACAGCGCTTTTTCGTTTCCTGAAATAATTCATCTAATTGACGATAACATGCGTATTGTCCAGGTCTCCTTTTAATAAAAGCTAATCGCTCTCCTGCATTAATTGGCAAAATTTCATATTCTTCTTTTTCATCAAAATGTGTTTGATTCGAAGCTTGTAAAATGAACATTTCATATAGGTTAATGCCTTGTTCCATATAATCTCCTGCTGAGTGATCACGTCGATCATGTGCTTCATGAATCTTTTCGGCTAGTGACTTCCATTCATTGAACCATGTATCCACTTGTTCTTTTTGAATTTTTTCTTGATTGCATTGAATCATTGTTCCACTAACCCCTTTTTAAAACGTTTTTGACCTTCTCGACACACATCAAATAATGGACATGCATGACAACCTGGACGTTGCGATTTACAATGATAACGTCCAAAGAATATAAGTTGATGATGCGCTTTATTCCAACGTTCAATCGGTGTTTTTTTCATAATCGTTTCTTCGACTTGTAACACACTATCTTTCCAACGACATAAACCAAGTCGTTTGGTTACACGCTCTACATGTGTATCTACAGCCATTGCTGGAACTCCAAACGCAACAGACAATACAACATTCGCTGTTTTTCGTCCAACACCTGGCAATGTCACCAGTTCTTCTCTCTGGTCTGGAATTTCTCCATTATATACCTCTAGTAATCGCTGACATAACTTTTGAATATTTTTAGCTTTTGCACGATATAAACCAATAGAACGGATATCTTGTTCTAGTTCTTCTAGAGGCACAGCTAAATAATCTTCTGGTTTTTTATATTTCTGAAATAATGTTTTCGTCACTTTATTTACTAAAACATCCGTACATTGTGCAGATAATAACGTCGCTATTGTTAATTCAAATGGATTTTCATGCACTAATTCACAATGTGCATCTGGATACATGTCGTCCATTTTATCCAAACATTCAAGCCATTGTTTTTTTGTTAACATCGCTATTCTCTCTCCTCTAACCAATTATAAAACGGCGCTTTTTTCACGACTGGCTGTACATCTTCATCGATTCTAGTCGGTGTTTTAATTGTATGTTCACGATACTCTTTTGCGTGTCGCAAAGCCGCTTTCGTCGTTGTAATATTTTTCTTTTTCCATTCAAAAAGAATACGATCCATATATTTCAAACTTACTTTATCACTTAGTACGGCTTCTTTTAAAGCTTGACGAATTAAATCAGGTGTATGTCCATCTTGATCAATCCACATCGAAATCGTTTCAATCTCAATCGGTGATAATAGACGACCTAGCTCCTGCTCAAACATTTGGAATAACTGCCCTTCCTCCATTTGTTCCTGACTCACTTCGATTTGCTGTTGCGTATTTTGTTCGCAATCTAATAGACGCATCCAAAGTGGAAATAAATTTATTTTTTCATATAAAATATGATCCTGGTTTGTCTTTTGTTCGATTTGAATCAAACCTTTTTGTAAAAGCCCTTGTAGACAAAACATAATTTGTTGTTCTTTTACATTCATTCGTTGTGCTAAATCAGTATGTGACGGGAAATCAACACCTTGCTCTATAAAGGAATGAAGTTGTAGTAACAACAATGCTTCTTCATCTGTTAATGAAAGATTTTTATAATGCTTAAAAAATAACTGTGGTACAGCAACTTGCCCACTTTCAACCCACGCTTGGAGCCTCATTTGTTCATTTTGCATTTGATTGTTGACTCCTCTCTTTTTCAAAAGTTTCAACGTACATTATAACACTGAAGTAAAAGGTATGAACATGAAATTGCATGGTTTGTGTTTTTTTCGTATTAATAAGCTCAAACGATAAATCATCTCAAATTATTTTTTTGAGCATAATCATGTCGATTTGCGTCAATTGTAATATTACATTGTATATCATAATGTGTTTCGCGTTCTTCTTTTGGAATTACAGCTAGAACACTTTGTGACCACAGAAAAAAACTACACCCGAATAATACGAGTGTAGTTAGTAGTTTATTCATATTCTATTCAACTCCTAATTTATAAATTGTTGAATATCCTTCAACATCAATATGTTTTTTATATAATTTCGAACTTAATAGTTTTCCATTTGAATATTTATCTTTATAAATATACGTATATTTACTTGATTTTCCTTTTTGCCATATTTTTTTCTCTCCTACTGGAATACTATTGCTCTCCACGTATTCAACTTTCGGCTTCACTGTTTTCTCAACAATGCGATTAGCTGTGAAACTGCTGATTAAATACTTACGTGGCATCCAACCGTATGATTTTGTGGAGTAAGAGTAAACATAAGCCCATGAACCACTTACTTTCTTCACCTTCACAACGCTTTTGTCTTGATAAACCTTCTTCAATTTCTTACTTGAAACTGCTGGTTTAGAGCGCAAATTTTGCGTATAAACTACATGCATTTTCTTGCCTGTGATTTTAGCAGCTGAATCCGTAATGTATGAGGTTAAGATAAAACCATCTACTTTTTTCCCGTTAATTTTTAAACCCAAAGATGGTAAGTACGTTTTTTCACCTGAGTACTTAACAAAATTATTATAAATTGCTACAACATTTCCATAATGTTCATATTTATCTTTATAATAATATCCCTTTACAGCACCTTGTTTCCCTTGAACACAAACCTCACCTTTACCAAGAGCATATTTAAATGTTTTGCCTTTTTTATAATTCACGCCCCATTTAGCATATGTTGTATCGTTTGTTTGTTTATCAATGACTAACGTACACTTATATTTTGCGTTATGTGCTGAATCATCATTTAACTCTGCACTTGCTGTTGTAGCGAAGGCTGACAACGTTATTACTCCTAGCATTAAAAATAGTATAATTTTCTTAATTAAACAAACTTTTTTGTATTCCATTTATCATCACCTCTGACAATTATTATATAACAAAAGATTCAACAAAATATTATAACTTTATTATCATAAGAATATAGATTTTATTTTTTAATATAAAAAAGTGACGAGGTTAATCCTCATCACTTCTCATCTATCTTGCTTCTTTTAAGCGGGCTTGCACTGCTTCCACCTTTGGCATACCGCCTTGTGCGCCAAACTTTTCAACAGATAAAGAAGCAGCGATATTCGCAAATTTAACCGCTTCTGTGATTCCTACACCTGTAGTTAGAGCATAAGCAAAAGCACCATTAAATGTATCCCCCGCACCTGTTGTATCCTTTGGTACTGTTTTAAAACCTTTCACAATCACATGTTTTTCACCATCATAGTAACGTGCACCATCTGCTCCTAGTGTCACAATCAGACGATTTGGATAACGTTCAAGCGCATTTTCTACATCGTCTTTAAAAATATCTGCACATTCTGTTTCATTTGGCGTGAAGTATGCGACACGGTCCATCCACTCTTCTTTAAAATTCTCTGCTGGCGCTGGATTTAACAGTACTTTTACACCTAATTCTTGGCACACATCAAGTGCGTATTCTACCGTTTCTTGTGGAATTTCTAATTGCATAATGACTAACTCACTCTTGGCAATTTGCTCACGCGCTGCATCAATTGACTCCTTTGTAACATCGTGATTTGCACCAGGTACTACAATAATTCGATTGTCTTGTTCGAATAAAATAATATTGGCAATTCCTGTAGCAGTGGATGTCGTCTCTACAAACTGATCTTGTACGCTTTCTACTTTTAATAAGTTTCGTAACACTTGTCCAAAAGCATCATTACCTAGTGCACCTACCATATGTACATGCGCACCTAATCGAGCCGCTGCCACCGCTTGATTTGCTCCTTTACCTCCTGGAACAGTGTGAAAACTCTCCCCTAAAACGGTTTCTCCTTGTTTCGGAAATAGATTTGTTTCTACAACAATATCCATATTAATACTACCAATGACTGTTATCATATTTATTCTCCTTTAGTTGAATTTCTTTTTATTAAAATAGGTGCTACAAGTTGGTGACGTTCTAGAATGTCTTCATTTTGCATTTGCTTCCATAAACAGCGAACAGCTCTTTGTCCAATTTGCGTAATTTGTTGTGCAACCGTTGTAATCGTAGGTGTCGTCCATTCTGTCATGCGAATACCATCATAACCAATCAACTGAATATCTTCTGGAATACGTAAATTCATTTGTTGAATCGCTTTTAACGTGTCAATTGCCATTGCATCGCTACTTGCAAAGATTGCTTCATATGTTCGATTTTGTAGTTTTTCAAGCACCAAAATTTTTGTCGCTTCCACTTCATATGCACTAATCACTTCTTCAATTTGTAATGTTTGTGCGCAAGAATAAAAGCCTGCTATTCGTTCATTTGCAACATCCTCTTCACTCGATGCTCGAATACATAGTACATTGTCTACACCACAAGCCATCAAGTGTTGGCAAGCTATTTGACCTCCGAGGAAGTGATCCGTCTTGATTGTCGGAATCTTCTCTGATAAAACGCGGTCTACAGCGACCATGGGAATTTGCAACTTTTCATAGTAACTCGCTTCTATTTGCTTTGTCGCAATAAATAATCCTGCAATATACTGCTGTTGCAATTGTTCAATGATTTGTTTTTCTTTTTCATGTTCATTTCCAATATTACAAAGAATCATTGTAAAGCCGTATTGATAGGCTTGTTCTTCAATTTCTTTTGCTAACTCTGTAAAAAAAGGATTCGTAATATCTGGCACAAGCAAAGCCACCATTTGGCTTTTTTTCGTCGCAAGTGAACGTGCCATTTCATTAGGTCGATAACGCAGTAATTCGATTGCTGCGTGAATCGACTTTTTTGCCTCTTCACTCACATACCCGTTTTTATTTAGATAACGTGAAACAGTAGATGAAGATACACCCGCTTCCTTTGCTACATCTCGAATTGTCGGCATCTTTTCATCTCCTCTGAAACTCATATGGTACCGGTTCCACATAAATATAACGACTTCTTATCCTCATGTCAAACACCTATTTTTATATAAAAAGAAGGACTACGCCAATGCGCAATCCTTCCTTTTAAAGATTCTCTACCTGCTAATACCTCAAGATACAATAAGAGAAAATCAATAGAAGCTATAAATGTTTGGTAAAACGAATTAACGTGCTGACATACCGCCATCAACGATGAATTCTGAACCAGTTGAGTAGCTTGATTCTTCAGAAGCTAAGTAAAGAACTAAGTTAGAAACTTCTTCTGGCTCAGCTACGCGACCCATAGGAATCATTTTAGAGAATGCTTCAACTGCTGCTTTAGTATCTTCTTGAACAACCATTGGTGTAGCAATTACACCTGGGTGTACAGAGTTTACGCGGATGTTTTTAGGAGCTAACTCAAGAGCTGCTGCTTTTGTAATACCACGTACAGCAAATTTAGTATCAGTGTAACCTACAGCGCCACCAACTAAACCGTTAAGTGAAGAAATGTTTACGATTGTACCTTGACCAGCTTTTTCCATTGAAGAAACAACTGATTTAATACCTAAGAATACAGAAACTTGGTTGATTTCAACGATTTTACGGTAATCTTCTACTGAAGTATCAGTGATTGATTTAGCCATAGTAATACCAGCGTTGTTTACTAGTACGTTTACTGGACCGAATGCTTCTTCAGCTTTCGCTACAACGTTTTTCCAATCTTCTTCGTTTGCAACGTTTTGTTTTACGAAAATAGCGTTTTCGCCAAGTTCTGCAGCAAATGCGTTACCTTTTTCTTCATTTAAATCAGTAAGAACGACTTTAGCGCCTTCTTCAATGAATTTTTTTGCGTGTGCAGCTCCCATACCTTGAGCTGAACCTGTAATAATTGCTACTTTACCTTCTAAACGAGCCATTATAAAACTCCTCCTTAAAATCTTTCAGAAATAAACTACACTTGTAAATTAACAAACTTTCATGCATACTGTCAATAGAAAAGCGCTAAATATTTTAATAATAAACTATTTAATTTTAAATTAATTATAACACAACTTGTTCACACATAGCCTAATTTAGGTAATTATAAACTTTCTGTTAAATGGAAATAATGGCATAATGACATTATGAAAGGAATGATTTGATGTCTTCTTCACAAGATCGTAGAATTTTACGCACACAGAAAAAATTAAAAGCTGCACTCATCCATCTTTTAAAAGAAGGACATGATTTACGTTCACTTTCAGTAACGGAAGTTGCACAGCAAGCTACATGTAATCGTGTTACATTCTACTCTCACTATAAAGATTTAGATGACCTTCTTTGCACAATCTTTGATGATTATCTTACAGAACTACTAACCTACTTTAGAGAGAGTTACCAAGCACTGGGGAAAATTTCATCTACAGATGAGCGACTCCACTTAGCTATTTTTGAATATATTTATCAAAATCAATTCATTTTCTCTCTCATTATTAAAGGAGAGATGCTGCCTGGTTCTCAAAATCGTTTTTGTGACAGCCTCGTACAACTAACCGGTAAAGAGATTGCACTAAAAGATGACTTACCGATTGAGGTACCTGCTCTTAGTTACTACTCAACATATGCAAGTCTTGGCTTTTTTATTTATTGGATGAATCAAGATTTCAAAGAGAAACCGGAAGTCATGGCAAAAAAACTAACCTATTTGCAAAGCAAGGTGTTTCAAGAAGCTGAAGTCTTATAAAAGTATGATTGAACTACATCTCCAATTTTTAGATATGTCTAAAAATTGGGATGTAGTTTTTAAATGACTAAATATTCATCAGAAGAAAAGAGGGTGAGAAAAAACATTTCATTTTTCTCTTTTAGAGTTCGCAACGAAAAACCGGAACCTCGCCATAGCGCGATTCCGATTTTTCATGCTCATATAAGATGATATTTTCACAGTTATGTCTCATCCTCTTCAAACTGAAGTGCTACCTGAAAACCGTATAGAATTCTTCTTTTTCTCCGTTACATTAAGTCAGTAGCATGTGGATATAAATTCAAACTTCTAATCACTACTTTCCTATAAAATTTTCAGCTCAAGCTATTTTTGCTGAAGGTGGTTTTCTACACGTTCCTATTGGTTCACTTCTTCGTGTTTAAAATACATTACTTTTTTATTTCCTAACTTCTTTCTAATAATTAAATCTCTCAGATGAAATAGTTGTATATTTTTCTGAATATTCCTCTTTTTCTTTTTATTCTAATATTTTTATGTTATAGTAATCTCTAATTACATAACGTGTAAGAAATGGTACTTATGAAAATAAGTTTAAATGGGAAGAGCGATGTAAATTCGCCACTGTCCCGCAACTGTAATTGGGAGTTTTTCAAACAACGCCACTGTTCTTTAATGGGAAGGCTTGAAAAATGTTGAACATAAGTCAGGAGACCAGCCATCTTCTAGTACACACCAAATACCTACGTGGAGATAGGTGGTGTTCTGTGCGCATAGACGGGGAAATTATCCTCTTTTTCAGTATGCATAGATAACGCTTCAGACTATTTCCTTTAAGAAATAGTCTTTTTATTTTGGTTTATGTAAATTCAAAAGGAGGTTTTTATAATGACAACTGTATCAAGTACAACGATTGGATATCCATATATTGGTGAAAACCGCGAATGGAAAAGAACAGTAGAACAATTTTGGAATCAACAACTTTCAGAAAGTCAATTTGAAAAAGAATTAAAAAATCAACGCATAGCAAATTTACTAAAACAACAAGATAAAGGAATTGAACAAATAACAGTCGGTGACTTTACTTATTATGATCGTATGCTAGATTTAGCTTTTATGTTCCGTCTAATTCCCGAGAGATATCATACATTAGAATCAGAACCTTCATTGAAAACATATTATGCGATGGCACGTGGCTCAGACACAACAATTGCGTGCGAAATGACGAAATGGTTTAATACGAACTATCATTACATCGTTCCAGAATACGAACAACAAAAACTATCATTAGGACACAACTACTTACTTGATTTATTCAATGAAGCAAAATCTGTATTATCAACAACTCCAAAACCAACATTTATTGGTCCATACTCTTTTATTCAGCTAACAAAAGGCTATTGCGAAAAAACAGTCGCATCTTTTATTTTGCAACTATTACCACTTTACGAACAAGTAATTCAACAACTTGTAGATGCAGGAGCTGAATGGATTCAACTTGAAGAACCAATGTTCACGCAAGAGTTAGACGAAGAACAACTACAATTAATTGATGTGATTTATCAACAATTAGCTGATCATGTACCAGGTGCGAATTTAATGATTTCCACTTATTTTGAAGCAATTCCACAATACGAAAGAATTGTACAACTACCTGTAGCAGGTATTGGATTGGATTTTGTTCATGGATACAAAGATAATTTACAAGCAATCAAGCAATACAGTTTCCCAGGAAATAAAGTATTAGCTGCTGGTATTATTAATGGTCGTGATATTTGGGTCAGCCCTTTAAAAGAGGTCACACAAAAAGTTGAAGCTATCTTACAATTAGTTTCGCCAAAAGCATTGTGGCTACAACCTTCTTGTAATTTGCAACATTCACCTGTCACAACCGCTGCTGAAAAAGCATTGCCAACTGTCTTATATAATGCACTTGCATTTGCAGATGAAAAATTAGATGAATTGCGTCATATCACTTATTATATTCGTAATCAATCTTTTGAAACCCCATCTATAATAAAAGAAAATTTAATGGTTATTGAAAAACTTGCTACCGATGTATCTCGGAATAACTCGACTGTTGCACAAGAAATCAAACAACTTAACAAGAAAGATTTTAATCGTTCACAGCTTTTCGAAGAACGTATTATTACACAAAAAAACAGATTACACTTACCTGATTTTCCAACAACAACTATTGGAAGCTTTCCACAATCAGAAAAAATCAAAAAAATACGTTCGCAATGGCGTAAAAAAGAAATTTCAACAGAGCTTTATGAAACTCAATTACGTGCAGAAACAAATCGCTGGATTAAAATTCAAGAAGATTTAGATTTAGATGTATTAGTTCATGGTGAATTTGAACGAACAGATATGGTGGAATATTTCGGAGAAAAACTAGCTGGTTTTGCATTTACTAAAAAAGCTTGGGTTGTATCTTACGGTTCGCGTTGTGTAAAACCCCCTATTATTTATGGCGATATTGAATGGCTTGAACCGATGACTGTTAAAGAAACAACAGATGCTCAAGAACAAACAGATCGTTTAGTCAAAGGAATGTTAACAGGACCGGTCACCATTTTAAATTGGTCATTTGTACGTGATGACATCGAACGTAGTAAAGTCGCTATCCAAATTGCACTTGCACTTAAAAAAGAGATTCTTGCACTCGAAAAAAGTGGTATCCAAATCATTCAAGTCGATGAACCTGCCTTACGAGAAGGTTTACCATTACGACAGTCGCGTCAACAAGATTACCTAGATTGGTCAATTAATGCATTTAAATTAGCTACAGCTGCCGTTCAACCAAGTACGCAAATTCATACACACATGTGCTATTGTGAATTTAATGATTTTATTGAACCGATTGTTGCACTAGATGCAGATGTTATTTCACTAGAAACTTCACGTAGTCACGGTGAATTAATTCACTCATTGCAACATACACCTTATCCATATGGTATTGGTTTAGGTGTATATGATATTCATAGTCCACGGGTACCGAGTGTAGAAGAAATGTATACGATTTTAGAAGATAGTTTGAATATCATTCCAAAAGAAAGATTTTGGATTAATCCAGACTGCGGACTTAAAACACGTCGCGAAAAAGAAACCGTTGACGCACTAAAAAATATGGTAAGTGCTGCAAAGCAATTAAGAAGCCAGATTAAAAAACAACCTATTTCACTTTAACTCACCTCAAATTTTTAATATAAAATAATTTAAAACTAAAGAACCCTTAGAATGATTGAATTATGTATTATTCTAAGGGTTTTTACTTTTTATGCTTATAAATCTTTTGTATGCATCAAATCCTATCAATTTCGTAAAGTAATATGTACCATGCTAATCATTTTATTTGTACACTTTTTGTTTTATTTTAATTAGTGAAAATTGAACCGAAAGTATTAACTTCTTTAGTATAAAGTGGTATGGTTATGTATATTATTATTCCACGAGACAAGGGAGATTCAATGAAATATTTGTCATTAAAATCTAAAAGTATTTTATTTGCATCGATTATTACGATTTTAGTCTCTTTAATCATTACTTCCATTAACTACTACATGAATATGAATGCAACAGTGAGTCGTCTCTCTACAGATTCAGAACGTACGATGAAAGCATGGTCAAAAGAAGTATTAACATCGGATGTCGAAAAACTTGTTGCAACACAAGATGAAGAACTACAAAAAAAAATGATTGCAAAATTTGATAAATTAGCCAATTACCAACCGCAAGTTGCTCAAGGCTATTTATTTGGTGTCGAGTTGCGTAATGGGAGTCAAACAAGTGTCATCTCAGGCCCAACATTCCTCATGGAAGCCTTTGAAAAATCGGACTTATTAATTGGTGACTTTTATACACAACCACAAGTCATTGCCGATGCCATTGCTGAGATGAAAATAACGAAAAAACAAACATACTCTAAAATTTATACCGATCGTTTTGGTACATGGATTACGGTCTTAAAGCCTTTATTTAATAAAGATGGTGAAATGTTCGCCTATTACGGAATAGACTTTGATGCTAACGCATATCTTTTAGGCGAATATAATAAAATTAAAACAACGATTATTATTTTAGTTGTTCTTTTACTTGTTGTTTGTTTAATACAGCTTATCTTTATGAATCGACTATTTAGACCGATTACGATTATGCAAAAGAAAATCGCTCGTTTGAACAAAGGGGATTATTCTGTTCGTTTAAAGGAAAGTGAAGATGAATTGGGCAAGTTATCCAAACAGCTAAACATCTTATTAACACAACTCGACGAACAACAGAAAAAACCTGTAAATTTATATGGTATGGAGCCAACAAACCTTGGTCAACTATCAAAACAATCTATGTTATTATCTATGGATATTCATTCTTTCTTAGAAAACGAAAAAGATTTAAACCCATATATTAGACGAGTACTATTAAAAGAAGAACAACATCAAAAAATCGCTAAATTAGCTAATCCATATATGATTTTATCACTCTCTACATGGTTAAATAGCATGAATTTAAGAGGACGGATGAATACTACAGAAAAAGAAATTCTATCCGAATTGATTCATATAGAAAAACCTAACCAAGATGTTCTATACAAGGGTATTATTGCAATTATTCATAACCCAGTACTATCTCAAAAAATTTATACAGCGATTTATAAAAACTTTTTTGAAATATCTAATCAACTATCTTAAAATATTAATTTTTCACTTACAGAACTTTGACTCATTAATTAGAGGAAAGTTCTTTTTTTGTGTTTTTTTAACTAAAAAAATCATTTTATTTACTTACGTTAAAAAATTTTCATTGTTTTTTTATTGTTTTAATGGATTTTTCTTCCTTGTTTTATATTAAAAAACACTTATTTTTACACCAAAAAAATAATTATAATGCTTTTTAAATCCATTAAATTATACAAATACCATTTTTTATTTTTTTTCGAATTTTCCAAATGAGCATAAAGTATTAACTTTTAGTGACCGTAATGTTATATTAGTACTACAATAAAATGTATGCAAAAAAGGAGTAAACATGAGAAAATTATCTTTAAAAATGAAAAATATTTTATTCGCTTCAATTATTACGATTTTAGTAGCTATTATTTTGACAACTATTAACTATTTTATGAGTATGAATGCGACTGTCGATCGACTTACAAATGTATCAAAAGATACAGTAAAAGCTTGGTCACAAGATATTAAAACAGCAGATGTAGAAAAATTAGTTCAAACTAAAGACGAAAATATTCAAAAAGAAATAGTGGCTCACTTTGATCGTCTAGCTCAATATCAACCTCAAGTTGCACAAGGTTATATTTTTGGAGTGGAATTGGAAAATGGAACGGGTACTAGTGTTATATCTGGCCCCACCTTCTTAATGGATGATTTCGATAAGTCAGATTTACATATTGGCGATATCTATACACAACCAAAAGTGATTGCAGACGCAATTGCCGACATGAAAAAAACAAAACAACAAACAATTTCAGATATTTATTCTGATGATTTTGGTACATGGATGACGGTTTTAAAGCCACTTTTTGATGAGAATGGTGAAATGTTTGCGTATTACGGGGTCGATTTTGATGCAAGTTCTTATTTAAATGGTGAATATAAAAAAATCAAAACAACCATTTTCATTTTAATTGGACTACTATTACTCGTATGTGCTATTCAATACGCATTTATGAGCAAGCTATTCCGTCCTATTACAGAGATGAAAGAAAGTATGGCTCTTGTAAGTGAAGGTGACTATTCTGTTCGTTTAAAAGAAGGAAATGATGAATTAGGACAATTATCGAAGCAATTCAATACAATGAGTGAAACAATTGGTGGTATGTTAGATTCCATTCGTTCATCATCAACTGCTTCTAGTATTCAAGCAAATAGCCTTTATAAAGAAGCTGATGAAGTGAATCAAACATTAGAAGAAATTACAAACTACACAGATAAAATTACAGGTCGATTACAAAATCAAAACGAATCTACTACTGAAGTTCTGACTTCAATTCAAGAACTTTCTCGTTCTGTAGACTCCATTACAAATAATGTTATGAACGTAACAGAGTTATCCCTCACAACAGAAGACCATGCAAAAGCAGGTACAGAAGCAATTAATGTGTTGAAAAATCAAATGGTGAAACTAAAAGATTCTTCTCAACGTTCTGAGAGTAATGTCTCATCACTTAAAAATCGTTCATTAGAAATTAGCAGTATTGTTCAATTAATTACAGATATTGCGGATCAAACGAATTTATTATCATTAAATGCTGCAATTGAAGCTGCACGTGCCGGTGAACATGGTAAGGGGTTTGCTGTAGTGGCAGACGAAGTCCGTAAATTAGCTGAACAATCTTCAAAATCAGCTAAACAAATTGAGACACTCATCCAAGATGTACAAGTAGAAACAGAAAAAGCTGTACAATCATTCCGTACAGAAGCTGCTCTTGTTTCTGAAAGTTCATTATTAGTTGGAAATATGGGCGCCATTTTCCAAGATATTCTGTCACAAACATCACATGTTTCAAGTAGTATCCAGGAAGTATCAGCCGCAATTGAAGAAATCGCTGCTGAAAACGAGGAAGTAGCTGCAATTTTTGAACAACTTGCACATACATCAACTGAAAATAGTGATGCAAGTCAAAAAATCAAACACAACATTCGTAATCAACAAGTTTCATTTAGTAAAATTGTTGAGTCAACAAAAACAATGAATGATATCGTATCTGAATTAGAACAATTAGTTTCTGATGTGAAAAGCTAACAAAACATGGTGAGAGATTGAAAGATCTCTCACCATTTTTCACAATATAACTGTATGAATTATGAAAAATTGGAGGTTTATTAACTTGGTTACTTTACAACAAGATTTGAAAATCACGCAAAATTCTCTATTCCCTATTGATACATCTTTTCGTTCAGATGTCTCGACGTATCAATCTGCTAAAAAAAATTTAGATTATTCAATTCAATGGCATATTACAGCTTTTGGTATTTGGATGAACCGCTTAACAAATGAAGCATCTATTGAACTTGCAATCGAATTAGACCAAAAACAAGCTGTGGTTCATATGGCTTTTTCTCAAGATTCAACAGCTGATGAAATTTATAAACAAGTTGTTTTAGAATCTACTGAACATCTGTCAAACGACTTAAAATTGGTCTTTTCTTCAAATAATTATCATTTTGAAAGTTACACATGCTTTTTAAACGAAAAAAATATCGAACGTTATGAACAGTATTACACTATTATTTTGGCAGCGATTTTAGAGAATCCGAATATTAAAATTGCTCAAATCAATCTTATGACTGCATGGGAACATCAGCTTTATCAAAAATTAAACCAGACAGAACAAGATACACCAATCGATCAAACAATGCATGATGTATTTGATCAGACGGCACAAAAGTATCCACAAAAAGTTGCTTTACAAGATGCAACAAAAACACTTACTTTTTCAGAGATTCAAATACAAGTAGATAGTATTGCTCAACTATTAATAGAGAAAGGGATTCAAGTAGGTGATTATGTTGCAGTTTATATGCAACGCAGCATGGAAGCGATTATTTCTATGTTAGGCGTAATGAAAGCTGGAGCCATTTATGTACCACTTAGTCCTGATAATCCTGACGAACGAAATGAGTACATCTTAAAAGACACACAAGCAAAATTCGTATTAACAGATGCGATTACTACTGAAAAAGCAATTACTTGGGATGAACAAATTCCAATGGCACTGTATACTCAAATCGAAGAAAAAGCACTTGTGAAAAAGCCAACGGTCAAACCAACTGATCTCGCCTATATTATCTACACTTCTGGCTCTACCGGTAGACCAAAGGGTGTGAAAATACCACATAAAAGTATCGCAACATTTGCTTATGCTGAAAAAGAAACCTATGGATTTTCGGAGCATCATATTTTAACTCAATTTTATACACTCACATTTGATGCATCTTTACTTGAATTATGTCCGATGATTTTCCACGGGAATACACTGTATATGTTATCCAAAGAAGAGCGACTCGATATTTCTTTATTTGCAGAAGCAATTCATGAACATCGCATTGACTATATCATGATGGTTCCAATGAGTGCTTTAAAACAGTATCTTCTATTTGCGACTGAAGAAGACATCGAAAAATTACAACGTCTACAATGTTTTGGTGTAGGTGGTGAAACACTTCCTTTAGATACGGTTCGACTTTTCCAAGAAAAATTCGGTCTTATTCCTTTAAAAAATGTATATGGCCCTACAGAATGTTCTGTTTTAACGACGACTTATACAATCGACACACTGTTACCAAAGGATCTGATGACAATCCCAATTGGAACGCCTTTACCGAATTATCGTGTACATGTCTTAAATGATGGGATGGCTTATTGTCCAATAGGCGTTACAGGTGAACTATATATTGAGACAACTGCTCTAGCTGAAGGCTACTTACATCTTCCTGAAAAAACAGATGAAGTATTTGTAATGACACCTCATAGTGAAAATAGAATGTATCGAAGTGGCGATTTAGTACGTTTACTACCGAATGGTCAAATTGAATTTGTTGGACGAAAAGATACGCAAGTTAAAATACGTGGATATCGTGTTGAACTGGGAGAAATCGAAGAACATCTTCTTGCAATACCTGAAATTACAGATGGTGCGATAATCGCAAAAGAGATTCAAGGTGATCTATCCATCGTGGCATACTATCAGGTAAAAGATGGGGTTACTTATTCAACTGAACAGGTAGTAGATGCTTTAAAACAACAAGTTCCAGCATATATGTTGCCTGCTTATATGATTGAGCTTGAAGAATTCCCTCTATTACCAAGTGGAAAAATTAATCGTACTGCTTTAAAAGAGCGTGAATTAGATGTGCAAGTTCAAGTGAAGCATACAGAGAATCAATTAGCTCCAGTAAATGATGAAGAAGCTATCATTTTAAAAGCATGGCAAGATGTATTATTACAACAAGACATTGGCACAAATGAAGATTTCTTTGAAATTGGTGGTCATTCATTAAAAGTTTTAGCAATCTTAACACAATTGAAAAAGCAATTCCCTATGTTGAAAATTAATGATTTCTTTGAATATCGTACAGTTCAAGCACTTGCTAATTATGTACGTACTACTGAAACTCAAGAAGAAGTTGTAAAAGAGACGAAACAAAAAGAACTGTTTGAGCATCCAAAATCATTACACAGCATGACTGTTTTCAAACCGATTACACAGCAATCGATCTTATTAACAGGTGCTACAGGCTATCTAGGTGCACACTTACTAATCGACCTATTAAAACATCCTGAGGTTACGGAAGTTTCCGTACTTGTGCGTGCAACATCAAAAGAGCATGGTTTAAAACGTATCCTTGAGCAGTTACGCTATTATGAACCAAGCCAACCAATGGAAGAACTTTTACGAAATACTTCTTTACGTATTATTTTAGGTGACTTCACACAACCTAACTTAGGCGCAAGTTCTGAAGATCTTATGTGGTTACAAACAAATGTACAAGCACTTATTCACTGTGGAGCAGACGTACGTCACTTTGGTGATGCAGAGCACTTTAAAAAGACAAATATTGATAGCACTGCCTATTTAATTGATTTCGCAAAACAATGTACAGAGATTCGCTTCCATTATGTTTCGACATTAGGTATTCAAGAAGATTTAGCATCTGAAGGTAAATGGGACGATTTCTTAACAAAAGACTCCATTTTAGATGCCCCTGATGTTGAAAGTCTTTATACAAATAGTAAGTTAGCATCTGAAAAATTGTTACAACAAGCTCATACAGAAGGTCTTCCTGTTACAATTTATCGTCCTGGTAATATTTCTTGCCAATCAACTACAGGAATATTCCAAAAAAATATTGATTCAAATGCTGTATATCGTATGTTTAAATCATTTATTTTATTAGAAAAAGCACCGAATGTTAACTTCATGATGGACTTTACAATGGTTGATTACGCAAGTTCTTTAATTACAAATATCGCTCTTTCAAACGATACAATCGGTGGAATTTACAACATTTGCAATACAACGCTGATTTCATTCAAAGATGTTTTACAACACTTTAGAAAATTCGGTTATACAATCGAACTTGTAGATGAACAAGAGTTTATTAACTTCTTATATGATGATTCTAAAAAAGATGCTGAAGGTCTTGCTCTGGCTATGGCTGGCTTAGAAGGTGATGGCGCAAAAAATTCATCCCTATTATATGCATGTCCACAATCCGAATTGTTTATGACACAAAACCAATTAGTTTGTCCTAAACCTGATGAAACATTCTTTGAACATATGATTCAACAAGCAATTCAGCAACACTATTTTCCGGAGATAAAAAAATGAAAATACTATTAACCCCTATTTCATACAATAAATCGATTTTCAGAAGTTTTTTTCCATTATTAACGGCTGATGAACGTTCTTATGTACGCAAGTTTACTTCTTTTAAGCGTGCATATGAATCTTTGATTGCACGTATTATAATTAAAAAATATCTAGGTGTCGATGGTATTGGACAAACGAAAGATGGGCAACCTTATTTACCTGACAGTCCTTATTATGTCAGTATTTCACATTGCGAAGGATATGTGATGGTTGCCTACTCTAATTGTAAAATCGGGGTAGATTTAGAGTTACAACAACCTCTTTTAGAAGGAACTGAGTACTTTATGAGTTCATACGAACAAAAAATTTTCAAACAAGAAGCTCAACAACTTTGGTTAATTAAAGAGGCTTATTCTAAATGGTGTTCACTAGGATTTCGTGGAATTGATCCACAAAAAATTCAATGTAAAAAAAAGAATGACCAGTGGACAATTCAAAAAGAACATTGTTTTGTGAAAACAGAAAAATACGGTGAATTATCGTATGCATTTGTTTCTTCACAAGAAAAGGTAAGTAAATTAATTCTAGTAGAAGAGAAATATTTATAATATAAACTAGGCTAGAACATAACATTTCACTTCTCTTTTTAGCGTTCGCAACAAAAAACTGGAATCGCGCTGTGGCGCAGTTCCAGTTTTTCTTATACTCATATGAGAAGTGCTTTTTACTCTTATGTCCAGCCTATTTTCTAATGCTTAACTATGGAAAAGTATTATACTTCTACTAACTCTTCTGTATGACGAATTAGGTAATCAAATGCACTCAATGCCGCTGTTGCACCTGCACCAATTGAGATAACGATTTGTTTATAGGCACTATTTGCACAGTCACCTGCTGCAAACACACCATCGATATCTGTTGCTCCATTACGATCTGTAACAATCTCTCCACGTTCATTCAATTGAACAGAACCTTCTAGGAATTCTGTATTTGGTAATAAACCAATTTGAATGAATACACCATCAAGTGCTACATGATGTTTTTCTTTCGTTACAGCATCGATATATTCAATACCATTCACTGTACGATCACCTGTAATTTCAGATGTTAAAGCATTCGTGATAATTGTTACATTTGGTAAACTACGTAAACGTTCTTGTAGAACTGTATCTGCAATTAACTCACCTGTGTTTTGTAGAAGTGTTACATGGTTCACAATTCCAGCTAAATCGATTGCTGCTTCAACGCCAGAATTACCACCGCCTACTACTGCTACATCTTTACCTTTGAATAATGGGCCATCACAGTGTGGACAATATGCTACACCCTTATTTTTAAATTCTTGCTCACCCTTTACGCCTAATTGACGATAGCGAGCACCTGTTGATAGAATAACAGTTTTACTTTTTAAAACTGCACCATTTTCTAATTCAACTTCGATTAATTGTTTCTTCTCAATATTTTTCACACGTTGTGCTTTCATCACATCAACTGGATAATCTAATACATGTGCTTCAAGACTTGCAACAAATTTTGGACCTTCTGTTGCTTTTATACCGATAATATTTTCAATCGACATTGTATCATTTACTTGTCCACCGAAGCGTTCTGCAACAATTCCCGTACGCACACCTTTACGTGCTGCATAAACTGCTGCACTTGCACCTGCTGGACCTCCACCTACTACTAACACGTCAAATGGTTCTTTATCATTGAATTCGGCAGCATCAACTGTAGAACCTAATTTATCTAGAATATCATCTAATGTCATACGACCACCTTCAAAGAAATCCTTATCACGGTAAACTGCTGGTACAGCCATGATTTCTTTTTCTTCTACTTCTGATTTGAAAGCGCCGCCTTCAATCATTGTATGTGTAATATTTGGATTTAATACAGACATAATATTTAACGCTTGAACAACGTCTGGACAGTTATGACATGTTAAACTAACATATGTTTCAAAGTTCATTGGCTCTTTAATCGCTTGAATACGTTTTACTGTTGATTCATCAATTTTTGGTGCACGGCCACTTACTTGTAATAACGCCAGTACAAGCGACGTGAACTCATGACCAAGTGGTAAACCTGCAAAAATAACACCTGTATCTTCACCTACACGATTAACGCTGAAACTCGGTGTACGTTCTAATTCTACATGTTCAATTGTAATACGTGGTGACATATCATCTAATGTTTGAACAAGTTCTAACATATTTTTTGATGTTTCATCTTCGCCCACATGTACTTTTAAAACTAAGTCTCCTTCTAACATGGCAAGGTATTGCTTTAGTTGTGTTTTAATTTGATCGTCTAATAACATAATTGAAACTGCTGCTTTTTTCACTTCTAATTATATGTTTCCATCATTTTTTTGCACAAAAGTGATGGAACTATATACGTTGAATGCCCTCTTTGACAGCAGTATTTTCACCTCTTCATTTCGTTTCAGGTAGGTAAGAGAGTGATGCCAAACCATAAAACGATTCATTTTTCCGTACATTTATGCAATTTTGCTAAAAACAGAGCGACAAATACCAATCTGTAGACTGATGTTTGTCGCTTGTCTAGTGCCCTATATGACTACAGTGGCGTTAAATTAGATTTTACCTACTAGGTCTAGGCTAGGCGTTAATGTTTCTTCGCCTTCTTTCCATTTCGCTGGGCATACTTCACCTGGGTGGTTACGTACGTAGTTAGCTGCTTTAATCTTGTCGATTAATTGAGAAGCGTTACGACCGATACCATCATTGTTGATTTCCATAGTTTGTACTACACCGTCTGGATCGATTAAGAAAGTAGCGCGTTGTGCAAGACCTGCTTCTTCGTCTAATACGTCGAAGTTGCGAGAAATTGTGTGTGTTGGGTCACCAATCATTGTGTATTCGATTTTAGAAATCGCTTCTGAATGATCGTGCCAAGCTTTATGTGTGAAGTGTGTATCAGTTGATACAGAATATACTTCAGCACCTAGAGATTTTAATTCGCCGTATACAGCTTGTAAATCTTCTAGTTCAGTTGGGCAAACGAATGTAAAGTCAGCTGGGTAGAAGCATACTACAGCCCATTTACCTTTTAAAGTTTCTTCTGATACTGTTTTGAATTCACCGTTTTGGAATGCTTGTGCAGTGAATGGTGCGATTTCTTTATTTACTAATGACATATTCAATTCCTCCTAGATATATAATCAATTATTAATAATAAATCCTTAATTAGAATTATTATTGTTTACATTGAAATTATCATACAAAAGACTTTCAATGTCAACCCTTATACATATATCTTAACAAATTTATTCATTCATTGTCCAAGAATATAGTAAAACCAAGTGTTTACAGTCATTTCCCACTCTGAACAACTTTGTGAGACTTTTCACGTAAGCTACTAGTGAAATAGTGAACATACTTGATTTTACGCATTTTCCAAAGTTTTATATACATCTTCTATATCCTTATAAATTGTCATATTTTAGACGTATTTTACACATTCTCATTCACTAACCAATGTAACCTATATTTTATGTACTTTTGCACACTTCCATCTCAATTAAAAGCTTTTACTCGTTTAATTGAGAATAAAAAAATGTCGTAATTAAAATTACTGCTATTTCAAAGGTACTTTGACTATAATAGAATACGAAATGTATAGAATTTAAACATAGAGGAGATCTATGATGGCTGAATTAACATTACAAAATATTTATAAAATTTACGATAAGAAGGTAACGGCTGTAACGGACTTCAATTTAGCAATTCAAGATAAGGAGTTTATTGTTTTTGTTGGGCCATCTGGCTGTGGAAAATCGACAACACTTCGGATGATTGCAGGATTAGAAGAAATTTCAAAAGGTGACTTTTACATTGATGGGGAACGTGTAAATGATTTACCACCAAAAGATCGCGATATTGCGATGGTGTTCCAAAACTATGCGCTCTATCCACATATGACGGTTTATGAAAATATGGCATTTGGCTTAAAACTGCGCAAACTACCAAAAGAAGAAATTAAACGTCGCGTATCTGAAGCAGCGAAGATTTTAGGGTTAGAAGAATATTTAGAACGAAAACCAAAAGCATTATCAGGAGGTCAGCGTCAACGTGTGGCACTTGGTCGTGCGATTGTACGCGATGCAAAAGTATTTTTAATGGATGAACCCTTATCGAACTTAGATGCTAAATTACGTGTACAAATGCGTGCAGAAATTATTAAGTTACATCAGCGTTTACAAACCACTACAATTTATGTAACGCATGATCAAACAGAAGCGATGACGATGGCGACACGTCTTGTTGTAATGAAAGACGGTCTCATTCAACAAGTGGGTTCACCAAAAGAAGTATATGAAAAACCTGTGAATGTCTTTGTTGCTGGCTTTATTGGCTCACCAGCTATGAACTTTTTCAAAGCGCGTATTCAAGGTGATTTTGTACAAGTGGGCATATTACAGCTACCATTGACTGCAGAACAGCGTACTTTGCTACACGACAAAGGTTATAACGAGCAAGAAATTATTTTAGGAATTCGTCCAGAAGATTTTCATAACGAAGAAAATATGCTAGAACAACTACCAGAACATACTGTTCAAGTGAAGATTGATGTAGCTGAATTAATGGGTGCGGAATTTATGATTTATGCGCAACTAGAAGAACAAAACTTTATCGCACGTATTGACGCAAATGAACAGGTGTCATCTGGACAAACATTATCACTTGCGATTCAATTACAAAAAGCACACTTCTTTGACGCGACAACAGAAATGCGCATTACAGCTGAATAATTTTTTTAACAGGCTGGGACAAACATTTCACTTCCCTTTTTATCGCAACGAAAAAACTGGAACCGCACCACAACACGGTTCCAGTTTTTTTATGCCTAGTCTGTTTCTTATTTTACTTCATTTGTGCAATGATTTTATTATAAATCGGTAGCATATGTTCTTCCTTACAATATGTACTCAATTCATCAAATGGAATCCACGCCACATCACTATTTTCCTCTTCACACACAACAAGTGCCGCTTGGTCATCTGCTTCAACTAGATACGTGACGTTCATATGTAAATGCTCTGATACATACTGCCCTTTTTTCACATGTCCTAAAACCGTTAGTTGCTCAATCGAAATAGGCTCTTGTTGAACAGGTTTTGCTTCTACCCCTGTTTCTTCTTGCACTTCTCTTAATGCAACAGCTAAAAAATCTGATTCACCATCCGCATGTCCTCCTGTCCATGCCCATGATTGATAAATATTATGATAGACCATTAATACATGTGTACGTGCTTGATTCACGACAAAAGCTGAAACTGTCATATGTGCAATTGGGTTTTGACGTGTTAAAACATCTGGAAAGTGTGTGAATGCATAGCGAAATGATGCTAAGTCTCGCTCCTCTTGTTCATTCACAGGTTGGTATTGTAATAGCTTTTCTTGCCAATTCATTAGTTGACTTCCTTTCATAAAAAAGAAGGAGGTATGGTAGCTGAACTACCCCTCCTTATTTTTTTAAATTTCATATTCAATATTTACAGATTGGTTAATACTTGGTGAAGGTTGTGAATGGTATACGCGCGAATGTGGCACAACAGAATGTGTTAACCAAATGTTACTGCCTAGTACGGTATCATGACCAATTTTTGTTTTGCCACCTAAAATCGTTGCACCCGCATAAATCACGACATTATCTTCGATGTCAGGATGACGTTTAATTCCTTTAATTGGATTGCCTTCATCGTCTAGTGGGAAGCTAAGCGCACCTAATGTTACACCTTGATAGATTTTAACATTGTTACCTATTGTACATGTTTCACCGATTACAACACCTGTACCATGGTCGATGAAGAATGAATCACCAATGGATGCGCCTGGATGAATATCGATTCCTGTTAATTCATGTGCATACTCTGACATAATACGTGGAATAATTTTCACATCTAATTTATATAGTTCATGCGCAATACGATGAATGCAAATCGCTTGAATAGATGGGTAACTCAGTAGAATTTCTTCTGTTGATGTTGCAGCAGGGTCGCCATTATAAGCTGCTTGAATATCTGTCTGTAATGTACGACGAATTTCCGGGAACTTGTTCATCAACTGAATAACAATTTGATCTGCTCGTTCACGTGCAACGTTTTCACATACATCTTCATCTTCTTTATTATAAAATAGCGCTTTTTCTAAAATATCACGTAAATCAAGCGCTGCTTTTCGTAAATTATTACTAATTGCGACATTCAGACGCACTTCATCAATCGGTTTTTGATCATAGATTCCTGGGAATAACGCAATGCGGAAACTTTCAATGACACGATAAATGCGGTCGCGTCCTTTAAAACCAATTGAATTTTCTAAATCAAAATAATCTTGATTGATTTCAATCAAGTCATTTGAAATTTCAGGTACCTTTGTATTTAACCAATCATTTAATTCCATAATACAAAATCCTCCTCATCTACTCTAAAGCGTATTCATTACGCTCGCTCATCTTTGTTCTATTTTAACGCACAATGTACAGTGTTCCAACTAAATTGTTTTTTATTTTTATAGCATACTTTAATTCTCAAAAGAAAAAGCTCATATGACTTAACATCACATGAACTTTCGTCTTCTATTATGGGTAAATACGATTTAATAAACGTGGGAATGGAATGGTTTCACGCACGTGTTCAGCACCTGTTACCCAAGATACTGTACGTTCTAGCCCTAAACCGAAACCTGAGTGTGGTACAGAACCGTATTTACGAAGTTCTAAATACCAGTTGTATGCTTCTTCATCTAAGCCATGTTCTTGGATACGTTGTTTTAATAAATCATAATCCCAAATACGCTCAGAACCACCGATAATTTCACCATAACCTTCTGGAGCGATTAAATCGGCACATAGCACGACATCATCGCGGTCTGGATGTGGTTGCATGTAGAATGGTTTAATATCTTTTGGATAGCATGTAATGAAAACAGGTAAATCAAAGTGATTTGCAATCGCTGTTTCATGTGGCGCTCCGAAATCATCGCCCCATTTAATATCATCAAAACCTTCTTTATGAAGGAATTCAATGGCTTCATCATATGAAATACGTGGGAATGGCGCTTTTACTTTTTCTAATTTTGAAAGGTCGCGACCTAAAATTTCTAATTCTAGTTTGCAGTTTTTCAATACAGATTGCACGATATACGATACAAATTGTTCTTGTACTTCTAAGCTCTCATCATGTTCCACAAAAGCCATTTCTGGTTCAATCATCCAGAACTCGATTAGGTGACGACGTGTTTTTGATTTCTCAGCACGGAATGTTGGACCGAATGAGAATACTTTCCCTAATGCCATTGCTGCTGCTTCTGCATATAATTGACCTGATTGTGATAAGAATGCATCTTCATCAAAGTATTTTGTATGGAATAGTTCTGACGTACCTTCAGGTGCTGAAGCTGTTAAAATTGGTGGATCCATTTTAACGAAGCCATTGTCATTAAAGAATTCGTATGTTGCACGAATTAATTCGTTACGCACTTTCATTTTTGCATGTTGTTTTTTTGAACGTAACCATAAGTGACGGTTGTCCATTAAGAACTCTGTACCATGCTCTTTTGGTGTGATTGGATAGTCGTGTGATTCTGAAATCACTTCGATGTCCTTCACTTGTAATTCATAACCGAATGATGAACGTGTATCTTCTGTTACTTCACCGATTACATATAATGAAGTTTCTTGATGAAGACCTTTTGCTGTTGCAAACATTTCTTCAGAAACTTCTGCTTTTACAACAACGCCTTGTACAAATCCTGTACCATCACGTAATTGTAAGAAAGCAATCTTACCGCTTGAACGCTTATTTGCAAGCCAAGCGCCAATTTTTACTGTTTCGCCAACATGTTTTGGCATTTCTTGAATTGTAATTTTTTTCATGGGAATCCTCCATCACATCTGTGATTAAGTAAATAGTTGCCTATCTACTTCTTGATTTATTCTCTTTTATTATATACAAAAAACGAGAGCATTTCTATTTTCGAAATATTATAAATTCGTGATTTTTTTCCACCATTGACCTGTTTCAAATACCACATAAACATAATTGAGCTCATCTCGGTTATTTTCGAATGCTACTTCCCAAACGGGACCTGGCTTTTCAATACCTAAATGGACATGAAGCACTTTTTTTACTTTTTGTCCTTCAGTAGCTATCTTAATCGCTTCTTTTTCTGTAACACCTTTTGACAATTCAATGACTTCTTTTTTAACTTTTGATTGATCTTGATTCAAAACCACGGCTGTTGATTGGTTCTTATCATTTTTACCAATAACCGTAACATAGTGGTTTGTACTGTTATATACATAAGATTTATCAACTGTTTTTAATAATCGTTCCTTCAACACAACATCTTTCGCTTCTTGTGTAGCACTATGGTAAGGGGCATACGCTTTAATTGTTACAAGTACTGTTAATACAACTGCTAACATGACGAAGAAGATGGCGAAGAATTTAATCCAACTTTTCATTCCATCACCTAAACCTTTAATTGTTTTTGCTTATTTATTATACCAATCTTCTAAATCGAAGACTAGTTCACTTAGTGATACATGGCGAACTTCCACATTTGGTAATGCACGTAAAAAATCGGGTCCATATGATTTCGTTTCGATTCGACGATCTAATACGATGAATGCACCTTTATCTTGAGAGGATCGAATTAATCGTCCGAAACCTTGCTTAAAACGTAGGATTGCTTCGGGTAGGGATAGTTTATAAAAGGCATTTAAACCTTGCTGTTGCATTTTATCTGCTTTTGCTTTAAAGAGTGGTTCTTCTGGCGCTGAGAATGGTAAACGAACGACAATGACAGCTGATAATGCGTCTCCTGGTACGTCGACACCTTCCCAAAAGCTATTTGTTCCAAATAAAACCGAGCGCTCAAAACGCTGGAACATCTTTAATAAACGCATACGACTCCCTGTTGAGATACCCTGTGCAAAAATCATGTAATCCTCTAATGCACCAATTTCTTGAATTAAATCGACGGTTTTACGTAGCATATCTTGCGATGTGAAAAGAACGAAACAACGTCCTTCCGTAGCAAGTACAGCTTGTGTCACTGCTTCTGCTACTGCCTCAATATAAGCAGATTGTGGCACTTGTTGAATATCTGGCATATCGTCCACAATATACATGTTAGCACCTTTATAATAATGTGCTGGTGCTTGGAATTGATAAAGAGCTACTTCTCTTGATAATCCTAGCTGATCCGCAATAAAGCGTGGATTTCCTGGTACAGTTAGTGTACCGGATGCCCAAATAATTCCGTCTCTTCCTCTAAATTGATCAAATGCTTGCGTAATATGGTCGGCAATTTGAATCGGACGGTCGTAAATTTGAATGCTATTTGGCAAACTTCTACGATCTGCTTCAATCCAAGACGTTCGATTTTGCTCATGTACATTGAAAATCGCGCGCCATTGTTCAAGTAATTGTTGTAAATCACGTAACCAATATTCCCAATCTGTCAGCCATACACGTTTAGAAGGTTCTAAATCATCTTGGTAACTTTTAAAAATACGCGTAACCTCATGCGCTAACTGTAACCACTGTTCAATCATATGACCGACTTCTTCTAATAAAGGTTGCTTCAATGTGAGTGTATTTAAAAGAATTGTCTTTTTTTGTGATCCACCATGAGACGCAGATAAATTCATACGACTTACGAGATGATTCATCGCATGCTCGAAAACATCAATCATGTCAAAGAATTGATTTTCAAGCTTGGATAAATAGCGAAGTGGCACACGATCTGCTTGTTGTAGTAAACGATAAAATGCATGGTGTAGCGCACGATCTTCAAAATGACCAATCTGACCAAAGCAATATTTAAAACGACGATATGCAAATACTTTTTCTTCTCGCATTGTCGCTGCTTGAATCATCTGATGTCCTTCATCCAAGATAAATCCGCCGACTTGCTGCACAATTGGTGTTTCACGTTCTAAATCAGCCAATAACATCGCATGATTTGTAATAATTAGTTCAGCTTCTTCACATGATTTCATCGCTTCCAAATAAAAATCAAATGCATTTTGTTGCTTTGTTTCTGCAGTTGTACTTGTACGACGAATTCGGTCGAGTACAGTACGTCCTCCACCCGAAACATTCACTTCATTCAAATCACCTGTTGAAGAGATAGCGAGCCAAACGAGTACTTGCATTTTCACAAAATTCTCATCATAACTATCTTCTGTAATCACAAGCGATTCAATAAAACGGTCGAGATCAATATAATGTTCCATACCTTTTAAAACAGCAATTCGAACATCACAACCCAATAATTCTTTCGCTTTTGGTAGTTCCTCTTGAATGAGTTGGTCGAGTAAATGAGATGTATACGTACTAATAACAACTGGTTGTTTTTGCTGCTTTGCAAAAACAATACTTGGAATCAAATATGCTAATGTCTTACCAATACCCGTAGATGCTTCTGTTAAAATTTCGGTACGATGTTGTAGGCTATTCCACACCGTATCCATCATATTAAATTGACCTTCTCTCACCTCAAAGTGTGTCATCACTTTTGAGAAAAGTTGTGTCTTTGCTTCTGTACTTGCTGGATAAATTACAGGCTCCGCATCAATTTTTTGTTGTTGAGGTTGTAAAATCGGAACCCCACGATATAAGAAATGGTGCTGTAATTGAGAAGATTTCGTTCTTTTTATTTGGAGTGCCTCAAAAAATAAATGTGCTAAACCTGATTTCAATTTAAACGAACGCGTATGTAGATGCTGAATCGTTTCAAGCGGCAAAGACATTAACTGTTCAAAACACTTCTTCAATAATCGCGCTGTTGCCATCGCATCATCATCTGCGCGATGTGCGTTCTCTAAACCAATATTTAATTCAAGAGCAATTTCTGAAAGTTTATAACTATAAGCCGTTGGATAGAGTATTTTTGCCAACTCTACTGTATCCATACTTTTACCAAACCATTTTGGTAAACCACAGCGCTTAAATTCTTCTTGTAAAAATGGTAAATCGAAGTCGATATTGTGTGCGACAAACACACAATCCTGGAGCATGTCATATACTTCATGGGCAATCGCTTCAAAAGGTTGTGCATGCTTAACATCTTCTTCTTTTATATGCGTTAAATCTTGAATGAAATGCGGTATTTTTCGTTTAGGATTGACGAAAGAGGTATAGGTCTTTTCAATTTGCCAATCTCTCATAAATACAATAGCGATTTGGATAATACGATCGCCTTGCTTTGATGAATGCCCAGTCGTTTCTAAATCAACAACTGCATACATTTGACTCTCCATGTTCTTCACGTCTTTCAAATCATTTTATTATAGACATCTTTCAATAGTACGTCCTTTATTTCATACAGACGATTTTATCATACTTAAGATAGCTGTGGGTAAGTAGAACCTTTATTTTCTATTGCGAACTTCATAGAAAAAGGCTCTCACATTCATTTGCGAGAACCCTTTGTCTATTCTGTTAGTCAAATAATTCATTATCAATCAAACGGACATTTGAAAAGCGAATCGCTGCCATTAAAATTTTTCGTTCATCAGCTTTAGGAGCTCGTTGCAAATCTGGGTAGGCAAGATATTCAAGATACTCTACTTTTGCAGAAGTTTCTTCGATTTTTTTACGTGCTTGCTCTAAGACAATCGCTGCTTCTTCACCGTCTTGTAAGCGTGCCTTTGCAAGTGTTAGTGCTTGCGATAAGACAACCGCTTCTTGACGTTCTTCTGGCGTTAAAAAAACATTACGTGAGCTTTTAGCTAGCCCATCTTCTTCACGTACAATTGGAACAGGTACAATTTCGAGCGGGAAGTAATAATCACGTACGAGCGTTTCAATCAATGCGAGTTGTTGCGCATCTTTTTGACCAAAATAGGCACGTGTCGGTTGAACGAGCATGAATAATTTTGAAACAATTTGTAGAACACCATTAAAGTGACCTGGTCGACTTGCACCACATAAAATACGTGAAGCAGGACCTGCATCATATGTAATGCCGCCATGACTTCCATAAATTTCTTCGACGGAAGGCGCAAAGATAAAATCTACTTGCCAATCTTCACACTTCTTAACGTCTCCATCTAAATCACGTGGATAGCGATCGAAATCTTCATTTGGACCAAATTGCGTAGGGTTTACAAAAATACTTACGACTACGACATCATTTTCTTGTCGCGCTTGTTGAATCAACGTAGCATGCCCTTCATGCAAAGCCCCCATCGTTGGTACTAATCCAATGGAATGAATTGCAAAAGGTTGAAGTACTTCTTTTAGTTCCGCTACGGTTTCAATAATTTTCATCCTTTTTTGCCTCCATATAATGAAATCGATTGGTTTTCTTTCAAATGAAAACTTTGCTCATCACTTGGAAAAACACCTGTTTTTACTGCTTTTTTATACTTGGCAATACCTAGCTCAATTTCAGCACCGACATCTGCAAATTGTTGTACAAATTTAGGAATATGATGGTGCCCATAATGTAGTGCATCATGGAATACGAGCACTTGACCATCCGCTTCATTTCCTGCACCGATTCCAATCGTCGGTACATGTAGCTGCTGATTAATTTCAAACATCATTTGCTTCGGAATACATTCAAACACAATCGCACAGACACCTATTTCTTCGAGCGCTTTTGCATCACGCAAAATTTTTTTTGCATCTTCTTGTGTTTTCCCCTGTACTTTATAACCACCCAATACAGCTGCTTGTTGTGGTTGCAGCCCTAAATGTCCTACAACTGGAATCCCTGCTTCAATCATTAACTGAATCGTTGGCAGTAGATTCCCTGCACCCTCGACTTTTAATGCGTTCGCACCTGTTTCTTGGAAAACACGTACAGCTACTTTTAATGCCTCGTACGGATCGCCATGATAGCTACCAAATGGTAAATCAACAACCATAAATGTATCTTTAGCACCTCGGCGAACTGCTTTACCATGATGAATCATATCTTCTACTGTCACTTGAACAGTCGAGTCATATCCTAAAACAACCATTCCTAAAGAATCACCTACTAAAATCATATCGACTTCTTGCTCTTCGGCTAATTTAGCCGATGGATAGTCGTAGGCTGTAATCATCACAATCTTGTCCTGTTTTTCTTTCATTTTTGGAAAATCTGCAACGCTTTTCATTGTTACCCTCCTAAATGTGTTGAACGATGACACTGTAACTTACATTAATCTTTTTTTAATTCAATATCAGCTGAATACACACTTTTCGTTTCACCGTCTGGTAATTGTACTTTTAATACACCATCATTCGTAATTGCAACAGCCTTACCATAGAAGACTTCTGTCAATGTTGTTACTTTAATCGTTTGACCAATGGTACAAGAATAGCTTTCCCATTCTTTTTTAATTGGTAGGAACCCTTCTTTAACGTATTGATTCGAATAATACTCTAAATAATATAAAATACGTGCAATTAATACAGCACGGTCGATTTCTCGTCCTGTTTGTAATTTTAAAGAAGTCGCAATACCATGAATTTCTTCTGGGAAATCATCCATTGTGTGGTTGACATTAATACCAATACCCATGATTAATGCATTCACACGGTCAGGGTCTGCCTGTAACTCCGTTAAAATCCCTGTAATTTTAAAACCATCGATTAATAAATCATTCGGCCACTTAATTTGAGGACGAATACCTGCTACATCTTCAATCCCTTTTGCGATTGCTACAGCAGCTACTAATGTAAATTGTGGTGCCTCATAAGGTGGCACATCTGGACGTAAAATGACACTCATCCAAATTCCTTTTCCTTTTTGAGATTGCCACGGTCTTTGCATACGTCCACGACCGAGTGTTTGTTCCTCACAGATGACAACGGTTCCTGCTTTAGCGCCTTCCTGTGCCAACTGATGTGCTACTGGCTGTGTAGAAGGAAGTGTTTCTTCAAAAATAATCGTTTCACCAAACGTAGTTGTTTCAAGTGCCGCTTTAATTTTTGCTGGATCGATGCTATTCGGTTGCGACGTCAAAATATAACCTTTTTTTCGAATGGTCTCAAACGTATAACCCTCTTCTTCTAATTGTTTAATGTACTTCCAAATGGCTGTACGCGATAAACCGAAATCATCTGCAAGTTGTTGACCTGAAACAGGAGATGGAGTGGACTGTTGTAATTTTTTTAGAATTTTATATTTATACGAACCATTCATTTTGCAACCATTCCTTTATTGTTTGTTCATTATTTTCTAACTGACCGTTCACAACACGCTTCACAATCTCATCTAATACTTCACGTAACCATGGGCCGCCTTTTTGATTCGTCCAGGTCATGAGATGTTTTCCTGTAACAGCAATCTCCTGTACATGTTGAATCGGTAAATCTTGCTTTTCTTTTACTAATTCTGGATAACTTATAACTTTTGTTACATTTTGCAACGCAAGAAGCTCATATGCACATTTCCAATACTTCAAATCATATTGAAAAAGCTCAAACTTAGTTGGTTGATGCTGAAGCAAAATATCGTAGCAAGCTTTCGCTTGCTTCACAAATGACTTTTCATCATTTGAGCAACGATACTGTTGAAGTAAAGTCAAGTCATTCGTTAAAATGCACCAATATGTCCAGCCCCATTTTGCATCTTTCGCAGCATAGTTCTGCCATTTAGTATATGCTTCAAAAGCACCCGGAATCGCTTCGCCAAGATTATATTCTTGCATATAATACATCGCTTTTTCCGGTGCACGACTCACAAAAATCTTATCCCATTCAGCTTTCACACGTTCAATAGCAATCTCACCTAAATAATGCGACGTTTTTTGCATAGCGATAAGTGTCTCTTGTTCCAATGTAAATCCTAATTGAGCTACAAAGCGTACACCTCGAATAATGCGTAATGCATCTTCTGAAAAACGTGCATACGGTTCGCCCACTGCACGAATAATTTGCTGTTGTAAATCTTCTTGACCTCGGTATAAGTCTACTAACTCTCCAGAACGTCTAAGTGCCATTGCATTAATCGTAAAATCACGTCTTTTTAAATCTTCTGCTAATGAACGAACGAATGTTACTTCATCTGGTCGACGACGGTCTGTATAAGTTCCTTCTGTACGAAACGTCGTTACCTCAATAGGTTCTTCAAAATCTAACACAAGAATCGTACCATGGGCAATTCCTACATCTACTGTTTTTTTAAATAATGCCTTTACTTCAAGCGGCATTGCACTCGTTGCTACATCTACATCATTCGCTGGTTTATCTAATAAATAATCCCTTACAGCACCGCCTACAATAACCGCTTCATGACCATGCTGTTCTAATGTTTCCATGACGTCATGTGCCGACTGCCATGCAGGATGCTTCATCACTTTTGAACCACCTTTTCATATAGCGCTTCATACTGCTCAACAATTTTTTCCGAGTGGAATCGATCTTGTACACTTTGAATTGCTCGTTTTCTAAACAACTGTAATTTTTCATCATCTAATAATAAACTAATCGCATGGTGAGCAGCTTGATCTGTATCACCTAATTCAACAATATAGCCATTTTTTTCATGACAGATGACTTCTGGAATTCCACCAATGCGTGTACCGATTCCTGGAACACCACAAGCCATTGCTTCTAATAACACTAGTCCAAACGCTTCTTTTTCAGACATAAGTAGTTTTAAGTCAGCCATTGCATATAGCTCTGCTAAATTCTCTTGCTTCCCTAAAAATAAAATATCTTCACTATATGGTGTTTGCTTTGCGAGTTGCATCGCCTCATGTTTTTCAGGGCCATCACCAATTAATAATAGTTTGGATTTTACATATTTACGTGTTTTGATGAATGTATCAATCACATCTGGCACGTGCTTCACCTTACGGAAATTCGATACATGCACCATCACTTTTTCATCTGGCTCAATACCAAATGCTTCACGTAATTCACGTCCGTCTCGTTGATAATATTCTCGTTCATCCACAAAATTATAAACCGTTTCAATCGTTTGATTCGGCTGAATTAATTCCATTGTTTGATCTTTTAAAGATGTCGATACAGCTGTCACAACATCCGATTTTTCAATACCATAACGAATTGCCGTTGTTAGTAGTGCATCGTCACCTAGAACTGTAATATCCGTTCCATGAAGTGTGGTCACAATTCCTACACGCTTCCCTGCTTGTCCCGCCATATCGCGTCCAAGAACTGCACAAACAGCATGTGGAATCGCATAATGTACATGTAATACATCTAACTGCTCTTCACGAATAACATCTGCCATACGACTTGCTAGTGCAATGTCATAGGGTGGATATTGAAAAACAGAGTAATTATTAACCTCTACTTCATGGAAAAAAATATTCGGATACACTTTATTTAAACGAAAAGGCATGCTTGACGTAATAAAATGAATTTCATGACCACGTTCTGCAAGCATCTTCCCTAACTCCGTGGCCATAACGCCTGATCCACCTACTGTTGGATAGCATGTAATCCCGATTTTCAACTTTTTCATAATGAGCACATCACTTTCTTTATTTAGAACGTCTTTCCGCTAATAATCGGAAATCAATAAAACCATGTTCTAATCCTTTTAATAGCACTTCTGCTGTCCCCATGTTTGTCGCAAGTGGTACATGATATACATCACTTAAACGCATCAAAGCTGAAATATCTGGTTCATGTGGTTGGGCTGTAAGTGGATCGCGGAAAAAAATGACCATATCCATATCATTATTCGCAATCATTGCGCCGATTTGTTGATCTCCGCCGAGTGGCCCCGAACGAAAACGCGTAACAGATAAGGAAGTAGCATCGATAATACGTTGCCCTGTTGTACCCGTTGCGAATAATTCATGCTGTTCTAAAATGGGCTTATATGCGATTGCAAACTCTACCATATCTTCTTTCTTTTGATCGTGTGCAATTAATGCGATTTTCATGTCAATCTCTCCTTACAAAATATTTTCTAAACCATATACAAGATGATCTAATGTCATCACTTTTTCAACACATAACTTTACACCTGACATAAATGATGCGCGATTATATGAATCATGACGAATTGTTAGCATTTGACCCTCGCCACCAAATAATACTTCTTGATGCGCTACAAGACCCGGTAAACGAACACTATGAATGCGCATACCATCAAAATCTGCACCACGAGCTCCTGGAATCGTCTCTTTTTCGTCTAGATGTCCTTGCTTATGTGAAGGACGATTCTCTTGAATCAGTTGCGCTGTTTTAATCGCTGTACCTGATGGTGCATCTAATTTTTGATCATGGTGTAATTCAATAATCTCAACATCTGGCATATACTGAGCTGCCATCGCTGCAAATTTCATCATCAATACAGCACCTACTGCGAAGTTTGGTGCAATAATAGCTCCAATTCCATGCTGTTTTGCATAATCCGTTAACTCTTGTAATTGCTCATCTGTAAATCCAGTCGTACCAATTACAGGTCGTACACCATGCTTTAAAGCTAATTTTGTATGTTCATAAACAGCTTCTGGTGTTGTTAAATCAATTATTACATCTGGTTTTACTTCATTAAATAATGTCTGTAAATCCATAAATACGGGTACATCATATGTATCTGGAAATTGTGGATATTGTTGTAGATTTTCTGCAATTTCTTTATGATCGAGTACCCCTACTAATTGAAAATCTTCTCTGCTTATAACGGTATGTACCGCTTCTTGTCCCATACGTCCTCTTGGTCCTGCTATTGCTACTGTAATCATGTGTGTCATTCCTCCCCTATTTTGTAACCCCTATATTATCTTTTTATTGTAAAAACAGTTAAAATACATGATAATGTAAATCTATCCATCCATTTATTGTTTGAATTGATTTCATCACTATTACACATTATACAATATGCGAAAAAAATAGTAAGACAGAAAACTTCATTTTCGCATATTTCATTCGATTGGAGGTCTTTTTTTGGGTTTAGTTAAAGTGAAAAATACGCTGTTTATTTTACTTGGTGCAGCGATTTTTAGTTTTGGTCTTGTGAATTTCACATTAGAAAATAAGCTAGGTGAAGGTGGTTTTACAGGGATTACATTGATTCTTTATTTCCTCTTTAAATGGGACCCTGCACTAATGAACTTAGTATTGAACATTCCCATGTTCTTTATCGGCTGGAAAATTCTTGGTAAACGTGCATTCGCTTATACGATTATTGGTACAGTGAGTGTATCTGTCTTCATTAAAGTATTCCAAATCGTCAATGTTCATATCCCACTAAATGACGATTTATTACTTGCTGCTCTATTTGCTGGTGTATTTTTAGGTGGAGGGCTTGGCATCATCTTCCGCTTCGGAGGTACAACAGGTGGTTCTGATATCATTGCACGTCTTGCGGATAAATATTTCGGTTGGCCGATGGGTAAGACGATGTTCTTACTTGATGCACTCGTTATTGCGATTTCTGCATTAACATTCTTAGATATTCGTACAACCATGTACACATTAGTAGCTGTTTTCATTGCGGCACGCGTAATTGACTTTGTACAAGAGGGGATGTATGCAGCACGTGGTGCGCTTATTATCTCAGACCATTATGAAGAAGTGGCTTCAAAAATTACAACACAGATGGAACGTGGCGTAACGTATTTAGAAGGTGAAGGTTTTTATACGAAAGAGCAACGTAAAATTGTATATTGTGTCGTATCTAAAAACGAATTATTCAAATTAAAAAGTCTCGTCAATTCGGTTGACCCCTATGCATTTGTCTCCATATCCGAAGTGCATGAAGTGTCTGGAATGGGCTTCACATTAGATGACGAGCGCAATCCACTTCATCATTAAAAACAAAAAGAGAACTCTTGCTACTATAGCGGAGTTCTCTTTTTTTTGTGCGTAATGAATGAGACTATATGTTAGGTGATGTCGGTTCTTTACACTGATTTGTTTTTTGGCATGTATGAACCCACTTCTGAATCGAGTGAATCACTTCTTTAAAAGCTTGACCATTTTCGGTTAAACGGTATTTTGTTTTTTTAACAGAATCATTAATATATTCTTTTTCAATCATATCGGCATCGATTAATTCGTTTAAACGTTGTGTTAATAAACGATCCGAAATGCCTTCGATTCGCGCATGAATTTCATTGTAGCGTAATGGACCATCAACTAAACTATATAAAATTGCCCCAATCCATTTCTTACCGATAAATTCAATTGCTTGATGATAATTTTGACAAACTTGCTCTGAATAGATAGGCTGTGTCATATCGAATCGCTCCTTTACATTTATTATTGTACCACAAATGAAATAATGATTGACATAAAAACTAACTTAAAGTAAGATGTTTTATATACCCATTAACTTACTTTAAGTTAGTTAAATATAGGAGGAATTTTTATTATGTCAACAACAACAAAATCAGCTGTAATTGAAAACATGTATGCACGTAAATCGATTCGTAAATACGATTCTGAATATAAATTAACAAAAGAAGAAATTTCAGAGCTATTAACAGATGCAATGACTGCACCTTCTTCTTCAAACCAACAACCTTGGCGCTTCATCGTTATTACAGATGAACAAAAGAAAAAAGAATTACGTACAATGGCATTCAATCAAGAACAAGTTGAAACAGCTCCAGCAATCATCGCGGTTTTAGGTGATACTGACTTCCATAAAAATGCACGTAAAATTCACCAACTAAGTGTAGATGCTGGCGTTATGGATCCAGAAGTGGCTGAAAAACTAACAGAAAATGCTGAAACACTTTACAGCGGTATTCCTGTAGCTGCGCGTCATTCAGTAGCTATGTACGATGCTGGATTAGTGTCAATGCAACTTTTATTAGCTGCAAAAGATCGTGGACTAGATACAGTTGTAATGGGTGGATTCAATAAAGATGAATTTGCAAAATCATATAACTTACCAGAAAATGAATTCCCAATCGTTCTAATCGCAATTGGTAAAGGAACAGGCCCAGCACGTGGTACTTCTCGTTTATCTGTTGAAGATGTAGTACGCTTTGTATAATCATTAAATTAAGAGACTGTAGTGCTATTTTAGACACTACAGCCTTTTTATATACCATACAAAAAGACTTGATTCACATGAAAGCGAATCAAGTCTTTTTTATTGAAACTCCTTACTTATATGAAAATAGTTTCTCACATATGTAATTCATCTATTTAATTTAAATTAACGTGTTGTACCGTAGCTTACTACACGTTGATTCCAGTAACCGCTTAATGATTGGAACTTCACACTATTACCAGCTGCGTGTAATACTTGATTGTTACCTGCGTAAATTCCTACATGTGATACATATGAACCACCTGGAGTTGCTGAGAAGAAGATTAAATCCCCTACTTTTGGCGAACTTACACGTTTAACAGAAGCTTTTTGTGCTCTACTTGTACGTGGTAATGATTTCATACCTGCTTGTTTATATACATAAGATGTGAAACCAGAGCAGTCAAATCCACCTGGACGTGATCCACCCCATACATATGGTGTACCTACATATTTACGACCTGCATTAATAATCGCATTACCAGAAGCTGCAGATGCTTTTTTCACTGTTTTCTTTGCTTTTTTTGAAGAAAGATATTTACCTGACACCCAGCCTACTTTACCATTGTATTTTACTTTATACCAAGTACCTGAAACAGTTTTACGTTGGTATGCATATACTTTTTTACCTTTTGGAATAGTTAGAACGCGTTTTGCTTTTGTAGTAGGGCCTGTACGCATGTTTAATGCGGCTTTTGTATAGTAATTTTTAGAAACTTTTGTTGTTTTTGATGAAGCTGCAGATGCTTGTTGTTCAGTAGCTACCCCTGTAAAACCTACTGTTAAAGCTAATGCACCTGTTAAGATTGATGTCAGTAATTTATGTTTCTTCATGAATTTATGAACACTCCCACGTTTTTAATTTGATTGATTTATATGTCGTTTGTTATATGTCATTTGTTATTATGTACGAACTTTTTTAACTGAGACTAACTTTACACGAGTTAGCTTACAGTCTAGCGTCAACTAAGTTACAGATATATTACAAATTATTACGAGCTTGACTTATATTTAGCAGAATCTTATTAAATCAACGATTCAGCATTTATTTCTTAACGCTTCTTTCTTGTAAAATAATTTCATTCTCTTATTTTTCTTCTTTTTTTTAAAAAAATGACATAAAAAAACACCTCGTATGTTACGTCAATGTAACAATACAAGGTGTTTTTGTGTTACTAATCTTCGCGATTCCCCATACCTGTATAAATTAATACAAGTCGTGCAAGTTCCATGACCGCTGTCGCTGCTGCTGCAACATATGTTAATGCTGCTGCTGTTAATACTTTTTTCGCTTTTGGATATTCTTCATTGTTAATGATGCCCAATTGATCAATTTGGCGCATCGCACGCTTAGAAGCATCAAACTCAACTGGTAATGTTACTACTTGGAAAAGTACACCAATTGCTAATAAGATAATACCTACTAACATTAATGGTTTAAATGTTGCAATCATACCAATCATAATGAAAATCCATGAAGCGTTTGATGAAATATTCGCTGCTGGAACTAATTTTGAGCGCCATGTTAAGAATGAATATGCTTCCGCATCTTGAATAGCGTGGCCACATTCATGGGCTGCAACTGCTGTACCTGCAATCGATGTTTCATAGAAGTTATGCGTTGATAAACGCACTACTTTTGTAGATGGATCATAATGATCTGACAAAAAACCATCGACTGGCTCAACTTTTACATTTCCTAATCCATTTTGGTCTAAAATTTTACGAGCAACTTCGGCACCCGTCATTCCTGATGTTGAATATTCTTGTGAATAGCGTGTATATGTTTTCTTTACTTTACGTTGTGCATACAGTGGTAATAACATCAAAACAGCAAAGTAGATGATATACATCATAATTGACAATCTAACCATCCTCCTAGTTCGTTCATAGTTTTATTTTAAGGTCAAACAAAATTTGGGGCAACTGAAAACCTCTTTTTCATTGCAAAGATTGCAATGATTAGACACACAATTGACAACCAAAATGTAAAGTATCCAATTCCTGTCATATATTGATTTAACATATGGTACCAAGGCATTTGGTTAAAGACATAGTCAATCACGACATCATGTAATGTCCAAATTGCTGTGATGATGATATGAACACTTTTAAAGTCATACATCGGCATATAAAGCAAGCCTTGGACAGCCATTAAACCATGACTAACTACAAGCATCCAACCAGCAAACCCGAGTGACCCTAACTCGTTTAAGACCATTAAATTCATGACCACAGCCCATACACCGTATTTTACAAGCGTCACGAGTGCTAACGCTTCAAATAAACGCCAATGTTTTTTTAACAACCAACCAATAATCGCAATTGAAAAGAATAATGTAGCTGTTGGACTATCTGGTATAAATATTAAAAAGATTAGCTTTGCTTCAGCCAACTGATCTCCGTACCAAATGTATCCATAAATAGAACCTAATAGATTGACGATTAATAACATGATTAAAAATGTTTTTGATATTAAAATCGTCCATAATCTCGCCCATATGTAGCGCATGAAATCCCCCCACCTCTATCTCTATCCATTATATAGTAGAAGTTTTTAAATGGTCTACTATCGTTTCTTTTTCTCAGAAAAAGGGCTTTGATTTGCGAAAATCAAAGCCCTTTTTTCTATTTACTGTAATTGGTTCAACTGATCCGACAATTGTAAAAAACGTTCTTTATCGCGATTATCAATTGCTTCATCAATTTGTTGTAATAACATTTTCTTTTGGAAATTTTTCATGCTTACATCGAGTAATTTTTCAGCAACTTCACGATCACCGTAATTCGATTGTAAATACTTCGGAATATACGGATTCTCTTCTAAAACAGCTAAGTAAGCCGGATTAGGTGGTATTTTAGGGAAGTTTAGCTGAATGTACATATCTTCTTCCGAATTCAATCTTAAATCATGAAATGACTTTTCTGCATCAGCCGTCATTAAATTTCCTTTATAAAAACGGAATGGGATTCCAGATGAATCGATTGTCGACATGACCATTGCTCTTGGACAAAAATGCGCTTCTTCTACGAAATGAATTCTTTCTAATAAGTCATCATGCCCTACAATATAATTAAGAATCCAAACACATTCTCTTCGTTTCATATCGTAACGCTTTAAGAACCATTTAATAAATGCCTTTTTCTCTACATTTGTCACAGATGCCTTCATAAATACCCCTCCTTTAGTAAGTAATTCTTTCCAATCACTTGCTGAACCGGGTGTAACTTAAGCGTCAAAGCTTGCTTGTAAATCAATCCATTGCGGCTCTTCAGGTTGTAAGTCACGTAAAAGTGCTACAATCTGTAAGGCTTCTTGTCTTTTCCCGTCCTCGATTAAGAAATAAACATATTTCTCTAAGAAGTCTACATCTTCTTTATAATCTTCGAATGCTTGACGGTAATGTGTGTAAGCTTCTTCATACATTTCTAAACGATCGTAGGCAAGCGCCGCAAAAATTGAAAGTGCTGTCCATTCAAAGTCGTCTTTCGATAGACCTTCAATGAGTTCAACAACTTCTTCATCGCGCTCTTCCGATGATAGGATTGATACGAGTGTATGCACTGCTTCCATATATTCTGGGTCAAGTGCAATCGCTTGACGAAGAAATGCTTCTGCTTCCTCTGGCAATTTATTTTTGATTGCCATTTTACCAGCAAACAAGAATAATTCCTTGTCATACTCATCTCGTTTAATACCCTCTTTAATTACTTCTAAAGCTTTGACATTGTCTTCCATCATGGCATAACTTTGCGCCAATAATAGATAACCGGCAAAGTAATCTGGATCTAACGCACGTAAATCTTCACCATAACGTGCTGCCGCTTCGTACATCTCTAATTGAAAAGCACTATAAGCCGCACCAAATAATAAATCAGGCGATGTACTCTCTTTTAATGCCTCTAAATAATAATGGTAGGCATCTTCAAAAGCTGCACCCGTACGATGAACTTCTGCAATACGTTCAACTAGACGAACGCCTGCAATTTCTTTTTGATTTTTATATAAATTCTCATATAAACGAGCCGCTTCACTTAGACGTCCCATCTCCATTAATAACTCTGCTTTTGCAAACTGAAGAAGTGGTTCATCTGGTAATAACTCAAGCGCTTCATTCATATGTTTTTCTGCTACTTCATATAAACCTTGCATTTGATAATAATCAGCAAGCGCCAATAATACTTGTGGATATTCTTCTGCATCTTGTGGAATCGATAAGAATAAGTCCAATGCTTCATCTTCTTGATTAGTTTCCATCAATAACGAGGCACGATCAACCTTAATTTGATTTTCTTCTGGGAATAAAAATTGTAGATGCTCTAACACACTTGCTGCTTCATGAATAAAACCTAAATTCATCAAGTAACCAGCAACTTCATATTGCATATCTGGATCGACATGTAACTTGAATTCTTCCATTAGTGCATGAATTTGATTAAGGTCACCTTGCTCCATTGCTTCAACCATTTGTTGTTGGATTGTCATCTGTCATCCACCTATTTCTAAATTATTTTCATCTTTATGCTACATGAGGAAAGTAGGATATACAAGGAAAAACGCTTGAAATATCGAAGAAAATTACAGGTAAAATATGACTGATTCCCTTCTTATTTCTCTGTTTAAAATAAAAACAAACTATCCTGATAAAAACTGCATCATGATAGCTTGTTTTATGAACTATTTCATTAGACTGTCTAAATCTTCAAAGAATGTTGGGTAAGATACCGCAATACAATCAGCATCATCTAATGTCACAGCACCTTCTGTAATGAGTGATGCGATGGCATTCATCATACCCATGCGGTGATCGCCATATGTCTTTAATGCCGCACCATGTAACTGTGTAGGACCTTCAATAATCATGCCGTCTTCTGTTGCTGTAATATTCGCCCCTAGCTTTGATAATTCCGCAACAACTGCATCTAAACGATTCGTCTCTTTCACTTTTAATTCCTCTGCATCACGAATAATCGTTGTTCCTTCAGCTTGTGTCGCAAGTAAAGCAATAATTGGAATTTCATCAATTAGTCGCGGAATTAAATCCCCACCAATGGTCGTACCCTTTAACTCTGATGTACGAATAATGACACGACCTGCTGGCTCAGCATGCTCATGGTCATACGGTTGAATTTCTAGATTTGCACCCATTGCTTCTAACACTTCGCTGATACCTGTACGCGTCTTATTAAGGCCTACATTTTCAAGAGTAATTTCACTACCCTTTGTAATGGCACCTGCTACAAGGAAAAAGGCAGCTGAAGAAATATCGCCCGGTACAGCGACATGACTCGCTGTTAATTTTTGTCCACCTGCTAACGAAATCACACCATCTGTTGTATCAATATTTACACCGAATTGACGTAGCATTAATTCCGTATGGTCACGTGTTGCTTCTTTTTCGCGAACAATTGTTGTTCCTTCTGCATTTAGACCTGCTAATAACACTGCAGATTTAACTTGCGCACTCGCTACAGGCAATGTGTAATCAATCGCTTGTAATGTCGTACCTTTCACTGCGATTGGTGTAAATTGTCCATCTTCTCGTCCTGTAATATGTGCACCCATTTCGCGTAAAGGATTAATGACACGCTTCATTGGACGTTTGGCAATCGATTCGTCACCAGATAATACTGCGTGTACGTGTGAACCAGCGAGTAAACCAAGTAATAGACGTGTCGTTGTGCCAGAGTTCCCCATGTACAAAATATCCATCGGCTCTTGGAATGCGTCCATACCTTCACTTTCAATCGTCACATCTGTACCTTGTTGTTCAATTTTAACACCCATTTGTTTAAAGGCTTCAATTGTACGAAGACAATCTTCGCCTGGTAAAAAACCTGTAACTGTTGTTTTACCTTTTGCCATACTTCCGAACATAATGGAACGGTGTGAAATGGATTTATCGCCTGGAACCGTAATCGTTCCTTTTAATGATTGCCCTTGTAATTGAACGATTTTTTGCATCGTCATCTCTCCTTTACGAAATATAAAATTCATATGGACTACGTGTACGAATGCATTCTGCTGCTCGCTTACGATCTCCACTTGATTGGAAACTTACAACTAAAATACCGAAAACGTCTTCCCTTGTCTCGACAATTCGAATATTTGTAATACTGATTTTTTCTTCTGCAAAATAACCTGTAATTTCAGCGATACTACCAGGATAATCTGGTACATCAATATATAAATCATATGTTGTAAATAAGGCACCTGATGTATCAGGTAATGCATCACGAAATTGTTTTGCTTCTTCAAAAAATTGATAAATGTCTTGTTCGGTACCTTTTTCTAAAATCGATTGCACACGTGACATCTCTTGTTGCCATTTTGCTAATTGGTCTTGTATTTGCGCGCGATTTTGCACCGTAATATCTTGCCACATTGTTGGATTGGAACTAGCAATACGTGTAATATCTCTAAATCCACCTGCTGCCAATCGTTTCGTGAATGGATGCTCTGCATTTTCATTTGCTAGTTGATGCACAAGTGACGCTGCCACAATATGCGGGAAATGACTAACAACCGACGTCATATGATCATGTTCTTCAGCAGGAACAACCATGAGTTTGGCATTTGTTAGTTTTAAAATTCCTTCTAAAGCTTTCACTTGTTCTTCCTTTGTACTTCCCAAAGGTGTCAACATATAATATGCATTTTCAAATAAAATTGGTTTAGCTGCTAGAACACCACTTTTATGTGAACCTGCCATTGGATGCCCACCAATGAACGTAATACCTTTTTCAGCTAAATGTTGCGCTTCTTCCATAATGATAGCTTTTGTACTTCCTGTATCTGTCACAATTGTATGTGATGGTACAGTCCATGTTTGAAGTTCTTTCATCCATTGAAGTGTTGCATTCACAGGTGTTGCAAAAATGACAAAGTCGGCTTCTTTTACGGCTTCTTTCGGATGTGTTGCTGCTTTATGAATAACGCCTAATACTTTCGCACTTTGAAGTGTATCGGCATTTGCATCATAACCGATAATTTCATGTTCTGGAGAGCGTTGTAAAGCAAGCGCAATCGAACCGCCAATTAAGCCTAAGCCTACGATGAGAATTCGCTTTTTATTCAAGCGAATACCCCATGTTTTTGTAACACTTCTTCTAGCTGTGCGAGTAAGCCTTCATTTTGTTCTTTTGTACCAATTGTCACACGAATATAGTTTGGAACACCCAGTGGATTACCACTACGAATAATATAACCTCGTGACATTAACTCTTGGAATACGACATCACTATCCATCTTCACTTCAAATAAGATGAAGTTTGTATCGGTTGGGTAATAATCTAATTGGTGTTTTTCACAAAATGCAATATATTGTTTTTTACCGGCTTCATTGATTTCACGACATAACTCAATATATGCTTGATCCGCTATTGCTACCGGAACAATCGCCTGACTTAATACCGTATTATTAAATGGACCACGCACAGGATCAAGTCGCGCAATCAATTCTTTATTGGCAATACCGTAGCCTACACGGAAAGCTGCTAAACCGTATGCTTTTGAGAACGTACGCATAATGATTAAGTTGTCGTATTGTTTTAATAATGGTAGTGAATCTGTGCAATTTGGATTTGTTACATATTCAAAGTATGCTTCATCTAAAACGACAAGTACATCTTTCGGTACTTTTTTCAGGAATGCTTGTAGTGGTGCATCTTCAATGACCACACCTGTTGGATTGTTCGGGCTACATACCCATATAACTGCTGTATTTTCGTCAATTGCATCAAGCATCGCATCTAAATCATGTGTGCGATTCTTCAATGGAATTTCACGAATTTCCGCACCTTCAATCAGTGCATTTAATTTATATTGTGAGAATGTTGGTGTTGCCATAACTGTATTTACACCTGGTTGAAGTAACGCGCGTGTCACGATACTAATCAGTTCATCTGAGCCGTTACCAAAAATTAATTCGTCACCGTTTACACCTAAATGTTTTGCAACTGCTTCACGCATCGCTGTACCATAACCGTCTGGATATAATGCAAAGTTATGCACTGCATTCTCTAAATAAGCCGTTACTTTTGGTGAGCATCCTAATGGATTTTCATTCGATGCTAATTTTACAATCTCCGATAACCCGAATTCTTTCTTCACTGCTTCAATTGATTTTCCAGGTTGATATGCTTTCAACCCTTTTACTGATTCTTTCCACTTCATCGTTAAGTCGCCTCTTTCTTCCTCATCTCATTATTTTACTAAGTCTGGTCTTAATTTCACTGCCTCATTCAAATAGACATGGGTAATTTCTTTCTGTGCTTTTTGCGTTTCTACATTCACAAGTAGACGGATACAAAGTGGTAACGCACCCGCGACATTCATTTCGTGCATACACATAACCGGAACATAATCCCATCCCTCATACGTGCGTACAGCTTTTGCTGGAAAAGCAGATGTAATATCTGGCGTCGTTGTTGCAATAACGGATGATACATCTTCTGCTTTTACTTCATTGCGCTCAATGATTTCTTTTAATAATCTCGTTGTTTCAATCTCTACTTGTACAGCATCATTTACTGTAATCGTTGTTGCACCTCGAATACCTCGAATCATATGGGACACCTCCTAAACAATTGTTCGTAGTAGTGTATCGATTTCGCGACACTCTTCTACTGTTACTTTTTGAACAAACGGCTTACCAATTTCATCTAATAGAACGAATTGTAAAATACCGTACTCTGCTTTTTTATCTGTCATTAAGTATGGTAATAACGTATCAAACGTAAAATCATGTACTGGTTTGAATGTATAGCCATTCTTTTGAGCGAAAGCTAAGAACTCTAACGTATTCGCACGATTTAGTTGACCATACTTTTCACTTAACAATAAGGCATAGACCATACCAATCATAATCGCCTCACCATGTGCTAACTTTCCAAATCCAGAAGCAGCTTCAATTGCATGACCATACGTATGACCGAAGTTTAAGTATTTACGTACGGAATGTTCTTGTTCATCTTGTGAAACAATGTCTGCCTTTACTGTAATTCCACGCTCTAAATAGTGCGCTAATTGCTCTTCTGATAAACGCTGAATATCTTGCGTTAAAAATTCTTCATACCACTGTTCATCCGAGATGAGGGCATGTTTAATCGCTTCTGCCATACCTGAACGTACTTCTTTTTCAGGTAATGAAGCTAAAAATGCAATATCATATAAAACAGCTTCTGGTTGATAAAACGCACCAATCATATTTTTACCTAGTGGATGATTGATGGCTGTTTTTCCACCTACAGCTGAGTCATGCGCCAAAATAGTTGTTGGAATTTGAACAAATGGGATACCACGCATAAAAGTAGCTGCTACAAAACCAGTTAAATCGCCTACTGCTCCACCACCGAATGCAAAAAGCATTGATTTACGTGTGCATTTTTGTTCTAAAAGGAATGTTTGCGCTGCGTAATAACTGTCAAATGTCTTGCATGCTTCACCTGCAGCTAAAATATGCAACTTGAATGGATGTGGAAAAGCTTTTGAAAAATGTTCTCCATGAAGCGCCCAAACGTGTTCATCTGTAAATACAACCAATTGATCGGCTGTTTCGATTTTGCTAGCAAGTGATGTAATAGCTTCTGTTAAATGATGTGAACCAATCACGACTTCATAGGCGTGAGATGGTGTTTGTACGGGAATACGCATCATTAAAACTCCTTCGCTTGTTGTTTCATTTGCTCGATTTGTTGTTGCAGTTGTGGTAACTGGTCTGCATGGAATTGGTCTAAAATTGCATTCGCAATTTCAAAGGCAATCGCATGTTCTGCTACGACTGATGCAGCTGGTACTGCACATGCGTCTGAACGTTCTACAGAAGCCTTAAATGCCTCTTTTGTTTCGATATCCACACTTTGTAATGGCTTATAAAGTGTTGGAATCGGCTTCATAACGCCACGTACAACAATTGGCATACCTGTAGACATACCGCCTTCTAAACCGCCTAGGCGATTTGTGCGGCGTGTATAACCTTGCTCCTCATCCCAAATGATTTCATCATGTACTTGTGAGCCAGGTACATGTGCTGCATCAAAGCCAATACCAAATTCAACCCCCTTAAAAGCATTGATACTAAGCATCGCTTGTGCCAGTTTACCATCTAACTTGCGGTCGTAATGTACATATGAACCGACACCTGCTGGCATACCTTCTACGATGACTTCAACAACGCCACCAATTGTATCGCCTGCTTTTTTCGTTTCATCGATTAGTGCGACCATTTTTGCTGAAGCTTCTGGGTCCACGCAGTAACATGAATCTTCTTCTACGATTGCACGGATTTCTTCTACTGATTTTCCTTCAACTGCTTGTCGGTCGATTGTAATACCACCGATTTCTACAACATGCGCTACGATACGAATACCTAATTGTTCTAAAAGAATTTTAGCTACTGCACCAACAGCTACACGTACAGTTGTTTCACGTGCTGATGAGCGTTCTAAGACGTTTCGTAAGTCGCGGTGACCATATTTCATACCGCCTACTAAATCGGCATGTCCTGGACGTGGACGCGAGATTTGACGTTTGATCTCATTCGGGTCAACATCTTCTGGAAGTGGCTCTGCACCCATAATTTTTGTCCAGTGTTTCCAGTCATCATTCGTTACCACAAGCGCAACAGGAGAACCGAGCGTTTTACCATGACGAATACCTGATGTAATTTCTACCGTATCGGTTTCGATTTGCATACGTCGACCTCGACCATGTCCTCCTTGGCGTCTTTTCAGTTCATGATTAATCTGTTCTGCTGTAATTGGTAGTAATGAAGGAAGTCCTTCAATAATTGTTGTTAATTGTGGGCCATGTGATTCACCCGCTGTTAAGTATCTCATTTACGCTTTCCCCCTTCACATCGCTAAAGTATATGTTTTTCACTATAACATATATTTTTATAAATTTCAGTTGATTTTATAATAAAAATAAATTAACTGAAATTTTGATGTTTTTTGAATTTATTTTTATTTATAAAAAACCGCTTTTCACATATGCGAAAAGCGCATTCCTCTTATAGTTAACCTTTTTTACGATAGAAAAATGTATCTTCTACTTCAAAATCATATTGTGCTGGATTAAAAATTTGTTCAGTGCTTCCAACAAATAGTACACCGCCTGGTTTCAAAGCTTTACTGAAGTTATGATAAATTTGATCTTTCGCTTCTTCTGTAAAATAAATCATGACATTACGACAAACGATTAAATCATGATTTTGTTCATATCGATCATTTAATAAGTTATGTTTTTTAAATGTAACCGTTCTTTTAATATCAGGCGTTACTTTATAAAAAGAACCTTCTTGCTCAAAATATTTTTGTTTCATTTGTGCTGGAACTTCGGCAAGGGAGCGCTCCGGATAGATGGCTGCTTTTGCTTTAGCAATTGCATTCTCATCTAAATCTGTAGCTGAAATAGATACTTGAGATAATGGCTGATGATTTGATAGTACCATCGCAAGTGAATACGGTTCTTCACCTGTTGAACAAGCTGCACTCCATACTTTTAAGCGTGGGCTTGCTTTCAAGAGACGTGGTAAAATCTTTTTCTCCAAAACTTCCCATCGTTTACCATTACGATAAAATTCAGATACATTAATCGTCATACGATCTAAAAATTCGTCCATAAGTTCACGATTAACATCCATCTCTTTGAAAAAGTCTACAAAATTACTAAAACCTTTTTTCTCATATAAAGACGTTAAGCGTCGTTTCATTTGTGCCTCTTTGTAAAGAGCTAAATCAATGCCGGTTTTCGTCTTTACACGTTCAACGAACATTTCATAATCTGTCATACCTTTTCCTCCCTCTATTCATACTTACCATTATAAAACATTTTTTCATATTCTGAAATAGTGTAACGTGAAAAGATGTTTATCAGAGCGCTTTCATTCATTTATTTTTAAAAAACGGACATAATCTGAAGCACAATAAAAAAAGAGCCACACAGATGTGCAACTCTTTCATTCAAAGTATCAAATCATTTTTACGGTTAGTAAAGATGTTTTTACTTTACTTATAATTTTCATCTACGAAATGAAAATTATTTTACTAAACCTTCTTCACCGAAGAATAGACCGATTTCGCGTTCAGCAGATGCTAAAGAATCAGAACCGTGAATGATGTTTTCAGCTACAGTTGTAGCGTAGTCACCACGGATTGTTCCTGGAGCAGATTCAGCTGGGTTTGTAGCACCCATCATAAGACGAGCTAAAGCGATTACGTTCTCGCCTTCCCATACCATTGCGAATACAGGACCAGAAGTGATGAATTCTACTAATTCACCGAAGAATGGACGTTCCGCATGCTCTGCATAGTGTTTTTCTGCTAATTCTTTTGTGATGTTCATTAGTTTAGCGCCTTTTAGTTCGAAGCCACGACGTTCGAAGCGGTCTACGATATCACCTACTACTTGACGTTTTACGCCGTCAGGTTTAACCATTAAAAATGTTTGTTGGATAGCCATGTTTAAATTACACTCCTTAATAATATCTACAGGTATTTTACCTACCGTAAAATTCTATCATTGAATGCCATAATGTTCAACAAATACTATGACAATTTGGTTAAAATTTACGTTTCCCCATGAAATTTGCAATATCTACAAGTGATTTATTCACTGGATGATTCGGTAACTTGTCTACTTCTTTTAACGCCTTCTGTAAATATAAATCACTTATATGATTTGCTTTTTGAATTGCGTCAGATTTTCGAATCGCCTTCAATAGTTGTTGACGTTCGCCTTCAGTAATCGGCCCTTCAATCACTTTTTCAATCATTGGACGAATTTGGTCATCTTCTAAAGCATATAACGCTGGTAATGTAACGTTCCCTTGCATTAAATCGCTTCCTGCTGGTTTACCTAGCTGCTTATCCGTTGCCGTAAAATCTAAAATATCATCAATAATTTGGAATGACATCCCTACATAATATCCAAAACGGCGCATATGACGTACAACTTCTGGCGATGCGCCTGAAGCGATTGCTCCTAGCTCACAACTTGAAGAAATTAAAACAGCTGTTTTACGCTTAATCCGACGGAAGTAATCACGTAAGTTTTGCTTGAGTACCTGTTTATCTTCAATTTGAATAATTTCTCCCACACAAATCTCAACCATTGTATTTGATAATACTTGATGCGCTTGTTGTTTTTTTATTTGCGTCATATATTCTAATGCTTTTGCAAAAATAAAATCGCCTGCATACATTGCTACTCGATTATTATACTGTGCTTTTACTGTTTCGCGACCTCTACGTAATTCCGCATTATCAATTACATCATCATGAACAAGTGATGCCATATGAATTAATTCGAGTGGCACAGCAACATTTTTGATTTGTTGAATATCATATTGTCCAAATTTTGCAGCGAGCAAAACAAAAACTGGGCGAATGCGTTTTCCCCCAGCTTTTAAAAGATGCAAAGAAGCTTCATTCAAAAAGTGTGAAGAGGAATTCAGCGCCGTTTCTAATTCTTTTTCGATGATGTCAATCTCTGATTTCATACCAGAGTAGAGCATCTTTAGCTTCATCTTTTCCACGTGAATAAACCTTCTCCCGCCTATTTTTCTTTTTTATAGCCAATATGTGTTGCAGCTGCCCCACCGCTATAAGAGGTATAAGATACATTCACCATACCTGCTTGTTCAAACATTTTTTTCAACTCTTTACGTCCTGGGAACGTATCTGCCGACTCTTGTAACCAAGAATACTCTTTGTAACTTTTAGCTAATAATTTACCAAAGATCGGCATAATATATTTAAAGTAAAATTTAAATAGCTGTTTGTAGACAGGGATCTCTGATTGTGACGTTTCAAGACAAACGATTTTTGCGCCTGGTTTTGCAACACGATTCATTTCACGTAATACTTGCATATAATCCGGTACATTACGTAAACCAAATCCAATTGTTACATAGTCAAACGAATTATCTTCAAAAGGTAGTTCCATTGCGTTCCCTTGAATTAAATTCACATTGTCCATATCTTTTGTTTTATCGATGCCGACATTCAGCATATTTTGACTAAAGTCTAAACCAATAACATCGCCATCTTTACCAACTGCCTCACCAAGCGCAATTGTCCAATCTGCTGTACCGCAGCAAACATCTAATGCTTTAGTTCCTGGTTGGATGTTCATTTGCTGCATCGTATCTTTACGCCAGCTTTTGTGCATCTGGAAACTAATCACCGAGTTCATTTTGTCATAGTCACCTGAAATATTCTCAAAGACTTCATGTACGCGTTCTGATTTTGATTGTGCCAATTTTTCAACCTTCCCTCTTCCTACGTTGCACTGTGATTAAGCGCCTCAATTCGACTTAAAATGGCAGTTTTTGCAACATTCGTTAAAAATCCCATAGTATGAATTTCTTCTGTTAGCTTTGTAGCTCGTGTGGTAATTTCTTGTTGGATTGCTTGGATGGCTTCATCCTTTGAAGAAAATCTTTCTGAAATCACACGAAAAAGACGTATTGTACTTGTATCATTTATTACTTTTTTGAGTTCTGCTGATAAACGACTGAGTAACATGCCCTTTTTCATCAATTCAATATATACTGTAAAGCCAAAATGCCCCATAAATTGTTCTACTGCTCTACTAACGATGGTTTCATAGCGAAGGAGCAACTCTTCTAGTGTACACTCTTTCGGTTCATAGAATGCGGTTTTTTGCTCACTGATTTCTGCTACGGCATTTGATAATTTTTGTACAAACTGAATATCTGGTAGTTTTGCTAAGGTGTCATAGTACATGCCACTATAGTAATCTCCAGCTAATACCATCAATTGTTGTGCTTTTGACGTCGCTTGTTGTTCTTTTACCAAATCATGCGTTGTTAAAGCCGTCTGAATCATGGCAACACTTTGAGCAGCTACTTGATGTTGTTTCGTCCACTGTTCACCGTTTACTCTTGGTAGCAATAAATAAAACAATTGATCATCCCAAATTGGTGGCTGACCTGTATATGCTAGGAGGGTTCTATGATGCAATTTATTGTAAATTTCATCTTTTAATTCTGTTACAAGTTGCTCCATGTTAGCTGCATTCATAAAAAAAATCTCCATTCAATTCATTTCCTGATGTTTCAATCAACACGATGTTTAATACTTGTTACTTCTTTGCGTCACTTTCAATTGTACCATTTGCAGATTGAATAATCGCTTTACCACGAATTTTCATCGCAGATGTATGTTCGGTAAATTGCGCAATCATAACTTCGCCTTGATCTAATTTTTCAGAATGATGGAATTTTGTGTCATCGCCTCGTGTAAGGCCTATTACGTGTACACCATCTTCTTCTGCTTTAATTACAATAAAATCATTTTGAGACATAAGACAGCTCTCCTATCATTCGAATTTTCTCATTCTATCATACCACAAAAGCCTATTAAAATTAAGGCATTTGAATGAACGAGAGAATTTCATTTCTTTTTACAGAATCTTCCTCAAATACACCTTTAGCAACGGATGTAATCGTTTTAGCACCCGGCTTTTTAATGCCACGCATCGTCATACACATATGCTCTGCTTCTACGACTACATATACACCTTGTGGAGATAGCATATCCATCAGTGTTTGTGCAACTGTATCTGTAATACGTTCTTGTAGTTGTGGGCGACGTGCGACTGTTTCAACGGTACGCGCTAATTTACTCAATCCAGCTACAACACCGTCTTTTGGTATGTATGCTACATGTGCTTTACCATAGAACGGTACAAGATGATGTTCGCACATTGAAAAGAATGGAATATCTTTTACAAGAACGACTTCATCATGTCCTTCATGAAATACCGTTTCAAAATACTCTTTTGGATCTTTATGTAAACCTTCAAACATTTCTGCATACATTTTAGCTACACGTTTTGGTGTATCAAGTAATCCTTCGCGTGACGGATCTTCTCCTACAGCTTCTAAAATCATTTTTACAGCTGTTTGAATTTTATTTATGTCAACTTGTGAACTGATTTCCTTTGTCAAAATTACTCCCCCATTATCACTTAATCAATCTGCCTGTTAAATTCTCTTTTTGATGTTAGCATATACGACCATGCAAGGCAAAGGGCTAAGACTTATTATTTCTGTGAAAATATGCAATTTTTTCGATTTGTATAAAAGTGCATACAAAAAGAGCAGCTAATCAAAAGATTAACTACTCTTATGTACCGCATTCGATTCGATTATTTAATCGCGTCTTTAAGTGCTTTACCTGGTTTGAAAGCAGGTACTTTACTTGCATCGATTTGGATTTCTTCACCTGTTTGAGGGTTACGTCCTTTACGAGCAGCACGTTCACGAACTTCGAAGTTACCGAAACCGATTAACTGTACTTTATCACCTTTAGCTAGAGCCTCTTGGATTGTTTCAAATACAGATTCAACTGCTTTCGCAGCATCCTTCTTAGAAAGTTCTGCAGCTTCTGCTACTGAGTTTACTAATTCTGTTTTGTTCACACCATTCACCTCCTCTCAAAGACTTTTGTTTTAAATCATGTAAAAGAGTATCATAAACACGATTTACTTCGCAATAATATTTATACTTCTTTTACCAACTTTTATCAACTGTAAACTATTTAGTTACTTCATGCCAGTTCAAAGTAAATATAGATTTCAAATAAGCATAAAATAACTTCTCATAACATTCATTGAAACAAAAATAACTTTATTTTACAAACCACATCATTTTTCAGAAAAAAATTAAAGTTTCAATAAATCGGTTTTTTATTCAAATATATGAATAAAAATAATTTTATTTTTTTCTAAAACATTGCTACACCAACATTTACCACATATTACCGTTCCACACCTTATAAATTACCGTTCTTTAGAACTTTTAAACACATTTACTTTATTTTTTTATTTCTATTTGAAAACATTGATTTTGCAAGGGTTTAAAGCGCAAAAAATACCTTTTCATACCATTTTAACTTGTATATTTTTATTTCTTTTATAGAAATGTATATATATTAGAAAAGATTATTTTTTCTTAAATACAACAAAGTGAATTTCTCAAAAAAATTATTCTTTCTCTTAATCACTTTCATACACTCGAATATGCGTTTTAAATACATATATTTCTTTTTATTTTTTGTAAGTAAATAGACTTTTTATCTCAAAAAAAGAGTTATCTTTTAAAGCTTTTTCCACTTCTTTTTATTTTCTAAGTATATATTTTCTCTTGAGATAACTATAAAAAAATACCCCTTTTTTTAAAATTATATATTTTCTACAGCTTATTTTCTTTGTAATATTGCTATTTTTTTCGTTAAAATTTTTTTCTGAAATGATAAGTTTTTATATCATTTGCACAAAAGTACCTAAGATATTTGAATACAAATATCTTAGGTACTTTTTAAAAAGGAATTTAAAATCTAAAAAACACATAACATTACATATAACTTGTAACATTATGTGTTAATTTGTAAATTACTATATAATAGTAGAAATTTTTTAGTATTGTCCGTCCATTTCTGACTTTTTCATACGCAACATAAGTTTCTCAACCATCTCTTTTGCAGATTGATCTTCAAATAATACTGCGTATAAGGCTTGAACAATCGGCATTGAAACTTCGTATTTATCAGCAAGTTGGTGTGCTGCTTTTGTTGTACGAACGCCTTCTACAACCATACCCATTTGCTCTAATACTTCTTCTAGTTTCAAACCTTTACCTAATAAATTACCTGCTCGCCAGTTACGAGAATGAACAGAAGTACACGTTACAATTAAGTCACCCATACCAGCTAAGCCCATGAATGTCATTGGATTTGCACCCATTTTAATACCTAAACGTGAAATTTCAGCTAAACCACGTGTAATGAGTGCAGCTTTTGCATTGTCACCAAAGCCAATACCATCTGAAACACCTGCCGCAAGAGCAATAACATTCTTTAATGCACCACCTAGTTCTACACCAACAACATCTTCATTCGTGTAAACACGGAAATAATGATTCATAAATAAATCTTGTACAACGACAGCTGATTCCAAGTTTTCACAAGAAGATGCAACTGTTGTTGGATGTTTTTTAACAACTTCTTCCGCATGACTTGGTCCAGATAAGACCACAATATCTTTTACAACTTCTTCTGCTAATTCTTCTTTCATAATTTCAGAAATACGAATTAATGAATCTGGTTCAATTCCTTTTGAAACATGTACAAAAATAATTTGACGGTTTAACGTCTTCATAATTTTTTGGCACGTTTCACGAATTCCCTTAGTAGGCACAGCCATCACAATAACTTCAGCATGCTCCACTGCAGATGCTACATCTGAAGTTGCACAAAGATTTTGCGGTAATACTGTTCCCGGCAAATACTTTTCATTTGTATGTTGCTGTTGAATTTCTTGTGCTTGGTCCTCTCGATGAGACCATAATAATGTATCATGTCCATTTTCGGCAAGAACAGTCGCTAATGCTGTTCCCCATGAGCCAGCTCCAAATACTGTAACTTTACTCATCTGTCCATTTCCTCCTCTAATCGCGCGCTCTAGTAATAATTCGAATTGGCGTACCTTCAAATTCAAACGTATCACGAATACGATTCTCTAAGAAACGTTCGTATGTGAAGTGCATTAATTCTGGATCATTTACGAACACAACGAATGTCGGTGGCTTGATTGCCACTTGTGTTGCATAGTAAATGCGTAGACGACGCCCTTTATCCGTTGGAGCAGGGTTACGTGCAACTGCATCTGAAATAACTTCATTTAGAATACTTGATTGAATACGCATTGCATGATTTTCACTTACACGATTAATTACAGGTAGTAAATTGTGTACGCGTTTACCTGTTTTAGCAGATGTGAAAACAATCGGTGCATAATCCAAGAATTGGAATTGCTCACGAATTTCTTTTGTTTTTTCGTTCATTGTCTTTTCGTCTTTATCAACAGCATCCCATTTATTCATAACAATGATGACTGCTTTACCTGCTTGATGCGCGTAACCAGCAATCTTTTTATCTTGTTCTTGAATACCTTCTTCACCGTTTAAAACGACTAAAACAACGTCGGAACGTTCGATTGCACGTAATGCACGTAATACACTATACTTTTCTGTGCTCTCGTACACTTTACCTTTCTTACGCATACCTGCAGTATCAATGATGACATACTCTTGACCGTCGTATTCATATTCTGAGTCAATTGCGTCACGTGTTGTGCCTGCAACGTCACTTACGATAACACGATCATCACCTAAGAATGCATTCACTAAAGATGATTTCCCTACATTTGGACGACCGATTAAAGAGAATTTAATGACATTTTCGTCATACTCTACTTCATCTTGTTCTGGGAAATGTTTTGCTGCTTCATCTAATAAATCACCCAGTCCTAAACCGTGTGAACCAGAGATTGGGAATGGATCGCCAAACCCTAATGAATAGAAATCATAAATCATATCTCTCATATCAGGGTTATCAATTTTGTTAACCGCTAAGACAACTGGTTTTTTTGTTTTATATAAAATTTTCGCTACTTGCTCATCTGCTAATGTTACACCTTCACGACCATTTGTCATAAAGATAATCACGTCTGCTTCATCCATGGCAATTTCAGCTTGTTCACGGATTTGATCTAAGAATGGTTCATCACCAATATCAATACCGCCTGTGTCAATAATATTAAATTCATGTGTTAACCAATCCGCTGAACTATAGATACGGTCACGTGTTACGCCCGCAACATCCTCAACGATTGATATACGCTCGCCTACAATTCGGTTAAAGATTGTCGATTTTCCGACATTAGGACGGCCGACGATTGCTATAACTGGTTTCGTCATTTTGTTTCATCCTTCCACTTTCAAAATTACTTATTATACAATAAAAAAGATGATGGGGGTTCCATCACCTAACCACTCATTGTTTACAGTGCTTCTATTTTATCAAAAATAAAGCACTATGAAAAGGAAAACCGTATATAAAGGAACTTTCTGCTTTTTCATATCTCATTACATGATAAAAAGAAGCGTGCATAACATCTCTTTATAGGATGTTATACACGCTCTATTATTAGTCTTTTTTATTGAAGTCTTTTAATTTGTCACCTAGTAAATCCCCGAATGAGAAGCCAGTTTCTTGTTCAGGTAGTTCATACTCAACTACTTCTTCAACTACTGTATCATCTTCAAGTAACGCTTTAATGCTCAATGCAATACGTTTTTCATTCTCATTCACTTCAAGTACCTTCACTTGTACATCTTGACCTTCTTTTAAAGCCTCATGCGGTGTGTTGATATGCTTATGAGAAATTTGTGAGATATGCACAAGCCCTTCAATACCAGGTAAAATTTCAACAAATGCACCAAATGTTACAAGGCGACGTACAACACCGTCAAGAATGGCATCTTTCTGTACTTTTTCTTGAATATTTTCCCATGGTCCTGGTAGTGTATCTTTAATTGATAATGAGATGCGTCCTTCGTCTGGGTCAACAGCTAAGATTTTCACTTTTACTTTTTGACCTTCTTCTAGTACATCTTCCACATTTTCGATATGTTCATGTGATAGTTGTGAGATGTGGACAAGACCATCTACGCCACCTAAATCAACAAACGCACCAAATGTTGCAAGACGTTGTACGACACCATCTACGACGTCGCCAGCTTGTAAGTTTTGAATAATTTCGCCTTTTTGTTCTTCTTTTTGTTCTTGAACAACTGCGCGATGTGATAAGATTAAACGATTTTTTTCTCGGTCCATTTCAACAATCTTAAATGAAATCATTTTTCCTTTGTAGTCTTCAAATGATTCAACAAAGTGATCTTCTACTAAAGAAGCCGGTACAAAACCGCGAACGCCTAAATCAACAACTAGGCCACCTTTAACAACATCTTTTACTTCTGCTTCAAGAATTTCTCCCGCTTCAAATTGCTTTTCAAGTTTTTCCCACGCATGTTCTGCGTCTACTTTTCTTTTTGATAAAACATAGTTACCTGTTTTTTCATCTGCATCTGTCGCTGGGTCTTCCACTTTTGTAACTACAGCTTCAAATTCATCACCTACTGATACAGCGTCTGATGCCTTTTCCACATGTAAACTGGATAACTCGCTAATAGGGATAATACCATCGTACTTTGCATTTGGAATCGAAACAATGACACGATTATCTTCAACCGTTTCAACTTTTACCTTTACAACCGTACCTTCTTGAATTTCTGGTAATTCATTCACATTCATCTCTTCAGACATATGTAATCCTCCTTCGCCTCAGTTACCTTTATTTTAGTAGATTTCTAACAGAAAGACAAAAATTACCCTTTATTTTTTATTATCTGGGTGATATTCATCTAACAATTTTTGAATACTCGCCATAATTACTTCAGTTACTTCCTCAGGTTTTGCCTTATTTTCACGATAAGGTGTCATATCGATTGGTTGACCATAAACTACCGTTACTTTACGGAACATCTTATAAGGTCCAATAACTGCACATGGCATGACGACCGCATCACCACCACGTAGTGCAAAAAAGCCTGCACCTGAGAAACCTTTTCCTAATTGTCCTGTGCGGTTTCGCGTTCCTTCTGGGAATAAACCGACAACTTGCCCCTCTTTTAATAAAGAGATTGCTGTTCGTAATGCTTGACGGTCACTTAAACCACGTTTTACAGGGAAAGCGTGTACCTTTGGTAATATACCCTTAAGGATTGGTAGTTTAAACAATTCTTCTTTCGCCATAAAATTAACTGGTCGAGGAGCTGTTACACCAACAACTGGTGGGTCTAATTCGTCAATGTGATTTGAACAAAGTAGGACACCACCCTCTTTAGGGAAATTTTCTTGTCCGATAATTTGAATACGGTAGAGTGGTTTTAATGCTGCATAAACAACTGATCGTGCAAAATGGTAAAAGTCCATCTTATGCCATCCTTTCACTCGCTAATTTTAAAATTGCGTTTGCCGCTTCATCAATTGATAATTCTGTCGTATCTAAATAAATAGCATCTTCTGCTTGTACAAGCGGAGAAGCTTCTCGTTCACTATCCATCTTGTCACGAAGTGCGATTTCTTCTTTTAACGCTTCAAATGACGAGTCAATACCACGTTGTTTATTATCTTCATAACGTCGACGCGCACGTTCTTCTACTGTTGCAGACATGAATACTTTTAACTCTGCATTCGGTAATACAGCTGTTCCAATATCACGACCGTCCATAATGACGCCGCCTTTTTCAGCCATCTCATATTGACGTTCAACCATAATTTCACGCATTGTGCCATGAGCTGCAACAGTTGAAACTTGACTTGTTACTTCATTTGAGCGAATTTCACTTGATACGTTTTGCCCATCTAAAAATACAAGTTGGCCATTTGGAGACGGTTGTAGTTCGATTACTGTTTGTTTTAGTAATGTTGTTACTGCTTCTTCACTTGATAAATCAATTTGATGTTGTAATGCTTTATATGTTAAAGCACGATACATCGCACCTGTATCAATATACGTATAACCTAATTTTTCAGCCGCAATTTTTGCGATTGTACTTTTACCAGCTCCAGCTGGTCCATCGATTGCAATTTGAATTTTCTTTGTCACTTTGTTCAACCCTTTCTTTCGTAACATTGTACCATAAAAAATGCGTAACTGTACCACTTGAGAACATGAAAAAATGACATTTCAACACGACGAATTTGTCCATGAAATGTCATTTTTAAAATTAAATTTTTGTTTCTTTTTTTCGAATTAACAACTGACGTTCAAAACAAAAACGTAAGATATGCTGCTTGTCAATTTCGTCTGTATTCATAAATTTAAGCGGTACAATAATAACACCTTCTTGATCAATGACACGAATTACTTCAGCTGAAGTCTGTACGTATTTTACACCTTCTTCTCGGTTTTCAAAGGGAAGTGCAATCGTAAGCTCAACTTGTTCTAATGGCTTAAATTGATCTGCTTGTGAAGCAATAATCGCTAATCCACCTGCACTAATATCTTCTGATACATATTGACTATAATGTTCATTACGATAGATTGCAACATCAACTGGTGTCTCGACGCGTACATATTCTCGCCTTTGTACTTTTTCAAATTCTTCATCTGATGGAAGAGCAAGCTTTAATGTTGGAATATTTCCCTTTTCGCGTCCCATAATTGTTGTTTTAAAACTGAACCCAATCTTCGCTTCATCAATATAAGATGCACGAAAACGAGTTCCTTCCATTAAAAAAGCTGTACGATGTGTCAGTGTGCTAACAGGATAATCGATAAATAAGATATCTCCTTGTTGATCAACTACTTTACATTTAAACTTTTCATCTGTTTCTTCATCATAAGGCGCTAACAGTAAGTTTGTACCTAATTTAATCTCCATACTTTTCACCCATATCTGTTTAATTATATGTATATTATGGCATTATAACACAACTTTTTCCACAATTCTTTCAAAAAAACATTTCAATTTACACATATCATAATACAGATACACAACCTTTGAACTAATTCGCTTTTTGAATCAATAATTGAACCAGCGCTTTATGTGCTTGCTTTACTTTTCGTAAACTAAACCACCATAAAAACAGCATAAATGGAACCATATAGTATACCCAGTGATTTTGAGAAATGAAAATCGCATTGTATAAAATATGTAAGGTCATCGGGGCAAATAAGGCAAGTGCCCTGTATCGTAAACTCGCTTGAGAAGACTGGAATTTTGCTTTACCGAGATAATAACCCATCACAACCCCAAATAGAGCATGACTTGAAACAGGTAAAATTGCGCGTAAAAACGCTGTGTCCATGCCATAAGACATTAAATAAATCACATTTTCAACCGTTGCAAAACCTAAAGATACAGCTGCCCCGTACAATACGCCATCATAGGGGTCGTCAAATTCAACATGATGATAAATAACTAAAATCAGAAAAATCCACTTAAAAAATTCTTCAATAACGCCTGTAAAAAAGACATCTTGCACAATTATATGTTGAAAGACTTGTTCTTCTTTAAATACATACTGTAAAAACATGATTGGAAATGTTAAAATTGCGCCATAGATAAATGACTGTAGCAATGTTTTTCTAGGTTCTGTTGCCATTTGATTGCGTAAATAAAAAAAACTAAACAAAGCAAGTCCTGGTGCAATCGCAACAGATAATAAGATGAACATAATTAAGCTCCTCTCACCTTTATTACTGCTTATTATAGCATTAGCGAACGCGATATTAATAGGAGGTATTCATATTGAAAAAACAAATTTTATTAATTCATACAGGTGGTACAATTTCAATGCATGTTGAAGAAAATGGTGCAGTTGTCCCTGATGAAGTCAATCCCTTAACAAAAGAGCGTGAAAAATTAGAACAGTTTGCACATATTACAGAGATTGATGCCTTCAATCTTCCTTCTCCACATATGACACCTGAGCACATGTTGACACTACGTAAAATAATTGAAGAACAACTAAAAAAAGCAGCTTATGATGGTATTGTCATTACACATGGTACTGATACATTAGAAGAAACAGCTTATTTCTTAGATTTAACTATTCATACGGACATCCCCATTATTTTAACAGGTGCAATGCGTTCATCTAATGAAATTGGTTCAGATGGTATTTATAATTTAGTAGCTGCTATTCGTGTTGCTAGTGAAGAAAAAGCACATGGATTAGGTGTTTTAGTTGTCATGAATGATGAAATTCATGCTGCAGCAAATGTTACAAAAACATCGACAAGTAATGTTGCTACTTTCCAATCACCTCAATATGGCCCAATCGGTCTGATTACAAACAAAAATATTCATTTTCATCATTCACCTGTTCTTCGCGAATTTGCAGAAGTGCATGATTTTAAAAAACGTGTTGCATTACTCAAAACATATGCAGGAATGGAAGCAGATATCGTTGAAGCCATTCGATTAGCTAAATACGACGGCTTAGTTATCGAAGGTTTTGGGCAAGGAAATGTTCCACCTTCGATTGTACCCAGTATTCAAAAACTATTAGATGACGGTATTCCTGTTGTCATTGTGTCACGTTGCTTTAATGGGATTGCTCAAGGTGTTTATGGTTATGTAGGCGGTGGGAAGATGCTTGAGGATTTAGGCGCTATCTATACAAATGGGATTAACGGGCAAAAAGCGCGTTTAAAATTATTGGTCGCATTAAATGAACAAAACCCTAAAATCTCAATTGCTGAGTTTTTCTATCGAAACTAATAAAATATGAAAAGAGGGAACAGCCAGTTAAGCGTTCCCTCTTTTTTAAGATTTTACTTTTTTTGTTCAATACATTTGGCAATCTGCTCTCCATGGAATCGTCCATTTTCAATAAAGATTTCATTCGCGTTATTTCCAGCAGCAATAACACCTGCAATGAAAAGTCCCGGTACATTCGTTTCCATCGTTTCAGCATCAAAAACAGGTCGTCCTGTCGCTACATCTTGTTCAACACCCATCTCTTTAATAAAACGATGGTCCGGATGATATCCAGTCATAGCGAAAACAAAATCATTTTCAATTGTTTTTTCTACACCTTCTTCAACAAGAACGACTTCATGCGAACGAATTTCTGTTACAACTGTATTAAAATGCATGATAATTTCACCTGTACGTACGAGTGCATCAAAGTCAGGTAACACCCACGGTTTAATACTTGGCGAATAAACACTGCCACGATAAGCAACTGTTACACGTGCACCTGCTTTATGAAGTGCAAGCGCTGCATCAATCGCAGAGTTTTTACCGCCAATAATTAATACATCTGTATCAAAATAGGGATGCCCTTCTTTAAAGTAATGCATCACTTTCGGTAATTCTTCACCAGGGATATTCATATAGTTTGGATGGTCGTAGTACCCTGTCGCGATGACTACATATGGTGTACGGTACACTTCTTTTGATGTCTCGACAACAAACTCCTCACCGTCTTTTTCTACATGACGTACTTCTTCAAAGCGATGAATATCTAAATTTTTCATTTTAACCACTTCACGATAGTAGACAAGCGCTTCATTTCTTTTAGGTTTTTGTGCTTCTACGATAAAAGGAACGTCGCCAATGGCTAATTTTTCACTTGAACTAAAAAATGTTTGGTGGGTGGGATAATTATAAATTGAATTCACAATATTCCCCTTTTCAATTACAATCGGCTTCAAACCAATGTTTTGCAAAGCAATTGCTGCTGATAATCCACAAGGACCTCCTCCAACAATAATAGCTTCTTCTCGACGCATATCTGTCACTCCTTTTATTTCTAAAAAACTCTTCTATCATATTATACGCTTCTCTTTTTTAAAAAACAGTATTTGAATTATGTGTACTCTTCCCTTTTCCACCAAAATAAAAGAGGAATCATTTTACAAAACGATTCCTCTCCATATTATGTGATACCTATGACTTTTGAAATATAAGAACGATTATTTTTATTGTGTTTTAATTAAAGCTACTTTTGTCCCTGCTGGTACGCGATCCGCCGTAATTCCATTTAGTTGTTTAATTTGATTCACATATGCTTCACTACCATAGTATTTAATTGAAATACTTTGAATCGTGTCGCCTTCTACAGCATTGTGTAAATATCCGCCTTGAATTGCTGCTGTATAAGCTGAAGAAGGTTTTACAGTTTCAACTGGTTGTTTCTTTTCCTCTTCTTCTTTTTTCTTCTCAGCAGCTCGTTTTTCTTGCTCTACTTTTTCTTGCTCAGCCTTTTGTTTCGCTTCTTTTTCTTTTGCTGCCTTTTCCTCTGCTAGCTTTTGTTGTTCTTTTTCTTTTGCTGCTTGCTTTTCTTCTTTTGTTACATCATCAGCTTTAGCTGTTGAATCTTTTGTTTGTGTTTCTTTTTTCTGTGTTTCTTTTGTGTCTTTTTCGTCATTTTGATTTGTTTCAATCTCTACATGTTCAGTGCCTGCTGCTTTCGGAGCTTCTTTAGTAGGTGTATCCGATTTAATAACGAATGTATAAATTAAAATAGCGGCTGGAATCATAACAAAGACAACTGCTAACACTGTCAAAAGAGAATTATTCTTATTTTTTTTCGGCGGTTTCCCACCACCCTTTGCTTCTCTTTGCTGCTTACGTGACATGCGTGTAGGCTTCTCACTTGTCCCATTACCTTCTACTTGGATGGATTGGCGATGCGCCTCTACGCGCTCTTTATAATCATTTTGAGACATGTGTATCCCCCTTTTTCTATATAATCATAATACTATTATGACTAAAATTTTAATAAAAGTAAATGAATCTCAATTTAATTTGGAAATATTTGTTTAAAACGTTCTTGCCATGAAAAAAGTTGAGCTGATGCTTCTTTTATTAATCGCTTCTTCGGTATTACGTCTTCTGGTAGACCACATACGGAACAACATAACACAGGCTTCGTTAGGAGTTCCTGTTCAAAATATCGGCTAATTTCTTCTCTTATACAGTCTTTCCCTGTTAAAATTTGTTGCAATTGGTCGACTTCTTTCACTTTTTCAAATTTCATTCGATTTATTTGTTCTATTACCTCTATTTTTGGTAATTTATGCATCCAATAATGTAAAATACGATAACTTGTTTCAGTGATTCTACTTTCTTCTACCATAATAAAAGGATTAACGCCTTGATTCGCTAACCGCTCATATTCATCAATATGAAATTCTTGAGGGTAATCCATTACACTCACTGATTTTGTAATACGATCATCTTCTTCTGTAAATAATAATGTTGCAAAAGACTGTTCACCATCTCGTCCAGCTCTACCTACTTCTTGTAAATAATTCCCCATCGAACTTGGTAGATGGTCATGAATAATTTGACGAATATTTTCTTTATGAACACCCATACCAAAAGCATTCGTCGCAACAATCCAATCAAGCTCACCTGCAATAAATTGATGTTGTATCAATTGCCGTTCATCTTGTTGTATCCCTGCATGATAGGCTGCTACACGCACGCCAGATTCACGTAAAGCTTCTGCATATTCTTCTGTTTTCTTACGTGATTGTGTATAAATAATGCCAGGTGAAGTCGTATGTTGTACATGCGCAACTAACCAACCTATTTTCTCATAATGTTTTTGAATAGGTACTACTTGGTAGCAAATATTCGGGCGATCCACAGCTGAAATCCATTCATAAGGATTTTCCATATGTAAATATTTTCGAATATCTTCTTTCACACGATTCGTTGCAGTAGCTGTTAATGCTAAAACTGGTACACGTGAAAATGTACGAATAGTATCACCAATATTTAAATATTCTGGTCGAAAATCAAACCCCCACTGAGAAATACAGTGTGCTTCGTCTACTGCAATTAATGCAATATGAACACGCGAAAGAGCTCGCTTAAAACTTTTTTGTCCTAACATTTCAGGCGATACAAAAATATAGCGATACGCTTGTAAATTCGCTAACACACGTTCACGTTGTTCGCCTTGTAAAAATGAATTGATGGCAACTACGCGTTTTTCACCAAACCGCTTCATCTGCTCTACTTGATCTTGCATGAGTGATAGTAATGGCGAAACGATGACTACCGCTCCATTTAAAAGATAACCACTCAATTGATAACATAGTGATTTTCCACTCCCTGTTGGAAGAAGTGCAATCACATCCTTTTCTTGTAAAACAGCTTCAATCACTTCTCTTTGACCTGGACGAAATGTATCGTAATGAAAGTATTTTTTTAATGCTTCTTCTAACATTTAAACACCCCCTGCCCATGCTAAAACTAAGCGAATTTGAAAATAACTCGCTTCTGGTATCTTTTCTTTGATTGGTCTAAGTTTTTTACTCCCTACTTCAGATACAACTGCTTCAATTGCTAAACGTATCTCATTTGGTACGAATTGCTCAATCGGAAAAGTTTGCACATTCATTGCAATTTCTGCAATATGGTCTTCAATTGTACTCATCTTCAAACGTCTAATCTGTGCAATTTGTTCCATGTTCATTCCCTGCATCAATAAATTAGCTGTTTGTTGTGTAGAAGCTGTTAACACTGTTTGTACACGCACTTGATATAAAAGTGGTTCAAACAAAGCGATAACATGTTCTTCAATAAAACGAATCATATGATGGAGTGTATGTACATATTGTAATTGTAAATCAAGTTCCGAACTATTCGTTTGTTCTTTTAATTGTTGCCATGTCCAACCAATTTGTTGAAACCCGCTCAAGCGATACATGAAGATATTTTTTTCTTGTTCAGTCACAGGAAGTTCTTCTAGCAATTGATGGAAAGCTTCAATAAAAGCATGTTGTTGCTTTTCTTCTTGATAATGTAGCCACGTCAAATACTGACGAACAAACTGTTGCACACGTTCATCTCGTACAATCGGTAAAAAGCGCGACTCTTGCATACGTAGATTAGAAATCGTTTGCACAACTAATTGGAATCGGTCAAAAAAAACATGTTCACCACCGCGTAAATGCCAACCATCTAAACCATCAAATGTGAGGTGAGGTGCAACTAGAACGTGTACATGTTCATCTTCTGAAATCGTAATTTTATTTTTTTGTTCTAGATGTTGAATTTGTGTATAAAATTTCTCTTTTGTTAAACGAGGGAATAAATTAAAGTATGGCTGTAATTGAAATAACCCTACATCTTGAATAGTTTGACCTGACTTTTTCCCTTTTAATAAATGATATGCAGAAAACACTGTTCGTTGTCCATCATACTTTTGAAGTATATGTAATAATAATTGTTCAAAAAACAAGCCAAATTCCTCCTCGTTTCGTTGATTATGGTTGAAATGAAATGCAAAGCACTTTAGAATAAGAATGAAGCTATTGGGAACGACACAAAAGGAGAGGTAAAATATATGGCTAAGTTTACAATTGTAGACCAAGATACTTGTATCGCTTGTGGCGCTTGTGGCGCTGCTGCACCTGATATTTATGACTACGATGATGAAGGTATTGCCTTCGTTATTTTAGATAATAACACAGGGACAACTGAAGTACCAGAAGACTTAATGGAGGACATGGAGGACGCGTTTGAAGGTTGTCCAACTGACTCAATTAAGGTTGCCGATGAAACTTTCGACGGCGATGCATTAAAATACGAATAATACGATAAGAGACTGAGCCTTTGCTTTAGTCTCTTTTCTTTTGTTATTAAATGTTTCAATTTTCTCTCAATTTAGTTTATACTTACTTTAAATGGGTATCGTGTTATATACATACTGCTATGATTATAAGGAGGTTTAAAATGAAATATTTTATCAACTATTCCATTCAACTCGTGTTATTTATTATTTTAGGTGCTGCATACGCTCAATTTATGACACATTTTACGCCTCTTTATTTTTTCTCTGAGAATGTTCGACATGTATTATTACTCATAGTAGCGAGCATTTTAAGCCTTGCCTCTGTTCATCTTATTAAAAATGTATTTGGCTTTGTTGCAAAATAATAGTTGCATTCGCGCTATGAGTACGTTAAAATTTTAGTATCAGGTACTAATAGTAACTATATGTAGGGGGCTATTATGGAAAATTTATTAAACTTTAAAGATAAAAATATCGTCGTAATGGGTGTTGCCAACGACCGTAGTATTGCATGGGGTATTGCAAAATCATTATTCTCAATTGGTGCACACGTTACATTTACATACCGTAAAGATCGTTCACTAGCAAAATTACAAAAGCTATTAGCAGATGTTGATGCGTCTACTTATGATGTCATTCAATGTGATGTTAACAGTGATGAGAGTATCCAACAAGCATTTGATGAAATCGGTAAAAAACGTGGTGTTATTCATGGTATCGTACACTCTGTTGCTTCATCTTTAACAGAGGATTTAAAAAACCGCTTCCTTGAAACATCTCGTGATGGTTATGCTTTCGCACAAGATACAAGTGCTTATTCATTAATCGCTGTTGCAAAAGCTGCACATCCTTATATGACAGAGAACGGTTCGATTGTAACGATGAGTTACTTAGGCGCTGACCGTGTGTTAGAAGGCTACAATGTAATGGGTATCGCAAAAGCAGCTCTTGAAGCATCTGTACGTTATCTAGCAGCAGATATCGGTCAAGACAACATTCGTGTAAATGCCATTTCAGCAGGACCAATCAAAACAATTTCAGCGAAAGCTGTTCCATCATTTAATCAAATTCTAAATAAAATCGAAGAAGCTGCACCAATGCGTCGCAACATTACACAAGAAGAAGTAGCGAATATGACAATTGTTATGTTAAGCCAACTTTCAAGCGGTGTAACAGGCGAAGTTATTTATGTAGATTCTGGCTATAATATTCTAGGTATTTAATAATAAGCGAAGAAGTAGGGATCTTATTCCTGCTTCTTTTTTTATGCTTCATACATAAAAAAAGAGAAACGTACTGTTCACGTACGATTCTCGCTTTATTTTATAAATCTGCATGAACAAATCGTTCAATAATCTCTCGAATTGTTCCTTTCGTTGCATGGTGTAAATTTGTTCCTGCCCATAAAGACATATTCTCGGAATTATTTGCAAAAGCTGCTCTTGCACGAATCCCTTTTGTTAAATCATTTTGATATGGAAAAGGAGCAACAGGCATCATTTCCATCTTTTCAATAAAACCATTCATAATACCTCGAGCTGGTTTTCCAGAAAACATTTTTGTGAGAACGGTTTCATCTGTTTCCGCACATAAAATACGTTCTTTATGTGCTGAAGGAGCGCCACTTTCGTCACTTACTAATAGAGCAGTTCCTAATGTAATCGCTTCTGCCCCTTGTTTTAAATACCAATCCATTTGTTCTTTTGTTGCAATCCCACCTGCAACAATTAACGGAATATTCGTTATATCTTTTGCCTGTGTAAATAAATCTTTTAACGGTATATACTGAAATGGCTCAATAAACGAACCACGATGACCTCCTGCTTCCATTCCTTGCAAGAATATACCGTCTACACCCAATTGACTCGCTACATGAACTTCTTCAAGTGAAGTAGCTGTAATGAAAACGAGAATACCTTTTTCTCTTAAAAGACGAATTTGTAAAGGTGTAGGTACGCCAAATGTAAACGAACAAGCGGCAACACCTTCTTCCAAAACAACAGCTAATTGCTCATCATATTGGGATTTAGACAATTTCACCTCATCCCTTTTAATTTGATTGTCAATTTTCGCATCAATCAATGCTTGTTTTGCAATGGTAATCTCGTGTTGTACAACTGGTGGTACTTCATGTGCAAAAAGATTAATTAAAAATGGTTTAGATGAATATTTTTTTACTTGGCGAATAAAATCTCGTGTTGCATCTGCAGACATATACCCTGCACCAATCGAGCCTAAAATTCCTGTCTCTAGACTTGCGATGACCATTTCAGGTGTTGTCACACCAGCCATTGGTGCTTGTATAATTGGGTAGTTCATTGAAAGTTTTTTGTGTAAATGCATGTTACACGCCCCCTACAATAACTTTTTTGGTTGTCTCCAAAACATAGCGATTACTAAACTAATTAACAGCACAGCCATCGAAAAAACATAGGGTGAATATGCTTGGTAATCAAATAATGCACCTGCAATAATTGGTCCAATAATGTTCCCTACACTTGTAAATGACGAATTTAATCCACTAATGTATCCCTGTTGTTGACCAGCAACTTTAGATAAATATGTTGTTAAGGCCGGACGAATTAAATCGAAAGTCAAAAAGACCATTAATGTCACAAGTAAAATTGATATAAATGATGATACATTCATCATAAAAATCATCATTATTGCGGCTACAAAAATACAGATACGAATTAAATTAATTTCTCCTAATTTCCGTGTTAAACCGTCGAATAAAAAGACTTGGAATACCGTACCAAGTACACCACTCAAAATTAATAAGATCGCAATATCTTTCGCTGTGAATTGGAATTGTCGATCTAAAAATAACCCATAGATAGTTTCGTATGCCGAAAGTCCAAAAGAAGAAATAAAAATAATTAAAAAAGGTATAAAGAAAATTGGTTGTAGTAAAATTTTCAAACTTGTTGCTTCTGTTTTTATTGGTTTTTCAGAGTGCACTTGTTCTCGTTCTGGTTCTTTTAAAAACAGAACCGAAAAAACAGCACCAATAAACCCTAAAAGAGCTGCTGTGAAGAATGTGCGCGAATATTAATTTCCGCTAAAAAACCGCCAATTCCTGGCCCTAAGATAAATCCTGTATTAATTGCGGCTGATACATAGCCCATCGCTCTTGGACGTTGTTTGATATCTGTAACATCGGCTACATATGCTGTAATGGCTGGCATGACAAAAGCAGCACTTATCCCACCAATAAAACGTGATAAATAAAGCAACTCAACAACATGACCTACTGCAAATAGTAACTCAGATAATCCGAAGATGAACATCCCGATAACAATCATGCGTTTACGCCCAAAACGATCTACCCATTTTCCAGCAATGGGTGAAACGAGTAATTGCGTCAATGAAAAAGCGGCAACGAGATATCCCATTGTTTTTCCGTCTAATCCCATTTCACGCATAATCGTCGGCATAACTGGAACAATTAATCCAATTCCTAAAAAAACAATCAATAAGTTTGATAATACAAACCAAATCTTTGGATTTAGTTTATTATTCAAACAAGAAAAGCTCCCTTCTGTGTATTTTATTGTAACCATTTTACACAATTATGAAAATACCTTATTCTATGTACATAATTGCCTATACTAGTGTACCATGAAAAATTTATCAAAATCTATTCTTGCTAAGGCAATTCTAGATTTTGATAAATCGTTTATATGAAGCGTCCATATCCTACTAAATATTGATTCCACCAATCTAATGACTCAACAACGACACCGTTATTTTGAGCATTTAACATGCGTCCATCCCCTAGATAAATCCCTACATGCGCTACGCCACTTCCATAACTAAAGAAGATTAAATCTCCTGCTCGTGCTTCTGTGGCACTAACTTTTTTAGATGCTAAATACTGTGCTGCAGAAGTTCTAGGAATAGATATACCTGCTTTTTTAAATGACCAATGGGTTAAACCTGAACAATCAAAGCCCGTTGCTGGATTAGAACCTCCCCATACATAAGATGTTCCTAGATATTTACTTGCTTCTTCTATAATTGTCTTAACTTTTGCTGAACCTTCGACAGTAGGTACTTGCTGGTTCGCATCTGTTACCTTCGCTCCATTTGTACCATTCCCTGCATTCATCGCTGCTCCTACTTCTTCTGACTCTCCAGCTACTTGTTGTGCTAAAAATTCTTTTTCTGCTAAAGCTTTCAAACGAGCTGCTTCTTTTTCTTTGACGATTCGCTCACGTTCTAATTTCTCTTTTTTCTTCTTTGTTGCAATTTGTTCTTTTAATTTTAAAGATTTAGCATTATTTTCTACTTTTTTCACTTCTAAATCTTTTTCTTGTTCTTGCATCGCTTGAAATTGTTTTTGCAACTTTTCTTTTTTCATTTGTAGCGTTATTTGCAATGTCTTTAATTCATCTCGATCTTCTGTTTGTTGATTTAGTAATGAACGATCTGCATCTAATAATGTTTTAATTGATATTGATTTTGTTAATAAATCAGATAAGCTCTCTGACTCTAATAACACATCGACGTATAAATTAATCGTTGATTTTTGACTTTGATAGGCAACCATGCGCTCATCAATTATTTTTGAGCGATCTTGCATACGTCCTTCTACTTCTTTTAACTCTTTTTCTGTATCTGCAATATCCGATTGTGTTTGACGAAATTCTTTGATTTTATATTGTAGATTCGCTTGGAGTCTTTCTATTTCACGTTCTAGTTGTATAATTTTCTTATCGATTATTAACTTTTTCTGTATTAGTTCTTGTGAAGTCATTTTCGCATGTACTAATATTATTGGTGTAAAAGAGGCGCTCGCTAAAAGAATACCAATAGCGAGTACTATTTGATTGCTTCATTCTATTTAAATCTTTCACAGATACACGTCCTTTTCCCCATAGAATGACTTCTATCATATCATTGATACAAGTTCTTTATACTATTTTTTACTCATTTACCCATATTATGCTTTTTTAAAAATACATGTTTATATAAAGTGACCTAATTATTTGGTAAACTATTATTAATTGAGGATTAAAAGGAGTTATTTTATGAAATATGCTTTATTAGGGGATTTACATTCCCATAAAGAGGATACACAATCCGTTTTAGAACATATTGATGCAACAGCTTCTTCTGCTATTCGTATCGGCTTGGGTGATTTATTTGAATGTACGATTAGTAAAAAGAAGGCACATAAAAAACAGTCACTTCCTTTACATGTGGCTGCTAAATTACCATATGATTTCATTCAACTACTTGATTTCCCTTCTATTATCGGAAACCAAGAATTGCGCATCATGCAAGTAACTGGGCAAACACTTTTTGAATCTTTACCTGAAACAATGGAGATTGAAGGCGCTCTATTAATTCACGGGCATCAATTTGAATGGTTAGATGATGTTACACCTGTCATTAAAAAAAATAGTGAGCCACTTACTTTTTTTGGGCATAGTCATCATTCTGCACTTTTCCATAAGGGAATTACACAACCTTTCAAATGGAATGAACCTATTCATTTAACAAAAAAACGTTATGCCATCAATGTCGGTTCTGTCATCTTTCATCGCGAATGGTGTTTATATGACGCGGATCAAAGAACGATTACATTTATGAAAGTTTAGGGGGAAAACAGATGGAATGGCAACAACTGGAGTATTTTCAAATGCTCGCAAAAATTCAGCATATGACAAAAGCAGCAGAACAATTATCCATTTCTCAACCTGCTCTTAGTCGCTCTATTGCCAGATTAGAAGACGAGCTTGGGGTCCCGTTATTCGAACGTCAAGGACGCTCAATTCGCCTCAATCGCTACGGCGAACTATTTGTAAAACGTGTACATAATATTATGCGAGAATATCAGGCTGGTTTACAGGAGATTCAACAAATTGTTGACCCCAATCATGGTGAAGTATCACTCGGTTTTTTGCACACCCTCGGAACGAATGTGGTACCTGATTTAATTCGACATTTCCGTAAAAAAAATGAACAAATCCACTTCTCTTTAAAACAAAACCATACGCATTTACAATTACTCGAATTGAAGTCTGGTGATTTAGATCTTTGTTTACTTGCAGAAATGGAAGTAGAGAAGCCAATTGAATGGCGGGAGTTATGGCGGGAGCAATTAGTTGCGATTGTACCAAGCAGCCATGAGCTAGCAAATAAAGAGTCGATTACATTAACAGAACTTGGTCAAGAATCTTTCATCTTATTAAAAAAAGGTTATGCCCTTCGTATTCAAATGGATGAGTTATTCCAAGAGAAAAATATTGAACCACGTATTACATTCGAAGGCGATGAAGTAGCAACCGTTGCTGGTTTTGTAGCTGCTGGACTCGGTGTATCAATTCTGCCTGAAGGTGATGAAATTAATCAAAAACGTATTACCAAAATCCCACTAACAGATGTCAATGCTGAGCGTATTATTGGTATGGCTTGGTCTGAAGGACGTTATTTATCACCTGCTGCTCAAAAATTCCAACAGTTTATCTTTGACTACTTTAAATCACCTTCCCAATAATCGTAAGAAAAGATTGGGCAAATATTTCACTTTCCTTTTTAGCGTTCGCAATGAAAAACTGGAACCGCGCCACAGCGCGATTCCAGTTTTTCTTATGCTTATGTGGGATGATATTTTTTACACGTATATCCCAACCTGTTTTCATATGTTATACTTCTATACTTTTAGTTATGTATGTTTCAAATTACGTAAAGCCCAATTCATTCGAATGAACTAAGCTCCTCTATTTAATACTAAATACTTCCCTAAATACTTTAACGAAACATCGGCTGTGAAAAATACCGCGCCTAATGTAAAGCCTGCTGTCCAAATTTCTGGTTGCATCGCCGTTTCGACTTCATCATTCATCCAACTATAAATAAAAATCGGTACAGCTACTGTTGAACCTAGTAAAGAATGGAATAAAAAAGATACACCTGAAATATTTCGTTTGGATGAAGCAAAAAAGTCCGATACATAGGATATGATTAATCCATATGTAAAAATCAAAGGAAATGAATACATACTAATGTTTAATGCCGAAGTCAAAAAATCATCTTGCTGATTACTATATAGCATCGGTAATATAAAAAACGCAGCAAGAGATGTAATGAAAGCACTGAGTAGTTTCCTTTCGGTCACAAAGCTTCCCCTCTCTATTTTATCAGTCATTTTTTCTCATATTGAAGCAAATTTCTTATTTTTTAATTTGTTCAATCGTCTTTGTCTTATTATACATATTTCTAATCTTTTTGCAAATTCTCTGACATTTATTGTAAGTTGTTACTTTAAAATGATATTTTTCTGTCATATTCGTCGCATACTTTACGTTGTTGTCACGAAAAAAAGTGTTGACCTTTTTTCATTTTTTCATTATATTTTGGTTAACTAGTTTTAAAATAAGTTTACACAAAGGGGATTTTTATGAGAAATGAACAATTGAAGATGTGGATTCTTTCCGCATTATTCGCAGCAATTATCGGGATTTTTGCACAGGTTACGATTCCACTGCCACTCATTCCAATTACAGGACAAACATTTGCAATTGGTTTAGCTGTTACAATTCTAGGACTTCGTTATGGCTCACTATCTGTGTTTATTTACATATTACTAGGCGCAATTGGGATTCCAGTCTTCAGTGGTATGTCAGGTGGTCTAGGCGTTGTTGCAGGACCAACTGGTGGCTATATTATCGGCTTCTTACCAGCAGCTGTAGCAATCGGTTTATACCTTGAAAGATTCGGTTTTACAAAGGTACAAGCAATCATTGCTAATATTATCGGAATGATTGTAACACTTGCTTTCGGTACAATCTGGCTAAAATTCAGTGCTGATTTATCTTGGACTGGTGCATTTATGGGTGGTGTCTATCCATTCTTACTTGTTGGTGTGATTAAAGCCATTTTATCTGCATTAGCAGGTATTGTTGTACGAAATCGCTTATTACATGCGCAATTACTACGTGTACAACATTAAAACTCATACAAAAAGCTTTGGCATTTAAGAAAATGCCAAAGCTTTTTTATCGTTATGCTTGGAAACTTCTGCGTTCTTTCGTCATCCACTTACCCATTACATTAAATAATAGTAGGAAGACAATTGTTACAAGAACACCTTTAATAATATTGAATGGTAGCACACCCGCTACGATTGTAGCACGTAATGCAGCCCCTGTTTCAACAGGCATGTTTAAGAAGTAATTATACATTGGCATAAAGACGAAGTAATTTAATACACTCATACCTACTGCCATAGAGATTGTACCTACAACAAGACCAATTCCCAATCCTTTTTTTGTACTTAATTTTTTATAAACAAAGTACGTTGGAAGGATAAATAATAAGCCTGTTACAAAGTTTGCCATATGCCCTACAGGTACCCCCGTTGGACTACCTGTGTATACCCAGTCAATGACATTCTTTAGTAACTCGACTAAAATCCCTGCAAGTGGTCCCATAATAATCATTGCGACTAACGCTGGGATATCACCGAAATCTACCTCTAAAAAATTCGGGAATGGCGGAATTGGGAAATTAATTAAGTGTAGTAAAAATGCAATACTACTTAACATCCCAATTGCAATCATGCGACGTAACTTCTTGTTCTTCATATTCTGTTTTCTCCTTTTGTTGCGGATCACTTCAAAAAGAGGTAAGGCTGCGTGTGCTTATTTAAAATAGAAATCCCACGTAGAAGTACTTCTACGCGGGAGAATTAGGCAACATTAAATAAACGTTGTTCACTCATTTTTTTGAACACAACGCTGTACCTTCACCTTCTCCCATCCAGACTATACTGTCGGCTTTGGAGTTGCACCAAATCAACCTGTTAAGGTTCGCGGGCTGAGAAATGTTAAACACTTCATTACCGCCGGTCGGGAATTACACCCTGCCCCGAAGATGAACCGTATTTATTTTTTTTCACACATTCATCATACAAAAAAAGTCTTGAATTGTAAAGAGAAGTTTCTCTCGAATTCAAGACTTTTTCTTTATTCATTAAATTTCATCTGGTAGTGGTAGGAAGAATGTAAAGGTTGTACCTACATTTACTTCACTTTCTACTGTAATACGACCTCGATGTGCATTAATAATATTACTCGCAATAGCTAAACCTAAACCTGTGCCACCCTTACCTCTTGTTCGTGCTTTATCTGCTTTATAAAAGCGTTCAAAGACATATGCAAGGTCTTCTTTCGGAATACCAGCACCATCGTCTTGAATACGAATGCGCACTTGTCCTGCATATTGGTCTGCTAGCACCTTTACATGGCCGCCACTTGCTGTATGACGAATTGCGTTATCCACTAAATTCGTTACAACTTGTTCGATGCGGTCTTCATCAATGTGAACGCGCGCATCATCTGAGAACTCTGTTTCATAACTTACTTCGATTCCTTTTTCTTTCCCGCGCTGTACGAACTTCTGTGTCATACGTTCAAATACTTGATTAATACTTAAGTCATCAAGATATAAACGCATCTTCCCAGATTCCATACGCGCTAAATCGAGTAAATCGGTTACTAATCGGCTCATACGCTGTGATTCATCATAAATAATACGCATCATTTCATTTCGTTCTTCTTCAGATGATACAACACCATCTAAAATCGCTTCACTATATCCTTGAAGCATCGAAATCGGCGTGCGTAGTTCATGTGATACATTCGCAATAAAGTCTGAACGTAATTTATCAAGGCGGTGTTCTTCTGTCTTATCTCGTAAAACAGCTACTGCACCACGTACTGATTCAGCGCTATATAAAGGACTAATTGAAATGACATAATATGCACCATCAATTTCTAATTCTTCCTCTAGTTCTTCTTCTAAATCAAGTACATGTTCTAGCATATGATAGATAGCTATTGGCAATGGTTTTGACTGATCTTCTTTCGATAAGAACCATTTTTGTAATAACAACTCTGCTGGTGGATTACTTAACAAAATCGTACGATCACGATTAAACGTAATTACTGCATCTGTCATAGACGTTAAAATACTTGATAACTGTTCTTTCTCTTGATTAATGACTTCCACATGGTGCTTTAACTGTCTACCCATTTGATTGAAGGCTGTTGCAAGCTGTCCAATCTCATCACGACTCAATACAGGTACTTTTGAATCGAACTTGCCTTTTGCGACTTCAAATGCAGCTTCACGCATTTTACGAAGCGGTGAAGTAATACGACTTGATAAGAAGAACGCAAAGAATGTCGTTAACACTAAAGCAATTGCAGCAGATAAAAAGACGATTTTTGTTGTCTCTTTTGTCGTACGATGAACAGCATCTGGGCTTTGATAGATGAAAACTGCACCATGCACTTTTTGGTCTACATTAATCGGCGACGCGAGTACAATATAATTCTCCATATGTTCTTTATCTGTTGTAGATGGTAATAACATCTCTTTTACAATCGGTTCATCTGATTCATAGACCTTGTCAAAAGCATGATTTTGAATGATTTTTTCACGAATTTCTTTTTGGTTTAACCCTTCTTGAAGTGAATATTGAATCTTCCCTTGCTTAGAAGAAATTAAAGCATTCGTTTCTTCTCCTAAAATATCGTTAATAATGGATTCTGTAGCAGCGAGCGAATCATGTTCATTCACAATTCGTGCAATGGTTGTAGCTTCTTGGCGTAATGTTTTTTCTGCTTGTTGTGTATTAAAATTCGATAAAAATTCGAGCATGAGTACTGTGAAAATAAACAGTACAAATGAAACGAGAAGCAATATGGTTACCCATAGCTTCCCGACAACACTATTCCATATTCTAGTCATTTACGACCTCGAATTTATAACCTACGCCCCAAACCGTTACAATCATCTTCGCCGCATCTTCTGATACGCGATTTAACTTTTCACGTAAACGCTTTACATGTGTATCTACTGTACGTAAATCACCGAAGAAATCATAATGCCATACTTCTTTTAATAGCTGCTCACGGTCAAATACTTTATCTGGTGACTTCGCTAAGAAATAAAGTAATTCGTATTCTTTCGGCGTTAAGTTCACTTCTTCCCCATCTGCTGAAACGCGGTGCGCATCATGGTCAATTGTTAGATGCGGGAAGACCACTAAATCTTTTGAAGCAGATGTAGATGAAATAGGTGAGTAAGCAGCTGAGCGGCGTAAAATCGCTTTAATACGCAATACAACTTCACGTGGACTAAATGGTTTTACAATATAGTCATCTGCACCAATTTCAAACCCTTGTACACGATTCGCTTCTTCGCCTTTTGCTGTTAATAAGACAATTGGTGTTGTCTTTTTCTCACGAATATTTTCTGCCGCTTGTAAGCCGTCCATCTCTGGCATCATGATATCTAAAATGATACAGTGGTAGTCATTTTCTAAAGCTTTCTCTACGGCTTCTACACCATTCTCTGCTTCTTCTACTAAGTATCCTTCACGTTCTAAGTACATTCGAATGAGACGACGAATACGATCTTCATCATCTACAACTAAAATTGAAATTTGTTCACTCACAAATAATTCCTCCCCGGACTCTTATAATCTTATTGTACAACCCCGCCATATAAATGAAAAGGAAACCACATCTAGTGTACACAGGATTGACACGATTTTGACGCTTTTATCCACCGTTTGTTCAAATTAAACAGGAAAACGGAATAAATCATCCTTTTTTTACCATACAAATTCTATTTTAAATGACTTTTTCTGATTATGCCACAGTTACTTTTCGAGTAAAAAAAGAGCAGCTTCTCTCCTCTCGAAGCGAATACTACTCTCTTTTATCTTTACTATTCTGCGTATGAATGCAAGCCTGCAATAATTAAATTCACTGCGATAAAGTTAAACATAATAATTGCAAAACCAATCACAGCTAACCAAGCAGATTTTTTCCCTTCCCACCCTTTCGATAGACGAAGGTGTAAGAAAGCCGCATAGAACAACCATGTAATGAGCGCCCAAACTTCTTTTGGGTCCCATGCCCAGAAACGCGTCCACGCTTCTTGCGCCCAGATCATCGCAAAGACAAGTGCACCTAGCGTGAAAACAGGGAATCCGATTAATACAGCTCGGTAGCCGATTTCATCCATCAGCGTAATATTCGTCTGTTTTACAAGTGGTTGTACGACTTGCGCCAAAGGTTTTCGGCAGAATAAACGCAATAACCCATATAAAATCGTACCGACAATAAATGACCAAACGACGGTTGTTAACTTTTTCGCATTAATGCTAGCTGGCATATCCATAAGTGGTTGCATGCGCTCAGGCTTTAATGCCTTACTTTCATGCATACCGAATAGCGGTGGTGTGTTATACGTAATTTCCGCTTGTTGTTGCTCTTTGTCGATATAACTAAACTTCGCCTCATAGTGCATACTACTAAAAGTTGCGGTTACAACAACAAAACCAATCACGACTACTAAACTATACATCACAACTTCTAACCAGAAGCGCTCCTTACTTGGATTTTTAAATGATACGGTTTTAAGTAAGTAAACGAGACCTGCTACAGCACTCATCGCTAAGATGGCTTCGCCAATTACCGTCGTAATAACATGAATGGTTAACCAATATGATTTTAATGCTGGAATTAAAGGCGTCACATCACTTGGGAACATACTTGCAAATGCGATGAGTAACACTGCAATTGATAGAGCTACGATACCAAGTGTTGCTAAACGGTACATCCAATACATAATTAAAAACGCACCAACAATAAACATACCAAAGGCTGTGGCGAATTCGAACATATTACTAACAGGCGCATGTTCTGCATAAATCCAACGTGTAATAAAATACCCAACATTACTTGTAAACCCAATGATTGTCACAACCATCGCAGCATTACCCCAATGTTTATTTGAGATAGAAACATCGCGTTGTTTATGGCGAATCGCACCACCAAATAATAAAATAGCAAGTAAATAAGCGATGAAAGCGATTAATAGTAATGTCCCACTAAGATCTAATAGATTCATTGTTTCTCTCTCTCCTCTAGCTGATCATGATAGTCTGTTAAATGCGCAGATGTGCATACTTCACTTACGTCTTTTTTCATGCTAAACCAATTTTTATTCGTATGCGCTGCAAGTAACACACGACCATCTTCTGTTCGTTGCAACCAGATACGACGATGACTCCAATAAGAACCCATTGTTACACCAATCATAAAAATAATACCTCCGACTAACAAAATCGGTAATGTTTTATCTTTTCGAACGGTTAGATTCGAAGCATCTCGCGTTTCAACAGATTGGAACTTCATTTTATATGTTGTTTCTCCAAATGGCTCTAATGTTTGGCGAATTGCTACAAAACTTATTTCGCCCTTTGGCTGTTCAGGTGTTACCATCTTAAAAATAAAAGCTGGATTGTTTGGAATAGATGAAGCTGTTTGAGGTTCACCATCTTTAAATTCCGTAAAATCTGGATAGTATTTTTGTAGTTCTACTTTTGTTTGTTTGTTAATTACATATTCTTTTTTCGGGTTACGTAAATCAATCGTAATTTGTCCTAAAGATTTTCCGCTTGTTTTATTGACTAAATCAAACGTCATCGTCTTCAATTCATCTTGTTTGAAGTCTGTTTGATATAGAGCAAAACCATCATATTTTAATGGTTTGTTTACTTGAATGCTATATTGACCGATTTTTTGTAAATCGGCTGTATCACCAGCTAAAGGTGTACCATCTTCTTTATACAAGGTCACATCTGTCTGATAGTTTTTAGCGCGTGTATTAATCGCTTGTTCTACCCGCTCAGAATCTTGTCCTTTTAAATCTTTTTCATCATATGTTTCTAAAATAAATTGATTGTTTTTTATGTAATAACCTTCTACACCTGGGATGGCAGTTGTTTCGCCTTCACGCACCCAGAGGCTTTCATCTACATAAAAACCAGGCATCAAACGTAACATGACACCTGTTATGAAAATAATTAATCCAACATGATTGATATACGGTCCAAAACGAGAAAAACGTCCTTTTTCAGCCAGTAATGCACCTTGTTCTCTTCTGACATGATAGCGCATTGATTTTAGTGTTTGCTCTGCTAATTCAAATGTTTCAGCAGCTTGCTTTTCATCTTGTACTGTTTCCGATACAAGACGCTGACGCTTCATAAACGACGCATGGCGACGCACACGTTGGTGTTTTAGAGCTTTATAAAGCGGAATACCACGATCAAGACTAGCGATAATAATCGAGACAGCTAACATCCCGACAATTGTTTGGAACCACCAAGAAGCATAAATATTTGAAAATCCTAATACATAATAGATTTTACCGAAAAAACCATACTTTTCTTCATAAACATCGATTGTTTCCATACCTGGTGGGACGGATACAAACATGATTTGCGGTAAAAATGTACCAATGGCAGCAAGGACGAGCGTAATAACGATGAGCGATACGCCTACTTTGACGCTTGAAAAGAAATTCCAAATTCGATCTATAAAAGATGTTTTATACGTTTTAGAACGAATGGCTGTTCCATCATAACGCATATCAACGACCTTTTTTTCTTCATCTTCTTTTGTTAGCGGTCTACCGCACTGTGCACAGAGGTGCGTCCCTTCTGGATTTTCATAACCACACGCACACACAATTTTTTTCATATTTAGAAAACTCCCTTATTTAAGGTTGAATGCTCTCCATATACTGTTTAAATTCTTTTTCTGTAATTCCATATGTTAGAATGCGCTTAATTTTTCCATTAGAATCAATTAAAAATGTAGCGGGTAATTGGTCTACATTGTACGCACGCATGACGGATTTTGTTTGATCAATCGTCATTGGAAAATCCAGTCCATAAGAAGACACAAAATCACGTACTTCAAAATCAGATTGCGCAATATTAATACTAATTACTTGTACACCCTTATCTTCAAATGCTTTATATGCTTCATTTAGAGCAGGCATTTCTTTTTTACAAGGTGGACACCACGTTCCCCAAAAATTCAGAAGAACGCCCTGCCCTTTATAATCAGACAGTTGATGTTTTTTCCCGTTTAAATCTGTTAATACGAAGTTTGGTGCTTGGTCGCCTTCTTTGACGACTTTTTTTGAACCACCCGTAGCGGTGACATACACTGTATAACCAATTGCTGCTACGAGGACGGCTAAAATAATGGAACGAATGAATAATCTTTTTCTCTTTCGTTGCATTTATTCCATTACCTCCTTATAGACGAATTGATGATTACCCGATTTTACCTGTTTCAGCTAACACGCGAAGTTGCTTTACTTCATGTGCTGTTAATTCACGTGATTCCCCTGCATTTAGACCAATTGGTGTTAAGAATGCAAATTCTTCACGCTTTAATTTACTTACAGGGTGCCCTACTGCTTCAAACATACGGCGAACTTGACGGTTACGTCCTTCGTGGATTGTAATTGCAACAATTGATTTATCTAATTTTACATCTGAAGAAATAACACGTACGCGAGCAGGAGCTGTTTTCCCATCTTCTAGCATCACGCCTTTTTCTAATTGGCGAATTTCTTCGCGACGTAAAACACCTTTAATTTTTGCTACATATGTCTTATCAATGTTATAACGAGGGTGCGTTAATTTATTCGCAAAATCCCCATCATTCGTTAATAACAGAACACCCGATGTATCGTAATCTAGACGACCGACTGGGAAGATACGTTCTTCTACTTCTGGGAATAAATCGACAACTGTTTTACGGCCACGATCATCTGATACAGCTGAGATGACACCACGTGGTTTATATAGTAAATAATATACTTTTTTCTCTGATTCGATTTTTACGTTTTCAACTTCTACTTGGTCTGAGCTTGTCACTTTTGTACCTAGTTCACGTACAACGACACCGTTCACTTTTACTTTACCTTCTAAAATTAGTTGTTCTGCTTTTCTTCTTGATGCAACACCTGCGTGTGCAATTACTTTTTGTAGTCTTTCCATTCTATTCACCTCATAGGAATTCATCCTGATTTTGTTTATATTTTATGATTGATTTTCTTCTTCTAAAAAAGCTTCTTGGAATTTTGACATGAATAAATCTTGTCCATCTTCCGGTAATTGATCTTGTTCTTCTAAAGGAGGTAATTCCTCTATATTTTTTAGACCAAAGTAATTTAGGAACTCTTTCGTCGTACCATATAAAATGGCGCGACCTGTTCCCTCGACACGACCTACTTCTTGAATAAGTCCTTTTTGATTAAGCGTGTGCAGTGCACGTTCACACTTTACACCACGTAATTCTTCTACTTCAACGCGAGGAATGGGCTGTTTATAAGCAACAATCGCTAACACTTCGAGCGCTGCTTGCGAAAGTGATTGTGCTGGTGGATTTTCAACCAACTTTTCAATCACTTCGACATTTTCAAGCTTCGATACGAGTTGATATGTACCTGCAATCTCTTTTAATGTAATTCCTCTTGAAGCATCTAATTCATATTGATTCATCATGAATTGAAGTGCTTCTGTTAATTCTTGTTCTGTCGACTCTGTTAATTGGCTTAGTTGTGAAATAGTTAAGCCATCTTCACCAATGACAAAGAGAAGACTTTCAATTTTACTCATCAATGGATTCGAATGTTGCATCATCGACATCTCCTTCTTTTAAAATGACAAATAGTTGTTCAAAATTTTGTTGTTGTTCCACCATGACCATTTGACGCTTCATTAATTCAAGTAGTGATAAAAACGTTAAAACAAGCGTCGGTTTATCATCTGATTCAAATAAATCATAAAAATCAAGCGGTTGTTTTGCTTGTTTTAGTCGTTCCACAATCGACTGCATTTGTTGTCGAATCGATACACCTTGTTTAGCTACTCGTGTACTTAGTGGTGCTTTTAAACGTTTTCGACGTAACATTTTTTGAAAAGCCGCGACTAAATCATAAACGTTCACACTTGTATCAAATAATTGCATCTGTTCATCTTGCATATAGTCGGATAGGTCACTTGGTGGACGTGTATAAATTTGAACGCGTTCTTCTTCTTTTTCTTTTAATTTTAAAGCAGCTTCTTTATATTTGCGATATTCAATCAGTTTTGCCACTAATTCGTCACGAGGATCCGTAAAATCATCGTCAATATCAATCTCATCGAGTTCACCTTCATGAACAGGTAAGAGCATTTTACTTTTAATTTCAAGTAATGTCGCTGCCATCACTAAATATTCACTTGCTTCATTTAATTCAAGTACTTGCATTGCACGAATATGTTCCATATACTGAGCTGTAATCTCACGCATTGGAATATCATATATATCAATTTCCAAACGATGAATTAAGTGTAATAATAAATCGAGAGGTCCTTCAAAGACCTCTACTTTCACTTCATAAGACATATGATAACCACCTAACATTCATATCAAATTTAGTATAGAGGAAAGGTGAATAAAATGCACCCGATGAACCATCCTGCATTCGTCCAATTTCTCACATATTTCAACGGGAATCAAGATTTTTTTGAATGCCATGAAGTATTAGAAGATTATTGGAAGGAGATTGCAGAAAGAGAGCGTAAACATCCACTTGTAGGTTATATTCAACTTGCGACGGGTTTATATCATTGGCGCCGAGGAAATAGCCGCGGTGCGAAAACGTTATTGGTACGAAGTCATGCGTTATTGCATGCAGCACGAACTACGCCTTTCGCTGAAAAAATCGACTATGATGACTTGCTACATCAAATTGAACAGACAAGACTCGCTATTACTGAAGGCGCTCGTTTTGAAACTTTTTCAATTGATATAACAAATCGTCTATTAAAAGAAATAGTTCAAAATGAGATAGAACAGCTTCCTGTAATTGACCCAGACTATTTACTGAATAAACACTGCTTACGTGACCGAACAGAAGTCATTGAAGCGCGTGAGTTGGCACTCGCTACAAAACAACGCTAAACATGAAAAGAAGCAGACATTATACGTGAATGTCTGCTTCTTCTTTTGTATGAAGACATTTTTCGATAAATGGCTTAGTCAATTGACAAGCACTTACACGACAAGTAGGATTTTGCTCTGCTAACTCTTGTACCATCGTTGTCCCAATTCCTTCTCCTCTATGAGAAGGGTCAACTGAGATATGACGGACAATCAATTCTGTATCGAATCGTTCCACACCGATTAAACCAATATAGTCGGCATCTAGCTTATACAAATATAATTCCCAATCTTGTTCGGTATCATACTTTTGAATCGTTTGTTGCAGTACTTTTAAATCTTTTTCATCTGGCATAAAAGAAAGTAGCCCCATTGCGATTTTTTCGTATGTTTTTTTATATCGATTTAACATAGATTATAATCCCTCTTTTTTTAAACCTAAACTATATACTTGGCTATACTACACGAAATTTTACTATCCCGCAACTTTTTTGCCATTTTTTAGGATAAAACAGAATTATTCACCTAGCGTGAATGGTAAATCTAATTTCACTAAATCTTCCATTGTTTCTCTTTTTACAACTAATTGATGTTGGCCATTTTCAACGAAAACAACTGCTGGACGCGGCATACGATTATAATTACTTGCCATCGCATAACCATAAGCACCTGTACAGAATGTCGCAAGTAAATCATGTGCTTCTGCTTTTGGTAATGTTAAATCTTCGATAATTTTATCGCCTGATTCACATAACTTTCCTGCAATTGTATAAACCGTATCTGCTTTTTCATTCATCTTATTTGCAAGTACACCTTCATATTTTGCATCATATAATGCTGGACGAATGTTATCACTCATGCCACCATCGATTGCGATATAGTTGCGTACATCTGGTACTACTTTACTTGAACCAATTGTGTAAAGTGTCGTTCCAGCATCTCCTACTAATGAACGACCTGGTTCGATCCAAATTTCAGGTAAAGCGACTTCGTGTGCCGCTGCTTCTTTTTTCACAGCTTGAATCATATCATCTACATAAACAGCTGGCTCAAGAGGTGCATCTTCTTCTGTGTAACGAATACCGAATCCACCACCAAGATTTAATACTGTCGCTTTGAATCCTGTTGTTTTTTCCCACTCAGCCATTTTCGCTACTACTTTTTGTGCAGCTAAGCTAAATGCTTCTGTTTCAAAGATTTGCGAGCCAATATGACAGTGCATGCCTTTTAATTGAAGGAAGTCATGTTGATAAAGCTGTTGAAAAGCTTCATCTGCTTGACCATTACTTAAGTCAAATCCGAATTTCGAATCAGCTTGACCTGTTGTAATAAAATCATGTGTATGTGCTTCAACACCTGGTGTTACACGAATTAATACATCCATCTTCTGTTGCTTTACTGTTGCTAATTCTTTTAATTGTTCAATTTCATAGAAGTTATCAATGACGATACAACCGATTTTTGAATCGAATGCTTGATGTAATTCCTCTAGTGATTTGTTATTGCCATGGAAATGGATTTTAGCACTTGGGAATCCAGCTTTTAAAGCTGTATATAGTTCTCCACCTGACACGACATCCACCGATAAACCTTCCTGTGCAGCCACTTGATAAATCGCTACTGATGAGAAAGCTTTTGAAGCATAGGCTACCTGTGCTTTCACACCTGCTTTTTCAAATGTATCTACAAAACCACGCGCACGTTCTCTAAATAGCGCTAGATCGTATACAAATTGTGGTGTTCCGTATGTAGCGGCTAGTTCTGTTGTATCGACTCCCCCAATTGTTAAATGCCCTTTTTCATTTACTGCTTGTGTGCCATATAAATGCATGTCAAATCCCCCTGAACCCGCCATTGTGTGAATGGTCGGAATTTTCTTTATTAAAAACTTTATCATAGGATGGGGAATTGTGCCAATCATTGTTTTTCTATGAAAACGTTTTTATTTTAAAATTCTTCTTAAAAGACAAAAAAACATCTTGAGATTTTTTAAACCTCAAGATGTTTTCAATTATTGACTTAAATCTTTACTTTTCAAAACACTTTTTGCATCAATTGCATCGACTGACTGCTCACTATACGTGATTGCCTGTTGTGCACGCACTGCAAATGCTTCATCAATTGGTTTACTTGCATACAGTTCCATCACGACATCATCTGGCTTTACAGCGTCACCTTTTACTTTGTGTAATTCTACACCTGCAAAGTAATCGAGCTCATCTGCTTTTGTATGACGACCTGCACCTAAATCTAATGAAATTTGTCCAATTGTTTGTGCATCAATTTTTTCAATATAGCCATGCGCTTCTTTCGGCGCTTTTACAGCTACACGATATGCTGGTTCAAAGTTCAAATCAATTTCTTCATTTGAATCGTTCAAGCGCTGCGCTCTCACCATCTCTTCAAACTTCTTCACTGGTTCACCTGAATGTAGCACATCGAGTACAGCTTGCTTTGCTTCTTCATGTGTTTTCTTCGTTGCGATTTCATACATATAAGCAGATACTTCAATACTTGTATTTAAAAGATTTGGATCTGCTTCATCTGGATTTTTTAATAAATCATATGCTTCTTTTACTTCGTTTTTATTCCCAATTGCACGACCTAATGGATTATCCATTGAAGATAATACCGTCACGATTGATTTATCCGAGCCTTCTGCAATTTGAATCATAATTTTAGCTAACTCAGTTGCGACTTCTTTCGTTTTACAAAATGCACCTGAACCATACTTCACATCAAGTACCATACCATCAGCACCACTTGCTAACTTTTTACTCATGATAGAACTTGCAATCAGTGGCAGTGAATCGACTGTACCTGTCACATCACGTAATGCATAGAGCTTTTTGTCTGCTGGTACTAAGTTTTGTGTTTGTCCTGCTAACGCAAAACCAATCTCATTCACTTGATTTAAGAATTGTTCTTCTGTTAAATCAATCCTTACACCATCAATCGCTTCTAATTTATCAAGTGTGCCACCCGTAATACCAAGACCACGACCTGATAACTTCGCTACTTTCACACCTAATGCGGCAACAATCGGCGCAACAATTAGTGTCACTTTATCGCCAACGCCACCTGTTGAATGTTTATCGACTTTATAACCATTAATAGCAGATAGATCAATAATGTCACCTGAATGTAGCATCGCATTCGTTAATGCTAATGTTTCCTCAAAATCTAATCCATTGATACGAATTGCCATTAGTAAAGCAGATGCTTGATAATCTTCAATTGTATCATTGACATAACCATCAATAAAAAATTGAATATCTTCTTTTGTTAAAGGTTGATTGTTTTTCTTTTTTTCAATGACATCTAAAATATGCATATACGTCTGTCCTTCCTTATTTCAATTGGGATAAGAAACTTTCACCGTACTCTGGTAACTTCACATCAAAATTATCTGCAACTGTCGCACCAAGACTTGCAAAAGTTTGCATGTGGTCAAGCGCTTTACCTTCTTTAAAGCGTGGTGAGTACGCAATTAAAGGCACATATTCACGCGTATGGTCTGTTCCTTCAAATGTTGGATCATTCCCGTGGTCTGCTGTAATTAGTAGTAAATCATCTTCATGCATATTTTCAAATACTTCTGGTAAGCGCGCATCAAACGCTTCTAGTGCTTCACCATAACCTTGTGGGTCACGACGGTGACCAAAGTTTGCATCAAAATCTACTAAGTTGACGAATGATAGTCCGTGGAAATCACGTTTCATGACATTGACTAATTGATCCATTCCGTCCATATTACTTTTCGTACGAATCGCTTCCGTTACACCTTCACCGTTATAAATATCTGAGATTTTACCGATCGCGATGACATCAAGCCCCGCATCCTTCATCTCATTCATTACTGTACGACCGAATGGTGTTAGGGCATAGTCGTGACGATTTGCAGTACGTGTAAAGTTTCCTGGCTCGCCTACGAATGGACGCGCAATGACACGACCGACTAAGTACTCAGGGCGTTTTGTAATCTCACGTGCAATTTCACAAATTTTATATAGTTCTTCTAGCGGCACAATATCTTCATGTGCTGCAATTTGTAATACTGGATCTGCTGATGTATAAACAATCAGAGCGCCCGTCTCCATATGTTCTTTACCAAAGTCCTCAATAACTGCTGTACCACTGTATGGTTGATTACATAATACTTTACGACCTGTTTTTTCTTCTAACTCATCTAATAATTCTTGTGGGAAGCCTTCTGGATAAACTTTAAAAGGTTTGTCGATATTTAAACCCATAATCTCCCAGTGGCCTGTCATTGTATCTTTTCCTACAGAGGCTTCTTGCATGCGACCATAGTAAGCTTTTGGTTTTTCAACTTCTTGAATGCCTTTAAGTGGCTCTAAGTCAATCATACGACGAATATTTGAATAGCCTAAGCTCTCCATATGTGGCATATTCAGCCCGTTCATTTCCTCTGCAATATGTCCAAGTGTATCTGCACCTACATCGTTAAAAGCAGCTGCATCTGGTGCCTCACCAATACCTACTGAGTCCATCACAATTAAATGTATACGTTTAAATGGTTTCATTTTTAGTTCCTCCTACAATCGATTTCATTACTGATTCCCGAAAAAAGTCAGTCGTTGATTGTTCTTCTTTATTTTAACAAATTTTTTAGAAAAATAAACGTCAGACATCTGACATTTTAAAATTTATGCACGCGGATGGTATTGTTTATAGACATCAGATAGACGTGTTTTACTGACATGCGTATAAATTTGTGTTGTTGAAATATCCGCATGACCTAATAATTCTTGTACAGCACGCAAATCTGCGCCATTCTCAATTAGATGAGTCGCAAATGAATGTCGTAAAATATGTGGTGTTAATTCATGCTGAATATGTGCTTTTTGTGCATAGCCTTTTAACAATTTCCATACGCCCTGCCTTGTTAATCTGTTCCCTCTCTGATTCAAAAATAACGCTTCACTTCGTCCTTTTGTACTTTCTAATTCACGTCTAGCTTGATTAATGTAAACCGTACATGTTTCAATCGCTGCTCGTCCAAGTGGAATAATACGTTCCTTTCCTCCCTTGCCAAATACACGAATGAACCCCATAGAAAGATGGACATCTTCTACATTCAACTCAATACATTCACTTATGCGCATACCTGTAGCATATAAAAGCTCTAACATTGCGCGATCTCTTTTACCCGCTGGCTTTTGTGTATTCGGCGCTTCCATCAATCTGTCGACTTCTTCAATTGACAAAATCTGTGGTAACTTCTGTTCTAATTTCGGCATCTCCAAATGAACCGTCGGGTCTTGTTGACAGCGTTTTTCACGCAATAAAAACTGATGGAATGAACGAATAGATGAAATATGTCGTGAAATCGTACGTGCTGTTTTCCCGTCTTCTTGCAGTGCTTTTAAATGTTGTAAAATATGATACCGCTCAATTTCATCAAAAGTTGCTAATTGTTGCTTTTCAAAAATCGAATGGACATATGCCCGAATATCTTTGTCATACGATGTTAATGTATTCTGCGCAAGTTGTCTCTCTACACGTAAAAAGTGTATGTATTCTTCTACTGCATCTCGTACTTCTGGATTCATCGTTTTCTCTCCTTCTCTATTCAAGATAGAAAAAAGGCTGTCCACATCAGTTTAAGCGCGCAGTTTAGAATCAAGTAATTGATTTAAGCTGCTTTTTAAACTTTAGGGACAACCCTTCTAGTTTTGGTCATTTGGTGATTGATCTTTTTTACTTGAACAACGCCAGCAAATCCCGTGGAATGTTAAACGGTGGTCTTTCACTTGGAAATTCCAACGCTTTTCAACAATTGCTTCCACATCTTCTAATAAATCTTCTTGGATTTCATCGACTGCACCACACTCGATACATACAAGATGGTGGTGGAAATGTGCAGCACCTTCTTGGCGTAAATCGTAGCGTGATACACCATCACCAAAATTAATTTTATCGACAATTTTTAATTCTGTTAACAACTCTAGTGTACGATACACTGTTGCTAAACCAATCTCTGGCGCTTTTTCTTTTACTAATAAATAGACATCTTCAGCACTCAGATGATCTTCTTCGTTCTCTAGTAGTACGCGCACTGTCGCCTCACGTTGTGGCGTCAGTTTATAGCTCGCACCATGCAATTGCTTCTTTATTCGATCTATACGGCTTTCCATAGTGACGCCCTCCTAAACTATTCACATTATACCAAAACCCATGTTTGATTGACAACAAATAGTGGAATTTAAATGGAATGACTATCTTTTTATAATAATTATTATTAAATAACAAGTCAATTGAGAATATTGTTCACAGCAACTATGATAAACATATTTTCTCAAAAAGAAAACCTTTTTTACTTCATCTATACAAATTTATTTGTTTACCGACATATTTTGACGCATCCACATCACAGCAATGACTGTTTTCGCATCATAAATTCGACCATCTTGCATCATTTCTTCTGCTTCTTCTAAAGAAATCTCCATTAATTCAACAAATTCATCTTCATCTGGACTTGCCGGTTGCTCGATTTTATATAAGTCTTTTGCAATATAAAGGTGAATGACTTCATCTGCAAAGCCTGGTGATGTTGCAATCGTTTGAAGATACGTAAAGTCATGCGCGCCATACCCAGTTTCTTCTTCTAATTCTCGAACTGCTGTTATGGCTGGTTCTTCACCCGGCTCTAGTTTACCAGCTGGAATTTCAACAATACTACGCTCTAAAGGCTTGCGATATTGTTCAACAACAATTAAACGATCATCTGCTGTAATTGGAATAATACCTACTGCTCCAGGGTGTTTCACTAATTCGCGCGTTCCATTTTTTCCATTTGGCAGACGTACTTGATCTTTTTTTACATCAATAATGCGTCCTTCATAAATTGTTTCAGATGAAATCGTTACTTCTTCAAATTTTTTGTTCATCTTATTCACTCCATGCTTTTAAGATTGATTATTTTTCCACTTACATTGTACCATTAAGTATGAGGAGGCGTTATATATGGAGTATAGAAACTTAGGTCCAAGTGATTTACGCGTGTCAGAATTAAGTTTAGGTTGCATGTCACTACCGATGGAATTACAAGAGGCGCGTAATATCATTGACGCAGCAGTAGACGCTGGCATTAACTTTTTTGATACAGCAGACTTATATAATCATGGACGTAACGAAATTATTGTAGGAGATATTTTACGTAAAAAACGCCAAGATGTTATCATTTCAACAAAGGTCGGAAACGTATGGGATGCTTCTGGTGACAGCTGGCATTGGGATGCGTCAAAAAAATATATCATGGAGGCCGTTAAGAAAAGCCTCGTCCGTTTAGGTACAGACTATATCGATTTATATCAGCTACATGGTGGAACATTAGAAGATAACTTCGAAGAAATTGCAGAAGCATTTGAGGATTTAAAACGTGAAGGCGTTATTCGTCAATATGGTATTTCTTCTATTCGCCCAAATGTTATTGAACAAATGGCAACAATGGGTCGTCCAAGCGCTATCATGATGCAATATAGCGCATTAGACCGTCGTCCTGAGGAATGGTTTGAGTGGATGAAAGAACGACGTATATCGGTTATTTCACGTGGTACAATTGCGAAAGGTCTTTTAACAAATGAATGGGAACAACGAATGACAGACAATGGTTTTCTAGACTATTCAAAAGAAGAATTAGCACATACACTGAAACAACTTGAACAATCTACAGATTATATGTTAAACGGTGCCATTGGCTATAATTTAAAACAAGATGTCATTGCGAGTACAGTTTTAGGTGTTAGCAGTTTGCCACAATTATATGAAATTATCGACGCTTATCATCATCCTGCTTCACAGGATGTTTTAGAACAATGGATGAAAATGACAAAAGCAAATCGATACGAAGAACATCGTATGAAATAAATGTATGGCTGAAAAAATATATAAAGATTAAAAAAAACTGAAATCGCGCTGTGTCGCGGCTTCAGTTTTTTGTTTAGATTCTCTTATTTATGGGAATTGCACTGATAGTGTCTGTTTTAAAAATGTACGATTAAAATTTTGAACCTTGATCGCCGTATTGTTCTAACAATTCTTCAAAACTCATATTTTTCTCGCGTTGTTTTTTCTCAAATAACGCTTTTGCACGACGCTCTTCTTCTTGTTCTTTTTCTTGTGCAACTAAGCTTTGTTTCGCTAACTTTAATTGACTTAAGACATCTGCATTTAATTGATCTTTTAATGTCAATCCGTCATCTGAAGTCGACTTCGGTTGAGTCATTTGTTTTTTCTTTTTCGCCATTTCTGTCACCTCGTATTTGATTTATATTTATTTTAGCAGAAAGTAAATCATTTGTAAGGTTTTGAAATGGCTATGGATTTTTTTAACATATTTAATTATGATGAACATGAGGTGATGAATTTGAAAAAGAAATGGCCTTTACTTGCTTCTGTAGTTGCAAGTGCTGCGAGCGCTTCCATCGCTGCCCTTGGCTATACCATTTCCAATCGTGTTATGTATATGAAACAAAAAGATGAGCAGTTCATCTGGAATCGCGAAGTACAATCCAATCGGCTTGATGAAGACTGGTTTACACATGTAGCTAAAGAAAGTTTCATTGTACAATCACCAAATGGTTACCCCATTACATGCCATAAAATTCAGAGTACGACAAGTCTTAATACAATCATTATTTTACACGGAGTAACTGAAACACATATCAATTCCTTAAAATACGCACAAGTATTTGCTCGTCTCGGTTATAATATTATTGTTTACGATCAACGGCGCCACGGAAAAACAGATGGCAAAACGACAAGTTATGGCTTTTATGAAAAGTATGATTTACAAGCTGTTGTAGAAGCTGTTCGTTCACAGATGACACATGATGCGCTGTTAGGAATTCAAGGTGAATCAATGGGTGCTGCTACAACTCTTCAATATGGTGGATTAGATGATACATTATTTGATTTTATTATTGCAGATTGCGCATTCTCAACATTTGAAAAACAACTCCACCATGTACTCATGCGCGATACACCGATTAAAACTGCTTACGCGGTAAAATTAGCTGACTTCTTTATTCAAAAACGTGATGGTTATACACTGCGTGAAGTCGCACCGATTGAAGCTGTTCAAAAGATTTCAAAACCGATTTTATATATTCATAGTTTAGAAGATACGTATATTCCACATACAATGTCAGAAGCGCTACATGCGGCAAAACCTGAAAATACACGACTTGTGTTATTCGAAAAAGGTGAGCATGCGCAATCATTTAATGAACAACCTTTTGATTATGAAAAAGAAATTATTAAATTTTTAGTAGACTTTCATATTAGTTATTTACCACAAGATTATCAATTCCCACAGAAGAAACGTCGCACACGTATTATTCAACCTGCATAACATACAAAAAGTGAGACCTACTAATGAGGCCTCACTTTTTTGGTTTATCTTAACGAATAAATTATTTCTTCTTTTTATCCATTTTATCTGTTGCTTTACTCATTTGGCTCATCACTTGGCGAACCTGTTTCTCAGATGGTTTGCGTCCCATTTGAGTCATCATCATACGAAGCATATCTTCGTTGATTGGCGGGTTTTCTTTTAAATACTTCATCATGTATTGGCGTGCGATGAAAAATCCACCCACAAGACCAACGATTAACGCAAGGATGATGAATGTAATGGCAAGACCTGTACTCACTTGTGTTCCTCCTCTATTTTCACATACGAGATAATACTCTCCATGAAGGATTATACAATAAAAAACATAGCCTATCTACATTTGTCGTAGATTTCATAAAAAATTAATTAATTATGCTACATATGAGAAATCGTTTGTTGAATAAAAAAACCCCGAAACGTCAAACATTTCGGGATTTTATTGTGTACGGATTAATTAAATAATGCTTTCACTTTCGCAACAACATTTTCAACTGTGAAACCGTATTTTTCAATCACTGTATCTCCAGGTGCACTTGCGCCGAATGTATCGATTGCAAGAACATCACCTTCGAAACCAGTATATTTATGCCAACCGAATGATGAAGCCATTTCGATTGCAAGTCGTTTTGTTACTGCTTTTGGTAATACAGATTCTTTGTATGCAGCATCTTGCTCATCAAAGCGTGCTGTATCAGGCATTGAGATAACAGATACTTCAATACCTTCTTTTGCTAATGCTTCTTTTGCAGCTACTGCTAGTTGCACTTCTGAACCTGTTGCGATTAATAATGCATCTGCTACTTCTTTTGAAGCTTTTGCTACAACGTAAGCACCTTTTTCAACACCTGCATGTAATACAGTTTGATCTACATCAAGAACAGGTAGGTTTTGACGTGATAAAACAAGTGCAGTTGGACGGTTTTTAGAAGTTAATGCTAACTTCCAAGCTGCTACTGATTCATTTGCATCTGCTGGACGAATTACTGATAAATTCGGCATTGCACGTAAAGCGGCTAAATGCTCGATTGGTTCGTGTGTTGGACCATCTTCACCAACAGCTACTGAGTCATGTGTGAATACATATGTTACAGGTAATCCCATTAATGCAGACAGACGAACTGCTGGACGTACATAATCAGAGAATACGAAGAACGTACCACCGAAGACGTTCAATCCACCATGAAGTGCCATACCGTTTAATGCTGCGCCCATTGCAAATTCACGTACACCAAACCAAATGTTACGACCAGCACGGTCATGTGCTGAGAAATCACCAGCACCTTTGATTGTTGTTTTGTTTGAACCAGCTAAATCGGCACTACCACCGAAGAATGAAGGAACAGTTTTAGCAATTGCATTAATCATATCACCAGAAGATGAACGTGTCGCAACTGATTTACCTGCTTCATATACTGGGAATTCTGCATCGAAGTTTTCAGGGAATTCACCTTTGATTGCTTTCTCTAATTGAGCTGCTAATTCTGGGAATTCTACTTTATATGCTGCAAACGCATCATTCCAAGCTGCTTCTGCTTTTACACCATGTGTTTCAGCTGCTTCCTTGAATGTTTCATATACTTCTTCTGGAATTTCGAATGGCTCATATGTCCAGTCGTAATTCGCTTTTGTTAATGCAACTTCTTCTGTACCTAATGGTGCACCGTGAGAATCTGATTTACCCGATTTATTCGGTGAACCATGACCAATAATTGTTTTAATCTCAATTAATGTTGGTTTATTTGATGTTTTTGCATTTTCGATTGCTTGATTGATTGCTGCCACATCTGTACCGTCTTCTACTAATAAGTAGTTCCAACCATATGATTTATAACGGGCAGCTGTATCATCTGAGAATGATTTGTTTAAATCACCATCTAATGAAATATCGTTACTATCGTATAATACGATTAATTTTTCTAATTGTAGATGACCTGCTAATGACGCGGCTTCGGCAGAAACACCTTCCATTAAATCACCATCACCACATAACACGTATGTATAGTGATCGATAATATTGTGTTCTGGTTTGTTATATACTGCTGCTAAATGAGATTCAGCCATTGCCATACCTACTGCCATTGAAATACCTTGACCTAATGGACCTGTAGTAGCTTCTACACCGACTGTATGTCCAAATTCAGGGTGACCTGGTGTCAAAGAACCCCATTGACGGAAGTTTTTAATTTCTTCCATTGGTAAGCCGTAGCCACCTAAGTGAAGTAGGCTATATAAAAGCATTGAGCCATGACCCGCTGAAAGGATAAAACGATCACGGTTGAACCATGATGGATTTTGAGGATTATGTTGTAGTTGTTTTGTCCATAGCGTGTACGCCATTGGTGCTGCGCCCATTGGTAAACCTGGGTGTCCTGAATTTGCTTTTTCAATTGCATCAATTGATAAAGTACGAATCGCATTAATTGCTAACTGATCTGCTTGTTGCGTCATTAAAGTTGACATCCTTTCTTCTATACAAAATGTATTACTATCTCTAGTTTAGTCAAGAATCGACTATAAAACAATGGTTATAATTGACGTTAGACGATTATCCATGAAAAAACGCACACAATTGTGGATTTTCGTCATAATTGTGTGCGTTTTTACTTGTTAATTTAGACGTCCGTTTGTTTTTTGCTTTTCACGAATTTTATCTGGCGTTACTTCTTCACCATTTGGATCGAAAATACGAACGTTTTCGATTGTATTACGCATTGTTTTACGGAATGTATCTAAATATTCTTGGCGCAGTGCCGTCTGTTCTTTTGCTTCTTCAACAGTTAATGTACCTGCTTTTTTCTTTTTTGATAACTCACTAATACGCGCTAGTTTTTCTTTTGATAGCATAATTTTCATCCTTTCGACCTAGTCACTACATTAAAGGTATGAAAAATACAGCAATTTAGCAAGTATTCAGCTCAAAAATCCTGAAAAAAGCTTAAAAATAATGATTTAAAGACTTAAAAAGACATTTTAAAGAAAAAATTCTATTGATTTTGTTGTTCTTGCACATACTCTGTATAACGACGATGCACAGTTGCTTTACTCACATGAAAACCGGCAATCTTTAACGTAGCAGCTATTTCTTCATAAGTAAGCCCTTTTTTTCTTAATGCAACAATCTGGTCAAGTGGCACATCAATTCTTTCGCGTCCTTCTGGATTACCACGATTACTAATATTTAATTCTGGACGATAGCCATTTTCAACAGCACGACGCATCCCTCGTTTGATTTTTGCATTATGTATTTTGCGTTGGTACTCCTCTACAATTGCTAAAATCTCCAGTAACATCGAATCCATATCGTTTAATTTCATTTCACCATCTGATGACATAGAATAAATCGTTGTATCGTATTTTTGTAAAAGATGTAAAACAGCCATTCGACCATTCCCACGTCCAATACGTGTCTCATCTTGAATAAATAGAGCAGATTGCGGATATTGTTTTAAGAAATCTAACAATTCTAATAATCCTTCACGCTCAATATCATAACCACTATGGCGGTCTTCAAAAATACAATCTAATGTGTACCCTTTTTCTTTAGCATAGGCAGTTAATTCAATTCTTTGTCTCTCTAAAGACTGGTCTTGTGTTTCTTTTTCTGTACTTACGCGACAGTAAGCCACAGCTTTTTTTGATTTCATTATTGATCACTCGCTAATTCTATTTGTTGTAATTCATGATTGGTAATCGGTACGGTTAATTTCTCTCCCGCCATAATTTGCCCATCAACTAAATTGTTTTCATTAATAACTTGGTTCATCCATTTTTGTGGTTTCATATCTCCGCTATATTTTTGAGCTAAAGACCATAATGTATCACCTTCTGTAATTCGAATTTCAGTTACATGCGTCTTCGCTATTGTATCACGCACAACATTACCAACAAACAATAATACAACTACCGAAAAACAAATCACCATCACATTATTTTTGATCCACTTCATCTGAATTTCCCCTTCCAACTTTTTACTAGAATGTTTGTTCCCATCATAAACTCGAACACTTGTTTTTGTCAACGGTTTTTTCAGAACAATTGTTTGCATTTGATTTTCTACGATGTTATACTCAAAATACAAAATATAGTAGGAAGTTGAGGTGAAGGTTGTGAATACTGCATTGAAAAAAACAAAACTTTCAAAGCGTCAAGAAGCGATTTTAAATTTTATTAAAGATGAAGTACAAAGTAAGGGTTATCCGCCTTCTGTGCGTGAGATTGGATTGGCTGTTGGATTAGCTTCTAGTTCAACTGTACATGGGCATTTAGAACGTTTAGAAAGTAAGGGTTATATCCGTCGTGATAAAACGAAACCTCGTGCAATTGAAATTTTAAATCCTTTTGAATCGACTACGGCTACAAAACAAGGTGTGATGCATGTTCCACTTCTTGGTAAAGTAACAGCAGGTATGCCCATCACAGCAATTGAAAATATTGAAGAGTACTTCCCAATTCCACATACATATGGTACATCTGATGACCATATTTTTATGCTAGAAATTATGGGTGAGTCGATGATTGAAGCAGGTATTCTAGATGGTGACTATGTCATTGTGAAACAACAGTCTTCTGCAAATAACGGTGAGATCGTTGTGGCAATGACTGAAGACGACGAAGCAACGGTAAAACGTTTCTATAAAGAAGACGGCTATTTCCGTTTGCAACCTGAGAATTCTTCAATGGAACCAATTATTGTTCAAAATGTATCGATTTTAGGTAAAGTAGTCGGGCTATACAGAAATATTCATTCATTTTAAATACATTTCAACTAGTAAAGGATGTGTTTTTCCACATTCATTACTAGTTTTTTTATTTTGTCTAAATTTATTTTTTTACTATAGACTTCTTAATTAATCACTTGCTAGTAGATGTTCAAATGACTAACGTCTAATGTCTGACTTATTACTTTTAGATTATTTTCAATTTATACTTATTGTATTTTTATGACAATATCTAAATAATCTTTATTTTCTGTTAAATAGAATAATTCAATAATATATTGCTATTTCAGGATGTAATTCTTATATTTAGGAGGAAACAATTCTATTTTAAGGGGTGGCGAAATGATGTTTAAATCGAAGATTATTACTTCATTAAGCGTTGCTGCATTACTAACTGCCGTACCATTTTCTTTCGGTGCAGGAATCAATGCAACAGCTAAAACAACAAGTAAAAAAGTAGTAGAGAAAAAAATCCCTGTACAACTTTTAAGTATGAACGACTTACATGGTTATATTGACGGGAATAACAAAAAAGATAGTGTAGGTACGCCAGTCGGTGGGATGGCTTCTTTAGCGTATAACTTTGAGCAAGAAAAAGCTGCTTTTGCAAAAGCAAATAAGTTGAAATCAACAACTTCTAATTCACTTTCAATTCATGCTGGTGATACAGTAGGTGGCTCTCCTGCTATCTCAAGTCTTTTACAAGATGAACCAACAATGAATATTTTAAATGCAATGAATTTCTCGATTGGGGCACTTGGAAACCATGAATTCGATGAAGGTTTAGACGAATTCCAACGTATTTGGAAAGGTAAAAAACCCATCAAAGGTGTAACACAAAACTATGAATTCGTAAAAGATTATAAACAAACAACTTCTAAAATGGAGATTCTTTCAGCAAATGTAGTTGATAAAAAGACAAAAAAATTAGTTAAAGGCTTCAAACCTTATACAGTTAAAACAATCGGCGGTGTAAAAGTCGGCTTCATCGGCATTGTAACACCACGTATTAAAGAAGTCGTTTTAGCACAACATACAAAAGATATTGATGTAGTGGACCCTGGTCAAGCTGTTGCAAAATATACAAAAGAATTACGTAAACAAGGCGTAAAAGCAATCGCCGTTGTCGCTCACTCGTCTGTCGAAGTCGATAAAGAAGCAAATTCTTCTATTGAAACACAAGAAAATTCACGTTTAACAGGCGATGTAATTGATATGTTAAAAACAGCAAACAAACTTGATCCATCGAACTCAATTGATGTTGTTTTTGCTGGTCATAATCATGGCTATGCTAACGGAACGTACAAAGGTGTTCGTGTAGTTGAAGCCTATAACTATGCATCTGCTTATTCAGTTGTAACAGGTACACTAAGTTCAAAAACAAAAGACTTTATGAAGACACCAGCAGCTAAAATTAAATATAACTACACACAAACAGAAACAACAATTATGAAAAATAAAGTATCTAAAAAAGTAAATGGTATTATTCAAGAAGCAAAAGGTATTGTTGGGAAAGTGATGGACCAACCAATCGCAAATATGAATGCAGCAAAAATCTCACGTGAACGTGTAGCCTACCCACTAGGCGGCTCACCTGTAGGGAATCTTGTAACAGATGGACAGTTAGCATTTGCAAAAGCAAAAGATGCTTCAGTTGACTTTGCTTTCACAAACTCTGGTGGCGTTCGCTCTGACTTAGATGCAACTGCTTCTGGCGATTCATTTGTAATTTCACGTGGCGCTGCACAAGGCGTTCAACCTTTCGGTAACATTTTAAAAATCGTTGAATTAACAGGCGCTCAAGTTAAATCTGCAATTAATAATCAATTTACAGGTGGATATGGTTTAGAAGTTTCTGGTTTAACATACACATATAAAGATAAAGCAGTAGTTGATGTATTCGTAAATGGCGAAAAGATTGATGAAGCAAAAACATATAAAGCAGTAATCAACGACTTCTTAGTAGGTGGCGGTGACCAATTCCCTACATTTAAAGAAGCAAAAGTAATCGATGATCTTGGTTTAGATACAGATGCATTCATTCAATATATTACAAACTTAAAAACAGTAGATGCTTCTTCTGTTGTAGAACCTCGTTTAAAAGAAGTACAATAAATTTTAAAACCCGAAATTGCGTCATATAGTGCAATTTCGGGTTTTATACTTTGACCATTCCATCTCTTTATTTTATGAATATAACAAAAAGATAACAAATATTGAAACTTCTTAACAATTTTTGCTGCTATTTGTAGTAGTTGTATTCTTTTTATTTGGTATAATTTAATAGAGAATATAAACGATTAAAAGGAGGAGATTCGATGAAAACTTATACAAAACTAGCTAGTTTACTTGCAGCTTCTTCACTGCTACTTGTTGCTTGCGGAGAGCCAGAAGCAACTCCTGAAAAGGAAGTGCCGAAAACACAGGCAGCTGAAAACACGACAGCGAAAACAGAAGATGTACAAACAGAGGATGTACAAACAGAGGCTAGTAAAAAAGAAGACACTACTGTAACATCTACTTCTTCTAAAAAAATCGAAACAAAATCAAAAGACACGGTAAAACCTATCTTACGTGATTTTTTACAAAACCAATTCAAAACAGCGAAAAATGGTATGACAGAAGGTGTTCCATTTGAGAGTGGAAAATCAGTTTATGAAGACATTACAAACAAATGGGGAAAACCCGCTACAACATTCTCTAACAATACGAACTATATTGAGTACAAAAAGAAAGGCAAAGTAACCTATGCTTTTGCTATTGGACGCGGAGATCGTGTTTATGATGTGCGTACTTTCGTAGCGCCTGATTCTTCATTTAAACTATCTGATATTACATTTTCAGATATTATAGCTGTTGGTGGTAAGCCATCTTCAACAACTTATAACGGTAAAGACACGATTTTAAATTACAAAGTTGGAAAAAATACACTTAAATTTGTTGGTCCAACAAAAACAAAAAAATTACACCATATTTCAATCTTTAATCAACGTGCTTCAGAGCCAATGGGCGGACGTGGTTAATTGATTAAAAACGAGGTCTTACCGTGCGTAGACCTCGTTTTTTAATGTAAAAAATCCTATGCGTGAACTTTCATATGTTCACTACATAGGATTTATTTATTACACGATTATTTTGTCCACTCTGCTACTTTTGTTTGGTTTTCTTTAATCCAAGTTTTTGCAGCTTGTTCTGGTGGTGTACCATCATGAATATCTAACATAACTGATTCGATATCATCTGTTGTCCAGTTAAAGTTTTTCAAAATTTTATAAGCATCTGGTGATTTCTCTTTTAGCTTTTTAGAAGCGAATGTATGAATTTGTTCTTCGCCACCATATACTTTCTTCGGATCTTTTAAGAATTTTAAATCATATTTTTGGAACATCCAGTGTGGTGCCCATCCTGTAATAACGATATCTTCTTTCTTCTTGATAGCTTGACCAAGTGCTACAGTCATCGCACCTGAAGAAGATTGTTTTAGTTTCCAATCACTTAAGTTTTTATAATCTTTTAAAGCCTTTTCTGTAGCACCCATGATGCCTGCTCCTGGCTCAATACCTGTGATTTCTTTTTTCGCTTGGTCTTTTAAATCTTCAATTGAATCAACCTTCATATAATCTGGTACAACTAAACCAATTTTAGCACCTTTTAAGTTAACACCTAAATCCTCTACTTGGTCTTTATACTTATCATATTGCGCACCATGTGTATGTGGTAGCCATCCAGCTACCATTGCATCTGCTTTGTTATTTGCGACAGCTTCCCACATCACTGCATTATCAAGTGAAGTTGTTTTGACTTTAATGCCTTCTTCTTTTAAAACTTCAGCAATAACATTTGTTGAAGCTACTTCTGTATCCCATTCTACATATGCAAGTTCAACAGTTGGATCTGACTTATCTGAACTTGAAGAGTTACCGCATCCAGCAAGGACTGCTGATAGACCAAGACCTAAAGCTAGTCCTGCTGCTTTCATTGTTTTTGAAAATTTCATCTAATTCACCCTACCCTTTTTTAGTATTGAAACTTTGTGTTAAACGATCAATTAAGATTGCAAAAATAACAAGTGCTAAACCAGCTACAAAACCTGGTCCAACGTCTGCTCTTTGTACAGCTGTTAATACTTTTTGACCTAAACCTTCTGCACCAATCATCGATGCAATAACAACCATTGATAGCGATAGCATAACCGTTTGGTTTACACCAGCCATAATTGTTGATTTTGCTAATGGTAGTTCTACGTTGAATAATTTCTGTGGTCCTGTACTACCGAAAGATTCTGATGCCTCAATTAATTCTTTTGGTACTTGCTGAATCCCTAAATTCGTAAAACGAATCGTTGGTGGGATTGAGAAAATAATGGAAGCAAACACCCCTGGTACTAAACCAATACCGAAGAATGCAACAGCTGGAATTAAGTACACAAAACCTGGCATTGTTTGCATGAAGTCTAAAACCGGCTTCATAATACTTTCAAATACTCTACTTTTTGACATACAAATACCAACAGGAATCCCGATAATAATCGAAATTAAACTCGCAAATAGTACAAGCGTGACCGTATTCATTAAGTCACTCCATAATCCTTGGTTATAAATAAACAGTAAACCAAGTACTGCGAAAATCGTTAAACCGAGTTTTTTCTTCGTTGCAAAAAATGCTAATACTGCAACTAATAAAATAAATACAATTGCTGGAACCATAAGTAAGAAATCTGTAACGGCAAGCATCATGCTTTCTGTATTCTCTTGAATTGCATCAAAGAAACCTTGTCCGTGTTCCGTAATATAATCCATTGCATTATTCGTCCATTTTGCAAGTGGCATCATCGGAATTTGATCGAGTAAATTATTCATGTGCCGTCACCTCCGCAGATGTTTCTTTTGCGAGAGCTTCAATCACTACACCGCGAATAAGAACCCCAACTAGCTGATCATTTTTCATAACAGCTACTGGTGTTTTTGAGTCTGAAATAATTGGCAACACTTCTTCTAATAGTAAATCGTGTGGCACTGTTAAAATATCTTGTTGTACACAATTGATTAAATTTGTTTGGCCTTCTTTTGCACAACGTAATGCGTCGTCTGCAGTTATGTAGCCAACTAATTGTTTTGGCGGTGTCACTGCTAATACCATACTCACTTGTTCATCTTTCATACGTTTTAATGCCATTTTTGGTCCATCATGTGCCGGATTAATCGTTACTGGTTTCACCATGATGTTTTCAGCTGTTAATACTTTAGAACGGTCGATGTCTTCAATGAAGCTACTTACATATTCATCAGCTGGATTTGTTAGAATTTCTTCACCCGTACCGATTTGAATGATTTGTCCATCTTTCATAATGGCGATTCGGTCACCAATGCGTAGTGCTTCATTCAAATCATGCGTAATAAAGATAATTGTCTTCTTCATATTTTGTTGAAGTTCTAACAACTCATCTTGCATCTCTTTCCGTATTAAAGGGTCGAGGGCTGAAAAGGCTTCATCCATTAGAACAATTTCGGCATCGTTTGCGAGTGCCCGTGCAAGACCTACACGTTGCTGCATACCACCGGATAATTGCTTTGGATATTGATCTTTGAAATCAATGAGTCCCGCGTTCTCAAGTGCTTTTTCAGCTTTGACTTTACGCTCTTCCTTTGGAACCCCTCGAACCTTTAATCCATATTCGGTATTTTTTAAAATCGTTTGATGTGGGAATAACCCAAAATTCTGAAAGACCATATTAATTGAATTTCTTCGCACTTGTCGTAATTGTGTTTTATTCATTTTCGATACATCTGCATCGTTAATGTAAATTTGCCCTGTTGTTGGTTCGATTAAACGATTAAGTAATCGTACAAGTGTTGATTTACCACTACCTGATAAACCCATAATAACGAAGATTTCACCTTCTTTTACTTCAAAGCTTGCATCATAAACACCAACAGTTGCACCTGTTTCTTTTAAAATAGTTGATTTACTTTTTCCCTTCTTTACAAGCTCTTCTGCTTGTGTAATTTTTTTTCCGAAAATTTTACTTACGTTTTCCACTCTTATTTTAGCCAAGAGCTACACCTCAATTCGTTGCGATATCAGTTTGTTACAAAATAAGTAACAACTTAACCCTAACAAAAAGTTGTTACTTATGTCAAATGTAAGCATCAAAATGCCATGTTTCCCCTGGGAGAAACATGGCATTTCCTATCATTATTTTATGTTTATGAATCCTTGTCACAACAAGGTTTATATACCTTTTAAAAAGTCGATTTATCCTTTGTATAAAAAATTTTTTACAATATCGAAAGATGCTTCATTTCCAATAAAGTATAGTACATCATTTTCTTTAATTGATGCATATGGTCCAGGTGATAATAAAATCGTTTCACCGCGACGAATCCCGACAATTGTAGCTGTCGTATTTTGCCAGAAATTTAATTCTTGAATGGTCATATCTAAATACAGGCATTCCGATGTTACAGTCACGTTGAATGGTGCAAATGGATTGAGCGAATGAAAACGATTTGTTCGCGACACTAACTCTTGTGACAGTTGTTCCAAGCGCTCTAATTCTTCTTTTTGTTTGGCGATGGATTGAAAGACATCATGCTGAATTTCATTGACTGATTGCACATCTTTTAATTGATGTACAAATTTTGCAGCTTCTTCATAAGACTTGATGAAGACGCCACTCCCCTTTGTAGCTTGAACGATTCCTAAATCTTGTAGTACTGCAATGGCACGGCGCGCCGTTTCAGATGAAACACCATATTTACTCGCTAATGAGGAACGTGCATATAGCTTTTGCCCAACCTCATATTCTCGATCTACAATCTTAGAGGCAAGGTCAGCCGCAATAATTTGATAACGCGCCTGCTTTATTTTTGTTTTTTTCTCATGTTCGGTCATTTACCGAAACCTCACTCTCCATCTCAAAATATATAGTCCATATAGTAGCACTAAATACATTGCTTTTCTATATCTTTACAAATAATTTATACATTTTTAAAGTAAACGAAACATTTTACTGTATTAAAAAGAAGGAATCACGTATAAACACGCAATTCCTTCTTCTCTAGAGTTTAGTTCTGTTAGGTCCCGTAACGAAACAAATTTTGTATTATACTATTCGGAAGTTGGGGAGTTCTAAATAGTCGTATTGAATCATTGAATGGGAATCGTAACGAGAGCACAAAAAACAGCTTCCCCACAGGAAAGCTGTCATCTACTAAAAACATAAGTAGCTAACATCAACCTATCCTCGTAGGTAAATAAAGATGCACAGTAGAATTGGCAGGTCTCCTGGCTCATGGTCACTGTGTAACAGCCCCTTCCCATCTATTTAAAGACAGTGGATATGCTTACTACACTCACATTTACAGTTGCGGGACAGCGCTGGAATCACACCAGCTTCCCTTTTAAGCGAGGCGAATTCAAGGATTCCCTCACACCAATTCAAGCACTATTGATTTACAATTTATATATTATCTTAAAATGTCTAAATTGTCAATCAAATTTCTAAATATTTGACAATATCTTCCTCAAACTGACTTGGCTTATCTTTCGATGCATAACGCGCCACGACATGACCGTCGCGATCTACAAGGAACTTTGTGAAATTCCACTTAATGCTACTACCTAAAAACCCTTTTGAATGTTCTTTTAAATACGTGAATAATGGATGCTCATCTTTACCATTTACATGAACTAATTCATGCATCGGGAACGTAACACCATATTGTAAACGACACTGTTCTGCTGCCGCTTCACCTGAATCTAATTCTTGCTTGAACTGATTTGATGGGAAGCCGAGTACGACTAATCCTTTGTCTTTATACTTTTGATACAATTCTTCGAGTTCTTTGAATTGCGGTGTAAAACCACATTTTGATGCTGTATTCACAATCAATAATACTTTTCCTTCGTACTCTTTCATTGAATACGTTTTTCCATCTTCTAATGTAACGTCTAAATCATAAATAGACATCAAAACACCCCTCAAAAATAATGTATTACTACTACTTTACCTTTTTCATCATTGTCGGAAACAATTCTTTCGTATAGTTGTAAACTTGGTCGGCTGTATATTTCTTTGAACCTTCTCCCCATATAGAGATGGCTGCACCAGAAATTTTTGACGTAGTTTGCTGATGAGATGAATTCCATCTCCCTAACGTCCAGTTCTTTTTAATATCTCGTTTCATATACTGCAGATCCGAACGAATTGAACCTTTTGATGTAAAATCTACATATAAGTAGTAATCATTATAATTATACACTGTGTGTCCTGCTTTTATTAACTGTGGCGCACTGGGACGAACTTTTTCACGATACTTCTTTTCAGTTGTACTTTCGGGTTCACCCGTCCAACTCCAAAATGTAATCGCAATCGTTTGATCTAACTTTTTTAAATCTGCCTTCAATAAAGAATCATTCCAAATCCATATACGCACATGCTTCTTTTGCAAATAACGATTCATTTGATTGAAGTAATGGATGTATTTCACATGATCTTCTTCATCATAGGCAATCTCGTCTCCACCAATATGCATCGTTTTTGTTTTCGGTAAAGCTTGTAAAACTTCACGATATAATGCTTGTACGAATCTTATACTCGACTGATTCGGTGCAATTTGATTCCACTCATCACGCACCAACTTTTTCGCTGCCTTCGGATTCGCTTTTTCATACAGTTTTAAAATAGCTCCCATATGACTAGGTGTATCAATCTCGGGTATTAATTCAATCTTCTTCTTCGCCGCATACGCTTCTAAAGAGCGCATCTGCTTCATCGATAAAAAGGTTTGCTTCGTTAATGGATTGCGATAGAGTCCGTCTTTTTGCTGCCATGATTTCTTTGCTGGCTGTCCTAAAAGTCGACTCTCTAATGCATAGTTTTCATCATCAGTTAAATGAAGATGTACATAGTTCCCGCCTGATTTTTTCACGTCATCTATATACTTCTTTAAAACATCGATTGTATAAGGGCGACGTGCTAAATCTAAATTCATACCGTATTTTTGCTCCTGCGCCTGTGCTACATTTTGTTCACTACACCCTGTTAAGCCTATAAGCATACAAATAGATAAACCAAATAGCCACTTTTTCATAAAAATCCTCCTGATGTTTCCTTACTTCTACTATCTATTATACTTGTTTTTTTAATAAATATAAGAAGTATGGTGCACCAATAATAGCGACAACAATCCCAACTGGAATACTCGATTCTGTTAAAATCGAGCGACCAATCGCATCTGCCACTAATAAGAGAATCGGGCCAATGACAATCGTCATCGGTAAAAAACGTTGATGGCGTGGTCCAACAAGTGAACGGGCAATATGAGGGGCCATTAAACCGATAAAGCCAATTCCGCCTGTCACAGATACTGCAGCTGCTGCTAGACCAACTGCTAATAATAAGAAGTACATACGCTGTTTGTTCAATGAAGCACCTAATCCTACTGCCATCGGCTCACTTAGCCCTAAAATGTTCAAATGGTTCGAACGCATTATAGTAAATGGAACGAGAATGAGTACCCATGGAAGTAGAGCCCATACAAACGGCCAATCGGCTCCCCAAACATTCCCTGCTAACCACCCTGCAATAAAGTCGACATCTGAGCGATTTGCTGAAGAAATCAGCATGACCATGATGCCCGATAAAGCCGCTGCAAATCCAACACCGACAAGAATTAATCGGAATGGTTGAATCCCACGATTTCGTTCATAAGAAAAACTATAGATGAGGAGAGCTGTTATAATCGCACTGACAAACCCAACAATCGGTAATGCATATGAAAAATTCGTTAGCTCTCCTTTTGCAAATAAGTAAAGTACCGTAATTCCAACACCTGCACCTGCATTAATCCCGATAATCCCAGGGTCTGCTAGGTCGTTCTTTGTCAATGTTTGAAGTACTGCACCAGCCACTGCTAACGCAACACCTGCTAAAATTAAAATTAAAATACGTGGTAAACGAATAGAGAATAAAATAAATTCATCTGACACTTCACCGTAACCGAAGAATGTAGCAATCACACTTCGAAAACCCATTGAAGAATAACCAACAGATAACCCTAAAAAAGCACAACAAATAACTAAAAAGACACCTATCGCTAAATAAAATGTATACGTACTCTTTTTAAGCAAAGAAACGCCCTCCCCTCTTCACTAAAATTAAGAAGAATGGTAGACCAATCACAGCAACGAGTGCCACAACAGGTGTTTCATATGGTGCATTCATCGTGCGTCCAATCAAATCAACGATGACCATAAACATACCGCCTACAATCATTGACATTGGAATAACTGCTCGGTAATCGCCACCAACGAATGTACGAACAATATGCGGAATCATTAAACCGACGAAGGCTAAGTTACCGATTAACGCAACCGCACTCCCTGCTAGTAACACGACGATGATGAACATAATCGTCTTAATTTGCATCGTTTTTTGTCCAAGTCCTACAGCTAGTTCTTCATTTAAACTTAGAATCGTTAGTTGTCGACTAATAAGAATACTACCGATTAATGCAATGATGATAAGTGGCATAACGATATAAGCACTCCATGTAATACCTTGTAAACCACCTGATGTCCACATCGAAACATTCTTTGAAATTTTGAATAATAGACCTGTACCATCTGCTACTGCTTGTAAAAACATCGAAACAGCAGCCCCTGCTAATACTAATTTTAAAGGAGACATTCCTTTTCTACTTGTGGCACTAATACCGTACACAATCCCCATACCAACAGCAGCGCCGATTAAACAGGCAATAACAGAACCCATATAATCGAGTTTTGGAACAACAACGAGACCAATGGCTAATGCGGCATTTGCTCCTGAAGTAAGCCCCAGTAAACCTGGGTCTGCTAATGGATTACGTGTTACACCTTGCATAATTGCACCTGCTACTGCTAAAGCCGCCCCTACAAAGACTGCTGCAACCACACGAGGGAATCGTATTTCTCGTAAAATATCAATTTTCTCGCCACCCTCACTCGACCAAATTGCATGCCATACATCTTGAAGTGGTATGATGGCCGCTCCGAGTGAAATCGCAAAAAATATAGTAATGAGTAAGAGTACGAAGGCGATAAGCAATTGGAGCCAAAGTGACCATGATCGAAATAATTTCAGCATATTTTCCTCCGTCCTTTCTATGTAAAAAAGGTTACCCAGCTATGGATAACCTCTTTTTATTATCATCATTTTACTTTCCTAAAAATGACTTTTTAAAGAAATCTAATTGGAAATCAAGTGTCATCATGTCATTGAAATAAAATTCATTTGCATTGACACGGAATACGCGATTATTTTTAACGGCTGGAATTTCTTTATAGTATTTTGTTTTTGTGAATGCTGGATCTTGATCACCGAATACAGATAAAATCATGTAATCGCCTGCATATTTTTTTAATACTTCACTTGATACAGCATAATACCCTTGTTTTAAAGCATCTTTTTTAACAGCTTCTGGCATGTTTAATTTCATTGCTTGATATAAAATTTCTGTACCACGTCCCCAGTTATTACCGTAAACGTAGATTTCTTTACCGAATGATTCGATGACCGATACTGTAGCATCTTCACCAATTTTTGCTTTAATTTCTTTTCCAGTATCTGCTGCACGTGTTTTAAAGTCATCCACCCATGCTTGTGCTTCTTTTTCTTTATTGACTACTTTACCGATTTCTACAGCTTGTTGTAAATAATCGTATGCATTATATGTGAATAATACAGTTGGCGCGATTTTTTCGATTTTCTCTTTATTTTTAACTGTATCATATCCGATGATTAAGTCCGGTTTTAATTCTGCAATTTTTTCAACGTCCTCATCGGAAATTAATTTCGCATCTTTTAAAGCATCTTTAAATTGTGGGTTATCCATTGACCACTGATCTGCTCCTACAACTGGAATACCTAATTTAATTAAATCACCTGTATAGCCTGCTAGAACTACTACACGCTTCGGATTTTTTGGTACCTTAATATCACCATTTACAGCTTTATACGTGAATGTACCTGAATCTTCTTTTTTATCTTTTGTTTCTTCTTTTCCACCACATGCAGCTAATGCTAAAACCATTAATGCGATGAATGCTATTATTAATTTTTTCATAAATAAGCTCCTTTTTATCGTTGAATAGATGGAATTGGTTCATCCACTTTTTCTTCAATTAAATTATAAGTGACACACATTGGCTTTTTCGTACGTGGGTCTTCACCAATAACAGCATCAATTTGAAATACATGTTCTAATGTATCGTGCGTCATGACTTCTTCAGGTGTGCCTTCTTTGATTAAGTGTCCTTGATTCAAAGCAATCATATAATCTGAAAAACGTGCAGCTTGATTGAGATCATGTAATACCATGACGATTGTACGTCCTTCTTTTTCATTTAATTCCTGAAGCAATTCAAGTACTTCTAACTGATGTGCCATATCTAAGTAGGTAGTTGGCTCATCTAAAAAGATGATGTCGGTTTCTTGTGCGAGTGCCATCGCAATCCATACACGTTGTCTTTGCCCACCAGAGAGTGCGTCCACAGTCTGTTTTCGAAACATCGCTGTATTAGTTGCTTGAAGTGCCCATTCAATCACGCTACGATCTTTTTCTGTTAGATTTCCAAATCCTTTTTGATATGGATAACGTCCATAGGATACGAGCTCTTCAACTAATAATCCGCTAGCACTTTCAGGACTTTGCGGTAAAATCGCTAATTCTTGCGCTAGCTTTTTTGTATTCGTCTTTTGAATATTTTCACCGTCTAAAATCACTGCACCAGATTGATAGGGGATGATACGTGTAATCGCTTTTAAAAGAGTTGACTTTCCGCAACCATTGGCACCAATAATTGTGGTTACTTTTCCATCTGGAATCGTAATCGTTAAATCATGAACGATTGTTTTTTCGTCATACCCCACACGAATTTGATTTACTTGTAATCGCATATGTGCGCCTCCTTTCAAATGAGAATGATAATCATTACTGCTTTATTATAGATTATCTTAGTTGATTGTCAATTGCTATTTTTAAAAAATAAAAGGAGTATTGAACAGATACATTCAATATCTCCTTCTCCTCCTTATAATTGGATGGATTTTTCCCTTATATACCCTTTGTATGATTTTCCATTTTTATAATATGTTACATGATAAAATGTTCGCATTCCTAATGTGCGTACTTGTATAATGGATAACCGTGTTCCGTATGGAATGATATGAATGGTTTTTGATTTTTTTGTAATACCTGCTTTCAATGCAGTTTTAGAATTTTTAATAATTCCATACTCTAATGAAAATGTATTTGCGCGTATATACTTAGTTGGAATATAGGCTGTACTCTTTTTTCCATTTAGTGTTTTTGAAAAATGGATTTTTGCCCATTTCGTATTGACATAGTGTGTTATTTTTAAAACATTCGGTGTATAGACTCCTTTTTTATTTGTAAAACTATCTGGGATAGTTCCTAACTTTTTACCATTCATTTTTTTATAGTAAGGAGTTGGTTGATTGATGAATACCACCTAGTTTTTTCATGGACTATTTTTAGTTTTCGTAGCGCTTCCTTCTATTTGAAATGACGTAAATCCTAAAATACATACAAATAATAGAATAAAACTTTTTTCATCTACATTTCCACAGTCCCTTTTCAAATCTCCATACCCGTCTTGTGCATAGATTAAAACGCATTCGGGTATGGTTAATGACGATAATTGAGCGAAAGGGGACTTGGCATGAAAAAAGCATTTTATACATTACCGATTACAGTTCTTTTACTATTAACAGCTTGCAGCCAGACTTCTGTTGAAAAAGTGGGCGGTGAGGAGCGAAGCAATTCAACAAAAACAGATGAGGCCTATCAATTAGGTGATACAATAAAAATTGATGATGTCATTGTCAAAATTACAGATGCAAAACAGACAGATCCCATACAATTTACAAAATCGAAAAAAGGAAAAATCGTGACGATTGATGTCGACGTGCGAAATAATAGTAAGGATTCTATTTTTATCGATCGACATGATTTCGACCTCGTTTCAAAAGGTGAAAAAGCAATTGGTTATCATGGTTATGAAGAATTGCCCTTATCAGAAGAAGTCAATCGCGAAGAACAAGCAGATGGAAAACTATATTTTGATGTGAAGCCAGCCGATTCATACGAACTCGTATATAAACCAAATTTTACAGCAGACCAAACAGAAATTCATTTTGATATTCCAGCACCTACCTCTACAGCGAGTAGTAAATGATTTAGGTAAAAAAATTGGATTCTTTTAGGTCAAAGCAAAAAACCGGAATCACGTCACAGCGTAATTCCGGCTTTTATTATAGTTAAATAGAGTTGGATTCTACCTGATTAATACGTTTTTAAATATTGATCGCGTTCCCATTGGTGAACTTGTGTTCTAAACATATCGAACTCGATTTCTTTTGCTTCTCTAAAGTTTTCATAAATGTGAGAACCTAGAGCCCCTTGTACAACTGGGTCTTTAGCAAGTGCTTGCAATGCATCATCTAAGTTAACTGGTAAGTTACCAATACCTGCTTCTTCGCGTTCTTCTGCACTCATCACATAGATGTTACGATCTACTGCTGGTGGTGGTGTTAATTTGTTTTCGATTCCGTTTAGACCTGATTCTAAAATAACAGCAAGTGCTAAATATGGGTTTGCTGCAGGGTCTACTGAACGCACTTCGATACGTGTAGATAAACCACGTGAAGCTGGAATACGAACCAATGGTGAACGGTTTTGACCTGACCATGCGATATAGCAAGGTGCTTCATAACCTGGTACAAGACGTTTGTAAGAGTTTACTGTTGGGTTTGTCACCGCTGTAAAACCTTCAACGTGTTTTAATACGCCAGCCATGAATTGCATTGCTGTTTCTGATAATTGCATTGGTGCTTCTTCGTCTACGAACATGTTTTTACCATCTGTAAATAGTGAAACGTTACAGTGCATACCTGAACCACTTAAACCAAAGATTGGTTTTGGCATGAATGTTGCGTGTAAACCATGTTTACGTGCAATTGTTTTTACAACTAATTTGAATGTTTGAATGTTATCACAAGCTGTTAATACATCCGCATATTTGAAGTCAATCTCATGTTGCCCTGGTGCCACTTCATGGTGAGAAGCTTCAATTTCAAAGCCCATCTCTTCTAATTCTAATACGATATCACGACGACAGTTTTCACCAAGATCTGTTGGTGCTAAGTCGAAATAACCGCCGTGGTCATTTAACTCTAGAGTTGGTTCGCCTTTTTCATCTAATTTAAATAGGAAGAATTCTGGTTCTGGTCCTAAGTTGAAATCTGTGAAGCCCATGTCTTCCATGCGTTTAATAATGCGGCGTAAGTTATTACGTGGGTCTCCTGCAAACGGTGTACCATCTGGATTATAAACATCACAGATAAAACGACATACAGCACCTTTGTCCACTGTCCAAGGGAAAATCATGAATGTATCTAAATCTGGGAATAGATACATATCTGATTCTTCAATACGTACAAACCCTTCAATTGAAGAACCATCAAACATCATTTTATTGTCTAATGCTTTTTCTAATTGTGATACAGGAATTTCAACGTTTTTGATTGTTCCTAAAATGTCTGTGAATTGTAAACGAATAAATTTCACTTCTTTTTCTTGTACTAATCGACGAATATCATCTTTCGTATATTTCCCCATGTTTCTCCACACTCCTAATTGTTTTCATTTTTATTGACAAACTCGACTTACTTATTGGAAGAATCGAGATAAATCACCTTGTCTAATGGATGTTCGTTGCATACGCTGTGCTTGTTGCATTTCTTCTCGTAAGATTCTTCTTAAATCGGCATCCGTAATATCTTTTTTCTGTTGCTCTAAAGGTTGATTCTTCATTGCAAATACTTTTTTAATACCTGCCATGTTAATACCTTGATCTAATAAATCTTTAATTTCTAAAAGTATATCGACGTCATTCAATGAGAACATACGGCGATTACCTTCAGTGCGGGCAGGCTGAACCAATTCATGCTCTTCATAGTAACGAATTTGACGTGCTGTTAAATCAGTTAATTGCATGACAATACTAATTGGCAACAGCGGCATTGTTCGTCTGATTTCGCGATTCATGTACTTCACCACGCCTTCCATGTCTTTTATTTTATTAGATGTTAGCTTTATTGTCAATTACATGTTAGAAAAACTAACATAACTTTTTTCGAACAATTCATTCTTTTATATAGATGAATACAAATTCTTATAAAAAAAGACTAAGGTTATATTTATTTGCACCTTAGTCTTTTTTTAAGTTTGAATTATGAAATAGCTAGTTTATTTTATTCTTTAGTAAATTCAACATTTACTTTACTATTATTCCCTATTAAATGAAGCTGCTTTTCTTTATTTCCATTATTACTTTTTATATTGCTCTTGCTCTTCTTAACTTTGGAATGAATAGAAAAATCCGATTCATTACCAATAATACTTCCTTTTACAGTACCATTTTTATTTTCTAGATTAAGTTTTTTTCTTACATTTAGTTTTTCAAATAAAAGATTACCACCATTTGAAGATAAACTCATTTCTTGAATATTCATTTGGGGTACTTGAATAATAATTTTTCGATATTTAGATGACGGCTTTAAACCTATATAATCGCTCCATTTTTTTTGATTATCAGTTGTTAATGTGAATGCTTTATCTTTTGTAGATATAGCGTATTTTTCGTGTTTGCTTTCAAAATAGTGAATATGCAGTGCCTGAGACAAAAGTATTTTCAACATAGCAAATCCCGTATGATTTTTTTCGAAATCATACGGGATTTGTTCTGTCCCAGCCTCTAAACACACTATTTTATGCTTGTAATTCCTGTACCGCACTTAAAATGGCGAATTTTACATGTTCATATGTTAATCCACCTTGCATATACACCGTATAAGGTGCGCGAATCGGTCCATCTGCTGAAAACTCAATACTGGCACCTTGTACAAATGTTCCTGCTGCCATAATCACATCATCCGTATAACCTGGTAATAATGCTGGCTCTGGTGCGAACTGTGCATTGACAGGTGAGTTCTTTTGAACTGTTTGACAGAACTGAATCATTTGCTCTGGTGTTTGGAATTGCACAGATTGAATTAAATCTGTACGTTTTGCATCAAACTTCGGTTCCGCTACCATCCCAATCTCTTCTAATGCAGCTGCTGCAAAAATAGCACCCTTTACTGCTTGCGATACGACGTGTGGAGCCAAGAAGAAGCCTTGATACATATCTGTCAATGTATTCAATGATGGACCTGCTTCTGCACCAATCCCTGGTGTTGTCATACGGTAGGCACATTGCTCGACGTATTTCGCTTTCCCTGCAATATAGCCACCCACTTTTGCTAAGCCACCGCCAGGATTTTTAATTAATGAACCTGCCATTAAATCGGCACCTAACTCTGTTGGTTCTATCGCTTCTACAAATTCACCGTAGCAATTATCGACGAAAATAATGACATCTTCTTTAATCGCACGAATTTTTTGAATGATCTCGCCTACCTCATCAATTGTAAATGAAGGACGTTCTGCATAACCTTTTGAGCGCTGAATCGCCATAACGCGTGTTTTACTTGATACAGCTTGTTCTACAGCTGTCCAGTCTACTTTGTTATCTGCTGTTAAATCAATATGTTGATAGTCAATACCAAAGTCTTTTAATGACCCTGTATCTTGATCACCGCCATCTACAATAGATTGTAATGTATCATACGGTTGCCCTGTAACATACATTAATTCATCTCCTGGACGTAATACGCCAAATAAACTTAATGTGATGGCATGTGTACCTGAAATAATTTGTTGGCGTACGAGCGCTGCTTCTGCACCAAAAACATCTGCATAAACACGTTCTAAATTATCGCGACCTTCGTCATCGTAACCATAACCTGTTGTTCCTGCAAAGTGGTTTTCACTCACATGATTTTTAGCAAATGCATGTAGTACTTTTTGTTGATTATAAAAAGCCAATTCTTCTACTCGTTCAAATTGAGGTTTGATTTTCGCCTCTACTCTTTTAGCAAACTCCATTGTATCGGTGTGTAATGTTGACATAAATGCCATATTTGCTTCATCTCCGTTCTTTATTTCCTTTCATATAGTATCATATGTGGAAACTTGAAAAAAGCAGGTTTCTCATTTTAAAGAGCGACGATGAAAGAACGTATTTTTTCGCAATACTCGCTTCGTGCGAAGAAATACGAGCATACCAATTAATAAAAGAAAAACTCCAATGGGTAGCCACTTTTTAATGGGCAGAATAGGCGAGTCACTCGTTTTCACCGTTGTTGTATGATGATTCGCTTTTAAAATTTCTGTTTCTTGCCCTACTTGATTCGCTTCAGCTGTAATCGTTTTTGTTTTAAATAATTTGTTTGTATTTTTCGAATCTCCACGTTGTCCCGAACTAATCCATGCATGTTCTAAGACATCGACTTGAACAGGGATAAAGGTTTCATTTCCACTTCTGTCACGTCCGATTAGTTGTATTTTATGCTTCCCTGATCGGCGAATTTCTTCAATTGGTTTTGATAATTCTAATGTTAAATCCTTTCGGTCATAGTCACGAATTGTCGCTTGTAAGTCTTTTAAAATTTTTTCTACAGTTATGTCATCACCTTGTTCATACACATATTTTTTCTTTTGGATTGAAATAGTTGGAGGGGTTGTATCTAGAATTGTGAGAGGAATTTGTTTAGTTTGGCGGTTATTTAAATAGACAGGTAATTCATAATGTCCAATTTTTTTAAAGTCGACTTGTGTTAAGTCCATTCCTTGAATTGATAAAGGAGCTAAATCACGCTTTAATTTCTGTATCGAGATTGGCTCGCCTAACTCATATTGTAATTCATTCATCTCTTTTCGCCCGATATGAATGAACATTTCTTGAGGTGTTGCTTCATTTCCTGCTGTATCTTTTGCTGTGACCATTGCCGTATATCGTCCCTCTTTAAAACGATTCACCTGTGATAAATCAATTTGAACCTCTGTTACAGTGGAACGTTCTTGTACTGTAATATTTGCATCCTTTATTACTTGGTCTTGTGTCATGCGCTCTCCTTGATGATAGTAAACATGCTTACGATCAATTGTGAATTGTGGCTTTTTCCGGTTAAGTACGCGAATCGTTGCAGTTTTTTGTACTTGTCGTCCATAGGAATCTATCAGGCGAAGTGGCGCTATGTAGGTTCCAACTTCATTCAATACAGGTGGTTGTGCAAGCCATTCAAGTGTATAATCAGCCATTTTTTCACCAAAAAGTGCCGTCATCATAAATGTTTTGAGTGACTCTTTTTCATCAAGGTCACGTTCGAATAACAAATCATAAGGGACTGGGAGAGGTGTTTGTTCTTGTATAATCATCGGCACAGTCGCAAGAACTTGACCATCTATTAAAAAACGAATTGTGTACGTTCCTGTTTGATGATAATTAACTGAGGCATCATCTACAATGACACGTTTTGTACTTCCAATTACTTCAATTGCATATAATTTCATTAATTGTTTAGCTGTAGGTCGTGGTGTGTCGACTTGCCAAATGCCCCGTTCGATTTCATTAGCACGAACAACAGGTTCACTTGCTGCTTTTGTTTGCTGTACATAAAAAATAGAACAACAAAAAAAGAGTGTAAATAGGAGTACCATCTTAGGTTGTTTCAAAAGTTATCTCCTCCTACTATTTCATTTATGTCTTTGAACTTTTCCCGTAACCGATTTTTGTAAAACATTGATTGTAAAGGAAATTTGAATTCGCTATACTTCTAATTAGAAGGAGTGGATGATTATGGAAAAAATTTGCGTGAAATGTTTACATATACTTCAAAAAAATAAAAAAACATGTCCAATTTGTCATACGAAACAACCCATAAATAAAAAGAAAATCATTCGTATTACAACCGCTTTTATTTGTTTATGTTTACTCTGCTCTACTTCTTTTTTATTTTTTTCATTGCAACGAGCGAATTATTCAAAAGAAAATGTCATGTCGCAGTTTGAAAAAGCGATTAGCGAACGAGATGAACGTACTTTACAAAAATTATTAATTCATGAAGATCAAACAAAAGTTCAAGCACATGAAGCAAAAGCACTCATCCAATTAATTTCAACGCTTGGTGAAGTGCAAACAGTCGCTTTATTTCGCCCTATTAAAACAAATTCACATATAAAACCCTATCGCGTAACGGCACCTTCTGTTTCATTAATCAAAAAGAGACGTAACATGAGCTATGTTTTTCATCAAGTAAAAGAACCATTAATCCCAGGGGTCTACCCAGTTCGCGTAACAATGCTATCTGATTCTTTTCCTTCAAGCACAGTTGTCAATGCACCACTATCAAGTCCAGATACGATACCTGAAATCACAGAAACAACGGTTTCATTCAAATTTAATTCTATTTTTGAATCGATTTTACCGTTTATAACTGTCAAAAAGCAAAATGTACAAACATCACTTTCTCACTTAATGATGAATAGCCCCATTTCAGTTTATGCACAAGAACCATTTCGAGTGGAATATACTTTTCATGCACCTTGGGGAGATTTACATCAGAAGGAATCGAGTATAGAGCAGTTTACTGATTTTATAAACCTAAGATTTTTAACAGTGAAACAACAAAAACAACTAGAGGCAACACTAAAAAAAGCTTTGTTAAAAGATGAACAAGCATTTACAACTATGTCTTTCAAAAAGAAAATGAATAGGATTCCCATTATAAATGAAGATTTTTCTCTTATTTCCGTCATACCTGCTCTGAATAAGAAAAATGAATTGAATGGTGTAATTGCACAGTATTATGTAAATGATGCAAAAAAAACGCATCTAACAGCACATTTCTTATTTAAGTCATCTAAACATCATTTTGAATTACACAATTTATCCTATTATCAAAACAATCACGCTGTATTTGAAAGTGATGAAAAAGCAAATAAGTGGATGCGCTATTTAACTTTAAACCCACTTTACTTATCGCAAGAAGATTTAAAAGCACTTTTTAACATGCATCTACAAAACGCGTTATTTGCCGAAATTTCATCCGAATATGCTTATTTATTCAACTATCCACAACAAAAAATTAAATCCATTGACGTAAAAAATGAAAATCGCGTCATCTTGCACCTATCTTCATATAATTTACAATTAAAAGTTGACCTTAAAAAAAGAGACTATAGCTGGGAGGTAGCTGAAATTGTTAAAGAATAAACCTACACATTGTCCTAAATGTCTACATGAACTACCAGATAATACATTGCGATGTAACGTATGTGGTGAAAAAATACATTCTCCTTATACTAAAAGAATTTTACTTTTTACAATGATTTTTACTGGTCTATGTCTTGCACTATCGAGTACTTTTTTAATCGTTTCTGCAAATCGTGCGAATCATTCAAAAGATAAAATGGTTGAACGCTTTGAACAGGCACTCGATGAACGAGATGAGGGTGAACTACAAAAGATCATAACACATCATGATGGCACATCTATTTCAGAAGAAGAAGTGCATGCACTAATTGAACTTGTGAAGAAAAAGGGAGAGGTATATGTATTATCGTATTTTAAAGCGGTGAAAAATAATTCTTACTTCAAACCTTATCAAATACGTGCGAAAAAGACGGCTCTCGTTCAACCAACAGCAAATATTGAACTTTCGATTAAAAATACCGATATAAATAATTTAATTCCAGGTATTTATAAAATCGATGTGAATATTGCACCAACGTATTTAGATGAAAAAAAGATGATGAGTCGAGAAATTTCAGCAGCGCAAACCGAACTGTCTTCTACTATTTCTGCAAATTATCTTTTACCAGAGAGAGAAGTTCCGTTATTACAAACAGAGATTACACTTGGCAAAAAGACCGCACCTCTGACTGAATTTGTATCGAATCATGCGGTAGCACTACCTGTATACGACGATAATGAATTCATTTATACAATCCATTATCCTTGGAAAGATGTACGAAAAACACAGAGTCAATTGCATAAAGAAGACGCATTTTTTTACGGGAACTACTTGGTAACTCCTAAACAACTAAAAGAACTAAAAAATCATCTCAAAGCATATAACAAAACGGCAAAACAAAAGGTACCGATTCATAACTTAGAAGAAACGACGAAAACGCTTTACTACAATGATCAAAATGAGATTACAGGCATCTGTTTGTATATGTCGTTAAAGAACGAGAAAATGTTGGGCGTTCGATTCGACTATAATCAACAAACTAAAAAATTTGATGTAAAGGAAGTCGCTTCTAGCTCACATGACCTCACAAAAATGTATCTACAAAGCGGAATACGTCTAGATCAATTATCCCAACAGGAATTACAAACGTATATGATTTTGCATCCTGGTGGTGTAGTAGGATTCGACTCAAATGAAATTCAACTAGATACCATTCTTCCTACACTAAAAATTGAAAAAGTCGAGAAAGTTAAACATGTAAAGAAAGATGAAAACCAACGAGATTTCCATTACGTTACGTGGTATTCGTACTTCGATGAAAGTAAAAAGAAGCGCGTACAAGCGAAAGAAGATTTTTATTTTTAAGCACAAAAAAACAAACTGGAACCACGTCAAAGCGTGATTCCAGTTTTTCTTATGCTCATATGGGGGAGTATTTTTACACGTATATCCCTGCCATTTTATATGCAACTAAATTAGAACTCTAATTCGCCATCCCAAACACTCATACCGCCTTCAAGGTTCGTTACATCATAACCTTTTCCTTCTAGGTATGTGCAAGCGCTAAAGCTACGTCCACCTGCATGGCAAACAATAATGTATGGTGTTTCTGGATCTAACTCTTCAAAACGTTCTGGAATTTGACCTAGTGGAATATGAACCGCACCTGGAATGATGCCATTTGCCACTTCTTCATCTTCGCGCACGTCAATAATATGTAAATCTTCATTTGCATCTAGTAATGCAAGTACTTCATCTGTTGTAATTGATTTCATGTCTTAAAAAATCCTCCTTTGATTTTACCTTTCTTCAGTATAAAGTTTTTTATAGCGATTGAATAGTCGATTGACTTAAATTCTAGTAAAAACAAAGAGGAATTGTACGACTGCACAATTCCTCTTTCTCTTATTCTTCTGTTGGGCCTTCTAAGCCAACTGATTTTGAAGGTGAGAAGGTTGAGATGGCATGTTTGAAAATTAAATGTTGCTTACCATCTGCTTCTAGTAATACCGTAAAGTTATCGAATGATTTAACCGTTCCCTTTAACTGGAAACCGTTCAATAAGAATACGGTTAAAAAAATAGAGTTTTTGCGGAGTTGATTTAAATATAAATCTTGTAAATTCATCGATTTCATATAGATCCCCCTTAGATTTGGCTAAACTTTTCTAACTACCAATCTTTATACCCTGTTTTTTTCAAAATATTACTAACTAAACTACTTTTTTCTTCTTTCGCATCAAACCAGTTCACATCCAACTTATTTCGGAAGTACGTTAATTGACGTTTTGCGTAGCGACGTGAATTTTGCTTTAAATTCTCTATCGCTTCTTCTTTCGTCACACTCCCATCAAAATATTGATAGAGTTCTTTATAGCCAATCGCTTTAATCGATTGACAATCGCGTACACCGCGCTCATAAAGTCCTCGTACTTCTTCTTCTAGACCTTGCTCTAGCATGATATCCACACGAAGATTAATGCGTTCATAGAGTGTATCGCGGTCCATATTTAAACCAATAATAAAATGATGATATAGTGGTTTATTCCCTTGTTTCGACGCTTCATCTGACTTCTTTTGCTCACTATGTTCCGCCATTTCAAGAGCACGAATAACACGACGCGTATTATTCGGATGAATGGTTTTCGCTGTTTCAGGATCAACAGCCATCAATTTTTCATGCATCTTCTCAGGACCTACTTTTTCAAGCTCCTCGTAATAGGCTTTACGAGCAGTATCATCAATCTTCTCATCGGTAAAACGGAAATCATATAACACCGATTGCACATATAAACCTGTTCCACCAACGATAATAGGCATCTTACCTCGGTGTTGAATTTCTTCAATTTTTTCACGTACTAACTGCTGGTATTCTGCAACTGAAAATTCATCTGTTGCCTCTTTAATATCAATGAGATGATGCACGATCCCCTCTTTTTCATCTTCTCGTATTTTAGCAGTTCCAATATCTAAATCTTTATAGACTTGCATGGAATCACCGTTAATAATCTCACCATTTAATTGTTTGGCAAGTTCGATGCTAAGCGCTGTTTTCCCTACTGCTGTAGGCCCCACAATCGCCAATACATCATACTGCTGTTGCTCGTTCATGACTTTTTTTCTCCAACCATTTTAATATTGTTTTATAAACCATTGTATTATTTTGTTCATTTAAAATCTCATGTCGCTTATGTTCGAATAAGTGTACAGTCACATGTGTAAAACCAGCATGATAGTATTGGCGTGCAACGCGCCATACTCCTTTACCATAATCACCAACAGGGTCTTCTTTACCGCTAATCAGTAGAATTGGTAAGTCTTTACGAATTCGATTCACTTCGGCTTCTTTTGATAATGTCGCAAGCCCCGTTAATAAATCGACATAAAATTGATTGGTGCATGTGATTCCACATAAGTCATCTTCAATATATTTTCGCACTTCTCTTGAATCTGTTGAGAGCCAATCCGAAGATGTCTTACTATTTTCTACTTTGGCATTATACGAACCGAACGACATCTGTTCAAGTAATTTTGCGGGCTTCATTTTGCCTTTTTGACTTGCTAATAAACGAGCAGTATAAAGCCCCACACGATGTAATGAAGAAAAAGCACCTGTACCAATCAAAATTACTTTTTTCACTTCATGACTATAAAATTCGATATAACGTCTTAAAATAAACGACCCCATACTATGACCAATTAAAATTGGCATTGGCCAATCATGCTCTTGTCGAATCGCTTGAATTACATCATGAGCATCTTGTACGACAACTTCAAAACCATCTTCTTCGGCAAAGAAACCATAAGGCGCATTATTTTTACTAGCTGTCTGACCATGTCCACGATGGTCATGGGTAGATACGACGTATCCATGTTCATTTAAAAAGCGGGCGAACTTTTCATAACGTTCTTGGTGTTCCGCCATACCATGAAAAATATGTACATGCCCGCGTATTTCTTTTTCGGGCATGTAGACATTCGCTACAATGATATGGTCATGTTGTACGCGAATTTCTTTTTGTATTTTATCCATGTGAACCTTCCTTTGCAAAATGCGTCGCATCTTCAAGAAGTTGTTCTAACTCTTGTTGATGAAGTGCTTTTTCATGATCTGTATATTCCAAGTAATCACTCATTAAAGAGATGACTTCATCTTTATACTTACGCACTTGTTGAATATCGAAATACAATTTACCTGTACGACGAATGAATACATCGGCTGGTGTATAAGCCATTTCAAACTGCATACCATAAATCACTTCTAAATATAAATCGACAGGTAGACCGCGGTCTTTGTAGTCATTTTTGGTTACACGTAAAATACGGTAGATGTCTTCAATGTTTGTACCATATTTGTGTACAAGTTCTTCTGCAACTTTTTTCGTCAAGCCATACTGCACACCTTCATCGCCTTTAAACGCGACATATGCGTCAAAATTTTCTGGTGTTAGCATAGTTGCACCTGATAAAGATAACTCTTTCGTAACACAAGGACCTGTACCTCTAAACTCTTTACGTTTCGCCAAACGGTCTACTACTTCTTCCGCCATTCGACGGTAACCTGTTAACTTTCCACCTGCCATTGTTAAGAGACCCGATTCAGACTCCCATACTTCATCTTTTCGTGATACTTCAGAAGGATCTTTACCTTTTTCATAAATTAACGGACGTACCCCAGACCAAGTAGATTCTACGTCTTTGAATGAAACATCAACATCTGGGAATATATAGTGAACTGCGTCTAAAATATAGGCTACATCTTCACTTGTAGCGACGGGCTCAACTGGATCATCATGATAAATCGTATCAGTTGTCCCTACGTAGGCTTTTCCTTCTCGTGGAATGGCAAAAATCATACGTCCATCTTCCGTATCAAAATACACAGATTGTTTTAATGGGAAAATAGATTGATCAATTACGATATGAACACCTTTTGTACGTAACAGTGCTTTTTTACTTGATGCTAATGGATCACGTTCCATTACTTCATTCACCCATGGGCCCGCTGCATTGACAACTGCTTTTCCACGAATTGTTATTTCACGCTTTGTTATTTGATCAATTGCATAAATACCTGCTACTTTTTTATTGTCATCGTAAATGAATGATAAAGCTTTTACATAATTCAAAGCCACTGCACCTAGCTCAACAGCTCTTTTTAATACTTCAATTGTTAGACGTGCATCATCTGTACGGTACTCTACATATAAACCGCCACCGCGTAAGCCATCTTTCTTTAAAAGTGGTTCTTTTTGAAGCGTTTCTTCTGGACTAAGCATAACGCGACGCTCTGACTTTTTTACACCTGCTAAACTATCATAAACCTTCAGTCCAATTGAAGTTGTTGTAGGACCAAATTGCCCACCTTTATAGAAAGGGAGTAGCATGCCAAGTGGTGTTGTAATATGCACACCATTTTCATAAACGATTTTTCGTTCACGCCCCACTTCTGCTACAATTCCTACTTGTGCTTGTTTTAAATAACGAAGTCCTCCATGTACTAACTTCGTTGAACGACTCGATGTTCCTCCTGCAAAATCTTGCATATCAATAATTGCTACACTTAAACCACGTGATATGGCATCCAGTGCAATACCTGCTCCTGTGATTCCTCCACCAATAATAACTACATCAAAACTTTGTCGGTTCAATTGATCAATTTGATCTTGTCTACGAGCTGCTGAAAACATTCTGTCGTCCTCCTTTTAATTACATCACACGTTTAAACATCTTTTCGATTTCATACGTTCTAAAATGGACAATTACAGGTCGGCCATGAGGGCAAGTGAATGGTTGATGGCATTGTTTTAGGTCAGCAATTAATCGGACCATTTGTGCGTGATTGAGATAATGATTCGCTTTAATGGATTTTTTACAACTCATCATAATTGCTGCATCTTCTCTTAACTTTTTTACATTTGCTTTGCCTTCATTTAATACTTGTTCAATTAAATCTTCAATAATCTCTTGTTCTAAATCTTTTGGAAACCATGTGGGATATTCTCTTACCACAAATGAATGTTGACCAAATTCTTCTAAAAATACGCCAACTTGTTCGAGTTCATCTTTCGCAGAACGAAGCGTAAGTGCCTCATCTGCTGAATAATGAAAAGTCAGTGGTAGTAAAAGTGCTTGACGCTCATTTGCATGAACTTCACCTACTTTTTCCTTGAAGAATTCATACTTAATACGCTCCTGCGCTGCATGTTGGTCAATTAAGTAAAAACCATCTTCACTTTGTGCCACAATATACGTCCCATGAATTTGTCCAATCATTTCTAATTCTGGAAAAGGTTCTTTCTCTACTTCTTTTTCCACCAATTCATCTTTTTCAACCTCTTTTACATCGAGGTTTTCAAAAGGTGTATCTATTATATCTTCCCACGTTTCTGCGGCGTCCAAACTTACTGAATCAACAAAAGGCTCTTCAACTTTCTCTTGGACTTGCTGTGCTTTTCTTGGCAACTCACCAAACTGTTCGATTTTTGTATTCGCATAGTCTATTTGTTTCCAAAAATTCACTTGTTCTGTTGAAGGAGCTAACTTCTTTTTCGGCTTAGCAATTTCAGGTACATGCATATGTGAACGAATGGCTTCATGGATTGTTTTTTCAATTAACTGCATCAATTCGCCTTCTTTACTAAGACGAATTTGTTGCTTTGCTGGATGCACATTCACATCTGTTAAGTGAGGGTCCCCTTCAATATGAATAACCGTAATCGGCGCACGTCCAATGGGTAAATACGTATGGTATGCTTCTAAAATCGCTTTTTGAATTGTATAATGCTTCACCCAACGCCCATTCACAAAGATGGACATATAATTTTTAGATGCGCGCGTAATTTCCGGGATTGTTGTAAAACCGTAAATCTTATAGTCCTGTGACTCACCTTCAAATGCGACCATTTTTTTCGCGTTGGATACACCGTAAATTGCCGCCAAAACATGTTGTAAATCGCCACGACCATTTGTTTGAAGTAGCATATGATCGTGATGACGCAATTTAAATGCGATGTTCGGATAGCAGAGCGCTAAACGGTTCATCAAATCAATTGTATGTCCTAACTCTGTTTGAATGGTTTTCATATATTTTAAGCGTGCGGGTGTATTATAAAAGAGTTGCTTCACTTGCAAGTCCGTTCCACGACGAAGTAGTCCTAGCTTTTTCTCTTTCACATGTCCACCTTCTAAATACACTTCTAAACCTGTTTCACCATTTGAAGTCATGAGATGCACTTTTGAAACAGATGCAATGGACGCGAGTGCCTCTCCCCTAAAACCTAATGTACGAATACGAAACAAGTCGTGTTCATGATGAATCTTACTTGTCGCATGACGTTGGAATGAGATGAGCGCATCTTCCTCGTCCATACCATGCCCATTATCGATGACTTGAATGGATGTTAGACCTGCTTCTTCTAAAATGACTTCAATGGAGGTACTACCTGCATCGATGGCATTTTCAACAAGCTCTTTGACAACAGATGTTGGTCTCTCTACTACTTCACCCGCTGCAATTTTATTTGATAAAAAATCATCCATTATTTGAATTTGCCCCATGCAAAAGACCTCCTTTTTTTATTTTAATAATGTTTGCTGTAGTTGATACACAAGTTGCAGTGCATCCATCGGTGTTGTACCAGATACATTCAATGAACGAAGCTTATTTAATGCTTCCTGTTCTTCTTCTGTTAATGCAGGCACAGCTTCTTGCGCTTCAAAGAATGAAAGTTGATCTGAACTTTCTTTGACCTGCTCTTTTACAGGCACTTCGACAATCTTCTCTACAATTTTTTCAATCACTTGCACTTCGCCACTTTGAGTATTTGACTCGAAATTTGCAAGTAACTCACGTGAACGTGAAATAATTGCTTCTGGTAATTCAGCAAGTTCAGCTACGTGAATACCATATGATTGATCAGCAGGTCCTTCTTTTACTTTGTGTAAAAATACGACTTTGCCGTCTTGCTCTGTGGCAGCTACATGGACATTACGTAAACGAGGTAGTGCTTGTTCAAGTGTTGTTAGTTCGTGATAATGTGTTGAAAATAACGTGTTCGCTCCGATTTCATTATGAATATATTCCATCATTGCTTGTGCTAAAGACATCCCATCATATGTGGATGTGCCACGACCAATCTCATCAAACAGTAATAAACTACGCTCTGTCGCATGCATGATAGCATGTTGTGATTCCATCATCTCTACCATGAATGTACTTTGCCCGCCTGCTAAATCATCCGCTGCACCAATACGTGTAAAGATTTGGTCGATTACAGGTAATACCGCTTCATCTGCTGGCACATAACAGCCCATTTGCGCCATGATTGTAATCAATGCCACTTGACGCATGAAAGTTGATTTACCCGACATATTCGGTCCTGTAATTAACAACATATTTTCATCCGTTGTTAAGATACAATCATTCGGTACATAGAGTGATTTATTCATCATTTTTTCAACGACTGGGTGACGACCATTCACAATTTTTAATGCTTGCTCATCATGGAATGTTGGTTGTACAAACTGATAGTTCTCTGCCACCGTCGCAAAGCTTGCGAATACATCGAGTTCACTAATTTGAGAAGCGAGTTGCTGAATACGCGGAATAAATGGTTTAATTTTTTCACGTATTTCAGTGAATAATGTATATTCTAACTCTAAACTTTTTTCTTCCGCATTTAAAATGATTGCCTCTTTTTCTTTTAATTCTTCTGTAATAAATCGCTCAGCATTTGCTAATGTTTGCTTACGTTCATAGCGTGTTAAATCAGCTAAATGGACATTCGATTTTGTCATTTCAATGTAATAACCGAAGACGCGATTATAACCAATTTTTAAATTTTTAACACCTGTTCGTTCACGTTCTTTTTGTTCTAATTGGGCAATCCAATCTTTTCCGTTACGAGAAGCGTAGCGATAATCGTCTAATTGCGCGTTATATCCTTCTCGAATGACATCGCCTTCTTTAATCGAAATAGGCGGATGATCTGTAATGGCTTGGCTTAAGAAGGCTTCGATGTCTTGGCAATCATCCATTTGACGACTAAGTGTAATCAGTTGCTCATGCCCTGATTCTTCTAATTGTTCACGAATGAACGGAATTTGGCGCAGTGATGCACGTAGCTGTGCTAAATCACGTCCACCCACACTACCGAACGCAATACGTCCTGCTAAACGCTCTAAATCATACACTTCTTTTAATAAGGTTTGTAATTCTAGACGAATAAAGTAACTGTCCATTAAATGAGAAACAGTTTGCAGTCTTTTCTCAATCGCAGTACGATTCGCTAATGGTTGGTGAATCCATTGTTTGAGTTTACGTCCACCCATCGCTGTGACCGTCTCATCTAAAAGCCATAATAACGAGCCTTTTAGCTCACCACGCAACGTTTGAATCAACTCTAAATTACGTTTTGAATTGGCATCAATTTTTAAAATCGACTGCACTTCAATAAACGTAAATGGCTGAATATGTGATAGAGCGCGCAATTGTGTTTCCTCTAAATAATGGAGTAAACGCTTGGCTACTGCATGTAGATGTGTTGGAATATCTTCTATATATTCTTTGGCATCAGCAACTTGTTTTTCAGCAATGGATAAAACAATCGCATAACGGTCTGCTAACTCCAACCATTCATCATATAGTTCAGGACTAACGACAACTTCACGAATTTGGAGTGATTGGAGTTGTTGGAATACATCCTTCACGTCACCATCAATATATGTAGCAACTGCTTCCCCTGTCGATAAATCTAAATATACAAAACCATATTGTTGCGCTAGTTGTTCAACGGCTGCAATGTACACATTACTCTTCTGGTCAACATTTTTCCCTTCCATTACAGTACCTGGTGTAACCACTTGTACAACTTCTCGCTTTACAACACCTTTTGCCTGCTTTGGATCTTCTGTTTGCTCACAAATCGCTACTTTATATCCTTTTTGAATTAATGTATCAATATAATTCTTAGCCGAATGGTGGGGTACACCACACATTGGAATACGTTCTTTCATTCCTGCATCGCGGCTTGTTAATGTAATCTCTAAAATTTGTGATGCACGTGTTGCATCATCAAAAAACATCTCGTAAAAATCACCTAAACGATAAAAAAGAAAGGCATCTTTATAATCTGCTTTTACAGCTAAATATTGTTGAATCATGGGCGTATATGCCATTATTAAAACCTCACATTCGTGCTTTTCATTTCATTCTATTATAACAAAAATATGTTCATAAATCGTTCTAAGCAATTGAATTGTTTCAGGCTTTGAATATGTTACACTTAGAATTAGATTACTATGAACAAAGGAGTCTCTTTATGCAAGCTCATCCAATTAGAATTTTACGTATCATGGGCATTCTTGACGGTTTGTCTTTACTTGTTTTACTTTGCATCTCCATGCCGCTCAAATATATATGGGACCATCCACAATTTGTTACAATCAATGGTGCGCTTCACGGTGGAATTTTCATTCTCTACTGTTTAGCGATTTTATATGTTCAAATCCGTATTCAATGGCGCGGTCATTGGACGTTCTTATCATTCCTTGCTGCTTTTATCCCGCTTGGAAACTTTGCGCTCGACCGGCAATTAAAAAAGATGGAACATACTACAATGACGCAACCATTCCAAAAAATTTGGATTGTGTATGGGATTATCTTCTTCTCATTCTTTGATTTATTTGTACAACTACCTGTTATGAGTACATATGCACTTTCACTCGGCGCTTCGACATTCGTTGTCGGGATTGTTGTGGGTCTGTACTCATTTACGAATACATTCGGTAATATTTTTTCAGGTATTTTTACAGATAAAATTGGCGCATATAAAATGCTCATGCTCGGACTGCTTTTATCTGTCGCATCTCTTTTTAGTTATCAATTCATTGAAGATCCAACCATGTTATTAATCGTTCGCTCACTTCATGGCTTTAGTAGTGGCTTTATTACTCCCGCTGCCTTTGCGTTACTCGCGAATTTACGCAGAGAAGATACACAAGGTAGTGGTAGTGCATTTACAGGTGCATTCGTCGGACTTGCAGCGATTATCGGACCTGCAACAGGCGGTATTTTAGCGACGAAAATGTCTGTTCCAAACGTCTTAAGTATCGTTGGTGGAATTGGAGCACTTCTATTAATTGCACTGTTATTTTTACAACGAACAAAACAGCAGCGCAGTCAAAATGTAATGAAAGAACGTGTCCCACTTATTTGGTCTAAAAAGCTCGTTCAGTCTTATGTCGGTGCATTCTTTTTAATGTTTTCACAAGGTAGCCTTGCTTATTTATTACCTATTTATGTACAAGAGTTAGGTTATACTTCACGCATGTCGGGAACTTTATTAAGTATGTTCGGGATCGTTGCTGTCATCATTTTCATTACACCACTCAATCGGATTTTCGATTATTTATCAGCTTCTACATCTCTTTTCATAGGGATTGTCTTACTTGGTGTCAGTCAAATCTTATTAGGTGAAGCGACAACGACGATTCCACTATACGGTGTACTATCGCTTTATGGAATTGGGTTCTCATTCACATTCCCAGCTATTAATAAATTACTTGCGGAAGCAACTGAAAAAGAGATTCGCGGAAAAGCTTACGGCTATTTTTATGCATTCTTCTCTATTGGCACAGTCGCAGGTTCCTTTATACTCGGTTCACTCGATTTAATTAATCAACCAGGCTTTTTATTTACAGGTGTTTCACTACTTGCTTTTAGTATCGTCGTATTTTTTTTACGTGAGAGAAAAGGTTAAATTCACTATTTTTGACAAGTCTTATAGTGCATTATACGATAAGTTAGATTGAATTTATGTAGGAGATGATCTGAGATGTTTACATTGGTGCTTTTTCAACAAGACCTTCGTCTACATGACCATCCTGCGCTTTTTCATGCCGCAGAAAACGGTCGTGTAGCGACTGCTTATATTGCTCAACCACTAAAAAGTCGTCCAACAGCTTCAGATGTGTGGCGACACCATGCACTACTTGATTTACAACAATCCTTAAAGAAAAAAAATCAAACGCTTATTTTACGACAAGGTGACTTCGTTGATGAGGTGCTAAAGTTAATAGATGAACTGAAATGCGATGCAGTTCATTGGCATCGTTCATATGAAAAAGAACGTATCGAGGTACTGCAAAAATTACGTCAAGCACTTGAACAAAAAGGCGTACACGTGCATGAATTTGAAGGCACGCTCTTATTACAACCTGAAGAAATCGTGAACGGCAAAAAAGAACATTATCAAGTGTTTACACCATTTTGGAAACGATATCGCGGTGAACATATTCCTTCTTCTCTACCAGAGCCTGAAACAATTGAGCAAGGTGAATCAGCGCCTTCACTCTCTGTAGATGACCTCGGTCTACTCGACTCTGTTAATTGGTATGATGATGTACTTGCGCATTGGAAAATTGGTGAGCGTGCTGCGATTGACCAATGGCTTCATTTTAGAGAAGAACCGATTGCAAACTATGCAGAAGACCGTGATTTCCCTGCAAAAATGAGTACATCTTTACTCTCACCACATCTTGCTTGCGGTAGTATTAGCGCACGTGCTTTATGGGCTTCAGGTCGTAGTATGATGCAATCTGAACAATATACAGCAAAAAGCGATGAAATTGATAGTTTCTTACGCCAACTCGTATGGCGTGAATTCTCGTATTATCAACTGCATTACAACCCTGATTTAGATGCTGTCCCGCTAAGAAAAGAATTCGAAGCATTCCCTTGGTTAAATAATGACCAAGCATTTGTGGAATGGCAAAAAGGACAAACAGGCTATCCATTAATTGATGCGGGCATGCGTGAATTATATGCGACAGGCTTTATGCACAATCGTGTGCGAATGGTTAGTGCATCTTTCTTAGTCAAACATCTATTGATTGAATGGCAAAAAGGATATGAATGGTTTAAAGAGACGCTTGTAGACTTTAATATAGCGAATAATGGCATGGGATGGCAGTGGGTTGCTGGTTGTGGCGCAGATGCTGCTCCTTACTTCCGCGTCTTTAATCCGATTTTACAATCAGAAAAATTTGATGGAAAAGGCGATTATATTCGTAAATGGTTACCCGAACTAGAAAATGTACCAGACAAATATATTCACGCACCATTCGAAGCACCTGAGCGTGTACTAGAAGAAGCTGGCGTGGAACTTGGACGTAATTATCCATTCCCGATTGTTGATCATAAAGCAGGACGAAAGCGTGCGCTTGAAGCGTATGATGTGATTAAGAAAAGTAAATAATATGAGAAAAAGTCCTTCCGCATTCATTGATGTGGCAGGACTTTTTTATGTCTCCGATATTGGTTTATAATAAGCTGAACTTTTGTTCATCATATAATAATAGATGATGTAAAATCTATAGTTTACGTATAACTAATCTTTTTTCACTGCACGTAAGTACTTCTGTTTTTGTTCATTTGCAGAGGAAAATAAGTCAACGATTGGTGCTGCATAATCGATGCCTAATATCACACCATACTGCTTTTGCTCATCATCTGTTAAAGGCTCTGTTGTGTAAACTCGATGCGCTGGAACGTCTTTCAAAATTGGTAACCATCGTTTCGCGTATTGCGCTTTTGGATCATAATCTTTTCCTTGTTTTGCTACATTGAATACACGGAACTCGCGTGCATCATTCCCCACGCCCGCAACATAACACCAATTACCATAGTTACTTGACACATCATAATCAATGAGCTGTGATTCAAACCAAGCTGCTCCCATACGCCAGTCGATTCCTAAATTTTTCGTTAAGAAGCTTGCGACATTTTGACGACCTCGATTCGACATATATCCTGTTTGTTGTAGTTCTTTCATATTGGCATCTACTAACGGATAACCTGTTTCACCTTGTAACCATTTTTCAAATAAACCTTCATCTTGTGACCAAGGAATGGCTAAATCATCAATTCCACCTGCTTGAAATAAACGATTGCCATATTTACGATGAACAAGAGAGAAATAATCGCGCCATAATAATTCAAAGAATAGCCAATATGTTGAGCGATTCTTTATACGAGATTTTTCATAGCGCTGAATTTCTGCATAAATCGTTCGTGGTGATAAACAACCATGTGCTAAGTAAGAGGAAAGTTTGGATGAATCATCGCGACGTAACATGCCGTTACGTGTTTCTTTATAGACACATAATGCATCTTGATCAAAGAAATAAGATTGAATGCGTTGTAGCCCTGCTTGCTCGCCACCATGTTCAATTGGTTGTGCAGGTGGTGTTTCGTGAATCCCTAATTCCTGTAATGTTGGGATTGGTATTTTCTCAACTTCTTTAGTAGAACCTTTTGGACAGTCGAGTGGCGTACGCACATCACACTGCTTCTCTACTATTTTTCGGAACTGCGTAAATACGTCTGGTAACTGTGAAATTGAAAAAGGCAAATCGGCTGGATGAATTAAATTATGCGTATCATACGCATGGAATGTCACGTGAGGTAATTGTTTTTTCACTGCATTTTCTACTGCCATTTCTTCACTTGCTACTTCAACAGAATAAAATATTTTTTTAATCGTATGCACTTTAGCTAACTTTTTTAGCACGACTTCTGGCTCGCCTATTTCAATGTGTAGTGGGTAGCCAAGTTTTGCTAAACTATTTTGTAAATCAGCGATACTTTCTCGTAAAAACTGCGCACGGTGTACACCAGTTTTTAAAAATCCATATTTCGTTTTTGTAAATTCACGTGGATCAAAACAATAGACACCCATCACTTCAAGACCTGAAGCAACTGCTTGTACGAGTGGTTCGTGATCTGTCACACGCAAATCATGGCGAAACCATACAACTGAATAATCCATAAATTCATCTCCCTGTACTTTCATTCTTCTTCATTATACAATATGCTCAAATAACTTCACGTCTAAAGGAGAATGAATATGACGACAAGTCAACCATTAACAGTAGATGAAATTGACCGTATTGTTGAGATGGCATGGGAAGATCGTACACCTTTTGAAGCGATTGAAATTCAATTCGGTTTAAAGGAAAAAGATGTCGTCCAACTCATGCGTAAAGAGATGAAAGCTTCTTCATTTAAAATGTGGCGTAAACGCATGCATAACCGAAAGCCAAAACACGTAGCTTTTCGCACACCAGATACAAAACGCTTCCGTTCACCAATGCAAAAAACATATACTTTTTAAACATAGAAAATTCCGTATGATTTCGAAAAATCATACGGAATTTTAGTGTGTCTATCTTATTCTAATCATCTTTTGTCAAAACCATACGAATCGCATCAATGACAAGCGCTGGCTTTTCAACCATGCCCATATGTCCTGTTGGAATACGCACTTTTTGTACATTCGGTCCATCCGTTTCAATTGGTTTCATAATTGAATCATTTGTCCCTTCAATGATTGCAACAGGTATCGCCCCTTCAGTAATAACCGTTGTACGTTCAGGTCTTTGCTGCATCGCTGTTAATTGATAGACCATCCCTTCAGGTGTCGCATACTTCGCCACTTTTCGCATGTAATCAATTGACTCTTCTGAAGAACCTTCTGGGAAGAAATTTTCAATCATAGAATCAACAAAGACGTCGACTCCTTTTTCACGAATCTCACCTTTTTGTTTTTCACGCTTTTCACGCGCTTCTTCTCCATCAGCTAAATCTGATGAGAATAATAGAACAAGTTGTGAAACAGGTGCAATCTTTTCATCTACAGCTGCTAAGGCAACGTAGCCACCCATTGAATGCCCTACCCAGATAGCTTCCTCTACACCTTCTTGCTCTAATACTTCGGCTACTTCTTTTGCATAATCTTCAACTTGATAATCTGATTTTTCAATTTGACTCTCGCCAATACCTGGTAAATCAACAACATATACAGTATGTGTTGCAGCTAAGTCTTCAATAATAAAATCAAAACTATGACCGCCGCTTAAAAATCCATGTACAAAAACAATTGCTGGACCAGTTCCTTGTTTTTTATATGCTAACAATAGAAACATCTCCTTTTTCATTTAATTTCCAAAAAAGAGCTTTCTAAAACATGGTATTGTTTGGTAATTTAATTATTTTGTTGTTTCATCAACTCGTTGAACGATTGTTTGCGAAACCATTTGCAACAATTCATTCACTTCTTGCTGCACAACTTGAAATTCTTCAACAATTGGCATCGCATATAATGTACTTTCTAATGCTTCAATTTTTGCTTCTACTTCTGCTAAAGCTTGCTTCTTACCAAAATGTTGTAAGTTGACTGCTTGCTTCTGTAAAGCTTTCATCTGTGCAATAATTTCACTTACTTTACCATTGGCATCAATTTGCTTTTCTGCACGTTTGAAAAATTCAACTTCTTCTGTTTCTTCCATCATCTGTGCAATTTGACGTGCTTTTGCTAATACTTCTTCTTTTGTGTGGCTCATATTATTTCACCTCAGCGGTTTTTGACACAACCTCAACGAATTCTCCTGCTAATGAGTGTGTTTTTGCTTCTGTAATACGTACATGTACATATTGTCCAATGACTTCTTTCGGTGCAACAAAATTCACTAAACGGTTTTTACGTGTATAACCTGCTAATACTTGATCATTTCGTTTACTTTCACCTTCGACAAGTACTTCAACAATTTCGCCTTCTAACTTTTTCAACGCTTTTGCTGAATATTCAGCAACAACTTCATTCAAGCGATGTAGACGTTGTTTCTTCACTTCTGCTGGTACATTATCCGTCATTTTCGCTGCTGGTGTACCTTCACGTGGTGAATAAATATATGTGAATGCCATTTCAAAGCCTACTTCTCTATAAAGAGATAATGTTTCTTCAAATTGTTCTTCTGTTTCATTCGGGAAACCAACAATAATATCTGTTGTTAATGCGACATCTGGAATTGCTGTACGAATTTTACGCACTAATTCTAAATAGCTTTCGCGCGTATATTTACGTGCCATAATTTTTAACATATCGCTTGAACCTGATTGAACAGGTAGGTGAATATGTTCAACTAAGTTTCCTTTTTTCGCTAATACTTCGATTAAATAATCATCGAAATCACGTGGGTGACTTGTTGTAAAACGAATACGCGGAATATCAATCTTACGCAGTTCATCCATTAAATCGCCTAAACCAATAGATGAATCAGGTAAGTCTTTACCGTATGCATTCACGTTTTGTCCAAGTAATGTAATCTCTTGATATCCTGCAGCTGCTAACTCACGTACTTCTTGAATAATGTCTTGTGGTAAGCGACTGCGCTCTTTCCCGCGTGTGTAAGGAACGATACAATATGTGCAGAATTTATCACAGCCATACATAATATTAACCCAAGCTTTTGTTTGTCCTTTACGCACTTTCGGTAAGTTTTCGATGACATCGCCTTCTTTAGACCATACATCAATGACTGTCTCTTTTGATAAGTACGCTTCATTTAAAATTTCTGGTAGACGGTGAATATTATGTGTACCAAATACCATATCTACTTGATCATATGTTTTTAAAATTTTATTAACAACGGCTTCTTCTTGCGACATGCAGCCACAAACACCGATTAATAAATCTGGATTTTGTAATTTTAAAGGCTTGAAGTGTCCTAGTTCACCAAACACTTTATTTTCAGCATTTTCACGAATTGCACATGTATTCATTAAAATGACATTCGCCTCTGTCACTTCATCTGTCGCTTCGTAGCCTAATTGCTCAAAAATACCTGCCATTACTTCTGTATCATGTTCATTCATTTGACAGCCGTATGTGCGAATATAGAATTTACGTCCTCTACCCATTTCCGCAAAACGCTCATCAATTTTGAAATCTGCATGATATTCAATTTCTTCTTTACCACGCTTTTTCGCGTCTTTTAAAGAAGGTGTCTTTTGGAAAAATTGACTATAATCTTTTTCTTTCACTGGTTGTAATGGTTTAAAAGGCTTCACTTGTTGGCCTTGTAATCGTTGTTCTTCGTTCATCTTCGGTATAACTCCCCTCATCTACGCACTGACCTTTACATCAGTTAGATGTTCTTTCAATTTGAACATATCTAATCTATCATACCAAAAATCGAACGAATACTCACTGATTTCATCCATTAAAATATGTCGAGATTGATTCCTGTATAAAATGCGTAGTTGGAAGCAATCAGAAACAACATGATGTAAAAGAGTGGACGGTATTTCCCTGCCCATTCATATGCTTTTTCTAGCATAGCTTCACTAAATTTCCGATATAAAGCAATCATAGCGAACATAATGAGTAACTGAGGAAAAGCTAAAAATAGTGATACATCTAATGCTAAAAAGACTTCAACTAATACTGCCATACCTAATAAATGCAGTTTTGTGTACAGCTTATAATACGTTTCGATTAACCATCTGTTCATTGATTCGATCACTCCTTTTATCTTTAGTTATACGGAGTGATTGTATGAAAGTTCCATTTTTAGACAAAAAAGCATCACACGCATTAGGCATGTGATGCTCCCTATATCTTTTACTTACATGAATTCCTTCATTAAGCTGTCTAAGTCTGTTTCTTTTAAGTTAATATCTGCTTCATGAAGTGGTGCTTCATCATAGCCGATTACTTTGTCTTGGTAAGAAGTTGTTTCTGTATCTTGGTAGATGATGCCTGTTACAAGGCTTTCATGCTCCATAACTGTTTTCATCGCCATTTGACGGTCTGAAGGGTCATAGCCTTCGATATCAGCTAACTTCGTTAAGTTCTCTTTGAACCAGTCATATGTGTTTACTTTATTATATGTTACACATGGGCTGAATACGTTGATGAACGCAAAACCTTTATGTGCCATACCTGCTTCAATAATCGCTGTTAATTCTTTTAAATCTGTAGAGAAGCTTTGTGCGACAAATGTTGCACCTGAAGATAAAGCTACTTCTAATGGTTTTAATGATGGTTCAATTGCGCCACCTGGTGTTGATTTTGTGACAAAACCAGCAGCTGAACGTGGTGACGTTTGCCCTTTTGTTAAACCATAGATTTGGTTATCCATAACAACATATGTGACATCGATATTACGACGAATTGAGTGTACAGTATGTCCCATACCAATTGCGAAACCGTCACCGTCACCGCCTGTTGCGATAACATTTAAATCACGATTTGCCATTTTTAAACCTTGTGCAATTGGTAATGCACGACCATGAATACCATGTAAACCGTATGCATTAATATAACCTGATAAACGACCTGAACAGCCAATACCTGAAACCACTGCTAATTCATGTGGTTCAATACCGCGGTTTGCTGCGGCACGTTGAATCGCTGCTTGTACAGAGAAATCGCCACATCCTGGGCACCAGTTTGGTTTGATTGTATTACGAAAATCTTTAAATGTTCCCATTTATTTTAGCAACTCCTTTACGCGATTTAAAAGCTCTAGTGGTAAGAATGGTGTACCATCATATTTCACTAAGTTGACTACTTTATGATGTGCACCCATGTTCATTTTTAAGATACTTGCTAATTGACCTGTTGCATTATTTTCTACAACGATTACTTTTTTCGCACCGTCAACAAGTGGTTGTAATTCTTCTGTTGGGAACGGATGAATCAGACGAATATGTGCATGATTCGCTTTAATTCCTGCTTCGTCTAATAATGGACGCACTTCTTCGATTGCACCTTTTGTTGAACCGAAACCGAGGATTAATACATCTGCTTCGTCATGCGGTGCATCTGTAAATACAGGTGTATCAAAGTGTACATGCTCTAACTTGCGCATACGTTTATCCATTTGTGTTTGACGATTTGATGCTGATTCAGATGGTGTACCAATCTCACTATGTTCTACACCTGTTACATGGTGAATACCATGTTTTTGACCTGGTACAACACGAGGTGATACGCCGTCTTCTGTTACTTCATAACGTTTGAAGTATGCTTTATCTTCTGCTTCTGGTAACTCACCTAAGTTCAGTTTACCACGCTTGATTTCAATTTTATTAAAGTCAAATGGTTCAACTGTTTGTTTACCAAGTGATAATTGTAAATCTGATAAGACAATAACAGGTAATTGTAACTCTTCTGCGATATTGAATGCTTGGATCATATCATAGAAAGCTTCTTCACCTGTTGATGGTGCGATGACTACTTTTGGAATTTCACCATGCGTACCATATAACATCGCCATTAAGTCCGATTGTTCTTGTTTTGTTGGTAAACCTGTTGATGGACCACCACGTTGTGTGTCTACTACAACAAGCGGTGTTTCTGTCATACCTGCAAGACCAAGTGCTTCCACCATTAATGAAAGACCAGGGCCAGCTGATGCTGTGAATGCACGAATACCACCGTAGTTTGCGCCGATTGCCATTGTTGCTGCTGCAATCTCATCTTCTGTTTGAATAACAGCGCCACCGAATTTTGGTAACTTCTTCGTTAGATATTCCATAATTTCTGTTGCTGGTGTAATTGGATATGCTGCCATTAGTCGAACGCCTGCTGCAAGCGCCCCCATCGCTAATGCTTCATTCCCAATCATAAACATACGATGTTTTCCATCACCAGGTGCTAATTCAAATTGACCTTCTTCTAAACCTGCTTCCACAAGTAAGTCGTGCATAATTTGATGTCCCTGTGCGATTGCTTCCATGTTTTTCGCGACCACTTCTTCACCTTTACGTCCGAAGATTTCACTTACAACACTTTGGAATACTTCATCCTTTAAGTTCATTAATGCCGCAGTTGCACCGATCGCTACCATGTTTTTCATTAATGTTGTACCTAGTTCTTTTGCTGTTTCTGTGAACGGTACAATATATAATGTTGCTTTTGAATCTTCTGGATTCACTGGCTTGAATTTTGCGTCCGCTAAAATAACACCTGTTTCATCTAATTCCTTATAGTTGACGTCGATTGTTTCTTGATCGAATGCAACTAAAATATTCAAATCATCTGGAATTGTATGAACGGCTGTTGTACGAACATTGATTTTATTGTTTGTGTGACCACCTTTAATACGTGAAGAAAAGTGACGGTATCCGTATAAGTGGTATCCTAGACGGTTCATGGCAGTAGAGAACATTTCGCCGGTACTTTCAATACCTTCCCCTTGTTGCCCACCGACTTTCCATGAAAGCTGATGTAACATATATAAACATCTCCTTAAAACAGGTTATTTTTTAAATTCATTTCTACTTCATCAGTTTATCATGAAGGCTATCGTTTCACTATTGTTAATCATACTTTTTTAGGAATTTCAGACCTTTGACGGAATAAAAATTGACAGAATTCAAAACATTTCGGTCTTTTCTGCTGAAATCGTATTTTTATACGCCTTTTAAACCAATAAAAGAAACATAAAAGCGAACATTCTATTTTTAAAAAAATAAAACGTTCGCTTTATAATGATTTTATTTCATTAACCTTTAAATGGATGATCCTTATTAATTAAAATACGCTCACAGTGCGTTGCTTGACCATTCTTATCATCAATCTCTACAAAGAATGCACTGAGTACTTCCGCGCCTCTTTCTGGTACTTCAAAGCGTACGGGCATATTCGTTTTAAAACGATAGATGACACTTTCTTTTTTCATACCTAGCACTTCATCATACGGCCCTGTCATACCTACATCTGAAATATATGCTGTGCCACCTGGTAAAATACGTTCGTCAGCTGTTTGTACATGTGTATGTGTACCGACAACAACAGACGCTTGTCCTGCTAAGTGCCAACCGAGTGCAATTTTTTCAGATGTTGTTTCTGCATGGAAATCAACGAAAACAATCGGTGACTGTTTCTTCGCTTCTGCAATTAATTCTTCCGCCATCGCAAATGGTTCATCATGTGCCGGTAAGAATACACGACCATGTAAATTGATTACAGAGATTGCTTGTCCATTTTTCGTAATCGTTGTCATTCCTTTACCTGGTGCTTCTTTTGAGAAATTAGCTGGACGAATTAAATAATCCGTATCATCGATGAAATCATAGATCTCGCGCTGATCCCATGTATGATTCCCCATTGTAATTACATCAACACCCATCATTAATAAGTCTTGATAAATACGCTTTGTAATACCGCGACCCTTCGCTGCATTTTCACCATTTGCAATAACTACATCAATTTGATATTTCTTCTTTAAACGCGGTAAATACTTTTCAACCGCATCAATTCCTAAATCGCCTACAATGTCACCAATAAATAATACTTTCATTTGAACTCCCTTTTCTATGAAAAAAAGAGGGATTCTTAGAAGTAATCACTTTAAGAAATACCCTCTTCTCTTATTTTATAGTTATTTTGCGTATTCTACTGCACGTGTTTCACGGATTACCGTTACTTTAATATGCCCTGGATAATCCAGTTCTTCTTCAATACGCTTACGAATATCTCTCGCTAAACGATGGGCTGTTAAATCATCTACTGCATCCGGACGAACGATAATACGTACTTCACGACCTGCTTGAATCGCAAATGATTTTTCAACGCCTTCATAAGACTCTGAGATTTCCTCTAACTTCTCTAAACGACGAATATAGTTTTCAAGTGTTTCACTACGAGCACCTGGGCGAGCTGCTGATAGAGCATCTGCTGCTGCTACTAATACCGCAATAACTGATGTTGCTTCTGTATCACCGTGGTGAGAAGCAATACTGTTAATGACAACAGGATGTTCTTTATATTTTGTCGCAAGCTCTACGCCAATCTCAACGTGACTACCTTCTACTTCGTGGTCAATTGCTTTACCGATATCATGTAATAAACCTGCACGCTTCGCAAGCGTCACATCTTCACCAAGTTCAGCTGCAAGCAAGCCTGCTAAATGTGCTACCTCGATTGAGTGTTTCAACACATTTTGACCGTAACTTGTACGATATTTCATACGTCCTAAAATTTTCATTAAATCTGGATGTAAATTATGAATACCTAATTCAAATGTTGTTTGTTCGCCTGTTTCGCGAATTTGTTCATCTACTTCACGACGTGATTTTTCGACCATTTCTTCAATTCGTGCTGGGTGAATACGACCGTCTTGTACTAATTTTTCAAGTGCTAAACGTGCTGTTTCACGACGAATTGGATCAAAGCCTGATAAAATAACCGCTTCAGGTGTATCATCAATAATTAAATCAATACCTGTTAATGTTTCGAGTGTTCGAATATTTCGACCTTCACGACCAATAATACGGCCCTTCATTTCATCATTTGGTAAGTTTACAACAGATACTGTCGTTTCTGCGACATGATCTGCAGCAAAGCGTTGTACCGCAAGTGATAAAATTTCACGTGCTCTTTTGTTCGATTCTTCTTTTGCACGAAGTTCTGCTTCTTTCGTCATCACTGCAACATCTGTTGTCAGTTCATCTTCTACTTCTTTTAAGATGATCGTACGTGCTTCATCACGTGTTAATGCCGAAATTCGCTCTAACTCTGACTCCTGCTTTTGTAGAAGTTCATCCACTTTGCTTTCCATCTGTTCAATATGCTGTTGTCGATCAGCTAGACCGCTTTCTTTGCGTTCTAAACCAGCTTCCCTTTTATTAAGAGCGTCATCTTTACGATCTAGATTTTCTTCTTTTTGTAATAAACGGTTCTCTTGTTTCTGAAGTTCAGAACGACGATCACGAATGTCATTCTCTGCTTCAGTTCGAAGTACGTGAGTTTCATCTTTTGCTTCTAGGATAGCTTCCTTTTTCAAGGCTTCCGCTTCTCGTTTCGCTTCTTCAACGATTAGTTCTGCGGAGCTTTTTGCACCAGTCACTTTTGAATCATTCACTCGTTTAATTATGACATAGCTAACAACGGCACCGACGATCAGACCAATCAAAGCGGGGATGATGTAACTACTCATTCGAACACCTCCTCTAGCTCTAATGTTTGTGATTTTTAGTCGGCTGTGAATTGTTTTGACAATATACTGCCTATTTCATTTCGATTTTAGAAATTTAAAAGAATACATCCTTAATTGTATAGATGTCATGTAACGATGTCAAGGTTTCACAGTTATTGTAAGCCTTTTATTCACTGGCTTCTAACCCCTTTCATCTCTCGCTTTATAAGACTTTTATAGAGATATTTTGCCACTTATTCACATACATTTTTTAACATCAAAGTTTTTTTAAGGTATGTACAATTATCCGTTTATTCGTATTTATTTTCTTTTCACATAAATTAAATACAAAAAAGAATTGTGCCATAATGACACAATTCTTTTCATACAATCTAATTATTATTTTTCTTCGTCTAATAATAACGTTAACTCTTCATCCATTACTTCATCTTCTTCAGGAGCTGCTACGAACTCAGTTGTTGCAATACCTGATTTTTCGCGGATTTTTTGTGCGATTTCAGCTTGAACTTCTGGATTTTCTTTTAAGAATTCTTTTGCATTTTCACGACCTTGACCTAAACGCTCATCGCCATACGCATACCAAGAACCTGATTTTTGAACAATCTCTTTTTCAACACCAATATCAATGATTTCGCCTTCTTTTGAAATCCCTTCACCGTACATAATATCTACTTCAGCTGTTTTAAATGGTGGAGCTACTTTGTTTTTAACAACTTTAATTTTTGTACGGTTACCAACGATATCATTACCTTGCTTAATTGATTCAGCACGACGAACTTCTAAACGTACAGAAGAATAGAATTTTAATGCACGTCCACCTGTTGTTGTTTCAGGGTTACCGAACATAACACCAATTTTTTCACGTACTTGGTTAATGAAGATTGCGATACAGTTTGATTTATTAATAATACCTGATAATTTACGTAAAGCTTGAGACATTAAACGCGCTTGTAGACCCATGTGTGAGTCACCCATCTCGCCTTCAATTTCAGCTTTTGGTACAAGTGCTGCTACAGAGTCAATAACAATAATGTCAATTGCGCCACTACGTACAAGCGCTTCGGTAATTTCAAGTGCTTGTTCACCTGTATCAGGTTGTGAAAGTAATAATTCATCAATATTAACGCCTAATTTTTGTGCATATACAGGATCTAGCGCATGCTCTGCATCAATGAAAGCTGCTTGACCGCCTGCTTTTTGAATTTCAGCAATTGCATGTAGTGTTACTGTTGTTTTACCTGAACTCTCAGGCCCATAAATCTCTACTACACGTCCTTTAGGATAGCCACCTACCCCAAGTGCTGTATCAAGTGCTAAAGAGCCACTTGGTGATGTTTGGATTTTGCGGTCTGCCTGTTCACCTAACTTCATAACAGATCCTTTACCAAATTGTTTTTCGATTTGCTTTAAAGCATTATCTAATGCCGCTTTACGTTCGTTCAAATCATTTCCTCCTCCAGAAAGTACGTTCTCTTTTTATATCATAACTATACTTTATTTTTGAGAAAAGCTCAAGTAAAAAGGGAACATTTATTCGTTTTTTTATTTTAAGCTATTTTTAATATATATTTTCAAAAAACATATACATTCTCATTTTTATTATTAGATTTTACGGTAGCCTTTTGAACTTAATAATTGAATAATATGGTGAATTGCCGTTTTAACGGCGCGAATTCGATTCGTATTACGCATACCTTGTAAATTCAATTGATACGTAAGTGGCTCATCTTGACCATACGCAATCCCAATCCATACTGTGCCAACTGCACGCCCACCATGTTCTGCTGGACCAGCTGCGCCTGTTAAACCAACCCCTAAATCCGTCCCAAACTTCTCTTTAATACGAACAGCCATTTCTGCTGCACATTCTGAACTCACAACAGAATATTTATCAATTAACTCACGCGATACGCCTAGTTGATTCACTTTCACATCTTCATTATATGTGACCATACCACCATATAAGACTTCACTAATTCCTGGGTTAGCAGCTAGTTCTGATTGGAATAAACCAGCTGTTAAGCTCTCAGCAGCAGAAATTGTAATCTTATTTTCGATTAACATGTCTGCCAATTTAGAAGAAAGCGAGTCATCATTTACACCATATAAATACTCGCCTACTAAATCTAAAATTTCTTGGCGTGTTGGTGTAATCAGTCCCCAAGCTTCTTCTTCTGTATCTGCTTTTGCTGTAATACGAAGTGTTACTTCCCCATCACCTGCTAATGGGGCAATTGTTGGATTTGTTTGTGCATCTAATAAATGCTGTACGCGATCTTCTAACTCCGCTTCGCCAATACCGTAAAAACGCAGTACATGTGACACGATTAACCCACCATCAGATACACGTTTTGCTAACTTTGGTTTCGCTTCAAATTGAAACATTGGTTGCATCTCTTTTGGTGGTCCTGGTAATAAAATGTACGTATGTGTATCATTTTCAAAAAGCATCCCCGGAGCCATACCATTTTCATTTCGCAGTACTTCACAACCCTTTAATACAAGAGCTTGCTTACGATTGTTCTCTGTCATTTTGCGATTACGCTTTTCGAAGAAAGTCGTAATGTATTCCATCGCATCATCATTTTGTTCAAGTGGTACGCCTAAATGTTTTGCAATCGTTTCTTTTGTTAAATCATCTTTCGTTGGCCCAAGTCCTCCTGAAAAAACAATTAAATCTGCGCGTTTTTCAGCATGTTCAATTACTTCTTCTAAACGTTTTGGGTTATCACCTACAACAGTATGATAAAACACATTAATGCCTAACTCTGATAATTGACTCGAGATAAAACGAGCATTCGTATTTACAATTTGTCCTAATAATAATTCTGACCCTACTGCAATAATTTCTGCATTCATTTCATACACTCCCATTTCCATAGTTAATCGACAAAAAAAGACTCATTCGCAAAAGCGCCTTTTAAAAGGTTGTGAAAATTCGTCACAAAATGAGTCATACATAATTTATTTTGATTCTAATAGCACACGACGATTCAACCAGAAATACTCGATTCCTGACCAAACAGTAAATACAAGAGCTACCCATAACATGATGATATCAGCTGGTATATGCCACATGTCAAAGATCATATTATTTAGCAATAATAATACAATCGCTAAAATCTGTGCCCACGTTTTGATTTTGCCCAATTGGTTGGCTGCCACAACTTCACCTTGTTCTGCACAAATTAAACGTAAACCTGTTACTGCAAATTCACGACTAATAATGATAATAATAATCCATGCTGGTGCCTTGTCTAACTCTACAAGTAAAATAAAAGCTGCTGATACAAGTAGCTTATCAGCCAATGGGTCTAAAAACTTACCCATATTTGTAACTAAATTATGTTTGCGTGCATAGTGACCATCAATCCAGTCTGTTAATGAAGCCACAATGAAAATCATTGCACCTACAAAATGTTCTACTGGTAATGTAGCACCTAATAGTGTCATATTCCCCCACCCAAAATTCACGACCATTAAGATGACAAATACAGGTATTAAGGCGATGCGGGATAGTGTAATTCTATTAGGAATGTTCATATTTTTCACCCTTCTTAACGCTGACGTTCGTTTTTATAAGCACAACAACAGGAGCATAGTTCTATCATACTAGGCTCCTGTTATTCGCTGTTACTCTTCTTCAGCCAATTTGATTACAATATTTTGTGTCGGTTGTTCCGATGGTGATGTAACAAACTTCACTTCTTCACCATTTACAAATACTTTACCATTTGCAGCTGCTCCAAGTCGAATACGAACACTTTTCTTACCTTTTGCATTCTCTTTAATTTGGTCGCCTGCTGCGAACATACCAGATTCTCCAAGTGTTGTTCCATTTTCATCTGTAATGCCCACCCAGTTTTCACCTGTTACGTCCACGCGAATACTAAACTTCTTCGTACCTGATAAAGTATATGTTGTTGTAATATTATCAGCACTTACTTCACCATCTGATAATTTCTGTTTTGGTTGATCTTCTTTTTTCGTTTCTTCTTTTTTAGTTTCTTCTTTTTTGTCTGTAGCATCTGTTGCATTATTTTTACTTGTATCTACATTTGTATTTTCTTGTGTTTTTGGTGTCTCTTTTGGCTCTTCGACGGTATTACTCGGTTGTTTTAACATTAAGAATGCAAAACCAGCAATAATCACAACGATAAATAGAGCAACAACAAATTTGGGCATTACATCTCCAAATTTCTTATTTGGACCTGAAGAACGTGCAACATTCGAGCGACGTTTATTTCCAGACACTTGGTCCCCTTTTTGTATTGATACACCTGAACCTAGTGTTTCTGCAGTCTTGTTAGTAGGGAGCTCCGTTTTATACGTTTCCAAAAGTTCCGTTGCATCTAAATCGACTGCTTCTGCATATTGTTTAATGAACGCTCTTACATAGAACGTACCTGGCATCACGCCGTAATTACCTTCTTCAATTGCAGAAAGATATCTTTTTTGAATCTTTGTTTTTTCTTGTAAATCATCCAGACTATAACCTTTAGCTATTCTCGCTTCTTTCAAGCGCGCACCTAATTCAGTCAATTTTACACACCTACCTATCTCTTAAAAATTAAATCCTCCAAAACCGCCAAAACCGTCTGAATCTTGAAAACTATTTTCACGTTTCAATAATTCATATGTGATTTCTTCATCTGGATGATGTCTTAATTCAATCATATAATCGAAATCATCAATTGTGTATTCCGAATGTTGTACGAAGATGTCCGGATGCTCCACGACTTTAATTGTCGGTAACTTCATGATTTCTCGTACAAGCTGATGATGACGTTCGTCGTTTGAGCGACGTGTTACAGCACCATCTAACACAAAAATATTTTGATCGCCGTACTCATCTCCATGTAATCGATTACGAGCTGTTTGTTTAATCATTGTTGAAGATACAAATAACCACTTTTTGTTCGCACAAACACTTGCAGCTACAATTGATTCCGTTTTACCGACACGCGGCATACCACGAATACCAATTAATTTATGTCCTTCTTTTTTAAAAATCTCAGCCATGAAGTCCACTAAAATACCTAGTTCATCGCGTACAAAGCGAAACGTTTTCTTTTCGTCTGCTTCTCGTTGAATATAACGCCCATGACGAATCGCTAAACGATCACGTGTTGTTGGTGGTCTAAACTTTGTTACCTTAATCATCTCCATAATGGAAACGATATTCATAAAACGTTCGATTTGTTCTTCTTTTTCTGCACGTAGTAACATGCCTCGACGTACTTGGTCTACACCATTGATTGTAACAATATTTACTCGCAGCATACCTAACAATGAAGAAATATCTCCTAATAACCCTGGACGATTGACTTGAATTTCGTATTCAAAATACCATTCTTTCACATACAACGATCCCTTCTCTTATACAACGAATAAAACATTTCTATGTTCCATGATAGCTGATTTTCGCTTACATTTAAAGGGGAAATGGGGAATGTGTACAATGAATTCACTGTTTTTTTATCCTTTATTTTGAAAAATAAACAAATGACTTATTTATTATCGTAAAAAAACAAAAAATCATTCCCCAGGAAATATTAAATATACCAGCCACCATTCAAACGTAATACTTGTCCCGTCATATAATCTGCTTTTCCTGATTGTAAAAACTGAACTAAATCGGCTACTTCTTCTGGCTTTCCAGCACGTTCCATCGGAATCTCTGCTAATACACTCGCTAGTTCTTCATGCGACAAATGTCCATTCATCTTCGTATCAATAAGTCCAGGTGCTACAGCATTTACATGAATTCCGTTATACGCTACTTCTTGCGCATAAGCTTTCACAAATGCGTGAACGGCACCTTTTACTGTAGAGTAAAGTACTTCACCAGCACCACCCGCTTCGCCCCAAATTGAACCAATCATCGTAACGTAGGATGTTTCATGTTGTCTTAACTTATACCCTAATTTTGTAATTAATTCAATTGGCGTTTGAACATGTACACGCCAAAGTGCTTGCATATCTTCTGGTGTTGTATCTTCTACTAATTTATAAAGAGATTGGCCACTTGCTACGACAATGGATTGCAGCGAAAAAACAGATTGTGTAATCCGTTCAGCTGCACCTTCTTCTAGTAAATTAGCTTGTATAATTAAAAATTCTTGTTGTGGATACATCATTTCTAATTCTTCTAGCAATACTTTAACTGGTTCTACTTGCGAATTATATTGTAAATAGAGCGACCAACCATCTGCGGCTAACTTTTGTGCAATCGCTGAACCAATTGCACCTGAAGCCCCAAGTATTAAACTAAACTTCTTCATTCTTTTATTTCGCTTCTTTCAATGGTTTTACTGTAAATGTCGACTGTTGTGTAATGCCTTGAATGGATTTCATTGCTTGTTCGACATCTGCCATCGTTAATTCTTCAATGACTGGAACTGCATCGAATAAATTCATATCATTAAATTTATAACGTGTGAATTGATTCGCAATAAACTCAATTGAATTCATCGCACGTAAGAAGAAACCGATCTTGCGTCGTTTTACACGTTCTAACTTTTCTGCATCGAACGGTAGTGCCACTTCTGACTCATTCATAACTGTTTTAATGGCATTCTCTAATTCAACTGGATGATTCGTATCTGATCCAACCATTGCAAAGCCAAACCCTTTTTCTAAAGAGAAATCATATGAATAAGATTCGTCAATCCACCCTTTTTCATACATTTCTTCATAAAACGCTGATGAACGTCCGTACATGAGGTCTAAAGCTAATTGAATGGCTAACTCTTGTTTTAACATTTCGCGCCCTTGTAAATGTATTTCACGCGCTTTGAACGATACATATGCTTTTGGTTTTTGAATATCCATACGTAACTCATTCGCTACACAGTTCACTTCTAATGGCTCATCGACTTCGATGCGTTGAATCGGTGTCGCTTCTGCAAATGTTTTTTGTGCTTGGTTCTCACGAATATGCGCCATCATTTTTTCAGGTTCTACTGAGCCAATGACGAATAACAGCATATTTGAAGGATGATAGAATGTGTTGTAGCACGTATATAAATGTTCAGCTGTAATCTCATCAATCGTTTCAATCGTACCAGCGATATCAATTTTCACAGGATGATTTTTGTATAGATTTTCAATCGAACCGAAGTATGCACGCCAGTCTGGTTGGTCGTCATACATTGTAATTTCCTGACCAATAATCCCTTTTTCCTTATTGACTGTTTGCTCTGTAAAGTATGGTTGCTGAACAAAGTCTAATAAAGTAGTTGTACTTTCGTAAATATGATTCGTTGCTGAGAATAAATACGCTGTACGCGTAAATGATGTAAAAGCATTTGCTGATGCTCCATATTGCGAGAACTTTTGAAATACATCACCATCTTCTTTTTCGAACATTTTATGCTCTAAAAAATGCGCAATGCCATCTGGTACAGTTACAGGCTCTGTTTCGCCTAGTGGCACAAAGGTACGGTCAACTGAACCATACTTCGTTGTAAAGGTTACAAAAGTCTTTGAGAAGCCTTTTTTCGGTAAAATATATACGTCTAAGCCATTGTCTAACTTTTCATAATAAAGTTCTTCACCTAATTGTTCAAATTGTACTTTTTCCATCTATGCTTCCTCCATTCCTGTTAAGAAGAATACCGTTTGTTTTTCAACTTGGTTTGCTATTTCTTGTACGTCTTCTTTTGTAACAGCATCCCACTGCTCACTTAATGCCTCTACAGTAAATGGAATTGGTAACTCACGATATTGATCAAATACTTCAATCTGTCCACGTGCAGAATCCAATGCCTCTTTTAATTGGTTTTTTAACATGGCTTTCGTTTGATTCAATTCCATATCTGAAATATCCCCTTGTTGAATCGCTTGTAATTGCTCATCAATTAAACGAACTGCCTTTTCCTCATTCTCTGCTTCAATTCCTGACGTCACATATAATACACCATACTGTGACACATACGAACTTCCACAGTAGTATGCTAGGCTTTCTTTTTCACGTACATTCATAAATAACTTTGAATGTGGATAGCCACCGAAAATACCGTTAAAAATTTGCATTGTAAAGAATTTCGGATTGTCAAAACGTACAGGTGCTTTATAGCCAATATGAAGTTTCGCCTGACGCATTTCTACCTGTTCTTTTTTATAATCTGTTAGTGGCTCTGTATCTTTGAATGTTACCTTTTCATATGGGTTTGGGCGGTCAACAAGAGGTAACGCTTCTTTTAATGACGCCACCATCTGTTCTTCATTGATATCACCTACAACGAAAATATCCACATCATCATATTGAAGCATCGCTTCATACGCATCTTTCAAAGTTTGAGGTGTAATCGCCTCTACATCCGCGACTGTTCCGTTTACTGAAATAGAAGCTGGGTGATTTGGACGGAAGATTTTTTGTAATTGCGTTTGTGCATAGCGTGATTTTTCATCGAAAATAGACTGAATACGATCAATAACCATCGCCTTTTCACGCTCTACAATACTCGATTGGAATAAATCGTTTGTAAAGTTTGGTTTAAACAATACTGTATGCACTAAATCTAGTACTTTATTTAATACGTCACCACTTTTTAAATAGTGATCGTTTACAGTTTCTACATTCAATAAAACAATTTGTTCGTTACCTTTTTTCGTTGTATCTAAATACATGACCGTTCCATATAAATCATCTAAATACATACGAAGTGATGCAGCAGTTTGATATACCGCATTACTATGTTGTAAAACATTTGTTAAAACCGTTCGTACGGCTGTATCTTTTGTTGATAATTCTTTTTTAAATTTAATTGAAAAATTCACCGTTTTAAATTGGTCTGTCTTTCTCGTAAAAACGTTAACACCTTTAGCAATTTCGGTTGTGTTAAACATAAAAACCCTCCTGTCGTAAATAAAGCGCTATTTTCATCATACCTGTCTAATTCCCTATTTGGCAACTAATTGTATTTAAAAATATAGTTATATAATGTTTATTGTAAGCCTTTCATATTAAATAGGAAAATATTATGGATGATTTTTATTTTAAAACAAAATAAAGCGTAACGACTCGTCTTGAATCGTTACGCTTCATAGAATAATTAGTCATTCAACTATTATCTTTTACCTTTAATGTAAGGCTTACCTGATGCTTTTGGTGCTGTCGCTTTTCCAACGAATCCAGCTAAAGCTAAGATTGTTAATACGTATGGAAGGATGAATAATACTACTTCTGGTACATCTCTTACATATGGAATCGACGTTCCAACAATACTTAGTGATTGCGCTAAACCGAAGAATAGAGCTGCTCCTAATGCACCTAGTGGATGCCACTTACCAAAGATCATCGCTGCAATCGCGATGAAACCTTGACCACTAATAGTGTTAGCTGCAAAGTTACCAGTGATTGCTTGTGCATAAATCGCACCGCCAATACCACCTAATGCGCCTGAAATCATAACCGCATAGTAACGAATACGTGTTACTTTAACACCCATTGTATCTGCTGCCATTGGATGTTCACCTACAGAACGAATACGTAAACCAAATGGTGTTTTAAATAGAACAAACCATGCTAGAATCGCTACGACGATTGCTAAAATCGATGTACCATATACGTCTGTAAAGAACATCTTCCCTAAAACAGGGATATCGCTTAATACTGGGATATCAAAACGTGAAAAACGTTGACTAATCGAATCTGTTTGACCTTTTTCATAAATTAATTTTGTTGAAAACACTGCAACTGCTAAAGCTAGCATATTCAGCGCTACCCCAGATACGGTCTGGTCAGCTCGAAGTGATACAGCTGCGACTGCTAAAATTAATGAGAAAAGTAAACCAACAACCATTGCTACAAGTAGACCTACCCACGGGGTCCACGTACCTAGTTGATCTGCAAAACTTAAGTTGAACACAATACTGATAAATGCTCCGATTACCATAATACCTTCAAGACCGATATTTACAACACCAGAACGCTCAGTGAATACGCCACCGATTGCTGTGATAATTAATGGAGAAGCATATAGAATCGCAGAAGGAATAATGAACTCCAACACATCTAAAAAGCTCATATTATTTCTCCTCCTTTACAGTCTTCTTAGCAGCTTTATTTTTTGCAATTTTAGATAAAGCTAATTGGATGATGTAGCCTGAAGCTACGAAGAAAATAATTAATGCAATAACAATTGTTACGATTTCGTCTGGGATACCTGCTGCACTTGGCATGTTTGTACCACCATTTTTCAAACCACCGAATAAGATTGCGCCAAGCAATACACCGAATGGTTGGTTTGCACCTAATAATGCAACCGCGATCCCGTCAAATCCAATTCCTGTGAAGGCTGTCATACGTGAGATATTTCCGAATGTACCTAGCGCTTCCATCGCTCCACCTAAACCAGCAAAGGCACCTGAGATAACCATTGCCATGATGATATTACGACTTACATTCATACCTGCATATTCAGAAGCATTCTTGTTGAATCCAACTGCTTTTAATTCGTAACCTGTCTTTGTTTTTTCTAGAATGAACCACATAATAATAACGGCTAAAATTGCGACAATGAAGCCCCAGTGTAAACGTGAATATTGTGTAATACTTGATAAAAATTCAGAAGAAATACGAGCTGAATCATGAATATCTGGCGTCTTTTCGCCACCATTTGACATTGCACTAATCGCCGCATTGACTACATGAAGTGCGATGTAGTTCATCATAATTGTTACGATTACTTCATGCACTTGTAATTTTGCTTTTAATAGACCTGGAATGAATGCCCATAAACCACCTGCTACTGCTGCTGCTAAGATAGCCACAACTGCATGTAAACCTGTTGGTAAGTTGAATGCATACCCTACATATGCTGCTGCTAACCAACCCATGATTAATTGACCTTCAACACCGATGTTGAACATACCTGTACGGAATGCAAATGCAACCGCTAAACCGGCAAATACATATGGGATGATTGTACGAACAGTTTCACCCATGTTATATGTGTCACCAAAAATACCTTCCCATAATGCTAGGTAACCGTCGACTGGGTTAAAGCCTGTAGAAGCCATAACGATTGCCCCAACGATTAAACCTAAAATAATCGAGATAATTGGAATCATAATCGCAGTAAAACGACTAGACATTATTCGTCACCTACCTTATCTTGCTCAGCATGTAGTGACTGACCAGCCATTAATAAACCAAGCTTTTGTTCTGTTGTTTCTTGTGGTTTTACTGTATCGATGATTGAACCATCATGAATAACTGCAATGCTATCCGATACGTTCATAACCTCATCTAATTCAAATGAAATAAGTAATACTGCTTTTCCTTTATCACGTTGTTCAATTAAACGTCTGTGAATAAATTCAATCGCACCTACATCTAGACCACGCGTTGGTAGTGCCGCAATTAATAATTCTGGGTCACGATTTACTTCACGACCAATAATTGCTTTTTGTTGGTTACCACCAGATAACGCACGTGCTTCTGTTGAAGGACTTGGTGTACGCACATCATATTCTTCGATAATTGCTTTTGCTAACTTGTTTACTTCTTTGTAATCAATAATGCCGGCTTTCGAAATTGGCTTTTGATAGTATGTTTGTAATGCAATGTTATAGCTAATTGGATAATCAAGTACAAGACCATGTTTATGACGATCTTGTGGAATATGTCCAACACCCGTTTCAGTAATTTTACGCGGTTTTAAATTCGTTAAATCTTTTCCTTTTAAGGTAACTTTACCACTTGATACCTTGCGAAGACCGGTAATTGCTTCGATTAGCTCAGATTGACCATTTCCATCAATTCCGGCAATCCCCACAATTTCCCCAGCTCGAACGGATAAGTTTAAGTTTTTAACGCGCTCAATATTACGGTTATCAGTTACAGTTAAATTTTCCACTTGTAAAATCACTTCTTTTGGATGTGCAGGTGTTTTTTCAGTTTTGAAAACAACTTGTCGTCCAACCATCATCTCAGCTAATTGGTCTGGGTTCGTCTCAGCAGTTGTTACTGTTCCAATTCCCTTACCTTTACGAATAATCGTTACGCGATCTGATACTTCCATGATTTCTTTTAATTTATGTGTGATTAAGATAATTGACTTACCTTCAGCGATTAAACGCTTCATGATTTGAATCAACTCTTCAATCTCTTGTGGTGTAAGAGAAGCGGTTGGTTCATCAAAGATTAACATCTCAGCGCCACGATACAACGTTTTTAAAATCTCAACACGTTGTTGCATACCAACCGAAATATCTTCAATTTTTGCGTATGGATCAACATTCAATCCATATTGCTCCGATAGGGCTTTTACTTTTTTCGCAGCTTTGCGAATATTGATTAACCCCATCTTCGTAGGTTCACTACCTAAAATGATGTTTTCCGTCACCGTAAAATTTTCAACTAACATAAAGTGTTGGTGAACCATCCCGATGCCAAGTTCATTAGCTTTATTCGGGTCGGTAATTTGAACTTCTTTACCGTTTACTTTGATTTGGCCCGCTTCTGGTTGGTATAAACCAAAAAGTACGTTCATCAAAGTTGATTTACCTGCTCCATTCTCACCAAGTAAGGCATGGATCTCACCTTTTTGCAGTTGAAGGGTGATATCATCATTTGCAACGAAATCCCCAAACTGCTTGCGAATTCCCAGCATCTCAATCACATATTCCAATGTGCTCACTCCTTCAGGCTCTATATAGTAATAAATAAGTTAACAAAGGTTAAAAAATTAACACAACGAAAAATACAGAAAAGTATATTTTTCCCTCTATTAATTTTAATGTTAAAAACATCATGGAGGAGTATTCCTCCATGATGCAGTAATGCAAAATTATTTACCTGGTTTTTCAGGAACTGTGATTTCGCCTTTGATGATTTTTTCTTTATATTCGTCAATTTTCTTTTGTGTTTCTGCAGTGATTGCACCGTGAGAATCAGCTAAACCAACACCATCGTCTTTTAGACCGTAAGTGATTGTTTTACCGCCAGGGAATTTACCGTCTTTACCTAAGTTAGAAACGTCTTTTGCAGCGATATCAACACGTTTTAACACTGAAGTTAATACGATGTTTTTGTCGCCAACTTTACCTTCGTCGTATTGGTCACGGTCTACACCGATTGCCCATACGTCTGCATTAGGATCTTTTTTCTTACGTTCTTTTGCTTCAGTGAATAGACCTGTACCTGTACCACCAGCTGCGTGGAAGATAATATCTGCACCTGAATCATACATACGTTTTGCAATTGTTTGACCTTTTGCTGCATCACCGAATGAACCAGCGTATTGAACGTCAACTTTTACTTTCGGGTTAGCTGCTTTAACACCAGCTTCAAAACCAGCTTGGAAACCGTCGATTACTTCACTCTTAATACCGCCGATGAATCCAACTTTATCTGTTTTTGTTTGTAATGCTGCTGCAACACCTGCTAAGAATGAAGCTTCGTTTGCTTTAAACATAATTGATGCTACGTTATCTTGACCTTCAACAACTTCATCAATGATTGCAAATTTAGAATCTTTTTGTTGTTTTGCAACTTGTGATACTGAATCGTGTAGTTTATAACCTACAGCGAAAATTAAGTCGAAGTCACGACGAACTAATTTTTGAAGATTTGTAGTAAATTCTGAATCTTGGTTCGATTGTAGGTAGTCAATTCCACCGTCACCTTTTGTTAGGCCGTTTTCTTTACCGTACTCTTGGATACCATCCCAAGTAGATTGGTTGAATGACTTATCGTCAATACCGCCTGTATCAGTTACCATAGCAACTGTGAAGTTGTCTTTGTCCTCTTTTTTTGTATCGCCTTTTTTTGCATCATCTGAACCACAAGCAGCTAATAAAGTACTTGAAGCTAAAACAGCTGTTAATGCTAAACCTAAGTTACGCTTTTTCATTTTGGTGTCCTCCCAAAAAGTAATTAGTTGTATTTTCGATAGCAGGAACGAATAGTTGATGTTAAACGCGTTTTCGAACTACGTGGAAACTGAATTTATCAGCTCTAAAGTAGTTTTTAGAATACAGTACCACACGATCGTTATCATCGTAATGGAGCTGTGTTAATAAGAGCAGTGGAACGTCTTGTCCACTCTTGAGTATTGCAGATACTTCTGGATGTGCTCCGACTGGGTTAATATATGTTACCGCATAGGCTACATGAATTTCCCCTGTTTCTTCTAAAGCTGAAAAAATGGAAGAATCATGTCGGTTCTCAAAATCCCTAGGCATATGTTGACTAGGTACTTGATCTACACAGTAAACGACTGGCTCGTCATTTGCAGTACGAACACGTTTAATCGTTAATACATAATCACCTTCATCGCATTGAAAGCGTTTAATATCTTCTTCATTCGAAAGGGTCTTTGTTGAATTCAAATAAATGGTCCCTGGTTCCATTCCTGCATCTTGAATCATGGATGAAATACTTCTAAGTTGTTCAATGCCGGAAGTGAATACTGGCTTAGGATTGACGAACGTACCAACTCCGTGTCGACGAACAATGATATTTTCCTCTTCCAACAGTCTCAGTGCTTCACGGAGTGTTGCACGACTGACTCCAAGTGATTTTGAAAGCTCAAATTCAGATGGTAGTTTTTCATTCTCTTTAAAAACTCCATTTTCTATATCAGCCTTCAAGTGATCAATCACTTGTAGATACAAATGACGATGATCTGATTTTATAGACATTCAAATCACCACCAATTAGACATCAGACATCAGACGTAAAACATTCCTGCTAATCAGACATTACTATACCATTTTTAAAACATGAAATAAATAGATTTCAAAAAAATCTGTGTTAAAACAGTCGTTTTTTTCTTAAAACTGTCATGGTTTTACTATTTATTTGTCACAGATGTATATTTTTAGTTATTTATAATTCACTTTTTATACATCTATACTACTCACTCTCACTACGCGTTTCCTTGCTTAAAGTTCCGTTTATGCTCGAAAATACTTACTCGATTTTTTGATTTTTTATTTTCCTTAACCATACATCTCGCATATTACATACAAATATCTGTATTAATATCGATTTTGCAATACTTGTCTCGGCTTACTTTTTTCAGCTGGTCCAACGATGCCTCGCTCTTCCATTTGATCCATGATACGTGCTGCACGTGCATAACCTACTTTTAATTTACGTTGTAGGAATGAGACGCTTGCTGTATCTTGTTCAATAACTAAGTCCACCGCTTGTAAATAAAGCTCATCTAAATCTTCGTGATCCGTTGCTTCCTCTTCCTCACTTGGAATCATCTCTTCTTGATACTGTGCCTTTTGTTGACCGATTACATAATTCACGATTTCTTCTACTTCTTCATCCGATACGAAAGCACCTTGTACACGTACAGGCTTCGATTCACCTGCCGGTAAAAACAACATATCTCCTCGTCCAAGTAAGCGCTCAGCACCCCCCATATCTAAAATCGTTCTCGAATCAATCGCTGAAGATACAGCGAAAGCGATTCGCGATGGAATATTGGCTTTAATAACACCTGTGATGACATCTACAGAAGGTCTTTGTGTCGCAATGATTAAATGAATTCCTGCTGCACGTGCCATCTGTGCTAAACGTGTAATAGAATCTTCAACATCATTGGAAGCCACCATCATCAAATCTGCCAATTCATCTACAATAACAACAATGAAAGGTAGGTGTGGATGCTTTTCATCATTTTCTGCATTAAATCGATCCACATGATTATTATACCCTTCTATATTCCTTGTACCCGTATGTGAGAACAAATCATACCTACGTTCCATTTCTGACACAACTTTTTTTAATGCTTGTGAAGCTTTTCGTGCATCTGTTACAACAGGTGCAAGTAAATGAGGAATACCATTATACACATTCAGTTCCACCATTTTTGGATCAATCATCATTAATTTAACCTCATGTGGTTTTGCACGCATTAGAATACTAACAATAATCCCATTAATACAAACCGACTTACCACTACCTGTAGACCCTGCTACAAGTAAATGGGGCATCTTATTGAGTTGCGCAAGTTTCGCTTCACCTGAAATATCACGCCCTAAACCAATCAATAATTTGGCATCTGGTTGATTGTTTTCTTTTGCCTCTAATACTTCGCGTAAACCGACCATCGCCACTTCTTTATTCGGCACTTCAATTCCTACAGCAGATTTTCCTGGAATCGGTGCTTCAATTCGAATATCTTTTGCGGCAAGTGCTAAAGCCAAATCATCTTGTAAATTAACAATCTTACTGACTTTTACACCGCGATCTGGTAATACTTCATATTCTGTTACAGCAGGACCGAGATGTACTTCTGTTACAGTTGCTTTCACACCAAAAGACTGGAATGTTTGCTCTAGCTTCATCGCATTTTCTTGAATAACAGAGAATTCGCCACTTTGATCCGTTGGTTTCGGCATTTTTAGTAGTGTCATTTGAGGTAATTTATATTGTTTATTTTCAAGCTCTCCCTCTTCTTGTAGCACCACACCATCTGTTAATTCTTCTTCTACTAATTGCTCAGCTGTTGGTTCTTCCATAAGAGTCTCCTCTACGCGCTGCGTAAAAGCAGAGATTTTCGGTTCTTTTTTCGGTAAAGGTGGTTGTTCTTCTACTACTTCTTCTACAGCTTGCTCTTGCTCTCTTTCAGGCATTGGAATGATTGTAGTTTTTGTTTCTTTTTCTACTTTTTGATCTTGTAATTGTTTTTTGACAGCACGTCGATATTTTCTTGCTTCTCTTACTTCTTTGCGACGACTTACAATAGACTCTTTCCAAATAGGCCATTGCTGCATAAGATAGGGTACTAATGCACGTCCTGTAATCAGAATAAATGCGACAACACCGAGTAACCACGCCATAATTGTAGCACCCGTTGTATCAAATAAAACATGGCAAAATGCAAATAATAAACCACCTACCATGCCACCACCAAGCGATGCATCTAGTTCAAGTACACCTCTCTCACTTACTAATACACGCCATGTTTGAACTAGTACAGATTGTTTTTCAGACATACTCTCTTTAAATAAAGCAATTTGACTAAATAATGTTGCACTTGCTAATAAAATGGAAAATCCCCATACAAAACGATTTTTAAATTCTGGTAATGCGCGAATAATCATCATATATACAGCATATCCCGTCATTAGAAACGGAACCACCACATACCAATTACCAAATAAAAATTTCATGACCGCTTGTAGACTATCACCGACAATTCCTAATCTAAAAAAAGAAACAATTGCAATCGCAATAATGGCGAGTCCTATAATTTCATATATTAAAGGCGAAAGTACCTTCTTCTTTGCCGTCACTTTTCGTTTAGTAGGTGCCGCTTTCTTTCGCGTAGTTTGCCTTTTTGTCGTAGTTGGTTTTTTTGTTGTTTTTCTTGAAGTTGCCATGATTCCACCTCCTTTTCTCTATTATAAAACAAAAAAGGATTTCCTACCCGTATTGGTAAGGAAATCCTTTTATTCGTTGCTTCTTAGTATTCCATAATAATTGGGATAATCATTGGACGACGCTTCGTTTGTTGGAATAGATAACTATTCAACGTATCACGAATCTCTTGTTTGATTGCAGTCCATTCATATGAACCTTTACTTACATACTTCTCTACAACGCCACGAACTAATTTCGCAGACTCATCCATTAATTCTTCTGATTCACGTACATATACGAAACCACGAGATAAAATTTCTGGACCTGAAGCAATTTGTTTTGATTTTTTATTGATTGTCACAACGACAATAAAAATACCATCTTGACTTAATAGTTTACGGTCACGTAATACGATATTACCTACGTCACCGACACCAATACCATCAATTAGAACGTTACCTGCATTGACACGACCTGCCATACGCATTTTACCGTTCTTATATTCAACGATATCGCCTTTATCTGCGATGAAAATTTGTTTTTTATTCATACCTAATTCTTGTGCCAATTTCGAATGTGAAATTAACATGCGGTATTCACCTTGAATTGGAATGAAATATTTTGGTCGCATTAAGTTGATCATCATTTTTAAATCTTCTTGAGAACCATGACCTGATACATGTACTTTCTTATCAGCAGCCATTACTTTTACGCCCATTTTTGCTAATGTGTTCATTGTCTCAGAAATTTGCACTTCCATTGCTGGAGATGGAGTGAATGTAATTAAAACCGTATCTGATGGTTTTAAACGGATATCGCGGTGATGTTTACGGATAATTTTTTCTAAACCTTCTAGTGGTTCACCTTGATTTCCTGTAATAATTGCTACAATTTCTTGGTCTTCATAATCGTTCATCTTACTTACCGGGATTACGTATTCTGGGTCGATTGATAAATAACCTAAGCGCATTCCAACTTCAAATGTATTTTCTAAACTTCTACCAACAATCGCTACTTTTTTCTCAAGTGCTACTGCTTGGTCAAAGACTTGTTGAATACGAATAAAGTTTGAAGCATAACAAGCAACTAAAATACGTCCTTCTGCTTGATGGAATGTTTTTTCTAGTCTTTCTTTTACAACATTTTCAGAAATTGTATGACCAGGACGTTCTGCTTCTGTAGAATCTGACATCAAAATAAATACGCCTTCGTCTCCTAGTTGCGCCATTTTTGAAATATCTGGACGATACTTTCCTTGTGCAGATTGGTCGAATTTGAATTCACCTGTGTGTACAATTGCACCTTCTGATGTATGGAACACAATACCTAATGAATCTGGAATACTATGTGTTGTATTAAAGAATGTTACATAGGTTGTTTTAAAATTCATACGACTTTTATTTGTTACTTCAAAGAACTTCACTTGATGTGGAGCAGGCTTCTCTTTTAAATGTTCTTTTGCAAGAGCAATCGTCAATTTAGAGCCATAAACTGGTGCATTTACTTTATTTAATAAATAAGCAATTGAGCCAATCGCATCTTCATGACCATGCGTTAAGAAAATACCTTTCACACGTTCTTTGTTCTCTACTAAGAACGACATATCTGGAATAACATAATCGATTCCTAACATATCATCTTCTGGGAACATTAATCCACTATCTACGACAAATAGATCTTCGTCAATTTCTACGACGTACATCGCTTTGCCAATTTCACTAACGCCACCTAGTGGAATGACGCGTATAACTTCATTTTTAGTTTTAGCCACTTCTTTTCCTCCTAAAATAATCCCGTACAGCAACCACTTACATTCATTATAAGGCTTGAAACCGTTTTTCACAATTAAGAAATGACGGTTCCTTCTATTTTTATTTCAGAAAAAATCTAGACTCTATTTCTAAAAAATAAAAAACAAGCCGTTCATCTATGCGTTTCAGATGAACAGCTCATTATAATTATTGAATTAAGCAAATGTTTTTTGTGTTTGGAAATAGTGATCCCAAACTTGATCAAATGCTGCTTTTTCTTCATCTGTTAAACTAACGATTGGTAAACGAACATTTTCGTTACATAAACCTAGTTTCGATAATGCATATTTAACAGGCGCTGGACTTGGTTGTGCAAATAGAGCACGAATTAATGGTAATAATGCTTGGTGAATTTTTGCTGCTTCTGCATGGCGTCCCTCTTTGAATAAAGAAATCATACGCTGCATATCTTCCCCAACAACATGTGCTGCTACAGAAATAACGCCATGACCACCTGCTGCAAGAAGTGGTAATGTAATACCATCATCACCGCTATATACTGTGAAGTCATCATCTGTTAAAGAAAGAATTTCAGTCATTTGATCTAAATCACCACTTGCTTCTTTAATAATTTGGATGTTTGGAATTTTACTTAATTTTGCTACTGTATCTGGTTCGATATTAATTCCAGTACGTCCTGGAATATTATAAAGCATGACAGGAACTGAAACAGATTGCGCAATATCCTCAAAGTGAGCATAAATGCCACGTTGGTTCGGCTTATTATAGTAAGGTGCTACAAGCATAACCCCGTCTACCCCAGCAACTTCAGCTTTTTGTGCCATAATTTTTGAGTAGTATGTTTCGTTGTCACCTACACCCGCGATAACTGGTACACGTCCATTTACTTGATCGACTGTGTATTTTAATACATCTAATTTTTCTTCTGTCGAAAGTGTTGGTACTTCCCCTGTTGTACCTAATACAACAATTGTATCTGTACCTGTTTTAATTAAATGTTCAATCATGCCTGCTAAATGTTTATAGTCAACCATCCCGCCGTCTTTTGTAAATGGTGTTACCATTGCCGTCCCAATATTACCAATATTCATAAAAAATCCAACCCCTTTATTATTTTTATATTATAGTAGTCCGTCTTCTAACATGGCTTCCGCAATTTGAATTGAATTCAGTGCAGCACCTTTTAATAGGTTATCTGCTACAATCCATAGATGGAATCCGCAATCATTTGCTAAGTCTTTACGAATACGTCCAACAAATGTTGGATCTTCGCCTTCTGCAAATAACGGCATTGGATATTGTTGATTCGTGATATCATCTTGTACAACAACGCCTGGTGCATTTTCTAATGCTTTACGGAATTCTTCTACTGTTACACCCGCTTTATCTACTTCTACAAATACAGACTCAGAATGACCTGCTACAACTGGTACACGTACACATGTTGCTGCAACTGCTAATGCATCATCATGCATAATTTTCTTCGTTTCGTTAATCATTTTCATTTCTTCGTACGTAAAACCATTTTCTGTGAATACATCAATTTGTGGTAGTACATTACGTGCGATTGGGAAATGCTTCTTGTCGCTCTTTACAGGTAAAATATTGGCTTCTACATTTTTACCTTCGTCCCACGCAAGACTTTGCTGATGTAATTCTTCAATTGCACTGACACCTGAACCAGATACGGCTTGGTATGTAGATACAATAATATTTTTCAAACCAAATGCTTGACGAATTGGCTCTAGTGCGACAACCATTTGGATTGTTGAACAGTTTGGATTCGCAATGATTCCATTGTGTTCTTTTAAATCCGCGCGGTTCACTTCTGGTACAACAAGTGGTACTTCTGGGTCCATACGGAATGCACTTGTATTATCAATCACAACCGCACCACGTTTTGCAGCTTCTTTTGCTAATGCTTTTGAAACCGAACCTCCTGCACTAAATAACGCAACATCTACATCTTCAAAAGCTTCAGGTGTTGCTTCTTCAATTGTGTATGTTTGACCAGCAAAATCCAGTGTATTCCCTGCTGAGCGCTTTGATGCAAGTAATTTCAGCTTACCAACTGGAAACTTTCGCTTCGCAAGCTGCTCCATCATCTTTGTTCCTACTGCACCTGTAGCTCCTACAACAGCTACTGTTAATTGTTTAGCCATTCAAACATCTCTCCCTATTCCAATATATAATGGCGTAATTGTACCATACCCCAATTGAATTGTGTATAATAATTCAATTATTTAGTATATTAAATCTTTTTTCAACTTAAAAGGCTATTGAAATACCATTTTCTTTCTTTTTTTATTTTTAAGTGTTAAATGGTTTTTAAAATACAATCGATTCATATCCAAATAAAAAACTCCCAATAAGGGAGATTTTTTAAAATTCATTACTAATGATTGATTTCGCATGTGGTTGATTAAAAGTTGCTGCAATTTGAGCATTCACCTGCTCAACCGTTACATGGCTTAATAATTCTAGCGCTTCTTCAATTGTACGCTCACGACCATAAATAATTTCATTCTTCGCGTTGCGTGTCATGTAATCATACGATGTTTCAAGCCCTAACAATAAATCACTTTCCAACTGACGTTTCGCTGAAATTAATTCTTCTTCTGTAATACCTGTCTGTTTAAACTCTTCAATTACTTCAAAGATTGTTTTTTCCATTAGTTCACGCTGTTTCACCGATGTACCACCATAAATCATAAATGCACCTGTGTCTTGATAAGCTGCGTAATATGAATATACCGTATAAGCAAGCGCTTTTTCTTCACGTACTTTTTGGAATAAACGCGACGACATCGAATCACCAAAGATATTATTCATGACAAGGTACGGGATTGTTTGCTCATCTGTTACAGCAAGACCTGGGAAGCCAATGACAACATGTGCTTGCTCAACTTGGCTTTTCTTCGTTGTTTCTACTGCATGGAAAACAGGCTGATCGAATGTAATCACACCGCGTGATTCTTCATTTTCAAATTGGTTAAATAATGTTTGTAGTTTTGAAATGAGTGCATCATCAAAATTCCCCGCAACTGATAACACTACTTGATCTGGAGTATAGTGCGTACGAATAAAATCCTTTACTTGTTGTTGCGTAAACGATTGTAATGTTTTCTCTGTTCCTAGAATCGGTGCGCCAAGTGGATGTCCTTCAAACATCGCTGCCCACAAACGTTCATCTACATCATCATCTGGTGTATCTTCTGTCATTGCCATCTCCTCTGCAATCACTTGTTTTTCTTTTTCCATTTCTTCTGGATCAAATACAGAATGGAAAAACATATCCGCTAATATCGTCACAGCTTCTTCAATTTGTTGATCCATCGCGACAACGTAATAACATGTTTGATCTTTTGATGTAAAAGCATTTGTCTGGGCACCGATGCGATCAAAGTCTTCTGCAATTTGTTTAGCACTACGTGTTTTCGTTCCTTTAAATAGCATATGCTCAATAAAATGTGTTAAACCATTCTCTTCTGGTGTTTCATAACGCGAACCGACATTTACCCAAATACCAAAAGATACAGAACGAACGTAAGGCATTTTTTCTGCTACAATACGCAAACCATTTTTAGCTGTATATTTTTCTAACATTTTTTCACTCCTATTTTAAAAAAGAGGTATACCCTTTGCTTTTCAATTACGTTCGAAAAGCGACAAGGCATACCTCTTTCTGCATTCAACTCATTACATTAAAAATTAATCAGCTGCTTTTTCTTTTTCTTCTTGAACAACGACTTTACGAGAAAGGTTGACACGATTTTGACGGTCGATTTCGATACATTTTACAAATAGCTCGTCACCGATTTTTAATACGTCTTCAACATTTTTCGTGCGCTCATCTTGAATCTCAGAGATGTGTAATAAACCATCTTTACCTGGGAAGATTTCAAGGAAAGCACCGAATTTCTCGATACGTTTTACTTTACCTAAGTAGTACTCGCCTACTTTTGCTTCACGTACGATACTTTCGATCATATCTTGTGCACGTTGAATCATCTCTTCATCAACTGATGAGATAAAGATTGTACCATCTTGTTCCGTATCAATTTTTACGCCTGTTTCATCAATAATTTTATTGATTTGTTTACCACCAGGTCCAATAACATCACGGATTTTATCTGGTTTAATATGAATTGATTTAATTTTTGGTGCATATGCAGATAAGTGCTCACGTGGTTCAGCAATTGTTTGTAACATTGACTCAAGAATCACCATACGACCGTGTTTTGCTTGTGTTAATGCTTCTTCTAAAATTTCACGTGATAAACCGTCGATTTTAATATCCATTTGTAGTGCTGTTACACCTTTAGCTGTACCTGCTACTTTGAAGTCCATATCGCCTAAGTGGTCTTCCATACCTTGAATATCTGTTAAGATTGAGTAGTGTTCACCTTTTTTGATTAAGCCCATTGCAATACCTGCTACCGGTGCTTTTAAAGGTACACCTGCATCCATCATCGCAAGTGTTGAACCACAGATTGACGCTTGAGAAGTTGAACCATTTGATTCTAATACTTCAGATACACAACGGATTGTGTAAGGGAAGTCTGCTTCATCTGGAATAACTGCTAATAATGCACGTTCACCTAATGCACCGTGACCAATTTCACGACGACCTGGTCCACGCATTGGTCCTGTTTCACCAACAGAGAATTGTGGGAAGTTGTAGTGGTGCATGAAGCGCTTGTTTTCTTCTACACCTAAACCATCGATAATTTGTACATCACTTAATGAACCTAGTGTACAAATTGATAGTGCTTGTGTTTGACCACGTGTGAATAGACCCGAACCGTGTGTACGTGGTAATAAACCAACTTCAGATGATAGAGGACGAATTTCGTCTAATTTACGACCATCAGGACGTACCTTATCTTCTGTGATTAAACGACGTACTTCGTCTTTCACCATTTTATCTAAAATTTCATTTACTTGTTTTAATGTTGCATCACGATCTTCTGCGTCTGCTAATTTCTCTTCATATGCAGCTACTACAACTGATTTAACAGCTTCGATTGCTTCATCGCGTGCATGTTTTTCATGTGTTTGAATGGCTGCATTCATTTCTGTTTCGTGTGCAGCTTTAATTTCTTCATATAATTCTTCATTGATTGTTTGTAACTGTACTTCCATTTTTTCTTTACCACATTCAGCAGCAACTTGCTCTTGGAAGGCAATTACTTTTTTGATTTCTTCATGACCGAAAACAATCGCTTCTAACATTGTTTCTTCTGGTACTTCAAGTGCGCCAGCTTCAACCATGTTAATGGCATCTTTTGTACCTGCAACTGTTAAATCAATTGTTGAATTTTTTAATTGTTCCACTGTTGGGTTGACAATGAATTCACCATCGATCATACCGATTGTTACACCTGCGATTGGGCCATCAAATGGAATATCTGATACCATTAATGCAAGTGAAGAACCTAGCATTGCAGCCATTTCTGAACTACAATCTGGATCATTCGACATAACCATAGAGATTACTTGTACTTCATTACGGAAACCATCAGGGAATAGCGGACGGATTGGACGGTCGATTAAACGAGATGTTAAAACGGCTTTTTCTGAAGGACGACCTTCACGTTTAACGAATCCACCTGGAATTTTACCAGCAGCATACATTTTTTCTTCGTAGTTTACTGTTAATGGGAAGAAATCTGTTTGCTTTGGTTTTTTTGAAGCTGTTGCGTTACAAAGTACTGCTGTGTCACCGTAGCGTACCATAACTGCACCGTTTGCTTGTTTTGCTAATTGACCTACTTCTACAACTAATGGCTTACCTGCCCACTCATAGCTATATACCTTTTTTTCGTTCATTTATTGAACTCCTCTCTCAAAAACCGTATTGCCATTTATTTTATTTATGTAATCACTAGCTAGTTTATCAAAAATGTGTTTTCATTGCGAAACATTTCATACTTGATGAAGCAATTTTTCATATTTTGGGATTGGCGTGTGATTCTTTTTTTCTGTAACATAAAGAAAAAGCGGGACTAGCCCGCTTTTTCAAGTTGCATTTTATCGACGTAAGCCAAGTTTACCAATTAATTCACGGTAACGTTGAACATCGTTTTCACGAAGATATTTCAGTAAGTTACGACGACGACCTACCATTTTGAATAAACCGCGACGTGAATGGTGATCTTTTTTATGAGTACGTAAGTGCTCGTTTAAGTTGTTGATATCTTCAGTTAGTACAGCGATTTGTACTTCTGGAGATCCAGTATCACTTTCATGTGTACGGTATTCAGCGATGATTTCATTTTTACGTTCTTGTGTTAATGCCATCTTGAATACACCTCCCAAATTATAAAATATCCCCTGTTACTGAGTGATTCGTTGGAGAATCGAAATACCAAGTAAAGGTTCTGTGCTTTTATCAAGTCACTTATGAAATAGTAACATAAAGAAGGTCTCTACGCAACTAAAATCACAGTAAAATAAACGATTCTCTCTACCTTACTCCGCTTCTTTAAAGAAATCGATTGCGGCTTGTTTATCTTTTGTGAGTTGTGCAACAAGTGCTTCAATTCCATTGAATTTTTGCTCTGGACGTACCCAATCGTACCAATCAATCGCTACTGCTTCTCCGTAAATATTTTTATCAAAATCTACGATATGCACTTCGATTGTTAAGTTTTTCTCGTTTGGATTTTTAAATGTTGGTTTGTACCCAATATTACATACACCAACAAACCATTCTTGTTGTACACGCACCTTGACTACATAGACACCATTTGCTGGAATAAAACTACCTTCATCTGCTTGTACATTTGCCGTTGGGAATCCAATTGTGCGTCCACGTTTATCACCATGTACTACTACTCCCGGTGTACGATATGGTCTACCTAATAATGCATGAACCTCTTTTAGATTACCTTCTTTTAATAATGTACGAATACGAGTAGAGCTGATTTTCTCATCATCTTTTATTTGTTTTTCAACTACTTGCACGGTAATGTCCTCACCACATAGCGCGGGCATATCCGTCATCGTTCCACTACCTTTTCGTCCAAATGTATAATCAAAACCTGCTGTGACATGTTGTACACCTAAGTCTTTAATAAATAGTTGGACGAATTCCTCTGGTGATAATTGTGCAAAGTCAGATGTAAACCGAACGACGAATAACGTATCAACACCCGATTCTTCTAAAATCGCGATTTTTTGTTGTAGTGGTGTAATGTAAAATACTTTTTCTTTACTTTGACCAAGAACAATTGAAGGGTGAGGGTCAAATGTCATAACTGCTAATTTTGTCCCCGTTTCTTCCGCTTTTTCTTTCGCTTTATTAATCACCGCTTGATGCCCTCTATGTACGCCATCAAAAAATCCTAGCGCAAGTGAGTAAGGACCTGTTAATTGTTCTGAAGTAATTTGGTTTGGATATGATAATTGTACAACTTGCATGTCGTAACCTCCTAGTTTACTTTAGGAAACATCTTTTCGGGTTTCATTAATCCTGTTTTAGTTGGATGTACTACATAAATAGCTACAGCCTGATTATTTTCCACGTACACTATCTTATCAGATTCTTTTAGAGAAGGGTGTACTGGAAGCACTTGTCCATTCGAAATTTCTTTTCGATTTGCATCTGTAATCGCAATTTGTGGGTATTCTGTTAATGCGGTTTCAAGCGGGCGAATCACTTCATTCAATGTTCCTTGTTCTTTCATCTCTTGTAATTCACCAAGTGTTTTACATTCATCCTGTGTATAACTCCCTGACATCGTACGTACAAGTTGTTTCATATGAGCTGGGTAGCCAAGGATCTCACCGATTTGAACTGAAAGCGTACGAATGTAAGTTCCTTTTCCACAAGCAATTCGAATAGAAAATGCTACTTCTTCACCTTCATATACTTCTTGCGGCTCAAGTAATGTTAATTCTTTGATTTCGACAAGTCGTGTCGGACGTTCCACTGTTTGACCAGCACGTGCATACTCATATAGTTTACGACCATTTACTTTAACAGCAGAGTACATTGGCGGTGTTTGTTCAATTGTACCTGTTAGTGAGTGCAAAGCTTGTTCAATTGCTTCACGTGTAATCACTTTATGCGTGTGATCTTGTGCAACGACTTCACCTTCTGCATCTTCTGTCGTTGTTGCAGTTCCAATCGATACAACCGCTTCATATACTTTTCCTGCGTCTGTAATATATTCTGCTAAACGTGTTGCATTGCCTACACAAATCGGTAGCACACCTTCTACTGCTGGATCAAGTGTACCTGTATGCCCTACTTTTTTCGTGCCTAAAATTTTTCTTAATTTAAATACACAGTCATGAGATGTCATGCCTGCTTCTTTCCATAATGGTAAAATCCCGTGCATTTATATACCTCCATTTACATAAAAAAGAGAGGCTGATCCAATAAAGGACAGCCTCTTTTTTACGATTGTTATCTATCAGATTCGTGCAGTTTGCGTAACAAATCGTCAATATGATTACCGTACTCAATTGAGGCATCAAATTCGAAAAATAGTTCAGGAGCAATGCGTAAACGGATACGCTTGCTAATTTCAGAGCGAATAAAGCCTTTTGCTTTTTCGAGCCCTTTTAATGTTTCCTGTTTTTCTCGTTCTGTACCTAAACTAGTAATATAAATTGTCGCTTGTTGTAAATCGCCTGTTACTTCTACATCTGTAACTGTAACAAATCCTACACGAGGGTCTTTTAGCTTACGACCAATAATATCGCCAAGCTCTTTTTTAATTTGCTCAGCTACTCGATTTGAACGTAATGACATAATCGATTCACCTCAGTTTCATAAATATTCTCGATATAAATCAAGAAGTTCCCACTCAGGATTCGACTCTAAATGTGCAATGGCGTGATCCATTTCCCGATCAGCAGCTTGCTTATTCGAGGAAACGGTCACGATTGCTAAGCGTGTTCTTTGCCAAACATTTTGATGATCAATCTCTGAGATAGCTATATTATAACGCTGTTTGGTCCGGACTTTCATCTTTTCTAACACAGCTCTTTTTTCTTTTAATGAATGTGCGGCTGGAATCATAAATTCACACTCCACATAAACAATCATTAGCGTTTAATTTCTTCCATTACGTATGCTTCAATTACATCGCCCACTTTAATATCGTTAAAGTTTGCAATTGTGAAACCACATTCGTAACCTTTTGCTACTTCTTTTGCATCGTCTTTGAATCGTTTTAATGAAGATAATTCACCTTCGAAAATAACGATACCTTCACGAATAACACGTACACCTGCGTCACGTACTAACTTACCGTCTGTAACGTAACCACCTGCAATTGTACCCACTTTTGATACTTTGAATGTTTCACGTACTTCTGCATTACCCACAACTTTTTCTTCGTATTCTGGGTCAAGCATCCCTTTCATCGCCGCTTCAATCTCTTCGATTACTTTGTAGATGATACGGTGTTGGCGAATATCAACGCCTTCTTGTTCTGCTGCACGTTTTGCATTTGTATCTGGACGTACGTTGAAACCAATTACGATTGCATTTGATGCTGCTGCTAATGAAATATCAGACTCTGTAATCGCACCTGCGCCTGTGTGAATAATTTTCACGTTAACGCCTTCTACTTCAATTTTCATTAATGAAGCAGCCATCGCTTCTACTGTACCTTGTACGTCAGCTTTTACGATTAAGTTTAATTCTTTCATATCGCCTTGCTTCATTTGTTCGAATAGGTTATCTAATGTTACACGTTGACCTTCGCCACGTTGTTCTTGGATTGCTGTCATTTCACGTGCTTCTGCTACTTGACGTGCAGATTTCTCGTCATCGAATACAACGAAACGATCGCCAGCTTGTGGCACATCACTTAAACCTGTGATTTCAACTGGTGTTGATGGACCTGCTTCTTTTACACGACGACCATGGTCATTAATCATCGCACGTACACGACCGTGAGCATGACCTACAACGATTGGGTCACCTACTTTTAATGTACCATTCTGTACTAAAAGTGTTGCAACTGAACCGCGACCTTTATCAAGTTGTGCTTCAATTACAGTACCCATTGCATTACGTTTTGGATTCGCTTTTAATTCGCCTACTTCTGAAACTAATAAAATCATTTCAAGAAGTTGATCAATTCCTTCACCTTTTAGTGCAGAAATTGGTACGAAGATTGTTTCGCCACCCCAAGATTCTGCTACTAAACCATGTTCCATTAATTCTTGCATAACACGATCTGGGTTCGCTGAAGGTTTATCCATTTTGTTTACTGCAACGATAATTGGAACCTCTGCAGCTTTCGCATGGTTGATTGCTTCAACTGTTTGTGGCATAACACCATCATCAGCTGCTACAACTAGAATTGTTAAATCAGTAACTTTCGCACCACGTGCACGCATTGTTGTGAATGCAGCATGTCCTGGTGTATCAAGGAATGTGATTTTTTTGCCTTCTACTTCTACTTGGTAAGCACCGATATGTTGTGTGATACCACCTGCTTCACCTGCAGTTACTTTTGTGTTACGAATTGAGTCTAGTAATGTTGTTTTACCGTGGTCAACGTGACCCATAATTGTTACAACTGGAGGACGCTCTACTGCTTCAGCATCTTCTACTACTTCTTCATCTTCGAAATATGTTTCTAAATCAGTACGGTCAATACGAATTTCTTCTTCTACTTCTACACCGTAGTCTGTAGCGATTAATTCGATTGTATCTTTATCTAATTCTTGGTTAATTGTTGCCATTACACCAAGTAAGAATAATTTTTTAACGATTTCTGAAGGCTCGCGACCTAGCTCTTTCGCTAACTCTCCTACAGTTAATGATTCATAAAACGTGATTTTTTCTGGTAATGCTTTTGGTGCTACAGGTTGTGGAGCTGGACGGTTTTTACGACGTTGACCTCCGTTAATTCCTGGACGACGACGTTGTTGTGGACGACCACCTGCTTGTCCTCCGCGGTTTTGTCCGCCACGATTTTGTTGTCCGCCACGACCTGCGTTATTGCCGCCTGAAGACGGGCGTGAAGTATTTGTTTTATTATTATTAGATGAGTTATTTGTCATAGTACATCCTTATTCATATGAAATTTTTGAGTGTTCGCTATTAATTTCTTACATCGTCATCGAACTAATAGCAGGACGAGTTCCTGGCTGTCCCTTGGCGCTCATTGATGACTTGGTGAAATAAGGACTTTCACACTTGGATCTTATTTGACAGCTTCTGTCTTGATTCCTCATGTACTGCATTATTGTGATTCAAGTTGTTGGAATAACTCCGACAGTTTTTTCGCAAAACCGCGGTCCATAATTGCTAAGGATACACGTGTTTCTCGACCTGTCGCATGACCTAGTACTTCACGTGTACTAAATTCATGCAATTCAACTTGAAATGAGTTACATTTATCGCGCAACTTTTTTTGCGTATTCTTTGAAGCATCTGTGGATAAAATCACAAGTTTAGCCGATTGTCCTCGAACTTCCTTCACCACTTGTTCTTCGCCTGATACTACTTGTCTTGCTCTCGCTGCAATTCCTAGTAAATTTAAAATGGCTTGTTCAGTTGTCATGTTATTTACCCTTTCGAATAACTGCTAGCAAATCATCATAGATATGTTCTGGAATTTCAACTTCTAATTGATTTTTCAAAACATTCTTCTTCTTTGCTGCTTCTACTGCAGCTTCTGATTTCGATACGTAAGCACCGCGACCAGACTTTTTACCAGTCTCGTCTACGGATACTTCGCCTTCTTTTGAACGTACAACACGTACCATGTCCTTTTTCGGTAACATGTCACCTGTTGCACAACATTTTCTTAATGGTACTTTTCGATTGACTGGCATCTTCTAAACACCTTTCAATTAATCTTCGTCGTGATATAAATCGATTTCTAGATCTTCTTCTACAGATGGCTCTTCTTTTACAACGATTGTTGCATTCGCTGGGTCATATAGGCCTTGCTCTGTTGCGTCTGTTTCAGATTTAATATCGATTTTCCAACCTGTTAATTTCGCTGCTAAACGTGCATTTTGACCGCGTTTACCAATTGCTAATGATAGTTGGTAATCTGGTACGACAACTAATGTTGATTTTTCTTCTTCATTTACTTGAACATCTAATACTTTTGATGGGCTAAGTGCGTTCGCTACGAATTCAACTGGATCTTCTGACCATTCTACAATGTCAATTTTCTCACCGTTTAATTCATTTACAATCGTTTGGACACGTGCACCTTTTGTACCAACACATGCACCAACTGGATCTACTTCATCGTTATGCGCGATAACAGAGATTTTTGAACGATCTCCTGCTTCACGTGCAATTGTTTTGATTTCAACTGTACCTTCAAAAATTTCTGGTACTTCTAATTCAAATAGACGGCGTAATAAACCTGGGTGTGTTCTTGAAACGAATACTTGAGGTCCTTTAGAAGAACGTTCTACTTTTGTAATGTACACTTTAATACGATCATGTGGCTCATATGATTCACCTGGAATTTGCTCGTTCGGTAATAATACCGCTTCGATTTTGCCAATTCCTACATAGATATTACGTGCATCAAGACGTTCTACAACACCGTTGATAATATCGTCTGCACGATCTACATACTCTTCATAAATTAAGCCACGTTCTGCTTCGCGGAAACGTTGTGTCATAATTTGTTTTGCTGTTGTTGCTGCAATACGTCCGAAGTCGCGTGGCACTTCCTCTGTTTCAACAATGTCACCAATCTCATACGCTGGGTTGATTTGGCGTGCATCTTCTAAAGACATTTCTAATAAATCATCTTCTGACTTTTCAACAACTTCTCTGCGTGAATACAGATGCATTGTTCCTTTATCAAGATTTAAGTCAACACGTACATTCGCTTCGTCATAGTTCTTCTTATATGCTGTAATTAATGCCGCTTCAATTGCATCTACGATAATTTCACGTGAGATTCCTTTTTCTTCAAGCGCTTTAAGAGCACCTACTAGTTCCTTGCCCATTTTTGTTTCACTCCTAGATTATTGTTCTTTAGAAAAATCAATTGCTAAGCGAGCTGTCGCAATTTTCTCTTTCGGAATTAATGCTTTTACTTTTCTTGTTTTGATTAACATGTCTAATGCGGCACCTTCATCTGTATAAGATGTTAAGTAACCTTCAAATACTTTTTTGCCATCAATTGCTTCGTATGTCTTGATGTGAACGTATTGGCCAATTGCTTGAATGTAATCAGCTTCCTTTTTTAAAGGGCGTTCTGCTCCTGGAGAAGATACTTCAAGGTAATAATTTTGTGAAATCGGATCTTTTTCATCTAACTTTTCGCTTAAACGCTCACTCACTTGTGCGCATTGATCGATATCAATATTGCCTTCAGGAGTATCAACATATACACGTAAAAACCAATCGCGCCCCTCTTTTACAAACTCAACCTCTACTAGCTCCAATGTAAGCTCCTCAACGATTGGCTTTACAAGTTCTTCGATTTCCGTAGTAATTTTGCTCATACAATCCTCCTGACTTTAGAGTTACTGATAAATACAAACAGAAAAGAGTGAGGAATCCCCACTCTTTTGCCGTCTGTTCTATCAACAAAGTAATTGTTTTTATTTTAGCATCAATTCACGATTTATGCAAGTAAACCCTAGAATAGCGATAATTGATTGGCATCTGGCATACCTTCTAAACAACCTAATTTATCCATATACTCAATCAATGTTTTCGATACGCGACCACGAATTTGTAAATCTTCTTTTGATAAAAATTCACCATCTTGTCTTGCGCGTACAATCGCTTCAGCTACGTTATTTCCCAAGCCTGGAATCGCATTGAATGGTGGAATTAAAGAATCCCCATCAATGACGAATTCTGTTGCTTTTGAGCGATATAAATCCACTTTTTGAATTGTTAAACCACGTTCTGTCATTTCTAAAGCAAGTTCTAAAACTGTTTGTAAAGAGCGCTCTTTAACCGATGCCTCTAATCCCTTGCTCTCAATTTCTTCAATACGTGCTTTGATTGTTTCAGAGCCATTCACCATCGCAAGTAAATCAAAATCAGAGGCACGAACTGTAAAGTACGCACAGTAGTAAACGATTGGGAAATGAACTTTGAAATAAGCAATACGCACCGCCATTAAGACATAGGCAGCCGCATGGGATAGTGATAGGTAAGTCCATCCTCGACCTTACTCGTTAGGACTTCATTTTCCCCCACTTCACACCGTACGTGAACCTTTCGATTCATACGGCGTTCCATCAAACGTTTATAAACTACTTCATCGCTATTTTATTTCTGAAGTTAAGAATTTTCTTTACTGAAGTTGTAGTATAACCTTTAGCAAATAATAAAGTTTCAGTTAATGAGGAATTATGCATGTCATTGTGACAAATATCATGTAATGAAGCTAAGTTGTTTACCCGATTAACAAGTTCAGTTGTTAAATTCGGATTAACATGATGTGTCTCAATTTCATGTGGAGCAATTTCTTTTCCACATATTCTACATTTCCCTTTATCTCGATTAAAAGCATATGCCCTATTTAGATAAAACTCAAAGTTATACAACCGTTTTTTCTTTTTCTTACTAGCCAATAATCTTCGTGTTGCCATGGCATCTGCACCGAATATAAAATCCATACGAAACTGTTTTGGTCTTTTTCTTAATCGTGTTAAATGACGTTTCCTACCTTCTTTAGTAAATGGTGTTTCCATTTGATTAAACAAAGTAGGTTGTTGAAACTTAATAAACGCTAAGTCTGTTATACCAATTACATGCTCTTTATATTTCAGTGCTGGTAAAGCTGTGGTATAGTTGCTATGCAGTTCTAATAAGTTTGTACAAAGGTTGGCACTTATCCAGTCAACCTTTTTGTTTTTCCCTTTAGCACTTTTTGCACCAAGCCTTCGCCTAATCGCTCTATAAGCCGCCCATCTCACTCGTTGATTATACTTTTTCATAGACTCAGAACCCCAAGTTGTCACTTGATAATAGTTTATAAGCCCCCGTATTTTTGAGTTGATGATGTTTACATCTGAAATAAGTGTTTCGGTATCTTTACATTTTTTCAGCATCTTAATGTCTTTTAGCAATTCGATCATTTTCTTATCGAATTTATCTTCAATCGGCTTTGTTCTAGAAATATAGCCTTTTTGTGCTTTTCCTCGGACTTGTCTATATTTATAACCTAAAAACTCAATAGCTTTTGAACGAACATTTGTAATTTTCGTCTTTGTTGTGGAAAGTGTAAGTTTCAGGGTTCCCCGCAAATACTTTTCGTATTTATATACAAGTTTTTCAGCATTCTCTTTACTGTTCGTTACAACTACCCAATCATCCGCATAACGAATGAGGTAACATGGAATTGGTTTAATTCTAGGTTTCCCAGACAATCCCCGCAGTATCAAACTTCGCTGTCCTGAACTGTATTTTTTTCTCAACTTTTTTCGTTCATACTCTCTTGTAACAAAGTTATCAAAAGGAGTTAAATATACATTTGCTAATAGTGGTGAAATAATACCACCCTGTGGAGTTCCTAAATCATTTTTTATAATCTCATCCATCACGCCTGATCGAAGCATTGCTTTTATCATCATTAAAATGCGTCTATCTTGAATGCCAAACGACCAAAGTATTTTAATCAATTTCGTATGATTGACTGTATCGAAAAATTTTGAAATATCGCCTTCAATAACCCAATGATAACCTGTTTTCTGTACGACATCTGTTACTCGACTGAGTGCATGTTCTGTACTTCTCCATTGTCTAAAACCATAAGAATGCTCGAAAAATTGAGCTTCACATATTGGTTCTAATACACTTCGAATGCACTCCTGAACTACTCTATCAGTGATAGTTGGAATTCCAAGTGGTCTTGTTTCTCCATTATCTATTAGGATGTGTACTCTTCTAACCATATTCGGTGTATATTGCTGAAACTGATTTTTAACTTCCTTTAAGACTTTTTTAAAGTCTTTATTTAGAATATCAGTACGCATCGTTTTTTCATTTACACCAGCAGTATTGCTACCTTTATTGCTCTTCAGTTTATGAATTGCAGTTAGAATCACAACGTCACATTGTGCTACTTCAAGCATACCTTTAAAAATTGGTTGTTTATTTTGAGATAGAGCTACTTTCGTTTCTTCATATAACCTATCTTTTAATTGTTGAAATTCTTCTTCTGATTTCGGTATGCTAAGTTTCAATGGTAGTCACCTCTACAATAAAATCGTATTAGTTACACTTACCAAGTAATTTATTCTCAACGGAGTTTCTTAGCATTAGCGATTGTTTATAAATCCTTCGTTTGACTATGCCCCTTCGCTCCACATCCATTACAAATGCTTCAACACTACTACGGGCTGCTGCCAGCTACTTTAAGAAAGTCATTTCCTACTTTCAAGACTTCATTTGGCTTCTCCATCAGTCTAGTAGCCTTCACACGTTCCGTATAAAACTATCCCTTCATTATGGTTGCCTTAGGTACTCTCTCTGACCCGTCACCTAGTACAGCAAAAGCAGGTTACTTGCTGTGCCGAATATCCTTCGAATGGATAAACGCAGTCACACCCCCAAAAGATAGGATGACCACAGATGAACTACTGCAAGCAGTAGTCTCCACTTCTCAGTGAAGCTGTCCTTACGAGCCTTTCCAAGCGAGAGTTCGTCTCCTTACCATAGCAACTTTTATAGGACCCCCACCTCTACTGACATCTACTTGTCATGCTTTCGAGATGAACTTTAGCGAGCTCTCTGACTTTTCCTTTGTGAGAAATTCCAAGCCAGTCGCAGTGTTTAGGGTGTTTCACTACTCCCTGTAAGTAGTGGAAAGGGATTTCACCTTCCGAATCGTTTTATACAGTTCTCTATAAGAAAACTGTTTTAGTTTAATGTCTTCGTTTTCTTAACGGGGCAGTTTTATCCAACATTTCTGTTAGGGTTGTACTGCCAACGTGTCGCACCTTTCGGGAACATGTACTTAATTTTCTTACATGATTCGATATACCATTTCGGTACATTTTCAGCCATCATCGCTTCTTCCATATCTTCCGTTAACCCTTTACCTTTACGCACATGCTCCATAATTTTAAAGGCTAATGAAGGTTCTAACCCTTGATAGATTAAATAAACCATAATATCATCACGACAACCGATTACTTCAGATAATACACACGTTCCATTTTCAATCAGCTCACTTGCATTACCAAGCCATACATCTGTTCCATGTGAAAGTCCTGAAATTTGAACTAACTCTGAGAAAGTAGATGGTTTCGTTTCTTCTAACATTCCACGTACAAACTTCGTACCAAACTCAGGAATACCATACGTTCCTGTTTTTGCTTTAATTTGTTCAGGTGTTACACCAAGTGGTTCGGGTCCTTGGAAGATTGCCATTACTTCTGGATCGTCTGTTGGAATGGTTTTCGGGTCAATCCCTGTTAAATCAAGTAACATACGAATAACAGTCGGATCATCGTGTCCAAGTATATCGAGTTTTAAAATATTATCATGAATTGAATGGAAGTCGAAGTGTGTTGTTCGCCATTCTGAACCTTGATCATCTGCTGGATATTGAATCGGTGTAAAATCGAAAATATCCATATAGTTCGGTACAACAATGATACCACCTGGATGCTGTCCTGTTGTTCGTTTCACGCCTGTACAACCTTGAACGAGGCGGTCTACTTCTGCTCCTCTAAAGTTAATATTATGGTCTGTTCCATATCCTTTTACATAACCATATGCTGTCTTTTCAGCTACTGTACCAATTGTTCCAGCACGGAATGCATAGTCTTCACCAAACAATACTTTTGTATAGTTATGCGCCTGTGGTTGATACTCACCTGAGAAGTTCAAATCAATATCGGGTACCTTGTCTCCCTTGAACCCTAAGAAAGTTTCAAACGGAATATCTTGTCCATCTTTACTGTATGGAACATGACAATCTGGACAATTTTTATTCGGTAAATCGTAGCCCGAACCTACAGAACCATCATCGAAGAACTCTGATTTTTTACAGTTTGGACAGACATAGTGTGGTGGCAATGGATTTACTTCTGTAATCTCCATAAAGGTCGCAACGAGTGACGAACCTACAGAACCACGCGAACCTACTAAATAACCATCAGATAATGATTTTTTTACAAGCTTATGTGAAATTAAATAGATTACAGAGAAACCATGACCGATAATCGACTTCAATTCTTTATCAATTCGTTTTTCTACAATTTCAGGTAATTCCTCACCATAAATATAATGGGCCATCTCATATGTCATACGACGTACTTCATCTTCTGCACCATCAATTTTTGGTGTATATAAATCATCTTTTAATGGAATAACTTCATCCATTTGTTCCGCTAGTGCGCGTGAATTGTCTACAACGATTCTTTTTGCCTCGTCATCACCTAAAAAAGCAAATTCGTCGAGCATTTCATTCGTTGTTCTAAAATGTACGTCTGGCAGTGTATTTCGATTTAAAGGATTCGCACCGCCCTGTGAACGAATCAGAATCTGTCTAAAAATCGCATCTTCTTTGTGTAGGTAATGCACGTTCCCTGTCGCAATAACAGGCTTATCTAGCTTCTTACCAACTTTAATAATTTTACGGATAATATCTTGCATGTTCCACTCATCTTTAATTAACTCTGACTCAATAAGTGGCGCATACACTGCTGGTGGATGTACTTCTAAATAATCATAGAACTTCGCAATTTCGATTGCTTCATCTAATGATTTTTGCATGACTGCTGTAAAGAATTCCCCTTTACTACACCCTGACCCTACAATTAAACCTTCGCGATAACGCTGTAGTGTTGAACGCTTAATACGTGGCATACGGTAGAATGTTTCTGTGTAAGATTCACTCAACATTTTGAACATATTTTTTAGACCATCATTTGTTTTTGCAAGTACCGTACAATGCATTGGTCGTGCACGTTTGTAAGCATCGCCACCACCGATATACTTATTAAAGTCATCGTGATATGCAATTCCTTTTGCAGTTGCTTCCTTCATTAAATGAAGTAGTAAGTAACCTGTTGCTTCCGTATCATAAATCGCACGGTGATGCTGTGTTAATTCGATATTGAATTTTTTACATAATGTATTTAAACGGTGGTTCTTCATCGTTGGATGTAAAAAACGTGCCAATTCTAATGTATCAATTACAGGGTGATGGAAATCATCAATATTCGCTTGTTTGTATGCTTCGTATAAGAAACCAATATCAAATGATGCGTTATGTGCAACAACAATGCCATCACCAATAAAGTCATGGAATTTCGCAATCATATCGACGACTTCCGGTGCATCCTGTACCATATCATCTGTGATACCTGTCAATTCAATCGTTGTAGAAGATAATTTATGGTGTGGATTTGCAAAACTCTCAAACTTGTCCACTACTTCACCATTCACAATCTTAACAGCTGCTAATTCGATGATTGTATCGTAGGCTGCAGATAGACCTGTTGTCTCAACGTCAAAGACGACATATGTCGCATCTTCTAAAGCGATATGTTGTTCATCATAAGCGATTGGTACACCATCATCTACAAGATTAATTTCGACACCATAAATCACTTTTACGCCATGCTTTTTCCCCGCATTATGCGCATCAGGGAATGACTGTGCTACGTTGTGATCGGTAATTGCAATGGCTGGGTGTCCCCATTTTGCAGCTGCTGCAATTAAATCAGCCGTTGGTGTAACAGCATCCATCGTACTCATTGGTGTATGTAGATGCAGTTCAACACGCTTTTCATCTTCAGGTGCCGTATCTTGTCGAATAACTGGTTTTGTTTCCACGATATCTTGTGCCATCACAATTAAATCACGCACGAATGTATCGTTTTGTACAGAACCTCGTACCTTCACCCACATCCCTTTTTTCGCCATCTGCATAATAGCAGCATCTTCTTTATCACGCGAAAACATCTTCACAAGAATCGAATCTGTGTAGTCTGAAACTTTTAATGTCAGTAATGAACGACCACTACGCAGCTCTTTCACCTCTGCATCGAATACAAATCCTTCGATAATGACGCGACGTTCTTCATCTTGAATTTGATGGATTTCCATAAAGTTCTCATCATTCTTAATTGGAATACCTAGTTGGAATGGTTGATTTGATACATCAATACCATCTGGATTTTGTTGACGTTCCTTCTCACGTTTTTGTAAGTCTTCCACTGCTTTTTTCGAAATTTCTTCTTCTTCAATACGACGCTGTTCTAAGAATTTTTGCTGTGCTTCCGCCATTTCCTGTGTAACATCTTTCACTTGGAAATCAAAGTGTAATGATGGGAATCCATATTGCTGATAAGTTTCGCTTAATTTTTCTGCATATTTATTACGTAGTGTTGCTTGTTCAAAGTCTTGGTTACAATATAGAACCAGCTTCTGTCCCATCATTTCAGGCACTTGCTTCGATAAAATTTCACGTAATGGGGGCGATAATTCATCTTGGTCTTGTACGACGCGCGTCCAATAAGAACGAATAAGCTCCTCATCTATTTCAGGTTGTGCAACTGTAATGGCTAATTGTGTTGTTGCAATACTTTTAAAAGCATTCATCACATGTTGCTCAAAACGCGCAAAATAGCTATATGGTAAAATACGAGGTAGTTTCAAAGCAAATAACCATACACGTTTTGATTTTTGAACCGTTAAGCGCTGTAATTCACCGCCTTCTACATAGTGAAGATCTTGGTCTTCAGTTAAACCAATTTGTTGTAACAAAATATGAAACTGTTGACGTGCTTCTGCTGCTTCTTGTGACATATAAATCTCCTTTCGTTTAAAAGTCGAAAAGGCTGCCCTGAAAAGTCATCTATACACATGACTTTTAGAGACAACCTTCCTCCTTCATTCGTTTATAACGTATTTTTCAATCGACTTATAGTGTTTGAAAAATGTTGTTGATTCGATCCACAACTTCTTCTTTTGCACATTCGAATGTTTCGCCGCTATGACGAATTTTCACTTCTACAATACCTTCAGAAGCTTTTTTACCTACTGTAATACGAACAGGTAAACCAATTAAATCTGCATCTGTAAATTTAACGCCCGCACGTTCTGCACGTTCATCAAATAATACATCATAACGATATGATTTTAATAATTTGTACAGTTCTTCACCTAGTTCTAATTGTGCTTCATCTTTTGGATTAACCGAGATTAAATGCACATCATAAGGCGCAATTTGTTTTGGCCATACAAACCCGTATGAATCTTGGCATTGTTCTGCTACTGCAGATAGAATACGTGATACACCAATACCGTAACAACCCATAATGAATGGTTGCGCACGACCGTTTTCATCTAAAAATGTTGCTTTCATTGAATCAGAGTATTTTGTGCCTAATTTGAAGACATGTCCTACTTCGATTCCTTCTGCAAACTTAATTGTACCTTCACCATCTGGAGATGGGTCCCCAACTTGGATGAAACGGATATCCTCATAGCGATCAATCGCAAAGTCACGACCTGGATTTACATTGATATAATGCATACCATCTTCGTTCGCTCCAGCTACACCGTTACGAATCGACTTAATCGCATGGTCTGCAACGACTTTCACACCGATTGGTAATTTAATTGGACCTAGGCTACCAATATGGCTACCAAGTAATTCATGAATTTCAGCATCTTCTGCTAGTTCAACAGAAGTTGCACCTAATGCATTTTTTAATTTAATGTCATTTACTTCGTGGTCGCCACGACATAAAACAACAACTAATTCTTCGTCTACTTTAAATACTAATGTTTTAATAATATTTTCAGATACGATATCTAAGAAAGCTGATACTTCTTCGATTGTTTTTTGGTCTGGTGTTGCTACTTTTTCTAATTCTTTCATGTCTTCATCTGAATGGCTATATTCTACTTTTACTTCAGCCATTTCAATATTTGCTGCATAATCTGAAGAATCTGAGTAAGCAATTGTATCTTCACCGATTTCAGAAAGTACCATGAACTCATGTGTACCTGCTGTACCACCAATTGAACCAGAGTCAGCAATTACTGCACGGAAGTTCAAACCAAGACGGTTAAAGATATTTGTATAAGCTTGCACCATATCGTTATATGTTTCATCTAAACTGTCATATGATGCGTGGAATGAATAAGCATCTTTCATGATAAATTCGCGTCCACGTAACAAACCAAAACGAGGGCGTTTTTCATCACGGAATTTTGTTTGAATTTGATATAGCGTTAATGGTAATTTTTTGTACGATTTCAACTCGTCACGAACAAGTGATGTAACAACTTCTTCATGTGTTGGTCCTAATGCAAATTGACGGTTGTGACGGTCTGTTAAACGCATTAGTTCTGGACCATATGCTTCCCAACGACCTGACTCTTCCCATAGCTCTGCTGATTGTAAAGCAGGCATTAAAATTTCATTTGAACCAATAGCATCCATTTCTTCACGTACAATGTTTTCAATCTTAGAAAGCACTTTACGAGCTAACGGTAAATAAGAGTATACTCCACTTGTATTTTGACGGATAAATCCTGCGCGTAATAACAACTGATGCGATTTTACTTCAGCATCTGCTGGTGTTTCGCGTAAAGTTGGAATAAATGTTTTTGATTGTTTCATTCGTTAACCTCACCTTTTGGCTATTCTATTTTCTCTCTTTAATTAAAAGAAGAATTTTTGTATATCGTTCCATGTCACAGCAATCATTAATACCATCAACAATGCAAAACCGACAAAATGAACCATACCTTCTTTTTGTTTATCAATTGGCTTCCCTCGAACTGCTTCATATCCAAAGAATAATAAGCGTCCGCCATCTAATGCTGGTAGCGGTAATAAATTCATAATACCTAAGTTAATACTTAATACGGCTGCCCAGTTCATTAATGTCATAAAGCCATACTTTGCAACTTCTTCTGTTGCTTTATAAATTCCAACCGGTCCTGATAAAGCATCCAGCGTAAAGTGACCTGTCACTAACAGACCTAGAAGTTCAGCAATCTTCACTATCCAATTATACGTCTGTTCAAATCCATAAGGAATAGCTTTTAGCGGATTTTTTTCATACGTGTTCGCATATTGAATACCGATTTGCCCTACTTTTTCTTTATTTACTTCAGCTGCTTTTGGCGTTACTTCAATCGGTACGATTTTGCCATCTCGCTTTACTTCTAAATCGATTGGTTTATTCGCACTGCTTTGAATCACTTCTGATAGTTGCTCCCATTTTGAAATGGACTTGCCATCTACAGAGACGACTAAATCATCCTTTTGCATGCCTGCTTGCTGTGCAGGGCTGTCTTTTACAACATTTGCGATAATTGGTTCATTCGTTGGAATACCTTGAACAAGACCAATAATCATAAAGAAGACAATCGCTAAAATAAAGTTGAATAAAGGACCTGCAAAAATCGTCATTGCACGCTTTCCTAATGACTTCGCATTAAATGTACGGTCATAAGGCGCAATAATCGTCTGTTGACCATTTTCTTCAATGACAGCATCGCGCGCTACATTATAACGTACTAAATTCTCATCTTCATCATAGCCTTCTACCCATAATCCTTTTAAAAGGTCTGCTTTTTCAACTTCTAAAAAGAGCATATCGGGCAGTTGTTTATTCTGATTTAACACAATACGTGACATTTCGTCTTGATCATTTAATAAAAAACCAATGCGATAACCTGGTTGTAACTCGGTCGTATCCATATCCTCTCCAGCCATTCGTACATATCCACCCATCGGCAGTAAACGAATTGTGTAGAGTGTTTCTCCCTTTGTAATCCCAATAATTTTTGGTCCAAAGCCAATCGCAAATTCACGTACTAAAATACCTGAACGTTTTGCGAAAATAAAATGGCCTAATTCGTGGAAGAATACGATGGAACCGAACACTAAAATAAACGCAATTGCTGCTTGCATGTTCTCCCACCTTCTTCGAGTTAAAAAGTTGTATTACATTTTTATTTTATCATGCTTCGAACAGATTTTCTTGTTTCTTGGTCTACATGTAAAATTGTTTCTAAATCAGGATTTAAAATATTTTCATGAGACTGCATCATACGATCAATCACATCTTCAATCTCCAAGAATTTAATTTTTTCATGTAAAAAGGCATCTACTGCCGCTTCATTTGCAGCATTCATTACAGTTAAAATCGTGCCGCCCATACGCCCTGCTTCATAAGCAAATCCAAGACAACGGAAACGCTCAAAGTCTACATTTTCAAAATGAAGTTGACCTATTTTCGCTAAATCTAGACGTTGTGCGTTAGGTCGTGGTAAGCGCTCTGGGTAACTTAGTGCATATTGAATTGGTGTACGCATATCTGGTGTACCAAGTTGCGCCATAACCGATGTATCATGATATTCAACCATTGAATGGATGATGCTCTCACGGTGAATTAAAACATCAATATCATCATAAGACATATCATATAATACTGCTGCCTCAATTACTTCAAGACCTTTATTCATTAATGTAGCTGAATCAATGGTAATTTTTGCACCCATCGACCAGTTGGGATGGTTTAGCGCTTCTTTTACAGTTACATCTTTTAATTGCTCACGTGTTTGGTCGCGGAAGCTACCACCAGAAGCTGTTAAAATCAGTTTTGAAATCGATTTGGGATCTTCTCCAACCATCGCTTGCCATAGGGCCGAATGTTCACTATCGACAGGCAAAATTGGCGCACCATATTTCTTCGCCTCTGCCATCACAAGATGTCCCGCTGTTACAAGTGTTTCTTTATTAGCAATCGCAATCGCTTTTTTTTGACGAATTGCTGCTAATGTAGGCTCTAAACCTACTGAACCTAAAACAGAATTCAGTAAATACGTTGAGTCTGCATATGTAGCTACATCAATTAAACCTTGATTTCCAAATGTAAAATCCGTTTTTGGAAACTCTTTTTGTAATGCGCGTGCATCTTCTTCTTGTAACACAGAGACTAATTTCGGTTGAAACTCTCGAATAATCTCTTTTGTTTTTTCAATATTTCGTCCAACTGATAATGCTGAAATTTGAAATGACTCTGGATGTTCTTTTACGATATCAAGTGTTTGTTGACCAATCGACCCTGTCGCACCTAATAAACTAATTGATTTCATGTTTCATTCCCCTATCCAACAAAATGAATGAAGTGTAACAATGGTAGAACAAAAATCAAACTATCAAAACGATCTAAAATACCACCATGTCCCGGTAAAATATTACCCGAATCCTTCACGCCATATTGTCTTTTAATTGCTGACTCTACTAAATCACCAAGTTGGCCAATCATCGATGCTACAACAGCAACAAGTAGTAATAAACCATAATTCACATCTAATTGCGCAAAGTATTGGAAAATTACTGTCGCAATCACTGCAATGACAATACCACCAACAAAACCTTCAATTGTCTTTTTTGGTGAAATTTCAGGCCATAATTTATGTTTTCCTAGTTTACGTCCAACAAAGTATGCGCCTGAATCTGTAGACCATACAATAACTAGGGCAAATACAATATAAGCAATACCTTCTGTTCTTGTTGAAATAAAGTAATGGAAACCGACACCAACATAGAACACACTGGCTACAATAAATGCTACCGCATCAAAGGTTACTTTATTTTTCACTACAACTGTATAAATTAGTAGTAAAAGTACAAAAATCGAAAGATATTCTAGCTGCGAAAAGGATGTTGTATCCTCTACTTTTATTGCCCATTCACGAGGCATTAATACAACACACATTGCTAAAAAACCGAGCAAGCCCGGAATTGAGAAAAAGGAAAGTCCTTTCATTCTTAGCATTTCAAAAAGCCCTATCGCTGCCATTGCATAGACCAAAATCGTAAATGGTAAATGACCATATACGACAAATGGAATAAACAAAGCGGCAGCGATTACGGCTGTGATAATACGCTGTTTCACTTTTTATTCTCCTTTCAACCCACCATAACGACGATTACGCTTTTGGAAATCTTCAATTGCATCTAATAATTTTTCGTCTGTAAACTCTGGCCAATGTACGTCTGTAAACCAAAATTCAGTATACGCCAGCTGCCATAATAAAAAGTTGCTTAGACGAATTTCGCCACTTGTTCGAATTAATAAATCTGGCTCTGGTAGCTTAGATGTCATTAAATAATCCGAAATGACTTCTTCTGTAATTTCTTCTGGTTGCAAATCGCCCTGTTTGACAAGTTGCGCTAGACGTTGCATCGCTAAAACAATTTCACGTCTGCTTCCATAATTGAATGCAAAATTCAGTATCATACCTGTATTGTTTTTTGTTTCTTTCATTGCATGTTGAATCGCGCGACTTGTGTATTCTGGTACACCATCCATCTCGCCAATCATCTCAACACGAATATTCAAATCCATGAGTTCAGGAATAAAAGAATTTAAAAACTCTTCCGGTAAACGCATAAGAAATTCTACTTCCTTAGATGGTCGTTTCCAATTTTCCGTTGAGAAAGCATACAAAGTAATCGCACCAACACCCATACGATTCGCTGCGCGCGTAATACGTCGAATATTTTGCATGCCTTCACGATGCCCTAAAAATCTCGGCAGCGCACGTTTATTTGCCCAGCGACCATTTCCATCCATAATAATTGCAATATGATTCGGTACATCTTGTTGGCTTAAACTCGCCACTCGTTCATCGATTGACTGAATTGCTTTTTCTGATTTCTTCCATCCAAGTTTATCTAACATTTAGAATCCTCCACTAGCTTACAAATCGGAACGTATACTGAACTTATCATAACAAAAATACGAATATATTTCCTCTTTTAAAAAGTATTTTCCAATTGATTTAAAAAAGACGTCCCTTTGTCAATAGGACGTCTTATAAACCCACAAAGTTCTAATGATTATACTTCAAGAATTTCTTTTTCTTTTTCAGCAGTTAATTCATCGATTTTTGCGATGTGCTGATCTGTTAATTTTTGAACGTCTTCACCGTATCCACGTAAGTCGTCTTCTGTAATTTCGCCTGCTTTTTCAAGTTTTTTGAACTCATCATTTGCATCACGACGAATATTACGAACTGCAACTTTCGCTTCTTCTGCTTCTTTGCTTACTTGTTTTACTAATTCCTTACGACGTTCTTCTGTTAATGCTGGAATTGTTAATCGAATTACATTACCGTCATTTGTTGGTGTAATACCGATATCTGAACGCATAATTTCTTTTTCAATCTCACCTAAGATTGTTTTATCGTATGGTGTAATAACTAATAGACGCGCTTCTGGCACTGTAATACTTGCCATTTGAGTTAAAGGTGTTGGTGCACCATAGTACTCAACATTAATACGATCAAGTAAAGATGCATTTGCACGACCAGCACGAATACTTGCTAGATTACGTGAAAAAGCAGCGATTGATTTTGACATTTTTTCTGAAGCTAAATCGACAACTGTTTTAGACATTTGAATTCCTCCTAATAATTATTTACTTACAACTGTACCGATTGGTTCACCTAATACAGCACGCTTAATGTTTCCATCTTCCATCAATGAGAATACAACTAATGAGATATTATTATCCATGCATAGAGTAGATGCTGTAGAATCCATTACTTGTAGACCTTGTTGGATAACTTCTAAGTATGTTAGTTGATCATATTTCACAGCAGTTGTATCTAATTTTGGATCTGCTGAATATACGCCATCTACATTATTTTTAGCCATTAAAATGACATCTGCTTCAATTTCAGCAGCACGTAATGCAGCTGTTGTATCTGTTGAGAAATATGGATTCCCAGTACCTGCAGCAAAAATGACAACGCGTTTTTTCTCTAAATGACGAACTGCTTTTCTACGAATATACGGCTCTGCAACTTGTGTCATCACAATCGATGATTGAACGCGCGTTTCGACTCCTAGGTTCTCTAATGAATCTTGAAGTGCTAGTGCATTCATTACGGTTGCTAACATACCCATATAATCGGCATTTGCTCGTTCCATGCCCATTTCGGCACCAATTTTACCTCTCCAAATGTTTCCGCCACCTACTACTAGGGCAACTTCCACATCTAGATCTACTACTTCTTTAATTTGTTGGGCAACCGATTTAACGATTTGTGGCGATAGGCCAAAACCTTGATCTCCTGCTAAAGCTTCCCCACTTAATTTAATGACAACGCGTTTATATTGCGGCATTTTCTGGACCTCCATCATACTTTTTTATTGAAAAATAGGGAACACGAAGTTTAGCTTGTGCTCCCTAGAAATGACATATTGTATGTTTATTGAAATTAGTTACCTTTAACTTGGCTCATTACTTCTTCAGCAAAGTTATCTTCACGTTTTTCAATACCTTCGCCTACTTCGAAGCGAACCATAGAAGTTAATTTACCACCAGCAGTTGTTAAGAAAGTACCAACAGTTACATCTGGGTTTTTAACGAATGGTTGGTCAAGAACACAAATTTCTTTGAAGTACTTGTTAAGACGACCTTCAACCATTTTCGCAACGATGTTTTCTGGTTTACCTTCGTTAAGTGCTTGTTCAGTTAATACTTTACGCTCATGTTCTACTTCTTCAGCAGAGATTTGGTCATGAGAGATGTATTTAGGGTTTAAAGCAGCGATGTGCATTGCAACGTCTTTCGCTACTTCTGCATCAGTAGTACCTTCAACAAGTGCTAATACACCGATACGTCCGCCCATGTGTAGGTAAGCGCCGAAAGCGTCAGCGTCTGTTTTAGTTTCGATTACAAAACGACGTAAGCTGATTTTTTCACCGATTGTAGCGATTGCAGAAGAAATGTGATCAGATACTTTTGCACCGTTAGACATCGTAGATTCTAAAGCAGCTTCTACGTCAGCAGGTTGTACTTCTAGTAAGTGGTCAGCTAATTCTTTTACTAAAACTTGGAAACCTTCGTTTTTAGCAACGAAATCAGTTTCAGCATTTACTTCTAATAATACAGCTGTGTTACCTTTTTCTGCGATGAAAGTAGTACCTTCAGCAGCAACACGGTCAGCTTTTTTGCCTGCAGCAGCAAGACCTTTTTCACGAAGGAAGTCTACAGCAGCGTCGATGTCACCATCAGTTTGAACTAATGCTTTTTTACAATCCATCATACCAGCACCAGTTTTTTCACGTAATTCTTTTACTAATTGAGCAGTAATTGCCATGATATTTTTCCTCCTAATATCTATCCTATTATATTCTCAAAAAAAGGTGATAAGAGGGTTTAGCCGCTTATCACCTATTTCAAACTTGCCTAGAAATTACTCAGCAGCTTCTTCAGCTTCAACTTGAGCTTCATCTTCACCTTGTTTAGACTCCATTAAAGCGTCAGCCATTTTAGAAGTGATTAATTTTACAGCGCGGATTGCGTCATCGTTTGAAGGAATAACGTAATCGATTTCGTCTGGATCACAGTTAGTATCAACCATTGCCACAAGTGGAATGTTTAATTTGTGAGCTTCAGCTACAGCGATGCGTTCTTTACGTGGGTCAACCACGAACATTACATCTGGAATAGCTTTCATATCACGGATACCGCCTAAGAATTTCACAAGACGTTCGTGTTGTTTTTTAAGTTGAACAACTTCTTTTTTAGGAAGTACAGCGAAAGTACCGTCTTCTTCCATTTGCTCGATTTGTTTCATACGAGCAACACGTTTTTGGATTGTACCGAAGTTAGTTAAAGTACCACCTAACCAGCGTTGGTTGATGTAGTAGTTACCTGAACGTTCAGCTTCATCTTTAATTGCTTCTTGAGCTTGTTTTTTAGTACCAACGAAAAGAACTTTACCACCGTCTGCACCAACTTGACGCATGAAGTCGTAAGCTTCTTCTAATTTTTTAACTGTTTTTTGTAAATCGATGATGTAGATACCGTTACGCTCCACAAAGATGAATTTTTTCATTTTTGGGTTCCAACGGCGAGTTTGGTGACCGAAATGTACACCAGCTTCTAGTAATTGTTTCATTGAAATTACTGACATTTGTATTGCCTCCTAAAGGTTTTGTATTTGATTTCCTCCGCATTCATCCACTGCATGAGAACTCCTTCATTGAAAGAGCACCACTCATTGCATCAGAATACGTGTGTATTTAACACCGTTTGTAATAGTACCATAATATTAACAGTGTGACAAGTTATTTTACTTGTTTTTTTCTTGGAACTTAATCATTAACTCCACTTCGGTTTTACCTCGGTTTAGTTCTTTTGCAATTTCATCAATTGACTTACCGCGCATATACATTTCCTTTACCCGTTCATCAATCGTTTGAAGCTTTTCTTCTGGTACTGGCTGTTTTGAAGTTTGTACGCCATATGCTTTTTTTGCATAAGATTTTGGTAGTGTGAACGTTGGTTCTTTCGTATCTTTTTCTTGCACGTCAATTATTACTTCTTCTTTTACTTGTCGTTTTTCAGTTACTTGATCATTTGGCGCTTGTTTAGAAGGTGATGCTTGTTTCTTTAAAGCTTCAATCAATCGCGCATTCTCATCTTCAATATCCACTAAGAACGACGAGATTGACGCTTCCATCTCTTCAATTAATCGCTCTTGTCGTTGTTCATTTTGTTTAAAACGATTCATCTTCATATTGAGTAATACTAAAAAATAAAAACAAAGTAAAAGGAGAATGAATAGAATCGTCACTATGATTACCATCTCATTCTCTCCTCCTTATCCACTAAAATCAAAAAAGTTTCCTTTATAGGGATGCTTTGTTCGATTTTTATTTAGTTTTTCATTTTCTTCGCGTTCTTCTTTTTCTTTTCTTTCTCTCTCTTGATCTTTCGGTTCATCTTGTCGCAATTCTTTGAGCTTTTCAGATTCTAACAAAGAGGTGTGATTCTTTTCGATTTGTTTATTCAAAGCTGCATTTGCCAAGTCTTGCCCAGCATTTACTTGTTGCTGCGCTTGTTCAACTTGTTTTCCCGCATCAAAAGTCTTAGGTATCGCAATTTGTAACTCTATGCCTTTTAAACTCATCGCTCATCTCTCCTCTACACACTAAAAAATCACGTATTATTCATTTCATCCTGTAATAAATTTTTTAGTTTAAATAACGCTTTAGAATGAATTTGAGAAATACGTGATGTCGATAAATTTAATACTTCACCAATCTCAGTTAATGTTAATTCATCTGTATAAAACATACTTAATACAAGCTGTTCTTTTTCGTTAAGATGCTTAATACTTTCTGCTAAATCTTGCAACAACTCTGTTTGAACCGCTTGCTGTTCGGGTGTTTTTGTTACTTCATCTCGAATGACGAAACTTTTATTATCGACTTCATCAAAGTCCTGTAGTTGTTCATCGATTGATAAGACATTCGAAAAAAGATGCTCTTGCATCGTTTGATATACTTCTTCGATTGGTACATCCAATTCTTTTGCTACTTCTTCTGGTGTAACATGACGCTTTAGACGCTGTTCCATCGCCTCAATTTTCGCATCTAACTTTTTCGTTTTTTCACGTGCTGATCTTGGTAACCAATCTTCTTTTCTTAAACCATCAATGATTGCACCACGCACGCGAAAAGATGCATAGGTATCAAATTTTAAGTCGCGTGTAATGTCAAATTTATTAAGCGCATCAAAAAGTCCCATCATCCCGAGGCTCATTAGTTCATCTCTTGATACACTTTTAGGTAATCCTGTACTAATTCGTTGCACATGATATGACACTAAAGATTTATATTTTTTCATGAGCAAATCGCCAGCACGAGGATCTTTGTGAGCGGACCAATCTTGCCATAGTTTCGTTTCTTGCGTTGAAGCCGATTGCATCTGCTACGCCCTCCATTTCTTCGTTCAATACTTATGAAATATTATAACAAATACTTTTTACAAATGGGAACTTAAACAAGGAACTTCTTAACCTTCTATACTTTTTTGTAACGATATAGTGAAGGTTCTTGCTTTCGAATGAAAATTTCCACTTGTTCTTTTGCCATCTCAATATCATTTTTTTCAATCGCTTCGATTGTTTGCAACAAACTTTCATAACGCTCTTCTAAACGATTGAAGTCCGTCCAATACACACGGCAGTATGTTAGTGTGATACAAGAAATATCATTGTACATCTTTTTAAATGCTAGATTATCTGCTACTTCTGTCATTAAACGTAGAATACGATCACAATCTAAAATATATGCCACAATATTTCTTTCGTTTAAACTAGATTTTGCTTCTACTGCTAATTGTTTTAAGTTTTCAATTTGCTCAGTTGTCCAAAGTTGTTGTGCATATGTCAATATAATCCACGTTAATTCTACTAAGGCATCTGTATAGGCAATAAATTCTTTATCCGTAAATTCTTTTACACGTACGCCTTTACGGGGTAAGCGTTCTAATACACCTAAATTTTCTAGAATATAAAACGATTCTCTAACAGGAATATTACTTACACCAAGAGCCATTGCAACATTTGATTCTTTCACTCGTTCGCCATGTTTTAGTTCTCCTGTAAATACTTTAAGTAAAATTTGATTAGCTATTGTATAAGGTAATAACTCTTTTTGTTCTTCATCTAACATATAATAATTTTTTAATTCCACAGCTTGTCAGCCCCTCATTTTTTCGTTCTCACGTTAAAGATAATTTAATTTTACCAAATCTTCTATTTCAAGTAGACATTTTATAAAATTATATATAATATATAATATATAATTTAGCTAATATTATAAAGCAACACTTTCTTGAAACATAATTGCAATTAAAAAACTGAATATTCGCCATTTTAAAACAAAGGGGAAATACTTATGAAAAAAGATGGGAAGATTTTTTACGGTTGGTGGATTTTACTCGCTTCAATTATGATTATGACTTTTTTATACGCACCAATTGCAAACTTAGTATCCTTGTTTATTAAACCTGTTACGGAAGATTTAAAAATGGAACGTGCTGATTTTATGAATTATTACACGATTATGGCGCTCGCATCGATGGTTGCTGCTCCTCTTGCTGGTCGTTTAATGAAGCGTATTCCAATTCGTATTTATTTAACGACTTTCACATTATTCGGTGCTATTTCTTATATTGGTTTTTCATTTTCTTCAACTGCTTGGCAATTCTATTTATTCGCAATTCCTATGGGAGCTGCTCTTGCTGGTGCTGCAATGATTCCTGTGTCTGTATTAATTACAAACTGGTTCGTTGAAAAACGAGGTCTAGCACTTGGTATTGCTTTAGCAGGTACAGGTTTAGGTGGTGCAATCTTAAGTCCGATTACCTCTTGGTTAATTACAGACTTTGGATGGCGCACAGCTTACTTAACAATTGGGATCATCATCATTGTAGCGATTATTCCATTTACACTTTTCATTGTCACACTTACACCTGAAAGCAAAGGTTTGTTACCTTTAGGCGCGAAAGATATACCAACAAATGAAAACGCTCACAAACCTATATCAGGTGTTTCACAAAAGAGAACATTTTTATCTCTATCTTTCTGGTGCTTCTGTCTAGCTATTTTAGTTGCAGGTATTGTTATCAATGGATTGATTATCAACATGGTTCCATATTTAACCGACTTAGGTGCTTCACCACAACATGCGGCACTACTTCTTTCACTTGGTTCTATTATGGTCATCGGTGGTAAATTACTAATTGGTAAATTATATGACTCACTCGGCTTATTTATTACAATTACGATTATTTGTATTGGCTCTTTCGCAGCATTATTCTTTATGATGCACGGAAACCTACTGATCCCAGGTATCTTATTCACGATTGGTATGGGTATTGGCGGCACTGCTGTTACAGTAACACCTGCTTATTTAACAGGCGCTTTATTCGGCGAAAAAGACTATGGTGCAAAATATGGAATCGTTGCGATCTTCACATCACTTGGAGCAGCGATTACACCGATTGTATCAGGTGCCATTTATTCAATTAATCAATCATACGATTTATTAATTTATGTATTACTTGGATTAACTGTTGCAGAAATCATTTTATTTACAGTCGCAATTAAAACAAAACCAAAAGCAGATGAGGAATTAACAGTTGAAACAACAACCATAACAAATGAAGGAGGTATTTAATATGCATACGATTTTAGAACAAGCCGAAAAAATTGAACAACAAATTATTTCTGACCGTCGCCATTTGCATCAACATCCAGAATTAGGATTTGAATTACCTGAAACACAGCAATACATCTTAAATCGTTTACAGGAGATGGGGATTGAAGGGAAGCCTTGTGGTGTACTACCAGATGAGGTAAGAGAAAAATATGCACGTGCTGGGTTCCCAGAGCAAGCACATTGTACAGGGGTTGTAGCTACAATCGGACAGGGTGAACCTTGTATATTACTTCGTGCTGACATGGATGCTTTACCGATTGAGGAAGAAGTAGACGTTTCTTATCAATCAACAAGACCTGGGAAAATGCATGCATGTGGACATGATTCCCATGTTGCGATGCTACTTGGTGCGGCGCAAATATTAAAAGCACATGAAGCTGACTTACAAGGTACTGTTAAATTGATGTTCCAACCTGGTGAAGAATGGGGATTCGGTTCTAAACTCATGTTAGATGATGGATTGCTTGAACATCCAAAAGTGAACGCCGCCTTTGCTATTCATATCATGCCTGATCAAGAAGCGGGTACAGTTTCAATTCACGAGGGAATCGTCTCCCAAGCGATGGATTCTTATATTGTAGATATTCAAGGAAATGGTGGTCATAGCTCGCAACCGCATAAGACAATTGATGCGAATATGATTATGAATCAACTATATACAAGTTTAAATCTATTATTTACAAGAGAGGCTAACCCGAGCGCGCACGTTACTTTTTCAGTTGGTGCGATGAGCGGTGGGACTGTCACGAATGTTATTCCTGATAAAGCTGTATTACAAGGAAATATGCGTAGTTATAACCAAACAATTCGTGACCACTTATGTAAACGAATCCCAGAAATGATTGACCATACAGTAAAAGCATGGCGCGGTGATTACACAGTAACTGAGTTTCATACACCAACAACTTATAATGATCCAACAATGGTAAAGTTACTTACTCCATTCATTGAAGAGATTGTTGGAAAAGAACAAGTTGTAGATTTAGGTATGTTGAGTGGTTCAGAAGACTTCTCACATATCTCACAAGAAGTACCTGCTACATTCATCGTGTTAGGAACAGGAAAAGAAGGAAATGCGCCTGTCCATAACCCACGTATGCAACAGCAGGAAGAAATTTTTAAATACGGTGCAGCATTACACGCACATATTGCGATGCAGTGGCTAGCTCAACAAGTAAATGTCTCAAAACAAGCTGTAACTAATTCATAAGATAAAAAGAAGAGGTTGGGACATAAGTACAAAAAACACATCCCACATGAGCATAAGAAAAACTGGAATCGCGCTGTGGCGCGGTTCCAGTTTTTCGTTGCGAACTCTAAAAAAGGAAGATAACATGTTTCCTAGCCTCTTCTTTTTTATTTTCCATCTTGCATCATTGTTTGAATCGCTTTAGCAATCTCCTCTGACTGTTCATCTGAAAACTCAACAGTCGGTTCTGGTGAAGGTAATGACTCTTCGCTACTTCTTTCCTCTTTTGCTATAGCTTCTGTACCTGATTCAACACCTTCATCAGGCTGTTCTAACTGATCTGAAGGTGTCGCTATAATATAAGCAATTAATGCACGTACAATATAAGCCACTATAAAAGCAATAGCTGCCCACATTAAACCGTATAAAATAGTTGTTAGAGGAGCTTGATTACTTTGAAATCGCGCAAAAAAGTAAATTGTGAAACCTGCTAAAGCAAACCAAAAGTTATAAAATATTGAACCAAACATTAGAGATCTTTCACCCCTTGATTTACTGTTCTAATATTTAACAAACCCGTTTCAGGATTAAATTCAATTGTTCTTCCACTATTCCCACCTGTATCTTGTGCTAATACAGGAATCATATATTTTCTTAATTGCTCGATTACTGCTTCTACGTTACGAGGTCCGATACGCATCGTATCATTTGAAGATGTAAACTGAAACATTTGCGCGCCGCCTGCAATTTTTGCTTTTAGTTTATAAGATGAAGCTCCAGCTTTTTTTAATGCTTCAATTAATGCTGGAATGCCTGTATCTGCAAATTTCGCAATATTCATCGTTCCACTTTTAGCTACTTTTGAATCTGGTAACATAATATGAATAAGTCCTGCAATACCTTTAGATTGATCGTAAACAACCACCCCAACGCATGAACCAAGTCCTGATGTTCGAATTGTTGAGGGTGCTGTTACGATGTCCATTTGGGCAATGCCCACTTTGACAACACTTTGACTTCCAATAATCATTTTACGACACTCCCAATGCTTTAAAAATGGCTTTAAAAGACTCTGGGTTTGGTAGTAAAAAGAAATGTCCATTAACTTGTTCATCTTCTGTCATCGTTTCTTCAAAAATCGATGTATCAATCACAATTACATGATCACTTATTTGTGACAGTTCAATTAATCCAAAACTAATGATGGCACCGAACATATCAACACTTAAAGCGGGTGGAGTGGGATAAATTTTAAGCCCTGTAAAATCTGACAATGCAGATAGATATGAACCTGACAAAATATTTCCTAACTCTTGCATTGCTGATACGCCTAGCTCCAAGTTATTTTGTTTCTGTAAATCAAAATGTTCATCATGAATTAAACGACGTATAAAACGATTTGCTTGTTCAATTGGTAGGATGAAGAACATACCACCTTCTGCATCTCCATCAATTTGTAAATAAGTTCCTGCGACTACTTGTTCAGCACCACCGCCACGTTCAACCATTTCATCAAACGAAACCATCTCAACTGCTGGTACACGCATATCAATTTTTGTATTTAATAATCCTGATAATGCAGTTGCTGCGTGTGCTGCACCGATATTGCCAATCTCTTTTAATACATCTAAATGAAATGAAGTAATATTTGTCATATTCATCTACCTTCTTTACTTTAAGGTATTTAGTACTTTTTCTAAGTTTAATAAAATAAGCAAACGTTTATCAATTTTTGCTACGCCAGCAATGAATTCTTCTTCTAATGACCCAACCACTTCTGGTTGTGGTTCGATTGCATTTTTAGGTAAGTCCATTACATCATTTGCTGCATCAACGATTAATCCAACTTCCATATCTGCGTATGAAATAATAATGATACGTGTATCCTCACCTTGAACATCTGAATGAATACCAAAACGCTCACGTAAATCGATAATCGGTGTTACTACACCACGTAAATTAATAACACCTTTTACATAATGTACGGTACTTGGCACACGTGTAATAAAGACCGTTTTTTCGATTCCCTGTACTTGTGATACTGGAATAGCATATTCCTTATCGCCTAATTGAAAGACGATGACTTTTACGACTTCTGTATCTAATAATTCTGTCATAGCTGACACCTCTTTCTATTTAATAAGTGCGTTACAATCAACAATTAATGCAACTTGTCCATTTCCTAAAATTGTTGCTCCAGAAATCGCAAATACATTCGTTAAGTAGTTTCCTAAAGATTTTAATACAATTTCTTGTTGTCCAATAAATGAGTCCACAACTAAACCTGCAATACGATCGCCCTTACGCACTAAAACAACAGATAGGAATCCATCATCTTCATGATCTTCACGCGGTACTTCAAAGATTTCATCTAAGAAAACAAGTGGCACAACTTTACCTCGGAAATCAATGACTTTTTGATTATGTGCATTTAAAATATCGCTACGTTTAATAATCGATGTTTCAATAATTGAAGATAGCGGCACTGCATACACTTCTTTTTCGATTTCAACAAGCATAACTGAGATAATTGATAATGTTAATGGTAACTGAATTGAGAATAATGAACCTTTACCATGTTCAGACTCAATACTAATACTTCCACCTAATGACTCAATTGTTGATTTCACAACATCTAAACCAACGCCTCGTCCTGATACATCTGAGATAACTTCAGCTGTTGAGAAACCAGAAGCTAAAATCAACTCATTAATCTGATTATCTGTCATAGAATGACTTGCTTCTTCAGTTACGACACCTTTAGAAATTGCTTTTTGTAATACGCGTTCACGATCAATACCAGCACCATCATCTTCAATTTCAATAAATACGTGGTTACCACTATGATATGCGCGCAATTCGACTGAACCTGTTTCTGGTTTTCCAGCTGCTAAACGCTCTTCTGGCGATTCGATACCATGATCCAATGCATTACGGATTAAGTGAACAAGTGGATCACCAATTTCATCAATCACTGTACGATCTAATTCTGTTTCAGCACCAATAATTTCTAAATTGATTTTCTTTTTTAAATCTCGCGATAATTGACGAACCATTTTAGGGAATCTGTTAAATACCGTTTCTACAGGAACCATACGCATATTTAAAATAATATTTTGAAGATCGCCCGACACGCGTGTCATACGCTCTACTGTGTCGTTTAATTCGTTATGGTTTAATTCCATTGAAATGGATTGTAAACGTCCTCGATCAATAACCAATTCCTCAAATAGATTCATTAAGATATCTAAACGCTCGATATTGACGCGAATTGTTTTACTTGAATTATTATTTTTCACGGTTTTTGGTGCTTCTGTTTTTGTCGGTGTGGCTTTTGTAGGAGTTGGCTTTGGCGTCTCTACTGCCGCTACTTCTTCCACTTTCTTTTCTACTACATCACTTGGCATTTCCATCTTCTTCAATTGAACAGGTTGTACATTAACAACATCTACTTCTGAAACTTTCATAAGCTTTTGTTTTAAATCGTCTTGATTTTCTTTTGTTACAAAAGCAACTGAAAAGTCCGTATCAAACTTTTCTTCTTCTAATTTTTCAACTGTCGGCGTAGATTTAATAACCTCACCTAACTTTTCTAAAATCTCAAATACCATATATACACGCGCTGCTTTTAATAGGCAGTCTTCACGTAATGAGATATTGATTTCATAAGCTGAAAATCCTTGTTCCATTGATTGTTCTAAAACTGTTTGTTCAAAGTCATCAAAGATGAGTTTTGATTCAGCTACTTCAGTTACAGTTTCAGAAAGTGCAGCAGCTACGACTGTTTCAATATTTTCGATTGATTCGCCTGATTCTAAGCGTTTTAACTTTTCAACTGTTTGTGTGACATCTTTTTTACCGTCTCCACCATTTGAAATATCAGACACCATTTCTTCTAAGTGATCTACTGATTCGAAAACTACATCTAATAACTCAGCTGTTACTTGAATTTTATGATTACGTATTGCATCTAAAACATTCTCCATTTTGTGTGTTAAATCGGCAATATCTTCAAATCCCATCGTCGCTGACATACCTTTTAATGTATGTGCGTTACGGAAAATATCATTTACAATCTCGATATTGTCTGGATTTTGTTCTAATACTAATAAACTTTCACTACATGATTGTAGATGCTCATTACTTTCATCAATGAATACCTCTAAATATTGATTTGTATCCATAGTTCCCCTCCTAGTATAAATAATTCAAAATAGCTTGAGGTATTTCGTCTAATGGTGCAACGCGATCAACTAACCCCGTTTTTTCTGCCGATTTCGGCATACCATATACTACGCACGTACGCTCATCTTCTGAAATAACACGTGTATTCCCAGATCGCTTTAACATTTTAATTCCCTTAGAACCATCTGCACCCATACCGGTCATAATGACAGCAATACGATCAATGTCTGTTAATGTAGCTACACTATCAAATAACACGTCTACTGCTGGTTTATGCCCGCCTACGACTGGAGCATGTTCATCAATATGAATTGAATATGTCATACCTACTTTTCTAGCGGTCATTTGATAACCTCCAGGTGCAATATAAGCTGTGCCTGGTTGTAATAAATCACCCTGCTCAGCTTCTTTAACTGTTATATCGGATAGTTGATCCAATCTTTTTGCTAAAGATTTTGTAAAACCTGGTGGCATATGCTGTACGATTAGGATGGGTGCCTTTATATCTTTTGGTAATCGTGTTAAAACTTCTTGAAGTGCTCTTGGTCCACCTGTAGATGTACCAATCAAAATAATTTTTTTATGGTTTTTATGCCAAACTTGATTTGTCTTTTCTTGTATTCTCTTTTCTACTATTATAGGTTTTTCAAATATCGGTTTCTTGATTGGTATTTTTGATATACGTTCTTTTCTGCGTAACTTCTCTATTGGTATATTTGATGCGGCAATGACTTTTTCAATTAAATCATCCTTAATTTTGTCTAAATCAAGTGAAATTGTACCACTTGGCTTGGCAATGAAATCTACTGCACCATTCGCTATTGCTTCCATCGTAATAGCTGCATCTGCTGTCGTAGTAGATGAAAGCATGACGACTGGTTTTGGATTTTCAATCATTAACTGCTTTACGGCCTCAACACCTGTCATTTCTGGCATTTCAACATCCATTGTCAAAACATCTGGATTTAGTATTCTCACTTTTTCTAAAGCATCTCTACCATTACGTGCAGTCCCAACCACTTCTATATGTGCATTTTCTGAAAAAAATTCTGTAATTAGTTTTCTCATAAAGGCTGAATCATCTACGATGAGCAATTTTTTCATGGACTCAGGACCTCCTTTTAGAAAATAGACCTCTTAATTTTGAAATAAATTGATTTTCTTGCGTCAATTGAATTGGATTATTTAAATCATTCGTCAAATAGCGTTCGACAATTCCGTCCATTGCTTTAGAGGCTTGGCAAGTAGGATATCGCTTTTTATAAGGAATCTGTTGATTAATTGCTTTACGAACTTGTAAATCTTCTGGAATCATTCCTAATTCTAATACCTCTTTTGCTAAAAAACGAGACATCGTTGTTTTCAGCCTTTCCAACGTTAAGAGTCCATCATCTTTTGATAATGCACGATTACATACTAGGTAAAAATCTTTTTCTTCATCCTTCATATGTATATACTTCATCATGGAATAAGCATCTGTAATGGATGTCGGTTCTGTTGTAGACACTACTACGATATGATGGACAGACATCATAAATTGCAATGACCATTCTGTAGCACCCGCTCCCATATCAAAGAGAATAAAGTCGTAGTTCTTTTGTAGCTCATTAAAAGCAAAAATAAGACGCTCAAACATAAAGTCTGACCATTGTAATAGCGAAGACATTCCGGAACCACCAGCGATAAAATCTAAATTCTTTTCATCTTGATGAATAACCTCTTGTATGGAACACTCTCCTTGTAAATAGTTCGTTAAACTATTTCTAGCTGTTTTTCCTAATAAGATATGGATATTCCCCATACCAATATCCATATCTACAATTAGGACACGATGATTTTGTTGTGCTAGAGTAAGTGCAAAGTTTGTAGTAAAGTTACTTTTTCCTACACCGCCTTTACCGCTGACGACAGCAATTGTTTTACAAACTGTCGTCTGTTGTTGTTGCATTTTTTCTCTCAATAGGGCTGCTTGATCCATTATGATTCAACTCCTTGAAAAATTAATTCCACGAGTTTAGACACAGAACCTTCTTCAATATTTTCTGGTACTTCTTGACCATCCGTATAGTAAGCAAGTCCTTTATTATATTTAACCATTAAATTCACCATTGAGCCAATAGTATTTGTTTCATCCATCTTTGTAAAAATGAGTTGTTGGATGTCAAATGTCGAAAATTGTTCAATAATCGTTGCCATATCAAGCTGTTTCGCCGTTAAAGCGAGTACTAAATAATTTTGAACATTTTGTTTTGTATCAATTAATTCTTCTAAATCGGCGATAAATTTCGCTTCTTTATAATTTCGACCCGCCGTATCAATCAATACGAGATCATGACCTGAGAATTGCTTAATTGCGCGTTCATAGTCTTCCTTTGTATAAACAACTTCTACGGGCGCATGCAATAAATTAGCATACGTTTTTAACTGTTCAATTGCTCCAATACGATACGTGTCTGTTGTAATAAATGCCACTTTCTTCTTTTTTTCTAATACGGCACGAGCAGCAATTTTAGCAATTGTTGTTGTTTTCCCTACACCTGTTGGACCTAAAATATTTACAAATTTCCGTTCAAAATTAACGCCACCCATTGGGTACTTCGATAATTTCTTATACATTGATTCTTGTGCATGCATCAATAATTGCTCATATGTTGTAGCCGGCTCATTTCGCACGATGTCAAAAAGCTCATCACAAATTTCTGTGATGAGTTCTTCATTCAATTCTTGCTTTTGTAAGTGCATATAAATTGGTTGAATAATCGCAGGGATATGATTAATCGTTTTCTGAGTTGATGTTTGCTTAATCATTTTTTTTAATTCATTTAATTGCTTTTGAATAGCTTCATTTTGTTGACTCAACGCGTATTTTTCTTCAAAATCACGTTGTTTTTCAAACACATCTAAATCAGGTCTTGTATCGGCTACTTCAACCGCATCAACACCTGCAAGTACTTCAAATTGTTTTTTCTTAAATAGACCTAAAAAGCCTTTTGTATAAATGACTTTGGAGCTGACGACAACTGCGTCATCTCCTAAATCATTTTTAACTTTTTTCATGGCTTCTGGCATTGTTTGAGCTATATATTTCTTCATTTTCATTCTACATTCACCACTCCAACACTTTGAATTTCAATTGAAGCATCTAATTCATTATAAGATAAAATCGGAATTTGTGGGAAATAACGTTCGGTTAATTGACGTACATACATTCTTACTGCTGGTGAACATAAAATAACCGGTGACTGATCAATAAATGATACACGCTCTAATTCAGCTGCAATCGATTCTAAAATGGCTTGTGACATTTGTGGGTCGAGAGCTAAATAATTCCCATGATCTGTTTGTTGAATACTATCTGCAATCGCTTTTTCAATCTTTGCTGAAACCGTTAGTACTTTCAATTCTTGTTGATTTCCAGCATATTGTGTCGTAATTTGACGTGCTAAAGATTGACGTACATACTCAGTTAACACATCTACATCTGATGTTAATTTCGAATAATCTGCCAGTGTTTCAAAAATAATTGGCAAATTACGTACAGATACACTTTCATCCAATAATTTAGATAATACTTTTTGAATTTCCCCTATACTCATTGGTGTAGGTGTTAATTCTTCAACTAAAATTGGAGAAGTTTCTCGTAAGTGATCAATTAATTGTTTTGTTTCTTGACGACCTAATAGTTCAGAGGCATTCGCACGAATAATTTCAGTTAAATGAGTTGATACGACACTAGGCGGATCGACTACTGTATAACCTAGCATTTCTGCATCTTCTTTTACTTGCTCATTAATCCATTTAGCAGGTAAACCAAATGAAGGCTCAATTGTATCAATTCCATCAATTGAATCATCATCACCAGGACTCATCGCTAAATAGTGATCTAATAATAATTCACCTTTTGCTAATTCATTCCCTTTAATTTTAATTCGATATTCATTCGGCTGTAATTGAATGTTATCTCGAATACGCACTACCGGAATGACAATACCTAACTCTAACGCTAATTGACGACGAATCATCACAACACGATCTAGTAAATCGCCACCTTGTGATGCATCTACTAATGGAATTAATCCGTAACCAAATTCAAATTCAATCGGATCTACATTTAATAAGTTCACCACATTCTCTGGGCTCTTCAAGTTATCTGTTGTCACTTCTTCTTCAATTTCCTCAATAGCTTCTTCTGTTTCTTTATTCATATTTTGAATACGGTAGCCTATAAATGCCACAACTGCCGCTACCGGTACTGTAAAGATAATTTGAATCGGTGTTACAAAACCAAGAAGTAAAATTGTAGCTGCTGCTATGTATAACAATTTAGGGTTTGATAATAACTGACCTGTGATATCTTCACTTAAGTCACCTTTTGACCCAGCACGTGTTACCACAATACCTGTAGCAGTTGAAATAAGTAAAGCTGGAATTTGTGAAACAAGACCATCACCTACAGTTAATGTAGAGAAATGTGTAATTGCTTCTGTAAAATCCATATCCATTTGAACAATTCCAATAATCATCCCAACGATTAAGTTGATTAATACAATGATAATACCAGCAATGGCATCACCTTTTACGAATTTTGTCGCACCATCCATTGAACCATAGAAATCTGCTTCATTACTTACTTTTTCACGTCGTTCGCGTGCATCTTTTTCAGAAATTAATCCCGCATTCAAATCAGCATCAATGGCCATTTGTTTCCCTGGCATCGCATCCAATGTAAAACGAGCTGCAACTTCTGAAACACGCTCTGACCCTTTCGTTATAACAATAAATTGTATAATTACGAGGATGACGAACACAACGAGACCAACGAGAATATTTCCGCCGACAACGAATGTACCAAATGTTTCTACTACGTTACCCCCGTCACCATGTGATAAAATAGCTCGCGTTGTAGACACGTTTAAACCTAATCGAAATAGGGTTAATAATAGTAGTAGAGATGGGAAAATCGAGAACTGTAAAGCTTCTTTCATCGTCATAGAAGTTAGTAATACGAGTAAGGCCAATGTTAAGTTCACAATGATTAAAAAACTAATTAACCAAGGTGGCAAAGGTACTACAAGCATTGCGACAATCATGATGACTGCACTTAAAACACCGATATCGCGAATTTTCATTGTTGTACCTCCCTAAATTTTTTGTTTAATACGATAAACATATGCGAGTACCTCAGCAACTGCTTTAAAAAACTCATCTGGAATGCGTTGATCAATTTGAACTTGATCATACATTGCACGAGCCAACGGTCGATTTTCTACCATCACAATATCATGTTCTTTCGCAATTAATTTAATTTTTTGCGCTACATAATCTGTACCTTTAGCAACTACTTTTGGTGCTTCCATTGTCGCATCGTCATATTTTAATGCAATCGCGTAATGTGTCGGGTTTGTAATAACGACATCTGCGTTTGGAATTTCTTGCATCATTCGGCGCATCGCCATTTCACGTTGGCGTTGCTTAATTTTTGATTTAATGAGGGGATCTCCCTCTGTATTCTTATATTCATCTTTAATATCTTGCTTCGACATTCTCAGATTTTTTTCATAGTCAAATTTTTGGTAAAAATAATCTAAAACAGCGATAAATGCTAATACAACACTTGCTGTTAATCCCATTAATACCGTTAATTTAGCGATTGTAGTTAAAGAATCTCCTGGTGTCTTAAACGATAAACTAAGTACATCACTCAAATTTAAAATGATAATAACCGTTGTAACTGTTCCGATAAAAGAGATTTTTAAAATTGATTTAAGCAATTCAATAATCGCACGCATTGAAAAAATACGTTTAAATCCTTTAATAGGATCAATTTTTTTCAAATCAAACTTTAACGTTTCAGTTGTGAAAAGCAAACCGAATTGAAAAAAGTTCGCTGCAACTGCGGCAATCATTGCTATTGCCATAATAGGTAAGAGGATTATAGCCATTTCGACTAAAATATCTTTGAACATTTCCATAACCGACTCAACAGAAATCGATTCAATTAACACGGTATGCGTAAATGTTTCTCTAAAAAATGTTAATAAATTTTCTCTTAAATATGACCCCATTATTAAGAGGTACATAAAGATGGCAAGCAAGACAAACGCGCTGGTTACGTCCTGACTTTTTAAAACTTGACCTTTTTTTCGTGCATCTTGCCTTTTCTTCGGTGTTGCTTTCTCTGTTTTTTCACCTGCGAAAAACTGTAGATCTAATTTTAAAAGCATTGACTATCCACCACCTAATATCACCATAAAATCTCGCATTGCTTCAAACATCACGCGGAATAGCTTTTGCATAACTGCTACCATAACGCCCATTGTAACAATCATAATGATAAAGCTAACACCAATTTTTATCGGAAAACCTACAACGAAAATGTTTAATTGTGGTACTGTTTTTGCTGTAATCCCTAAAGCTAAATCGACTAAAAATACCGTTGCAACAACTGGAATTGCCATTTGAAAAGCAATTGCAAATACGGCTGTAAATGTCTTCATAATAAATGTACTTGCTGCTGGATCACCAAAGTTCGGCCATACACTTTGTAATGGAATATATTCATAACTATAGTATATTCCATCTAGCAACATATAATGTGCATTTGTTGTAATTAATAATAAAAGTACAATTGTTTGGAAAAACTGACCAATTAATGGACTTTGAGTTCCTGTCATTGGATCAATAATATTAGCAATTGCAAAGCCAATCTGAAAATCGATAAAACTACCAGCAATTTGCACGGCCGATATAATAATATATGCAAGTAAACCAAGTGAAAGTCCTACTACCGCTTCTTTTAAAACAAGCATCGCGTAAGCATCATCAATTTTAATAACCGTTTCTTCCATCGTATAACTCATAATCCAAGCAAGTACTACAGCTAAAAAGATGCGATCTTTTACAGGTATTGTTTTATATGAGAAGAAAGGTACTGTCACAAAAAAGGCACTTAAACGAATTAGAACTAAAAAGAATACCGGAAGCTTAGGTATAATCTCTGTCATATACTCACCCTATAAACCGCGTTAAATTTGCAAAAATATCACGTGTATAAGATAACATATGCGTTAACATCCAAGGACCAAAGAAAACTAAGGCAACTAATACAGCAACAATTTTAGGTACAAAAGCAAGTGTTTGCTCTTGAATTTGTGTTGTAGCTTGGAAGATACTAACCAGTAATCCCGTAATCAAAGCAACTAATAGTAAGGGGCCGGAAACCATTAAAATAACTGTGATTGCTTTTTCAGCTGCTGATATAACAAACTCTTGTGACATATAATCCTTCCCCTTTCTTTAAAAGCTTTGTAATAGAGACTTCATTACGAGATACCATCCGTCTACAAGTACAAATAATAAAATTTTAAATGGTAATGAAATCATAACCGGTGGTAACATCATCATACCCATCGACATTAAAACACTGGCAACAATCATATCAATAACTAAAAATGGAATAAAAATCATGAATCCCATTTGGAATGCTGTTTTTAATTCACTGAGAGTATAAGCTGGAACAAGCGTCGTTAAAGAGATATCTTGTACAGATTTAGGCTGTTCTTCACCTGCATAACTTAAAAATAAATCTAAATCACTTTGACGCGTATGTTTACTCATAAATTCTTTGAATGGAACACTTGCTTTATCATATGCTTCATCTAATGTAATTTCTTCTTTAAATAACGGCTGTAGTGCTTCTTTATTTACTTCTTGGAATGTAGGAGCCATTATAAAAAATGTCAAAAACAAGGCTAAACCGACAATGACTTGGTTCGGTGGCATTTGTTGTGTTGCTAAAGATGTTCGAACAAAGGATAGTACGATAACAACTCGCGTAAACGATGTCATTAAAATTAAAATACTCGGTGCCAATGATAGAACAGTTAACAACAGCATTAATTTCACAGAAGTTGAGACGGTTGAGCCACTACCATCGGAAAAAGCTTGAAGTAAATCACTCATCGTCTTTCTTCTCCTTTTGACTCCAATCATCTAATTGTTGCTGACGATTCTTTTTTATTTTGTTAAGTTTTTCATCTAATGCTTCTTTAAAATCGCTTGTAGCTGGTTCTACAGGCTGCTTTGAAAATTTATCTTTGACTGTTTGAAACATTTCAGCGATATAAGGTGTTTGTACAGCTAGATTATGCTTCTCTTCATGCATTTTTATTAAAGCCTCTTGCTCTGTTGGATCTGTAATCTCTTTAATCATTTGAACATCTTCACCAACACCCACTAAAAATAGCGAATTTCCCACTTTGAGTAATTGCACTGATTTTTGTTGGCCTAAAGATACTCCACCTAAATTTTGTAACATTTGGTTCGATTGGTACTTTTTATTATTACGATTGACTAATTTAAGCACAAAGAATAAAAGCCCTACAACAAAAGCTAAGGCTAACAAAATTTTCAAGTATTCCCATGCAGTCATCCCAGAACTAATTGTCGAATCTTCAGATGAGTCCGCCTTATTTACTTCAGCTTTATTTTGATTTTCTTTGTTATTTTGCTCGAAATTATCGCTTACCATACCATCTTTTTCAGCATAAGCAACAGGTGTGCTCCATGCTGAAAAAGAGAATACAGAAATCATTACGATTAAAGCCAATAAATAGCGTTTTTTGAATGATTGCTTGAACATTGAATTTAACCTAACGCTTTTTGAATTGCTTCAATTACGCGATCTGCTTGGAATGGTTTTACGATAAAGTCTTTTGCACCTGCTTGAATTGCATCAATTACCATCGCTTGTTGTCCCATAGCTGAACACATAATAATTGTAGCACCTGGATCTGTTTCTTTAATTGCTTTTAAGGCTGCAATTCCGTCCATTTCTGGCATTGTAATATCCATTGTAACTAAATCTGGTTTTAATTCTGCATATTTTTCAACTGCTTGTGCACCATCGGCTGCTTCTCCTACAATTTCAAAACCATTTTTTGTTAGTATATCTTTGATCATCATACGCATAAATGCTGCGTCATCTACAATTAATATTTTTTTTGCCATCTGTATATTCCTCCAATAAAATCTATCTTAAATTATTTAAACGGTCTTCTTTACTCAAGATATCCGTAATTCGAACCCCAAAGTTTTCATCAATTACAACTACTTCTCCTTTTGCAATTAGACGACTATTTACCAACACATCTACAGGTTCACCTGCTAATTTATCCAATTCAATAATTGAACCACTTACTAATTCAAGAATTTCTTTTACTGAACGCTTCGTACGACCTAATTCTACTGTTACCTGTAATGGAATATCCATCAACATATTTAAGTTACGCGCTTCAGTTTGTTTTAAATTAGCCTGTTCAAAATCAACAAACTGCGCTTGCTGTACATTCATTTGTGGCTGTTGTACAGGTTGTTGTTGATACATTGGTTGCTGTTGCATCGGTTGCTGATACATCGGTTGTTGCTGTTGCATTGGCTGCTGATACATTGGTTGTTGTGCTTGTTGCATTGGATCAGGTTGTTGATACATCGGTTGTTGTACCTGTTGCTCTTGTGAAGTAGTTTGTCCATTTGCTGAAGCTTGTGGGCTTATTTGTTGCTCTGGCTCTGGAGTCGGTTGTTCTTCAACAGATTCAACTGGTTCTTCCGCATCAGGGTTCATCAATGATTTTACTAAGTTTTGACTAAAATTTAAAGGTAATAATTGCATTATATTTGAATCAATTAGTGTACCAATCTTTAATCTAAACGAAACTTTTACTAATAAGTCATCATCTGGAATATTTTCAGTGCCTTCATTATTTGAAAAATTCATCAAATCAATTGAAGGTGGTGAAATATCCACTTTTTTATTGAAGATTGTAGACATTGACGTCGCTGCCGACCCCATCATCTGATTCATAGCTTCTTGTACAGCACTTAAGTGAATCTCATTCAATTCTTCTGCAGGATTTAATCCATCTCCTCCAAGCATTAAATCTGCGATAATCGAAGCGTCTGATTGTTTAATAACTAATAAATTCATTCCCATTAATCCTGTTGTATACTCGACTTGTACAGCCACATACGGATGTGGAAATTCTTCTTCTAATTTATTACGATTAATCATACTAAGTGAAGGTGTTGTAATATCAACCTTTTGACCAAGAAGTGACGATAATGCTGTAGCCGAACTACCAAATGAAATATTTCCTATTTCACCTAGCGCATCGCGTGACATATCATCTAAATAGTCTTCTATTTTATACTCTTCTGAGTCACTGTTTAAAGGATCTTCAACATCCTCATCTGATTTTTTATCTAATGATTCACCACGTAATAGTGCCTCAATTTCTTCTTGTGATAACATCTCATCACTCATCATCACCATCTCCTCCTTCCAGAGACTCTAAAATTTGAACAGCCATTCTCTTTTTCACTTTACCAGGTTGCACAATAAATTTAGGTACTTCATCTACTTTTAAATAAAGTGGATCTGTAATTAATTTATCTAACTGTAAAACATCCGATTCTCTTAATAATAAGAAATCCTCGATACTTATTTGTGCAGTACCTAATTCAGCAACTAATGGCAGTACAGATTTATTTACATTATTTTCGATAATTGCTTTTTGTTCTGGCGATACCTCTTTCGTATTAGCTTGCATCCAATAGCGTACAGATAAATTCGGTACAATAGGTTCTAATACAACATGAGGAATACAAATATTAATCATACCACTCGTCTCACCAATAATAGAGTTGAAAGAAATGACAACAACTGTTTCATTTGGTGAAATCATTTGTAAAAACTGTGGGTTAACTTCTAATTCCGTCATGATTGGATCAATATCCGCTATATTTACCCATGCTTCTCTTAAATTATCAAAAGAGCGCTCAAAAAGGTTCGTCATAATTTTCGTTTCAATTTCTGTTAAATTATCAACATTACTATGACTTGATCCCTCTCCCCCCATTAAACGGTCCAACATAGAGTAGGCAATATTAGGATTAATCTCCATCAAGACATTTCCATCTAAAGGTGGTACTTCGAAGACATTAATTAATGTCATATTTGGAATAGAACGAATAAATTCTTCAAAAGGTATTTGATCGACAGATGCTACTGTGATTTGTACATATGTTCTAAGTTGAGCAGAGAAGAATGTAGTTAATAAGCGAGCAAAATTTTCATGAATACGAGTCAAACTACGAATTTGATCTTTTGAAAAACGTAAAGCTCTTTTAAAATCATATACTTTTACTTTTTTTGTTTCTTCTTCTTTTTTAATATCATCTGCCGACATTTCTCCTGTCGACAATGCGGATAAGAGCGCATCAATCTCGGATTGTGATAAAACATCTCCAGCCATCTGCTCACCTCCTCTTCCTGTTTAATTCATCGATTACGATACTGCAAATGAGGTGATATATACTTTTTGTACTTCCCCGTTTTGCATTAAGCCATTAAACTTAGCTTTTAATGCATTCGTTAATAATTCCTTACCTTTTGTACCTTGTAAATCTTTACTACTCATATCTGAAAGAACCTCTACAAGAATATCTTTAATTTGAAAATCTCGTTTTGTTAATTCTTCAGCTGCTTCTTTACTATCTGTTTGAATTTTTAAAGATAATTTCACATAACGACGGTCATTTAGGTTTGTACTAATCTCTGGTACATCTACAGATTGTTCAATTATTTCGTCGATACTCGGTTCAGCATTAGCACCACCATCTTTTGAAAGCTGTGTTACCACAACAAGTGCAACCACACCAATCAATGTAATAGATACTAAAATTATAAGCATAATGGTTAATAATTTATTCTTCTTCATCTTCATTTTCACCTCTTAAATGCGGGTTTGATAGGAGTTGTACTTGTCTATAAAATGCGACTATTTGTTTTTCTACTTCCATCGCTTTTTCCAACACAACATATTTTCGTCCGGTCGTTAACGTGATGGTTGTATCAGGAAACTCCTCGACCGATTCTATGTATAATGCGTTTAAAGTGAATGTTTTTCCATTTAATCTTGTTACATGAATCATAGGAATATAGGGCTAGTCTGGATAGAGCCAGCCCAGCCCCCCTCCTTTTTAATTAAACAATATCAAAAATTAACGTTTTAAGTTAACTAACTCTTGTAAGATCTCATCTGATGTTGTGATGATACGAGAGTTTGCTTGGAAACCACGTTGTGCAACAATCATTTCTGTAAATTCTTCTGATAAGTCAACGTTTGACATCTCAACGAAACCAGATTCAATTGTACCATTACCATCTGCTCCAGGTGTTTTTGTATCTGATGGATCACCTGAGTTATTCGACACTTGGTAGTAGTTACCGCCTACTTTTGTTAAACCTTCTGGGTTAGGGAAGCGTGTGATACCAATTTGACCAGCGGCTACAATTGCTCCTGCTTGCGTATAAGAAACTGTACCATCTTGACCAATTGTCAAATTCGTAGCATCAGCAGGAATTTGAATTTGGTTCCCGTCTGCAGAAACTAATTTTTTACCGTCTGGTGCGATAAGCGTTCCTTCACGGTCTAAATATAAGTTACCTGCACGTGTATAAAACGTATTATCCCCATCTGTAAATGATAGGTAGCCATCACCGTTAATTACGACGTCTAGCGTACGTCCTGTACTTTGTGTTGAACCTTTATCATGGATTGTATCGATTGCAGCCAAACTCGATCCTAAACCGATTTGTTTTGCATTCGTACCCCCTAGATTATCTGTTGGCGCACTGGCACCTGCAACAGTTTGTGAAATTAAGTCTTTGAAAATAACACGGCCTTTTTTAAAGCCATATGTGTTAACATTTGCGATATTGTTCCCGATGACATCTAACTTAGTTTGGAAATTCTTTAAACCACTGATACCTGAATACATAGAACGTAGCATAATTGATTTTCTCCCTTCGATTTTCAAGTGTACTATCTCAGTCAGTCGATAGTACAGAAGGCGCCCTTTTACAAGGTCCCGCCAGATTTAAATTAAAATAGCACTGTCAATATTCGTAAATATTTGATTACCGGCTTCTGTTCGATCCAATGCGGTTACAACAATCGCATTTTTTACATTTATAATTAAAGCTGCATTTTGTGTTAAAAATAAGGATTCATTTAAACCTTTACTTTTAGCAACTTGCATCTTTTCTTCAATCTTATTCCACTCCACATCACTGATGTTAATATTACGTTGTGTAATTCGCTGTGATGCATGTTTACTAATTTTCAGCGTTTGTTGTGCTTCATTTAGTAATTCTTGAAACTGTGTCTTTGATGTTTCATTATTTTTTGGTTGTGTAAGCTTACTATTGTATGTGATGGGTGGTTGGACAATTCTAATCGGATTCAAGAATTTACCTCAGTTACGCTGAAATAGCCGTCATTTGATCTGCTGTAATCGTTTGTCCATTCGATAGAGCATATTGAATTTTGCCCTCTTTTTTTGATACAGAAGTCACTGTATCTGTTGTTGTTTTGCCCTCATCATCTACAAAGCTTACTTTTTTACCAATTAACATACTCGCGTCAATCAATGAGTTAGAACCGCCAGCATTTGTTGCCTCTGTTACCTCTGAGATATTTGAAGCACTAATTACTTTACCACTCTCTAAAACAAATTTTGCTTCCGCACCGTCGTATTGAACTTTAACTACTTTTTCAGTTCCTGTATTCACAATTGGCTTCCCTGCTTCATCTAACTCTTTTGAAGCTTCATGCCAAGTCACCGTTTTACCAACAAATGAATTGAATTGAATTAATTGCGATTGCTGCGTTATAGCAGTCAAATTATTCATACCTGTCGCAATATTACTCATTTGTTCTAATGAAGAAAACTGAGCCATTTGCGCAATGAATTCTTTATCATCCATTGGACTTGTAGGGTCTTGGTTTTGTAGTTGTGTAATAAGAATTTTTAAAAAGTCATCTTTACCTAGATTACTATCACCTGTTTTCTTTTCAGTTGTCGGTAAATAATAATCTGCTGTAATTCCCTTAACGTCTGCCATTTCCTACTCCTCCATTTCTGCTAATATTTCATCAAAACTTTTCAACTCGTCCTGTTTGTTTTCGCTAGTTTCATCTTTTTCAGTTTGCTGTGATTGAGATGACTGTTGCCCGAATTGATTACCACGATCACTCTTATTTGGTTCTGTAAGTGCCTGTGCTACATCTAGGCGATCCAATTGGATATTTTGATTTGCGAAACCTTGTTTTAACTGATGCAATGTACTATCAATCATTTGTTTTCCTGCTGTGTTAGAAGCTAATAGTTTAGCAGATAACATCCCATCTTTTTGAACTAATTCAATTCGAATCGTTCCTAGATGTTCTGGATACAACTTAATTAATAATCTTGTTCCAGCTGCATTACTTGCAAATTGAGCACGATTTAGTACATTCTGAAATTCTTCTACGAATTTAGCAGATTGTGCTTGTGAAGTTCCGTTGCTTGGCAATTGTATTGTAACAACAGAAGGTTTTGTGCCTTGTAACGTTGTAGCAGTTGTAACTTGATTTGTAGGTGCTTCTACTGCTTTAGGTGCTGGGAATCGAATGGTTGCTTTTGCAAAAGGTAACATGGTTTCTTTTTCAGCCGTCTTTTCAGAAATTTGTCCTGCTAAATTCGATAACCAATTTTTCATTTGCGCTGCTTGTGATTCCTGTTTTAAAGTTAAATCTGTTTTAGGTGCTGCTAAATCAATCAACTTAAACAAGGCAACTGCTTGTTGCGCTTCTTTTTTCGTTAATTTTGCATCTCCATGCCCATTAATTGCAGCAGCAATTTGTTGTAGAGCAGCCATTACTTTTTGATCTACTTTGCCTAGCTCTGTCCATAAATCAGTAGTTCCTGATGACTGTGTTTGTTGATTTGTATTTGTAAGCTTGGTAATTAAATTTTGTAAATCTTGCGTTTGCATTCCTAAAGCTTTTGCTACTTGATCTAAACTTAATTGCTCTCCTTCAACTAAAGATTGTCCACCCATAATCTCAATAATTTGCTGAACAGATGTTGCTTGTAGTAAAGATGAAAAATCAACTTCTTCTACTTTAGTTACTTGTTCATCTATTTTTTGAGTGGGTAATAAAAACTCAAGTGTTAGTGGAGGTGAAGACTGCTCATTTACTACATCTTCTTTTATTTCTTCTACTTTATTTTGCTGATTTTCTGCATTTGTTGAAGGTGTTTGAACCTCATTTTTTTGCTTTTGTGCAGTTGTCACGCCATTTTTTGAAGAACTTTGATTTGTTTCGTTTTTCGATGCTTGTTGCGCTTTATTTAGTGTAGATGAAAAATCTGTTGTATTGCTACTAGACTTCGCAACCGATTTCGCATCTGACTTTCCTATTGCAACACGATCTAAAGACCCGACCATTACCATATATTCACCTCCCTTCAAACCATTTTATTTTTCACCTTGAGACATTGCTTCTGTATAATAAGCTGCTTTTTCAGGTGTCATTTTCTCTAAAATCGGTGCTAATGTCGCTGGCTTTAAATTATTTAAAATACTTAAAGCTTCTTCATTTTTCATTGCTGAAATTGCGGCTGCCGCTGATTTAGGGGCCATTTGCTCATATGTTTTCGTTAGAAGTGTGGAGTCAGTTTTATTATCTGCTTTACCATCTTGTAATTTCTTGACTTCTTTTTCTAATCGCTTTTTCTCTACTTCTAATTTTGATGTATCTGTCTTATTGGCATCAATTTGTGATTGTAATTTCGTTACAAGAGCTTCTTTTTCTTTCACTTGCGCCTGCAATTTCACAATTTCTTTATTATAATCTTCAATTGATTGCTCTGTTGTTTGTTCTGTTTGGTCCGAATTTTTCCCCACGAGTGTTTTTGCTTTTTCAAATACGTTCGTACCTGTTACTTCCGCTACAATTAATCCAACGGCCAATGCAAATAGTACAGGAATAATGACCCAAAAGAATAGTTTTTGTAATTTCCCAGGTCCTTTTGGTTCAGAATTTTGCTCATTCGGATCCATCACAGACTGTTTTTTACGCGGTTTTTTAGACGCTACAGGTTTCTTTGCCATGACTTCACCATACTTCCTTGTTATAAAATGCAATTTGCGAAATCTCATCTAATTGAATCATTTCTAAACGATCCTCTTCTTTTTGATAGGCCTCATAATCACGTTCTTGCATTTTTTCATATTTTTTAAATTCAAGCGATACTTCTAAAAGTTTTTCTTCAAACCATTGCATTTTTGAACGTGCTTGAATTACTTTTTCTTGTAAATCAGCAATCTTTTTTTCCATACTATCAATAAAATTCGCATAATTATGCATTTCTAAAATACTAAGACCCGACTGCATTTTTTCTTGTTGAAATGCGAGTAAGTCTTCTTTCTTTTTTAATGCGTCATACATATGTGTAGCGATTTCTTCAAAAGAAGTAACCGATTCTTTATAAGCCATTTCGACTTCATTCTTTTCTTGCTCTTTTATGTCCATTACTTGACTAAAACGATATTGATAAGCATTCGCCACTACATAACACCTCTTGCAAGATTCGTTAATTCATTCACAGTTTGTTCCATTGAAACGGGGTCCATAAAACCTTGTTTTAAAAACGACGTAATGATTGGTTCATATTGAATCGCCTGATCAACTTCTTGTGAAGAGCCTCTTTTATATGCACCAATATTAATTAAATCTTCATTTTTCATATACGTATAATAAAGTTCTCTTAATTTTGTAGCGGCTGCCACGTGTTCAGGTGTTGCAATATGATTCATTAAACGACTAACTGATTTTAAAATATTAATCGCAGGATATTGCCCTCTATTTGCCAAGTTCCGGTCTAATACGATATGGCCATCAAGTATACCTCGTACAGTGTCAGCAATTGGCTCATTCATATCATCACCATCTACTAAAACCGTATAAAAAGCTGTGATTGAGCCTTTTTCATTTGTACCAGTTCGTTCTAAGAGCTTAGGCAAAATCGCAAAAACAGAAGGGGTATAACCTTTTTGCGCTGGTGGTTCACCTGTTGCGAGTCCAACCTCACGTTGTGCCATGGCAACACGTGTAACAGAGTCCATCATAAGCATTACATTTAAGCCCTGCTCTCTAAAATATTCTGCAATAGCTGTTGCTGTAAAAGCACCTTTGATTCGCATTAACGCTGGCTGGTCTGACGTTGCCGCAACTATAATGGAACGTTTCAAACCTTCGGGTCCTAAGTCTCGTTCGATAAACTCACGTACTTCACGACCACGTTCCCCAATTAGTGCAATAACATTTAAATCTGCTTTTGTATTACGCGCAATCATACCTAATAATGTACTTTTACCAACACCAGACCCAGCAAAAATACCGATACGCTGACCGTTACCAACTGTCAACATTCCATCAATCGCTTTTACACCAACTTCTAATGTGTCATTAATTGGTGGTCTCGTTAACGGATTAGGTGGCTCTCCTTCTGTTTGTACCGTAGCTAAGCCACGTGGTAGCAATGAGCCGTCAATCGGTCGCCCCATCGAATCCAAAATTTTACCGATGAGTTCTGGCCCTACTTTTATCTCAAGTGGTTGGTTCGTACCTTCTACCAAACAACCAATCGAGATATCCTTTAATGATGTAAATGGCATTAGAACAACGATGTCATCTTTAAAACCAACTACTTCAGCCAAAATTTCTTGATGACCTGTATGAGAAGAATGTACATGAATTTTGCAGACATCACCAATCGAACTGGCTGGTCCATTGGATTCAATCATTAAGCCGACAACTCGTGACACACGACCGTACTTTTTAAATGTCGGTACTTCTGTAATTCGTTGTAATAAGTCGACTGCTTTCATTCACGTTCAATCCTCACTTTCTAAAATTGCTAATAATATTTTCTTTAATTCATTTAGTTGCTCATCTAATGTAACAATCATACGCCCATGATTACTTTCGATATAACATGCTGTTTCATCTAACTGCTCATCGACAAATACTGTAAACAATAAATTAGGTGGTAAAAGTGTTTCGAGCTCATCTCGCTTACTCGTTACATATGAATAGTATGTACTTGAAGTAAATACTTTAATAAACTCCGATTCTCTTGCCTCTACCAATGCACGCTTCACAATATCTAAAAATACATCTGGATTTTCTTCTATTTTGCGCCCAATAATTCGATTTGCAGACTGAATTGCTAAATCTAAAATAATACGTTCTTGTTCTTGTAAATACACATTTCCATTTTCAACAGCTGCATGAACTAATTGATTTGCTTCATTTACTTTTTGTTGCAAATCTTCACGAATTTTCATTTCGCCATCTACATAGCCTTTTTGAAAACCTTCTTCATATGCTTGTTGTTGTAGTTGTTGTTTCTCTTGTTCCCAAGCTTGACGTTGTTGTGCCAAGCTTTCTTGAAGCGCTTGTTGTTCTTGTGCCATTTGTGCACGCGTACTTGCTACTTCTTCTTCAAAGCTTTGTCGAATACGATTTTGTTCATCTAAAATAGAGGTCACAGACATATTTCCTTCTATTTCATCTGTTTCTAATTCTTCTGTAAAAGAAAAATTACGAATTTTAATTTCACGTATATTTGATTCTTCAGCTGTGGAACGAATAATTCTAGACAATGACGTCATCTCCTCCGCCACGAGCAATAATAATTTCGCCTGCGTCTTCTAAACGTCTTGTAATAGCAACGATTCTTGTTTGTGCTTCTTCGACATCACGCAAACGAACAGGACCCATAACTTCCATCTCTTCTTGGAATGTCTCTGCCATACGTTGTGACATATTTTTAAATAGAATACTTTTCACATCTTCGCTCGATACTTTCATCGCTAACATTAAATCAGCATTTTCCGCATCACGAATAACACGTTGAATCGAACGGTTGTCCAATGTGACGATATCTTCGAATACAAACATGCGTTTTTTGATTTCTTCTGCAAGCTCTGGATCTTGAATCTCGAGTGCATCCAAAATTGTTTTTTCTGTTTGACGGTCTACACCATTTAGTACTTCTACAACTGCATCTACGCCGCCTGTTTCTGTGTAATCTTGTGTCATTGTAGACGATAGCTTTCGCTCTAAAACAGACTCAATCTCACTAATTACTTCAGGTGAAGTCGATTCCATCGTCGCAATACGCTTCGCGATGTCTGCTTGAACTTCTTGTGGTAACGATGATAAAATCGTTCCCGCTTGTTGCGGTTCGAGATAAGACAAAATTAAAGCAATTGTTTGTGGATGCTCATTTTGAATAAAGTTGAAAATTTGCGCTGGATCTGTACGACGAGCAAAATCAAAAGGTCGTACTTGTAAAGAAGAAGTTAGGCGATTAATAATCGCCTGTGCTTGATCGTTTCCAAGTGCTTTTTCTAATACGGTTTTGGCATAACCAATACCGCCTTGTGAAATATAATCTTGCGCTAATGCAATATTATGAAACTCTTCTATAATTTCTTCTTTAATTTCGGGTTCAACACGCTTTACACTCGAAATTTCTAATGTTAAACGTTCGATTTCTTCTTCATTTAAATGTTTATAAACCGATGCCGACACCTCAGGTCCCAAAGAAATTAACAAGAGTGCAGCTTTCTGTTTGCCAGATAATTCTTTCTCTTTCTTTGTTGCCACTGCATTAACCTCCCATTCCTATTCTTCAGAAATCCATGATCGAAGTAACTTAGCGAAGTCTTCTGGTTTTTCTTTCGCCATTTTTTCAAGTTGTTTTCTTCTCACAGTGCCTTCTGTCTCTTTTTCATCTGATATATCATCTACATTAATCTCATCAAATTCTTCATCGTACTCCTCGTACTCCTCTTCGTTCTGACGACGACGTGAGCGAATAATGAAGAACGCTAATAGTCCAATAACAACTACTAAAATACCGCCAATTACCCATACCCACCAAGGAATCGCTGGTGTTGTATTCGGTGTTGTATCTGGTTTACCGTTTAATTGTTGCACAGAAACGGTTACTTTTTGGTCAACTGCTTCGTCAGATAATGTTCCTGCCGAACTCTTATCAATCGATGTACGAACAACTGAATCTAACATCGTTTTAATATCATTTTGCGTTGCTGGATCTAATGAAGCTGGATCATCGGCTGTTGGTGGTTCAACTACCACTTGAATGCCTAAATCACGAATACGATATGGACTTTCTACAATCTGACGTTTAATTCGATTCACTTCTTTATTTACTGTTTCAGAAGTTTTTTCGTAATCACCATTACCATTACTTGTTCCTTCTTGATAGTTTGTAAAATTATCTGTATTTGTTTCAGCTTCTGGTGTTCCAGTTGCACCAGCTGCATTCCCTGTATATGTTTCATTGATTTTTTGAGCGCTAATTTCGATACCGGACATATTCTCTTTGTCTACTGGTTCAACTAAATTTTCTTCACGATTCTCTTTTGTAAAGTCAATATCAGAAGTAACTGTTACAATTGCTTTTCCGTTACCCATAATATTACTTAGTAGACCTTGTACTTGACGTTGTAAATCTCTTTCAATTTGCTTTTTAACTGCCAATTGATTTCCTGCATTCGCTACATTCGATGATTCTGCATCGCCACCTGCTAAATCAAAATATTCATTGTATTGATTCGTAATGACAATATTATCAGTACTTAGATTCGGCACACTTTTAGCTACTAGGTTGTATAATGTACGAATTTGTTCTTCACTAAACTGCTGTCCAGGTGCTGTATTTAAAACAATAGAAGCACTCGCATCTTTATTTTTATCACTTTCACTAACAAATGTACTTTGTTCTGGTAAGTTCAACATAACTTTAGCATCTTTAACACCATCGATGTTTTTCATTAAATTCGCTAATTCAGTTTGAATAGATGCTACTTTAATAACATTAAATTCATTATCCGTCATACCAAAACTTGCATTTTGTGAGAAAAATGAATAATCAATTTCACCGCTCTTTGGAAGACCTTGAGCAGCTAAGTTTACTACCAATTCATCTACTTTATCTGATGGTACTGAAATAGCTGTACCACCTGCAGTAATTTCATACTTAACACCCTGTGTATCTAATTGTGCTTTGATTTGACCCACTTCTGCCGCTGTCAAATTTGAATATAATGGTGAATACGTTACACGTGTCATAAAGTATGTAATGAGTGCTGCACCAATAATAATGGCTGCTAATAAACCAATCATTGTTCCTTTTTGTCGTTTTGACCTACTCTTCCAAAAATTAGTCAAATCGGTTCTTAGTTTGGTTATTCTTTCATTCATATCATGTTTGGCCTCCGATTACATTAAATACGTCTTTGCTACAAATTAAACAGACATTCGCATAATTTCTTGATAAGCTTCTACTGCTTTATTTCTAATTTGCAATGCTGTATTTAATGTGACGCTTGCTTTTTGAGCAGTAATCATAACATCTGATAGTTCAACGTCTTGGCCTGCAATTAGTTTATTCGTCATTAAATCGGATTTTTGTTGTGCTTCGTTTACCGAATTAATCGCTTGTTTCAATGTGTCTCCAAAACTTACTTTTGATTCAACTTGATTGGTTGGTGCAGCTTGATTCAGTGTTGGTGCAATCGGTTGTGTAAGACCTACTTGTGAAACATCCATCGGATTCACCCCTTCTATTTTTTATTATTTTCCTATTTCCAGAGCCTTTGTTAACATTGCTTTATTTGCATTAAATACGGTTACATTTGCTTCATACGATCGTGTTGCTGATATTAAATCTGTCATCTCTTTTAAAGAATCAATGTTTGGTAACCTCACATAGCCTTGTTCATCAGCATCTGGATTACTTGGATCATATGATAATTTAAAAGGTGTTTCATTATCTTCTGAAATTCGTGTTACCTTTACGCCATTTCCTGCTGACTTACTACTTGAGCCAATCGCTGCATTCAAATGGCTTGCAAAAGACCCTGAACCTTCTTGCGCTGTCAGGACAACTGATTTTCTTCTATATGGTTCCCACTCACCATTCACTTGACGTGCGCGAGTTGTTTCAGCATTTGCCATATTAGATGAAATAACATCCATTCTTAAACGTTGCGCTGTTAAGGCTGAACCAGTCGTATCTAAACTTTGAAAAATCGACATTTCTAGTTACCTCCCTTGAGCACAGTTTGTAATGTGTTGAACTTACTACTTACTCGTTCAATTAGAGCATTATAGTAAATTGCGTTTTTAGCTAAATTAGCTTGTTCTGTATCCATGTCAACACCATTACCATCTTGACGGTATTTTAAATTTGCATAGCTATATACGCCTGGTGTTGTCGATTCACCAGTAAAGTTAATATGTCTTGCATCTGTACGATTTGCTGTTAAAGCTTTATTATTTGCTTCTTGTAGTAAGTCTTTAAAACTAACTGATTTTGCTTTATAGTTCGGTGTATCTACATTTGCGATATTTTGTGCAATTGTTTTTTGTCTGACCGTTGCATAATTCAATCCATTTTCCAGATTTTTAATTGTTCCTCCAAAAAGATCCAATTAACTCACCTCATTACTTTTTCATTTACGTAGGAAATTTTTCTTTAGCTATTATAATTGTAATAAAGATAATCCAAAGTGTCTATTGATATTAGATATATTAGAATAGGTATAAATGCTCATTTTATTGTTCACGAGCTAGTTTTATTGCATACAAAAGTTTTTCCATCATCTCAATGTTGTTTTCAAAAGTTTACACTATCACCATGTTACTTTCTACACCCACCTTAAGTCCTTTTCAATTCATTTAGAAACACTTAAAAATAATCTCCAAAATCTAAATTAATTTGTTTGAAAAACTTCATCATAAAATTAGAAAGACTTTTTTACTAGACGACTTTTTTTCGATTTGTAACATATGAGAAAATTACTGTTACCTCGTCCTCAAGTGAATACTATAACATTTCAAAGCTTTTTCAAAAAGTATATTTTTTTACTTTTTTATCTCAGAGATTTTAATAATTATCAAAAAAACAATAAAGAAGGTTGGTATATCAACTATTTTTTGTTACCCCTTTTTTTAACTTCACAAAAAATACATATTTTAATATTGAAAATATGCACTTTAAAGGGATATATTGTTTTTTAAAAATCCATTCTTCTACCTTCTAACAAAATATAACGCAAAAATAAAAATTTGTATATCTTTGGAATAAAAAAAGCTTGAGACAACATCTTTGTGCCTCAAGCTTTTATTCTTTTAATTAACGCATTTTAATTTCAGCTAATGCTGTTAGGAATTTTGCGTTTAATACTTTAATATATGTTCCCTTCATACCTAAAGAACGTGATTCAATTACACCTGCTGACTCTAACTTACGTAATGCGTTTACGATTACTGAACGTGTAATCCCTACACGATCTGCAATTTTAGAGGCAACTAATAAACCTTCAGAACCATCTAACTCTTCAAAGATATGCTCAATTGCTTCTAACTCACTATAAGATAATGAATTAATTGCCATTTGTACGACAGCTTTTGAACGTGCTTCTTCTTCGATTTCCTCTGCTTTTTCACGAAGAATCTCCATACCAACTACAGTTGCACCGTACTCAGCAAGGATTAAATCCTCGTCTTCAAAACGGTTATCAATGCGCGCAAGAATTAGTGTACCTAAACGTTCACCAGCACCATTGATTGGTACGATTGTTGTTAAACCGTTTTTAAATACATCACGATTTTCAACTGGGAATGCTGTATGTTCATCGTCAACGTCGATATTCGACACAGTTTCGCTAAAGTCATATAGTTTTTTTGTATAATCTTCTGGGAATTGACGTTCTTCAAACATTTTTGCAGTACGTTCATTCTCAATTTGTTGGTTAATCTCAATACCTAATAACTTACCTTTACGACTAACGATGAATACGTTACTTTCAATTACCATACCTAAAGTATTCGCCATTTCCTTAAAGTTAACCGCTTTACCAGCTGATGCTTGTAGCATCGAGTTAATTTTACGGATTTTTTCTAATAAATTCATTGATTTATGTCCTCCCATGAATTTTCTATTATTTACAGAAAATTCAAAAGTTTTTTAATTGTTTGTTCAATTTACATTATAAACTATAAGATAAACTCTGACAAATCTTTGTCCTCAGCAATATCACCTAATTTTTGCTCTACATAAGCTGGCGTGATATCAATATGTGCTGGTGAGATATCTGAAGCTTCAAATGATAATTCTTCTAATAACTTTTCTAAAATAGTGTGCAGACGGCGTGCACCAATATTATCCGTCTCTTGATTTACTTTTGAAGCAATTTCAGCTAACTTATCAACTGCTTCATCTGTAAAGTCAATTTCAACACCTTCTGTTGCTAAAAGTGCTTTATATTGTGTAATTAGTGAATGATGTGGTTCTTTTAAAATGCGTACAAAATCTTCTTTTGTCAGCTTATCTAATTCAACGCGAATCGGGAATCGTCCCTGTAATTCTGGAATTAAATCAGATGGTTTTGACATGTGGAATGCACCTGCTGCGATAAATAGCATAAAGTCTGTACGGACACTACCGTATTTTGTATTCACAGTTGAACCTTCAACAATTGGTAAAATATCACGCTGTACACCTTCACGTGACACACCAGGACCACCACTATTACCTTTTACAGCAATCTTATCGATTTCATCAATGAAGATAATTCCTGATTGTTCTGCGCGTCGAACAGCCTCTGCCGATACTTCATCTTCATCGATTAATTTATTTGCTTCTTCAATTGTTAATAAACGACGTGCTTCTTCCACTGTCACTTTACGTTTTTTCTTCTGTGATGGCATCATATTTGACAGTAAGTCTCCAATATTATTACCACCCATATCCATACCTGGCATACCTGTAAAAGCACCTAGCATATTGGAAGGTTGCTCTGTCACTTCGATCGTTACAATCTCTTGTTCAAGTTTCAAAGCTTTTAAATCTTCTGCCACTTGAGAACGTTTAACACGAATTTGTGGATCATCTTCAGTAGCTTCTTCTTGAGGTTGTTGACCACCAAATAACATTTCGAATGGATTCGTCGTATTTGCTTGCTTTTTCTTTTTGAGACTTGGTACAAGTAATTTCACGATTTTTTCGTTTGCTAATATTTCTGCTTCGTCTTTTACTTCTGCACGTTTTTCCTCTTTTACAAGGCGAACAGACACCTCGACTAAATCACGTACCATCGATTCTACATCGCGTCCCACATAACCGACTTCTGTGAATTTTGTTGCTTCAATTTTTAAGAAAGGTGCTTTAACTAATTTTGCAATTCGTCGTGCAATTTCTGTTTTACCAACACCTGTTGGTCCAATCATTAAAATATTTTTCGGTACAACTTCTTCGCGCATTTCTTCAGATAGTAGTTGTCTTCTATAACGATTACGTAATGCAACCGCTACAGACTTTTTTGCATTCGTTTGACCGACAATATAACGATCGAGATACTCTGTCATTTGTTTTGGTGTTTGTTCATTCATATGTCTAAGTCCTCCAAAATAATATTATGGTTTGTAAAGACACAAATATCTGCAGCTATATTCAGTGAAGCCTCTGCAATTTCTCTTGCTGTCATTTGTTCACCTGCATATTGTTTTAAAGCTCTACCTGCTGATAACGCATAATTCCCACCTGAACCGATTGCTAAAATCCCATCATCTGGTTCAATTACTTCTCCAGAACCAGACACAAGTAGTAATGTATCCTTGTTCATTACAAGTAAAAGTGCTTCTAATTTTTGTAACATTTTATCGCCGCGCCATTGCTTGGCTACTTCTACAGCTGCACGTTGTAAGTTACCATTGTACTCAACTAATTTACCCTCAAACATTTCAAAGAGCGTAAAAGCATCTGCTACAGAACCTGCAAAACCAGCAAGCACTTGTCCATTAAACAATCGTCTTACTTTTCTTGCTGTATGCTTCATTACAACTGAATTTCCGAGTGTTACTTGACCGTCACCAGCCATTGCACTCTGCCCTTTATGTTGGATTGCAAAAATCGTTGTTGCATGTAATTCCATATTGCTCACTCCTCGTCATTTTACGCTCTTGGATGAGCGTTCATATAGGTATTGCGAAGATGTTCCTTCGTGACATGGGTGTACACCTGTGTAGATGATAAGCTTGCATGTCCAAGTAGCTCTTGCACTGTACGTAAGTCTGCCCCTTGATTTAATAAATGTGTGGCAAATGTATGACGAATCATATGTGGATAAATCGTCGTCGTTAATTCTGTTTTTTTTACCATCTCATTCAAAATATACCGTACACCACGAGCAGTTAGTGGCTCACCTCTCATATTAACAAAAAGCGAATCATGTTGCTGTTTCTTCATTAAAATAGGACGCGCATCGGTCACATACAGTTGCAAAGCTTCGTGTGCAAATTGTCCAAAAGGAACATATCGTTCTTTTCTCCCTTTCCCCATTACGCGTAAAATACTTAATGAAAAATCAACATCTTTTAATTGAATCGATGTTAATTCACTTACGCGAATGCCTGTTGCATATAATAACTCCAAAATTGCGAGTTCTCTTTTCTCTTTAGGTGTTTCCCCTTCATTTGCTTCAAATAGCATTTTCAATTCTTCCTCATAAAAAAAGCGTGGTAGTCGACTTTCTTTTTTAGGATGATAAAGCGATTGGAAAGATGCATCATTCAACTGAAACTCACGGTTTAAAAAGCGAAAGAACGAACGAATAGACGAAATCTTTCGTGAGATTGTCGCCCTTGCTTTTTCTTCGTTGTATAGTTGTGTGACAAACAAACGCGCATGTACATATTCTACTTCTTCTAGCGTAGTTACTTGTTCTTGTTTTAAAAATGAAAAGAATTCTTGTAAGTCTTGTTGATACGCTTCAGATGTTAGAGCAGAATAGTTTTTCTCCAACTGAATATATGTAATAAATTGTTGGAGTGCTTCATGTTGACTAATACGCATTTGAACACCTCGTTTTCCATACTTTCTTTTATTTTCGCATTATCAGAAAATAAAAGAAAGTCAAAGCACTTCAAATTATATTGACTATGCTAATTTTCTGTAGATTTACGGCGTTTTCGTGAACTGTACTAAAAAAGGACATGCCATTAAATAGCACACAAGTCAAAAACACAATAAAAAAGCCTAACAAAGTATATCAACTTTGCTCGGCTTTATCAAATCTTTTTCTAATACAAACAAATGTCCGTACTAGGTGGACTTTTTTACAATTTTTCGGACTCAATATATGCTTCAATACTTGCTAAAGCACGTTCAGCATGTTTTTCGCCGCGTTCTTGTTTTGAGCGAATTTTTTCACCAAGTGCTGGGAATAAACCGAAGTTTACATTCATTGGTTGGAAGTGTTTTGAATCTGCTTCTGTAATATAGCGCGCCATACTACCAAGCGCTGTTTCAGCAGGGAAGATTTTTAAATCTTGTTCCATTGCCATATGCGCCGCATTAATCCCTGCAATTAGACCACTACCAGCTGACTCTACATATCCTTCAACACCTGTCATTTGACCTGCAAAGAATACGTTCGGTTGTGATTTTAATTGATATGTCGGTGCTAATACTTTTGGTGAGTTGATGAATGTATTACGGTGCATGACACCATAACGAACGATTTCAACATTCTCAAGTCCAGGAATCATTTGGAATACACGTTTTTGCTCGCCCCATTTTAGATGCGTTTGGAAACCTACTATATTATATAGTGTTCCAGCTGCGTCATCTTGACGAAGTTGAACAACGGCATGTGGACGTTTGCCCGTTTTAGGATCTTCTAAACCTACTGGCTTCATTGGACCAAATAGCATCGTTTTCGGACCACGTGCTGCCATTACTTCAATTGGCATACACCCTTCAAAATACTTCTCTTTTTCAAATTCTTTTAAAGGTGCTACTTCTGCTTCAATTAAAGCTTGTTGGAAAGCATTAAATTCTTCTTCGTTCATTGGGCAGTTTAGGTATGCTGCCTCGCCTTTATCATAGCGTGATTTTAAATACACTTTATCCATATCAATGCTATCTTTTTCAATGATTGGAGCTGCTGCATCATAGAAGTACAGATAGTCTTGTCCTGTCGCCTCTTGAATAGATTTTGCAAGTTCTGGTGATGTTAACGGACCTGTTGCAATTACGGTAATACCATCTTTCGGAATCTCAGTTACTTCCTCATGAATCACTTCAACAAGCGGGTGATTTTTCACTTTTTCTGTTACATAGCCAGCAAACTCATGACGGTCAACTGCTAAAGCGCCACCTGCTGGTACTGAACAAGAATCTGCTGCTTCAATAATAATTGAATCAAGTTTACGCATTTCTTCTTTAATTACGCCAACTGCATTTGTTAAGTTATTTGCGCGCAATGAGTTTGAACATACAAGCTCTGCGAATTTATCTGTATGATGTGCCGGTGTTTGTTTTACTGGACGCATCTCATAAAGTTTTACTTGAATACCACGTTTGGCAATTTGCCATGCTGCTTCACTACCTGCTAAACCAGCACCAATTACATTTACATATGTCATGGATTGTACGACCTACTTTCTCTACTTCTTAAAATAAAATGTTCTTGCTTACTGTATCATAAAAATAGCTTAGCTTGAAAGTGTTATTTACGCGAAATATTGTTCCTAACATAGAAAAAGAAGCCGTTTAAAAACGACTCCTTCATTTGTTTTATTGTGTCGGTTCTTCTTTGTAGTCACAAGACGTACATTGAATTTGAACACCTTTTTTGATTTTCTTTTCAACAAGCATTTCGTTACATTTCGGACATGGACGACTGATTGGTTTATCCCATGATACAAAGTCACAGTCTGGATAACGATTACAACCGTAGAAGATACGTTTTGTTTTACTCTTACGCTCAACAATTTCGCCTTCTTTACATGTTGGACATTTCACACCAATTTCCTTCACAATCGCTTTTGTGTTACGACATTCTGGGAAGTTGCTACATGCCATGAATTTACCGTATCGACCTAATTTGAATACCATCGGATGACCGCATAATTCACAGTCTTCTCCTGCAGGTTCATCTTTGATTTCGACTTTTTCCATCGCTACTTCCGCATGTTTCAAGTCTTTTTCAAAGTCTTTGTAGAATTCATCAATGACTTCTACCCACTGCTTTTGTCCTTCTTCGATTAAGTCTAAGTCATTCTCCATCTTCGCTGTAAATTCAATATTCACAATGTCTGAGAAGAATTCAAGCACTAGACTATGCACAATTTCACCTAGCTCCGTTGGTACAAAGCGCTTTGTTTCAAGTGTGACATAACCACGCTTTTGAATTGTATCTAGCGTTGGTGCATACGTAGATGGACGACCTATACCTAGCTCTTCTAACGTTTTAACAAGACGTGCCTCTGAAAAACGTGGTGGTGGCTGCGTGAAATGTTGTTTCGGTTCAATTTCAACCGTTTTAACAAGATCGCCTTGTTCCATCGGTGGTAATAACTTATCTTTAGATTTTTCTTCTTTTTGGTCATCTGAACCTTCGATATATACCTTCATGAAACCTGGGAACTTCACTTGTGAACCAGTTGCACGGAATAGTAAATCACCGTTTTGTAAGTCTGCTGTTACTGTATCTAATACAGCAGAAGCCATTTGACTGGCGATGAATCGTTCCCAAATTAAACGGTATAAACGAAGTTGGTCACGAGATAAAACTGTTTTTAATGTATCCGGATGACGCATTGTTGATGTTGGACGAATTGCTTCATGGGCATCCTGTGCCTTTTCAGATTTTTTCGCTTGTTGTTCAACAGGTGTTGTATATTCTTCACCATAATTTTCAAGAATGTATTCATGCGCTTCTTTTTTCGCTGTTTCTGAAATACGCGTTGAGTCTGTACGCATGTAGGTAATTAACCCGACAATGCCACCTGCTTTTTTACCAAGGTCAATTCCTTCGTATAATTGCTGTGCTAACATCATCGTTTTCTTTGCTCTAAAGTTTAATTTACGCGCTGCTTCTTGTTGTAAAGAAGATGTTGTGAATGACGGCGCTGCATTACGCTTACGCTCACGCTTTAAAACTTTTGCTACTTCAAAATCTTCACCTTTGATTTGTTTTAATATGTTTTGAACTTCGGCTTCATTTGTTAATTTAATTTTATCGCTTGTCGTACCATAGAATGCTGCATCGAATACTTTTTTACCTTTTTCAAAAGAAGCTTCGATTGACCAATATTCTTCTGGTTGGAAGTTTTTAATTTCGTTTTCACGGTCAATAATCAGACGCAGTGCAATTGATTGAACACGACCTGCTGACAAACCTTTTTTGACTTTCTTCCATAGTAAAGGACTAATATTATATCCAACAAGACGGTCTAAAATACGACGTGCTTGTTGTGCATCAACTAAGTCTAAATCGATTGGACGTGGATGTTTGAATGATTCTTTGATTGCATCTTTTGTAATCTCATTAAAAACAACGCGACAATCTGATTCAATATCAATATTTAAAGCAGTTGCTAAATGCCAAGCAATCGCTTCTCCTTCGCGGTCTGGATCGGCTGCGAGATAGATTTTTTTTGCTTTTTTAGCAGCTGTTTTTAATTCCTGTAAGACAGGACCTTTGCCTCGAATTGTAATATAACGCGGTTCATAGTTGTTCTCTGTATCAATTCCTGTTTGGCTACGTGGTAAATCACGCACATGACCAATGGAAGCTTTTACTTTATATTTTTTTCCTAAATATCGCTCGATTGTTTTTGCTTTTGCGGGCGATTCCACTATAACTAAATAATCCGACATGTGTTTGCCCCCTTGTAGAGGTGAAGTTTCATATTTTGAAAACAATTACCTGTTGCAAAATGTATAACAGAAAATCAAGTTTTGCAACCATTTTTCATTTTCGTGATGAATTATTCTTCATTTCTTCTATTATTTGTTGCCCATGTAAAACAGGCGTTGCACCCTCATATATCAACTTATTTGGACCTGCAGAGAGGGGTGAAAAAATATCTCCAGGAACTGAAAAAATATTTCTACCGTGATCCAAACCATATTCAACTGTACTCATTGTTCCACTCTTTAATTCTGCTTCAGTTAGTACAATACCATCACTCAGTCCACTTATGATGCGATTTCTTTTCGGAAACTGCCACTTTTGAGGTGGCATATGCGGTGGATATTCTGTTAAAACGAGATGTTTTTTTTCCATTTCTAGCTGCAATGTTTTATGTTCCCTCGGATAGTGATAATGTAAACCATTTCCTAAAACAGCTATAGTATTGCCTAAATGAGCGATTGTTGTCTCATGAGCCATTCTATCTGCCCCTCTCGCTAAACCGCTTACAATCGCGATATTTTGCGAAATAAGAGGTGGTATGATAGCTGTTAAACATTTTTGTGAATAATTGGTAGCTTTTCTTGAACCAACTATAGCGATTTTTTTATATTTTTGCAATAACGTTATGTCACCTTTACAGTAAAGCATCGCGGGTGGATCATACACATTTAGTAAAGAAATAGGATAGTGTTCATTATAAAATGGGATTGGGACTATCTGCTGTTTTGTATAAAAAGCATGCCAGTCTGTTTGGTAAACTTGATGGAATTCTGCATGAAGTTGTATTGCTTGTTTTAATGTAATTTGAAAATAGTATGCAAGTTGTGAGGGTTTCATATGAGGGAGGGTTTCAAGTTCTGGATCTACTTGTAATAAGGGGTACAAGCGATTCAGTGGGTACTGACGCACATAATGTAGTGCGTGAAGTGCCGCGTCAAATGAATGCATGGCATTCGCCTCCTCTTCATATAAAGATGACCTGATTTCTAGCAACGAAAAACAGGAACCGCTTGCGCAAGATTCCTGTTTACTCGTAGCTAAAATAATTAGCTCATCTATTTACATCTTAATGTGTTTTACACTTTTCGTATAGACCTTTTTCTTTAATAACTTTAATAAATGTTTCACCGATTGCTGCTGGTGTTGGTGCAACTTCAATACCGGCTTCATTTAAAGCCTTGATTTTGTCAGCTGCTGTACCTTTACCACCTGAGATAATCGCGCCTGCATGACCCATACGTTTTCCTGGAGGTGCTGTTTGACCACCGATGAAACCGACAACTGGTTTTGTCATGTGATTTTTAACGAATTCAGCTGCTTCTTCCTCAGCTGTACCGCCAATCTCACCAATCATTACAACACCATATGTTTCTGGATCTTCTTCAAATGCTTTTAAAACATCCACGAAGTTTGTACCGTTTACTGGGTCTCCACCAATACCAACTGCTGTCGTTTGGCCAATTCCAGCTTCAGTTAATTGATGTACTGCTTCATACGTTAATGTACCAGAACGAGATACAACACCTACATGACCTTTTGTATGGATGTATCCTGGCATAATACCGATTTTACACTCATCTGCTGTAATAACACCTGGGCAGTTTGGTCCGATTAAACGTGTTTTCTTGCCTTCCATATAACGTTTCACTTTTACCATATCGATTACAGGAATATGTTCTGTAATACAGATCACCATATCTAATTCTGCGTCTACAGCTTCTAAAATTGCATCTGCTGCGAATGGTGCTGGTACATAGATTACGGATACGTTTGCACCAGTTTCTGCAACTGCATCTGAAACAGTATTGAATACCGGAACACCTTCAACTACTGTGCCTGCTTTACCTGGTGTAACACCTGCCACAATTTTTGTTCCATATTCAAGCATTTGCTTCGTATGGAAAAGAGCTGTAGAGCCTGTAATCCCTTGAACTAACACTTTTGTATCTTTATCAATAAAAATAGCCATTTTATAGTCCGCCTCTCTTATCCAACAAGTTTTACGATTTTTTCTGCGCCATCTGCTAATGATGAAGCTGCAGTAATATTTAAGCCTGATTCATTTAGAATTTCTTTACCTTTTGTTACGTTTGTACCTTCTAAACGCACAACAAGCGGTACTTCTAATCCTAGTTCTGAAGCTGCTTTTACTACACCTTCAGCAATTACGTCACACTTCATAATCCCACCAAAGATATTAACGAAAATACCTTTAACTTGTTGGTCAGAAAGGATAATTTTAAATGCTTCTTTTACTTTTTCAGCAGAAGCACCGCCCCCAACGTCCAAGAAGTTAGCCGGTGAACCACCGTAGTAACTAATTGTATCCATAGTAGCCATAGCTAAACCAGCACCATTTACCATACAACCAATGTTACCATCTAATGCGATGTAACTTAAATCGTATTTTGATGCTTCAATTTCCTTTTCATCTTCTTCATCGTAGTCACGTAACTCGACGATATCTTTATGACGATATAATGCGTTGCTATCAAAGTTAAATTTCGCATCTAATGCGATTACCTCATCATCACCTGTTACAGCAAGTGGGTTAATTTCTAAAATTGATGCATCTTTATCAATGAATGCTTCGTAAATACCAAGCATTAATTTCACAGCTTTATTTACTAGGTGTTTTGGAATGTTGATATTGAACGCTAAACGACGTGCTTGGAAACCTGTTAAACCTACCACTGGATCAATTACTTCTGTGAAGATTTTTTCTGGTGTTTCTTCAGCGACTTCTTCTATGTTCATACCGCCTTCTTCGGAACCCATTAATGTAACGCGTGATGTTTGACGGTCTACGACTAAACTTAAGTAATATTCTTTCTTAATGTCTGAACCTTCTTCAACATACAGTCGTTTCACTTCTTTACCTTGTGGACCTGTTTGATGTGTTACAAGAACTTTTCCTAATAACTCTTTCGCATAAGCACGTACTTCTTCAAGGTTGCGCGCAATTTTAACACCGCCTGCTTTACCTCGACCCCCTGCATGTATCTGAGCTTTTACTACCATAACATCTGAGCTCAGTTCTTTCGCCACATTCACTGCTTCCTCTGGAGAAAAAGCTACGCGTCCTTTCGGAACCGCCACCCCGTATTGGCGAAGAATTTCTTTACCTTGATATTCATGGATATTCATCAAATTGCCTCCCATCTCAATTGTAAAGCATTGCTACTTCTCCTCCATTGTATTAAATATTCAAAAAGTTGTCCACAATCTATTTTATGCTAAAATATCATTCAATATACGTCTTTTTTCTAAATTAATGTAAAAAAACACTGATTTTCGCATAAAAAATCAGTGTTTTTTTTATTTATTTTTACCATTAATTTGGTCTAATTTGTAAATAAATGCAAATACTTCCGCTACAGCTTGATACAGTTCTTCAGGGATAGATTCATTTAGATTTAACTGTCCTAATAACTGTACTAGGTTTGGATCCTCTTGAATTGGCACACCACTTTCTTGTGCTTTGTTCAAAATAGAGTCCGCAACAAGCCCCTTTCCCTTCGCAATGACTTTTGGTGCTTCTGATTGTTCAGGATTAAATGATAAGGCGACAGCTTCTTTACGATTTTCTTTTTTCATATTCTAAAGTCGACCCCTCCATCTTCACTTTTGCCGATGATTTTCGACTGTTGTTTAACAGTTGGTTTAGGCTCATCGAACTTTTTCAGAAAAACACCTGAAAGGCGATAATCTTGCTCTGCTAATCGAGCCTTTAACACCTCTTTTAAAGGGTCAATTATCCCTTGACTTTGCTGATTTTCAGTATAAATATTTAGCGTCACAACGCGACTTTGCACTTGCATATCTATAACCGTTTCATGCAGATTTTCAAGATGTAAATAGAACATAATTCGTGCAAAATTTGAGTCTATTTTCCCATCCTTATTCTTGCTTCCTGACCACTGCAATGTCGCATCAATTCGTTTTCCGAAGAATTGTAATGGGATTTGCATAACGATTTGTTGCTGTTGTCCTTGATCCATTGACAGTAATTGTTGTCCATTCATACGTCCAATTACTTGCTCTGCTAAATTCCTTGTCGAATTTGTGACATTTTCATGGACAAGGGCATGCATGAGTGATTTCAATGTCGATGAGAGCTGCGCCTGCTCTGGGTTCGATTGTAAAATGTTCGCTTCAAGACTCAATCCAAGCTCACTTAGTGTCTTTTTCATGGAAGCTTGTACAGCATGTCCAGATAATTGGGTCATTTGCAGATTTTCAACATCTTGTAACATTTGCTGTGCAAAAGGTGTCAATTGTTGCTGCAATGTACGTGTTAAATTTTGCATAAGTGAACTTAACTGGTCTTTTGAAACGCCTAGTAATTGGCTTAATTGACTTGTTGCTTCTTCTGTAGGTTGTAAACCAACTTGTGTTGAAAAAGCAGTTACAAGCGCTTTAAAGACGTTTTCAGCCCCATTCTTCTGCACTTGTCCTAATTGTGCAATCACTTCTTGTTTTTGTTGCATTGTTAAAGTTGGATTCTCTGCAACAGCAGTGGCTAATTTTTGAATAATCGCTGGTTGCGTTTCAGCTGTTGCGTTTTTCAGTTGGCTCATCAACTGAGGAATACTCTCCTTCGCACTTGCTAGTTGTGTTGTGACTTCTTGAATGACTTGCGCTTGATTCGATGCACTCGGCGCTAATTGCATACGCGTAATCGCCTGCTGAATCGCTTGTTGTTGATCTTTTGTTAAAGTCGGATGTTGTTGAATCGCTTGCGATAAGTTTTGCAAATTCTCTTTCGTCATCGGCTGTTGTAACAATTGACGAATGGCTTCATTCGGTTCCGTCTTAAATTGTTGAAATAACTGTTTTACAATGTCAGTCGTTTCCGCTTTTGCTCCAACACCCGCTTGTTGTAAAATTTGCCCTGCTTCTGGTGTATTACTACCAAGTAATTTTCCAAGTGCAATATTTCCAGTTTGTTCACTTAAAGGTGACTTCAGCTGTGCCAACTGTTGTAAGATCGCTTCTTTTAATTGAGGTGCTAATTGTGCATCTAGTCGAATTGATTGCTCTAAATTTCCAAGTAAATTTGTAAAACCACCTTTTAAACTCCCTTCCATAACGGCTTGTAAACTTGTTGATGTCATGGGTAGTTTCAATTCAATCATCTTTTGTAAAGCATCCAATGCTTGAGGTCTTTCAGTACCATTTGCACCTTTTAATAATTGTTCCGCTGCTATTAATTGCTCTTTATTAAATGGAATATTATTTTTAACTAATTGTGACACAATTTGTTGCATCTCTTTGGTTTGTGGCAATTTCATCGTATCAATCATTTGTTTAGTTTGATCCATTAAGGATGCTTTTTCATCAACTGGACCACTAACCATTTTTAACGTTAAATCGGGCGTTGTTGCGGTTACTTGAAAGAAATGTGTATTTCCTGCTTGCATTGGTGTTTCAAGTTTCGCCATCATCTTCTGACCACCAATATTAATTTCAGCTTGTTGATTTGGATACAATTTTTTAATAGTTCCGTGTAACACTTGTCCTTCCTGCATCGAAACAGGTTGCGCAGTATTCGCAGCTCCTTGAATTTGCCCCACATTCACACCAGATAAATTCATAGTTCTCTCACTCCTTTTGTAACATCGATTTAATTGGTTCAAATGTCTTACGATGAATCGGTGTCACACCTAAATGTTGAATGGCTTCTAGATGTTGTTTTGTGCCATAACCCGCATGTTTCGCAAATCCATAGCCTGGATACTTTTCATCCATTTGTTCCATATAATGATCACGCGCGGTTTTCGCTAAAATAGAAGCTGCAGCAATCGCTAAACTTTTCGCATCTCCTTTAATAACCGATTCTTGTGGAATTGTAATATCCAATGTCATCGCATCGGCTAATACAAAATCAGGTTGAATTGATAAACCTTCAATTGATGCCTTCATCGATTGTCTTGTCGCTTCGTAAATATTCAATGTATCAATTGCTTCTTCTGATTGAAAGTGAATATAACTTGCAAGAGCATGTTCTTCAATGAGTCGCATAAATTGTTCTCTTTTTTCAAGTGATAGTTGTTTCGAGTCATTTAACCCAATTAATGCATCACATTTTGCTGGTAAAATAACTGCCGCAGTCACAACAGGTCCTGCTAGTGGCCCACGACCTGCTTCATCCGTTCCTGCAATGTATGATCCTTCATGTGTACGATAGGCATCATCAAATTGAATTTTTGCTTCATGCTCTTGTTGTAGCTTCTCTCTTTTTTCTTGCTGACGTTTCCAAGATTGCAGTGCTTTCTTTACACCTTCTCGTTCATCTTGTTCAAGTTCCGTCATCCATTCTTGCCATGTATGTTCTTGTGCTAACGCTTCTTTAATCGCTTTAATTGTCTTCATCTAATTCCCTCTCATCTAACTTTTCTATCGGTTCTTTTTCTTATTTTTATATAAAAAAACTGCCCTCTCGCTTTATTATAGCGAAAGAACAGCCTTAGATTGCATTATTCATAATCTTCGACGAAATCGAATGTTAACTTTCCTAAATGCTCATTACGAATATCGCGTACAATTAATTCCGATACTTGATCATAGTCGATTTCTCCACCTGCTGCTTTTACATTACGTAAACGTCCGATATGATCGAATGTCTCCACCACTTCTTCTGCAACAGTTGTAATTTTATAGCGTTCTTCTAAACGAGTTGGATAGTATTTTTCTAAGAAACGTAATCCATAAATCGCTAAATCATCCATGTTCGTAATCGTATCTTTAATCGCGCCTGTCAAAGCTAGCTTATAACCTACTTCTTGGTCTTCAAACTTCGGCCATAAAATTCCGGGCGTATCAAGTAATTCAAGTTCTTTTTCAACTTTAATCCATTGTTGTGAACGCGTCACACCTGGTGTATTACCTGTTCTTGCGATATTTTTCTTCGCTAAACGGTTAATCATTGTAGATTTACCAACGTTCGGAATTCCAACAATCATCGCACGAATAGCACGTGTTTTTAAACCTTTTGCACGCATACGATCCCATTTTGGCTTCAGCACTGCTTCTGCTGCCTTTACAACACGCTTTAAACCTTTTGAATCAAGCGAATTGACCGCAACAACATGATGTCCTTTATCTGTGAAATATTGGACCCAACGCTTTGTTTGTACTTCATCAGCCATATCTGCTTTATTCAAAATAAGTAAACGATTTTTTTGGTGAATAATATCATCTAGCATTGGATTACGTGATGACATCGGTAAACGCGCATCGATTAGTTCAAATACGATATCGACTAGCTTTAAATTTTCTGTTACTTGACGGCGAGCTTTCGCCATATGCCCTGGGAACCATTGAATTGTCATACTATTTATTACTCCTTTTGTATATAGGCTTTGAAAGCCCTTTATACCTTAACTTATTATTTTTGGGCAGTTTTTGGGCAAAAATACGACTTTACGCCTTACTTTCACCTACGTCCATTTTTTCAACAAAGCGACTAATTGCTTCTACTGATTTTTCTTGAGAATTATTCATTAAATGAGTGTATCCATTCGTTGTTTCCACTTGAACATGTCCCACACGGGCTTGGATTTCTTTAAGTGGGATATTTGGATCATTACGCAGAACTGTAATATGGATATGACGAAAACTATGCGGAACAGCGTTTTTTATCCATTCAAAGCCATACTTTTCTTGGCATTCTATTTGTAGCACCTTGTTTATACGTCCTAAGATTTCCCTGAAACTGTGAGAAGTAATTGGTGCACCATATTCTGTTTTGAAAAGGAAGTCCGATTGTCTAAAAACTTCTGAGGGGAAATTCTCCATATGTTTTTCAAATTGCTTATTACGTTTAATCACTCTTTTTAGGGCTTGCATCACAAATTCAGGAAGTTGTTCCACTCGTTCGCCTGCTTCAGTTTTAGTAGTATCTAGATAAAAGTCATCCACTTTTAAATCATGAGCCTGTAAAGATTTATCAATCGTAACTAAATGATTTTCAAAATCAATATCAGATTCAGTCAAAGCGGAAGCCTCTCCAATTCGACAACCAGTACCGATTAAAAAAAGTGCTAAGTCATAATAATTTTGATTTCGACGCCCTTTAAGTTCTGAAAGTAAGGCTTCAACTTCTCGTTCATCTAAAAACTTCTTTTCAAGCCTAATTTTCTTAGCTCGCTTTTCTTCAACAGTAGCACTAAGCTTTACTACTCTTGATGGAGAAAACCCTATTACATTATGGAGAACACCATAATCAAATATTTTATTCAGAGTACATTTAATATGTTGCATAGTAGAATGCGTTGAATGATATTTTTCTCGATATTCATTTAAGCAATTCTGAATTAATAGTGGCGTTATTTTCTCAAGTAGAATATCATCAGCTATCAACTCCGAAAGCCTATCAATCACAAGTACCTCACGTTTTACAGTCTGAGGTTTTACAGCTGTTCTCCAAGTATCAAACCAACTATTCTTTAAGTCGTAAAAAGTTAGCATTGATTTCCCTTGAAAATAGCCTTGTTTTTTTGAAATCAAGTCATCAATCTTATCGACCAGCTCTCGTTCTGCTTGCCTTCTCGCTCGAACAGTATTAGTCCGATAAACGACTGAGGCACGTTTTTTCTTCCCTGTTAGAGGGTCAACATAGCGTTCTACAGCTACATAAAAACTCTCTCCATTTTTATTTTTTCTTTCTTCAAAATACATATTTTATCCTTTCCAAGCTATAATAAGAAAAAAGATAAAATAGAATTATGATTAGCCAATCCTATTTTATCATTTTCTCAGTTATTTTGCCTTAACTTTTGAATATCCATATTGTTTCCAGTATAAAAATTCCTCAAAAATTTCAAAACTAATAAATACTATTTTATGTGTTGGATTGATAACACCAGATCTAAACTTTTTATTATTACGCATTTCTGAAATCCAACGATTAAGCGTATAGATATTTAATCCTTCGTAGCGTTGCAAAATGGCACTTTTATTTCCCCATTCTGCTCGACTATTAGCAACTGGTACAAACTTTACTTTCATATCACACCTCGATCTGTCACTTATACCGCAATATGATATAATGACATTGCAAAATTATTTTTAGAAGTCCTGATTGCCGTCAGGGCTTTTTGTTTGTTTTAATTTCCAAACTGTTTCTGTAAAACTATTTTGAAGTAGTTCCCCATCTTCTGAAATATCCATTCGATAGATAGAAATATCGGCTTCAAATTTATTTTCAAGTGAATTCTTTTCACCAACAACAAATGATGGCTTAAAATCTTTAAAATAGCTATCTGTAAGCTCGACATAAGAAATTTCAGGTTGTTTCAAACCTCGACTTACAAAGTATCTAGGTTGATGAAATGCACTTGGCATTTCGAGCAACTCTTTTGTAATATATTTTGTGATATAATTAGCGGATTTTTCTTTATTTTGAATTTTGGAAACCGTACTAAATCCATTCTGCCAATTTTCAGCATTGTAAATCTGAATACCTTTCTTTTTAATAAGCCTCTTATTTTTAGGATAACGAGCCTCTACAAGCGGTGGCGATAAACCACCCGTTACACCATGAAAATGTATTCTCCCCGACTTATGCAATTCTGGTATGAAAAGATAAGCAAATTTCCCATATCTTTCACGCTGATACTTTAACCATGCTTGTAATCGTTGTCTTGAATAAACATAATTTTTTGCGTTTATCTTACTATCGTTAAGTGTAAGTGTCCAAAATAAATCAAAATCATTGGCTTGACAATAATATTTAATTTTTCTTTTGATTCGATATGCTTGCTCTAAAACTCGTTGTTTTTTTGCTTCTTCACTGTCAACGCATTTCAAAACTCGATTAGATTTACATTTTTCACCTAATATTCTTATTCGATTTTCTCCATATTTTATTATTTCTATATGGTGATCGAACCTAATAATTTTTGAATTATATTCAACCATTTTAATCTCTTTTCTTGTTCTATTCAGCTTATCTTGCGTGTATGTCAAGTAGTACACGCAAGTCCTAGCTGAGGCACTCGGCTTGTGGCAAGCCACCGCCTTCAGCCTCAGCTAATTTTGACAATGTTTCTTTAAACGGTATTTTTTCATCATCATAGTAAGGACTTAAAAAGGGTTTTGGTGCTTCCCAATCAAGCCCATCCAACCAAATCAATCCACCATAATTAGAAGTGTCTGATCGTGGTAAATCTTTTAATCCCACTCCAAATATCTCTTGAGCTTGTTGTTGCGACATACGTCCTAACGCTACCCTTAATCCTAAAGAATCCCTTGCCTCTGTAGGTAATATAGAAGCTGGCATCATCTGTCCACTAACAACTACTGATATTGATACTTGTCTTCCTTTTACAATTAAGCTCATTAAATTAGAGTAAAATTGTGGATAAATGCGTTCAGCAGGTTTTAAAATTTTATCTTTAGCTTGCATTTCTACAACAAGTGACAATAATTCATCTGCAATGAGTAAAATTGAACCTTGTTTAAATAATTCAGCATGAGTTAAATCCCTTTCAGAATTAACATCAGCATTTATTTCTCCATATCTCTGTTGCATAATTTGACAAAGCTCAGTAGTTAGTTCCAAAGAGGATTGTGCATCAGTAGAAACTCTCCCAATGCGATTCATAGCAACACTTAAAAATGCTCCTTTTCCGTCTATTGTAAATATCTTATTTTTATAATTACTTGCAAGAAAACTAATGATTAAGCCTTTTAATAGACTTGTTTTTCCTGAACCGGTAGGACCGACTATCAGACCCATAGGCTGACGTGTAGTCCATGATAAGCGTTTTGTGAGCTGAATATTTAGTTCGTTAGTTTTCTGTATCTTAGATAGATCATCTATTATCAGCCGTTCATCTTTTTCGTGAGAAAACACCATTATAATCAATCCGTCTTTAATTCTTCGATTTTCAAGTATCCAAGACATTTTAGTTTCCTTTACAAAATATCCATGTAGCCTACGAGTAATATCCTTCTCCATCTCTGCATTAACGTGTCCACCAGTCATGAGCTTAAAGGTGAGTAAACCATCAGTAACTGAATAAATCCATTTAACAGATTTTGTCTGATTAAACGAATTATCATGTTGGCGTAGTAAATCGCTTTCCTCTGTAAATCCTCTTAGCAATTTTTCAAGTTTCCATTTTTCAATAGGTGAATATTTGGAATGGAGAAATTCCCAGAGTGAAATTGCAATGATGATCACGAGTGCGAAGAGTAACATAAGGTTTAATGATTGATTATCAAAAATTATTCTTCCCTTTGAAAAGCTGGGAATCACATTTTTATAGTTATACACAATCAACAATAAGAAAGTAATCATTGCCCATATCTTTGTAAGCAAAATATAAAGTTTACGTTTTTTATAAGCAACCTGTACCTGATTTTCATCAACGGTCAATTTACTCAGAAATCCTCCAAGTGGGGGGAGGCGAGAAAACCATTCGATAAATTTTTCTATCATTTTCCGCAGTCCTCAAAATCGCCTTTTATCTTACCTGTCAAAATATCACGAGCAATATCAATAAGTTCCAAAGCACGCGTTCTATTTAATGTTTCATCTTGGAGGCAGTATTCGATTTCATTAAGATATGCCCAAGTTGCTAATTCTTTTTTATCCATTATTTTTTCTCGCTTTCATTTGTTGTTTCTGAAACATTTAAGACTAGCTTTAAACCTCGCCATCCGCCACCATTTCTGCCTTGTTCCCATTTCAACATGACTTTTGCATCTTCAAGTTTTACTTCTGAACCAAGCAGCTCATTAATAGATATATTAAGTAAGTCTTGTTCTTCCCCTACCAACTCTAAAGGATAGGTCTTTAGTTCAGAAGAATCAGCCCCTGATTTCTGTATTAGTTTAGCTAGTTCAGCATCTACGAATTGACAAGAGATTTTTGCAACAGAATCTTGAATAGCTTCACCTGATTCTGAGTAACGTGGAGATCTATTTACAGATTGGATGACTGCTATTCTTGGTACCTCAACATTTGAAATAACTGCTTCAGCAATTTTTGCTTTTCCTAATAACATATTTAATAATCCTCCTTACAGCTATTTGCGACTAGCTATATTAAATTAATTACGGAGTCCGCAACCTCATAACAACTATCAAGCGCTTGATAAAATGATTGTAGCACACTAATTTCAGTGTATAATTAGTGTATATTTCAATAGAAAAATTTAAAATAATACACTAAGGAGATTCATTTTGGAATTTAATACTGCCTCTGAACTTATATATTCTACAGTTGCAAAACGATTAAAAGATAAAAAAGATTTACTAAAACTAACTAATGAGCAAATTGCAGGTTGGAAAGAAAAAAAGAAATTAGTTAAAAAAGCATATATTGACCCAACTGGTCAAGGGGAAGATGAACCAGCAATATATAAGATAGTTAAAATCAAAACTAAATTTGACCCTCAGATGATTTCTCGAGTACTAAACAATAATAAAAATGCTCCAAAAGGAAGAACATCTCCAAATCCATCCTTAATTCCAACACCTAGAAACAACGCTGACGATGGGTACTATGGGATTTTACAAAGGAATCTAAAATTTGAATCCATTTGTGACATGCTTTGGGGAACGAAGAAAGAAAAAAAAGATTTTATTCCATTAATTTTTATTTGCTTAATAACTGATCTTTTAGACATGGAAAATGATTTTTCAAAAGAGATTAAGGAAATTCTGGTTGATTTCATTCCATATGCCAAGAATCAAACGTTTTTTGAAATGTTCATTACACAAGAAATTGAAATGCCCCTCGTACCAAATCAAGAATCATATGAAAAACCTACATACTTTCACGGAATTAAAGAAAAATCTTATAAAACACCTGCATATTTTTACGGAATTAAGGAAGATGGTATTTATGAAGAACATTCCTTAATTCGATTTGAGGCAATAGAATATTTATATTCTAAATGCGGTCAAAAATTCGAAAAAATTTTCAATGAATTTATTGAGAAACGAAGTAATTTAAAAAATCTAAATAGAGATTTAAGCGATTTTGCTCTTAATTCATTGAGAAAAATGTTAAATGGATATAAACCTAATGAAAATTCACTTGGTTTAAGAGTAAGAAACTTATTAATCTCTGATTGGAAAGCACAAGCTAAATTTATATTTCCAGAAATAGAAAAAACGTCATCAAAAGATACTGATGACGTTAGAAAGTATTTAATAGATTGCTCATTACAATACATTCACAATTTAGAAGATATTCAACAAATAATTATAAGAAATGAGAAGCGACAAGTTTTTAATCAGATTTAACTTTTTTCACAGAAACCATAAAAAAAGCAAAGTCAAATTAGACTTTGCTTTCTTTGGTTGATCATATTAATCTCATACTTTATGACACTCTACTTTTCTTCTGTAGGTCCGAAAAGTTTAATAATAGGTTGCCATTTATCAACTACCATCTCATCTACCCATTCGCCATTATTGAGATAATATAGCTCCTCATTCATATCACGTACAAACGCCCACTTGATATCGTAATTTGCAGCGTATTTCTTCAATGCTTCATATTTAGCTGGTGCATAAGAATCGATGTTTTTATCACGACCTTTGACATCTTCACCGCCCTTGGTTTCAATGATATAAACATCACCATTCTTCATTTGGATAATAAAATCAGGATAAAAGTGTGAAACTCCACCGTTAGTACTATAAACAAGTGAAAAATATTGAGGACCCTTATCTCCGTTTTTATACACAAAATCAACAATATCCGAATGTTCTTCAAGCCAGCGTTCCATCAAACGTTCAACAATACTTGGTCGAACTGCAATAGATGCTGTCGTGTACCCTTGATAAACATTAGTTTGAACCATTTTTGTATCTGGCAATTTTGGATTATACGTATATCGTTCTGTCAAGGGAATCGTAAAATCATTCTTTTGGATATTATCTAAATCAAGACTTCCTTGAATCGCTTGTGCTACATCTATTTTTCTGAATTCTTCACGTAAAGCACGCCAATTATTCAAAATGAATGCCGTCCATTCATTCGCATCTAATTTTAAAATGGAAGTTACAAGAGAATAACCTCGCCATAAGAAGAAACGCTTAAGCATTGCTTCAACTTTAGATACTGGTAAATGAATTACACGATCAAGTTCGTGGAAAGCATGGAGTAAGTCTATTCGATTATCTTGATAATCAGCTTCTACCCAGCGTTCTCGATCAATAAGATTTTCTACATTTTTCAGCGTGTCAAAGCGCCCCTGCTTGAACGTTGTTAATATTTTGTTCCCTAAGATATAACCATTAGCTTCTAGAATATGTTTGTTAGCCTCTAAGTCATCTGTAAAATTAAAACGTTTTTTCAATCCTACATATATATTATTAAGAATCATTTTTTCATTCAGAACTTCATCATAATTAATCACTCGTTCAGAAATCAGCTTTAAATTTTTACCTTTATCTTTCAGATTTAATAATGGAGTTGGTGCAACTGCTGCTCCTTGTGCAAATACCCCGTTTAAGAAATCTGTATCAAAAGTATAGAGGTAGGCATTATCAAGCACATCAACATTATAGTGACCTATCCAAGGTTGTGGCATACGGCGGATTCTTCCAAGTGTTTGAACTGTAAACTGTTCTCCCATGTTTTCACGGATTTTGATTAAAATTTTAGCACGTGGTGCATCCCAACCTGTCGCAATTGCTTGTTTGATAATCAGATACTCTACTTTATTATCAAGTTTAGTTACATCAATAACGTTTCTTTTTTGTTCAGAAAGCCAAATGCCAAGCTTGCCATCTTCATACGTTTTATGCATCTTTTCTCGAAGATGCTTTTCAATACGTAAAGATAAGTCGGGTGTTGATTCATCTGGAAGTTGAACCAGTACGAGTGGATTGATATCAGTTATTCCATTCTCAATATAGTTAGCAACAATTTGTTGGCGTTTCTTTTCGGCTGCATCAAATAGAATCGCAAACTCATCTGTTCCATCAAGACTTGTATCGATTGCTTCATTGACAACTACCGCTTTTGTAATCAAACCAGATGCAATGACTGATTCTTCTAGCACTTCATAGAACTCAACTATGTCAGGTGTATTAGGGTCTTCAATCGTTGCGGACACACGAACCGTTTTAGACGCCTTAAATCGTGAAATAATATCACGTGCTTTGTCTGTATCATTGCGATGTGCTTCATCGATAATCACGATAAAATGACGGTCATTTTGAAAGGCTTTTTCGATTTTATCAACCAAATTATCACGTTCACTATCTGTAAGCATTGCTTTTGATTTTTTACCGACTACACGTTCATAGTTGATAAAAGTCGCTGAACCTCGTTCAAAGCCATTCAGTAGCGCATCATCTACAGATTGCGCCTTGATACTTGAAAAGCTGTTTGCTTTATCTTGTGATTGTTCTTCAAGTTCTCCTGCACCTGGCGTAAACCAAACAAAAGCAATATTATCTCCAGTTGAGCGAATATATTCATCAATCCAAGATAAAAGCATGATAGTTTTACCTGCTCCAGTTGGCGCCTTAATCGTCAAGTTATTAACGCCATATTCAGGTGCTATAAAAGCCAAAAGTTTATCGACCACATCTTGTTGGAAATTTTTTAATTGTATCATTTCGTCCACAACTCCGTTCCAAAGAAATAATTCGGGATTTCTTGTACTTTAATTTGCAGATCTTGTAAAATTTGATTTTGCTCTGCATCCCGGAAAACATCGGGATGTATGAAAAGTGTTGAATCACTAATAAGTTGTTTATTATTAATCAATAATTCAAGCTGTTCTTCGTTTAAAACAATTTGAACTTTAGGATTAGTAATATCAATGCCAAATTCCAGTTCTACAAGTGGTGTTACATACTTCAACAATTCATATTCAAGAGAAATATCAGGAAATTCTTCTTTTACGACAAAGTCTGTTTTAAAGTATTTGAGATTTAGAGGATGTGCTTCATATTTTTCAGTACCAGTAGAAACACGTTTCATACGCTCGTAGGTTACTTCTTCAGCAATATTATTTTCATTGTTTGTAGCAAGGATAAATTTGCGACTACCGCCATCTTCGGCGTTGAGTTCGATGACTGCTTGACCAGTTGTGCCAGAACCAGCGAAGAAGTCCAGAATTAAAGCATTTTTATCCCCCAACATTTTTATCTGGTCTTGGACTAGATACACTGACTTAGAAAAATTAAATGGGGCTTTTCCATCAAAAAGTTTCTTTAACATATTAGTTCCGTTAAATTCACTCTGATATTTTTTATCAATCCAAACATTTTTAAACACTTGTTGCTCATAATATTTATGTTGGATTATAATATCGCCATTTTCAGTAGTAACTGCTCTAAAATAATTAGGTACATTTAATTTCGAAAAAGTTGATGCAATATTCTTCCAAGAAAAATCTCCTGACGCAGTTGATGGAAATACTTCAGTAGCTCCTTCAAATTTTTCCAAACTCAGCGTTCCATCATCAAGTACATAAATTGGATAAAAATTATTTGGACGATTCTGACGTGACCATGATGTACGAGCTCGCAAATAATTTTCCCATCTAAATGCACCTTTTTCATCACGTTCAGTGAATGTTTCTTTAATTTCGTCACTTATAGCAACTTTTTGAAAATCAGCTTCATAAGCGTTTGCAGCATATACTAAGAAAAACTCCGAGTTCTCAGAAAAATACCTTGCTTGATTTCTGCCTTTTGGATTATGAAGAACAGTAACCATACCTACTTTATTATTTTCTCCAAAGATATCATCAAGAATATGTCTAAGATTATGGATTTCTTTTTCGTCAATTGCAACCGTAATAAATCCAGATTCTTTTAACAATTTTTTCGCTATTTTAAGCCGTGAAGTCATAAATGATATCCACTTTGAATGCTTAAATTCATCTGTTTTATCGACATAATCATTGTTATATCGCCAATCACTTGAGCCCGTATTATAAGGAGGGTCAATATAAATCACATCAATCTTGCCAGCATGGGTTTTCTCCAAAAGATGCAGACTATGCAGGTTATCTCCCTCCAAAAGAAAGTTAAAATCTTCTGAATCGGGCTTATCATTAATTTTTTTACTTGCATCTTCTATAAAAACAGGAATTTTAGTTTTCATTTCTTCTTCAACTTTTTCTGTATGTTCTTCCCATACTAACCCATACTTTTTAGTATTGAGCATTTGAATCAGTTTTTCGAGCTTTGGAATATCATCTTTACGAGCTTCCTCTCGTGCTTTATCAATTAGGATTTTAACGTAAGCAATAGAATCATCTTTCTCATTTTTATGAGGACGATCATTAAAAACATTTTCAGACATAAAAAACACTTCTTTCTCTAGTAAAATCGAATTTTAGGGCTACTTCAAAAATATTTTTTCCGAACCCCTTTTTATATTCTATCATTTTATAGTTAACCTCTTTTTAATCTAATTTAGATAGTACTATTATAACAAACATATAGGTATATAACTATTTAAGAAATATTATATATGGGTACTATTCAATAATTCATTAAATTTTGATTGGGCAAATCTTTGGGCACAATCAGAAGCTTATTGCTTATTATTGATCAACACATTATAAAAAATTAAAATCCCATTAAACTTCACCACATATTTACTTCGAGAGTGAAAGAAGAAAAAGCCCTTAATTTATAAGGACTTTTCGCTAATCATAATTCAGTTTTTATCGATTTTCAGCTTCGTGTTTTTAAGGAGTTATTATTCAGGTCATTCAACCATTGAATGGTCATTCTCTCACTCCTACATCTATTTCACTAAGCCAAATTGATCGAGTGGCCAGAAAACGATACTCGCTTTACCGATAATTTTGTTCTCTGGAATGAGTCCGATATGTCGACTATCTTTACTATTACGTCGATTATCACCCATTACAAATACATATCCTTCTGGTACTCTGTCTTTTTGTACATAGTCTTGTAATTGAAAATCTTCTGTTAATGTGCCACCATCTTGAATGGCTTTTTTAAATTGTTGTAAATAAGGTTCGTCAATCGCCTTACCATTCCGATATAATACATCATTCTTGTATTCAATCGTATCACCCGGCAAACCAATTACACGCTTAATATAATCTCTTTTCTCCGGAGCGTGGAAAACGACAATATCGCTATGATGAATATCGGAAATCTTGTAAGAAACTTTATTCACAACCATTCGATCACCACTGTGTAAAGTAGGCATCATCGACTCCCCATCTACGACAATCGGTGTAAATAGCACATAACGAATGAAGGCTGCTAATGCAAAAGCGATAATTAAAGCTTTCGTCCATTCCCATAGCTCATTCTTTTCTTTCTTTTGTTTCGTTTCCATAGCGCGCCTCCCTCTACATTCTATACTCATTGTACAAGGATTTCTTTTTACAGGCAAAAAGAAAAGCACTATCCAAAAGAAATCGATTGGATAGTACTCTCTTTAACAGCTAAGAAATTAGCGAATTTCTTTGATACGAGCTGCTTTACCACGTAGGTTACGTAGGTAGTATAGTTTCGCACGACGTACTTTACCGCGACGAGTAACTGTTAAGCTAGCGATTTTTGGTGTATGTACAGGGAATGTACGTTCTACACCAACACCGTAAGAAATTTTACGCACTGTGAAAGTTTCGCTAATACCGCCACCACGACGTTTGATTACAACGCCTTCGTATTTTTGGATACGTTCGCGAGTACCCTCAACGATTTTAACGTCGATGCTTACAGTATCACCAGCACGGAATGCAGGGATGTCTGTACGTAATTGATCTTTAGTAATTTCTGTAATAATGTTTGACATTTTATTCTCTCCTTAGACAGATGCTCTTATAGATCGCTCTTGGTTGCTACAGCGGAACATCGTAATACGGCATTCCTCATAGGAAATGCATTTTAAATACTATCATACTTCAAAGTCGGTTGCAAGCTAATATACTTTACAGCTTTGAATTATTTTTTAATTGTTTTAAATAAGCTTGTTGCTCTTTTGTTAATTCAATGTGTTCAAGCAAATCTGGGCGACGTTCAAACGTTCTCTTTAATGATTGCTCCATACGCCATTGCTCAATTTTTGCATGGTTTCCTGACATTAATACATCTGGAACTTTCATGCCGCGAAAATCTGCAGGACGTGTATAATGTGGATGCTCAAGTAATCCTGTTGAGAACGAATCATTGACGTGAGAAGCTTCTTGTCCTAAAACCCCTGGAAGAAGGCGTACGACACTATCAATGACCGTCATAGCGGCTAGTTCGCCACCTGTTAATACAAAATCACCAATCGAGATTTCATCGGTTACAAGGTACTCTCGAATACGCTCATCATAGCCTTCATAGTGACCACATAAGAAGATTAAATCTTCTTCCTTAGCCAATTCTTCTGCTTTCTTTTGATCGTAGCGCTCACCTTGCGGACACATTAAAATAATGCGCGGCTTTTTACCTTGTGCGACTAAATCTTCTACTGCATGGAAAAGAGGTTCTGGCTTCAGCACCATTCCTGCACCACCACCATAAGGATAATCATCTACTTGATTATGCTTATTTTGTGAAAAAGAACGAAAATCTGTCACATTCATTTGTACAGCGCCTTTTTCTTGTGCTTTCTTTAAAATAGACGAACCGAAAACACCTTCAAACATATCAGGGAATAACGATAATACATGGATATTCATCATGATAATAAGCCATCCATCAGTTCAATTGTGATGCGTTTTTCATCAACATCGACTTCTTTCACAACGTCTAAAATGACAGGGATATAATGCATTTTGCCATTTACACCTTTAACTGTCCAAACGTCATTTGCACCTGTTTGAAGAATCTCTGTAATCTCACCAATCTCATTATCTTCTTCATCGAATACCGTACAACCTACGATTTCGTGATAGTAGAACTCATCATCACCAAGATCATCTAAATATTTTTCGTGAATTTTTAATTCCGAACCTTTGAATTTTTCTACATCTTGGATGAATGGATATCCTTCAAATGTTAGTAAGATAAAGTTTTTATGCGCACGTGCAGAAGCCACTTTTACGATTGTTGGTTTTTTTTCACCTGGAATAAAAATACCTAATTCTGCGCCTACTTCGTAACGTTCTTCTGGGAAGTCTGTTTGCGAAATGACACGTACCTCACCACGAATACCATGTGTATTGACGATTTTTCCTACGTTAAACCATTCCATTGGATACACCTCTTTTAATTTTTTTAAACAAAAAAGGAAGGAACATAAGCTCCCTCCTTTTCTGCTAATCTTGAATATCGACGTATGTCTTCTTCATGCGGTGACTGCTTGCGGCTGAGTAAACAATTGCACGAATTGCTTTTGCAACGCTACCTTGTTTGCCAATGACCTTTCCGACATCACGAGGATTTACAGAAAGCTTATAAACAATTCGATTCGAACTCTCTTGAACAGTAATGTTCACATCATCCGGAAAATCGACTAAAGGTTTTACGATTGTTTCGATCAGTTGTTCCACAAATGTCACCCCCGATTATTTAAAAAGTAATATTAGTTACCTTTTTTTGAGTTATGGAATTTTTCCATGATTCCTTGTTTTGAGAACAAGTTACGTACTGTATCTGATGGTTTCGCACCGTTACCTAACCAAGCTAAAGCTTTAGCTTCGTCGATTTTAACTTCCTCAGGAGAAGTTAATGGATTGAAAGTACCGATTGTTTCGATTGAACGACCGTCACGTGGTGAACGTGAATCAGCAACTACGATACGGTAGAAAGGAGCTTTGTTAGCACCCATACGTTTTAAACGAATTTTAACTGCCATGTTTATTTTGCACCTCCGAATAAGTTTCACACAAGATAGTATAATATCAAGCTTTCGATTGTTTGTAAAGTGTTTATTCTTAACACACATTATTTTACCTTAAATCAAATGAAATTACAATAGCTTGTAAAGTATTTTTTCTTAACACACATTATTTTATTTAAATAATGAATCCATTCCCGGTAATTTGAACTTTTTCTTATTCTTAGTCGACATACCTGTCATTTGCTTCATCATTTTTTTCATTTCATCAAATTGCTTAATGAGACGATTTACTTCTTGAACCGTACAACCTGAACCTTTTGCAATACGCTTTTTGCGACTTGCGTTAATAATTTCAGGGTTGGTTTTCTCTGCAATCGTCATCGATTGAATGATGGCTTCGATATGATCAATTTGTTTATCATCAAAATTAATATTATCTAAGCCCTTCATTTTATTCACACCTGGAATCATTTTCAAGATATCTTCTAATGGTCCCATTTTTTTCACTTGAGCCATTTGCTCTAGGAAATCATCAAATGTAAAAGTTTGTGTTTTAAACTTTTCTTCTAATTCTTTTGCTTTATCTTCATCTACTTGTGCCTGTGCTTTTTCGATTAATGATAAAACATCACCCATACCTAAAATACGTGATGCCATACGCTCTGGGTGGAATGTTTCAAGCGCATCCATTTTTTCACCCATACCGACAAATTTAATCGGTTTTTCAGTTACTGTACGAATAGATAGCGCCGCACCACCACGTGTATCACCGTCTAATTTTGTTAAAACAACACCTGTGATGCCAACTGCTTCATTAAAGCTGTTCGCAACGTTGACAGCATCTTGACCTGTCATTGCATCCACAACTAAGAAGATTTCATCTGGCTCTTTTAAAGCGCGAATATCTTTTAATTCTTGCATGAGATTTTCATCAATGTGCAAGCGACCAGCTGTATCGATAATCACAACATCGAGATGTTCTTCTTTGGCATGTTCTAATGCTTCTTTAGCAATATCAACTGGCGATACTTCTGTACCTTTTTGGAATACAGGAATACCTAATTGCTTACCTAGTGTTTCTAATTGCTTTACAGCTGCTGGACGATAAACATCGGCTGCTACAAGCAACGGTTTTTTATTGTATTTTTTACGTAATAGATTTGCTAATTTACCTGTAGTTGTCGTTTTACCGGCACCTTGTAAACCGACCATCATAATAACAGTTGGTGGTTTCGTCGCAAATTTAACAAGACTTTGTTCGCCACCCATTAAATTCGTCAACTCATCTTGTACAATTTTAATAACTTGTTGACCTGGTGTTAAACTTTTCATGACGTCTTGACCAATTGCACGTTCACTTACAGTTTTAACAAATTGTTTTACTACTTTTAAGTTAACATCGGCTTCGATTAAAGCGAAACGAACTTCGCGCATCATTTCTTTAACGTCTTGTTCGTTAATTTTACCCTTCCCTTTAATCTTTTGAATCGTACTTTGGAGTCGCTCTGCTAAACCCTCAAAAGCCATAATTGTCGCCCCCTAGTCTTGCTTCAATTGCTCAACAAGTGGCAATAAATCTGCCTTTTCTGTTGTGTCATCTTGTAAGCAAGCTGATAATTTGTCTGTAATCTTTTGTCTTTTTTTGAATTTATGGAAAAGCTGTAATTTCTCTTCATATTCCTCAAGCATCGCTTCCGTTCGACGAATGTTATCATAAACCGCTTGACGTGACACCTCATACGATTCAGCAATTTCGCCTAAAGAAAGATCATCTAAATAGTAAAGTTGCATATAACTTCTCTGTTTATCCGTTAATAATGCTTGGTAAAAATCAAAAAGGAAATTCATACGTGTTGTTTTATCTAAAAGCATCGTTAACTTCTCCTTAACACATCTATTCTATCATGTGTAGTATTTTTTATACATTCGTAGACATATTCCTTTGTATATTAATGAAAAACCCTATTTCTGTCAAGTAAAACTACTTGTCTTATCAGAATGTAAAATCGGCTCGTTCACATGCAGAAGGCACTCAACAGCTCGACTTGAAGACGCTTTTTGTCTTCAATCAAGAGATGGTTGTGACTCTAGCATGTCGGGGATTTTCCTAGACAATCGAAAAGGAAAATTCCTTCGCTCACATGCAAAAGGCATAAAAAGAGGTCTTGAAAATCCGTAGATTCTCAAGACCTTAGGATTCAAAGAGAAGCCTATTCTTCTTCTTTTAGTTGCTCATCTAACGCATCTGCAAATAAGCCATATACATAGCGCTCTGGGTCAAATGGTTGTAAATCGTCCATCTTCTCACCAAGCCCTACGAATTTTACTGGAATATGCAGTTTATTACGAATGGCAATTACGATACCACCTTTAGCTGTACCATCTAATTTTGTTAAGACAATTCCTGTAACATTCGTTGCTTCTTTAAATGTTTGCGCTTGAATTAATGCATTTTGTCCTGTTGTTGCATCAAGTGCTAACAACACTTCATGCGGTGCATTTGGTACTTCACGTGAGATGACGCGATGTACTTTTTCAAGTTCCTTCATTAAGTTTACTTTATTTTGTAAACGACCTGCTGTATCGCAAATTAATACGTCCACACCGCGGTTCTTCGCTGCATGTACAGCATCGTACATAACAGCCGCTGGATCTGAACCTTCCGATTGCTTAATCACTTCAACACCGACACGATCGCCCCATACTTGTAATTGGTCAATTGCACCTGCACGGAATGTATCACCAGCAGCTAACATAACTGAACGTCCTTCTGATTTTAAACGGTGTGCTAATTTACCGATTGTTGTTGTTTTACCAACACCATTTACACCTACGAATAGAATCACCGTTAATTCGCCTTTTGGTTGTAAATTCAATTCAATATGGTCGTCTCCAGCTTTTTCATAAATCTCTACTAACTTTTCAGAGATTAATGCTTGGATTCCATCTGTTGATTTGATATTTTTCTTCTGTACTTCATAGCGTAGAATTTCTGTTAATTCCATAACCGTTTCAAAACCAACATCGGCTTGTAAAAGTACTTCTTCTAATTCTTCAAAGAAATCTTCGTCTACCGTACGATAACGTGCAACTAAGTCATTTACTTTTGATGTAAATGAGTCGCGTGTTTTCGTTAATCCTGATTTGAACTTTTCAGTAATTGAGAAAGCTGAACGGAACCAACCTTTTGATTCTTTTTCTGCCTCTGGTTCGTCTTTTACTTCTTCAACAATGGCAACTTCTTGTTTTTCTTCTTGTACAGTTTCAACCGTTTCTTCTTCAACAGGTTTTGTTGTTTCTTCAACGACTTCCTGCTCTTTTCCTTCTTCTACAGCAGGTAATTCCGCTTGAGCTGGTTCTTCTGTTTCAACAACTTCTTCTACCTGTTGTTCTGGTTCTTTCACTTCTTCTTTTGATGGTCCACCCATCAATTTTTCTTTCATACGCTTTAAAAAGCTCATGTTTTATTCGCTCCTTTAGGACACTGTTTCTTGTTCTAACTTAACGGATACTAACTTAGATACACCTTGTTCTTGCATCGTAATACCATATAAGACATCCGCGCCTTCCATTGTTACCTTTTTATGTGTAATCACAATGAATTGTGTATCTTCACTGAATTTTTTCAAATATTGACTATAGCGCGATACATTCGCTTCATCTAACGCTGCCTCTACTTCATCTAAAATACAGAATGGAACGGGGCGTGTGCGCAAGATGGCAAATAATAGAGCGATTGCTGTTAATGCACGTTCGCCACCTGAAAGTAAACCTAGATTTTGCAGTTTTTTCCCTGGTGGTTGTGCAACAATCTCAATACCTGATGTTAATAATTGATCGGGTTCTAGCAAAATTAAATCTGCTTTACCTCCGCCAAATAATTCTTTGAACACTTCCTGGAAGTGTATGCGAATTTGTTTAAATGTTGTTCCAAAGCGCGTCGTCATCTCTTCATCCATCTCACGAATTGCTTCATACAATGTGTCTTTCGCTTCGAGTAAATCATTACGCTGTGATGTTAAAAATTCATGACGCTCTGCAACAGCCTCGTATTCTTCAATCGCAGAAATATTGACATCTCCTAGCTCCTTAATAGATTGAGATAGCATATTTACTTTACGTTTCGCTACTTCTAAATCCACTTCTAATGCAGGTTCTAGTTGCGCTTCTTCAAACGTTAAATCATAGTTTTGTTGTAATTGTTCAACAGCGTTTGCGCGCTTTACTTCTAGTTTTCCAAGTTGAATTTTCACTTGGTTTTGTTCATTGACAAATTGTTGGTGAATTCGCTGCATCTCTTTTAATGTAGTCGTTTCTTCATCAACGCGTTGCTGTAAGTTAGCACGTTTTTCAACGGATTGTTCAATCGCTGTTTCGAGTTGTTGCTTACGTTTTAATTGTTTTGCAATCTCTTGTTCGAACTGTTCTTCAGAAAGCCCATTAGTTGCATCACCTTTTGTAACAAATTCGATTTCACGTCGAATTTTAGATACTTCTTCGGCTGCTTCATTAAAGTAACTTCTTGTTTCTTCTGTAGAAGTTTGAATACTTTCGAATTTACCCATTGCTTGTGCATGGTCTTCACGCTGATTCGCTAATTCATTTAATAATGTATCACGCGCTGTCTTCATTTGAACTTTCAATTCGTTCAAACGCTCAATTTCTTGTTCTAAGTGTTGAATTTCTTTCGCTGTTTGATCGAGTTGTTGTACTAAAGCTTCTTGCTTTGTTACAAGCATCGCATGGCGTGACGTTGTATCTTGTTGTTCAGAACCATAAATAGATAGGCTTTGTTGTAACATCTTCTCTTGCGTCACAGTCGCCTGATACGTAGCTTCTAATTCATTCTCTTGAACACGTAATTGCTCACCATGATCACGTTGTACGTCAAGTAGTGTTGCAGCAGATTGTGCTTTTTGTTGCCATTCAGCCACAACCTTTTCAGCTTGCTGAATTGTTTCTTCCATCTCGACTAAATTTGCTTGTAATGTTTCCAGTTCTGCTTTACGACTGAATACGGTATTTTGTTGCTTATTCGCACCGCCACCAGACATCGAACCACCCGCATTCACAACATCACCATCTAATGTGACAACACGATAGCGATATTGTAAAAACTTCGCAATTTGCGTTGCACCATCTAAGTCTTTTACAACTAGAATATGCCCTAATAAGTTTTCTGCAATACTACGATAACGTTCATCAACTTGAACAAGTTCATCAGCCGTTTGAATAAATGAAGGGTGATCAAGGATTGGTTGTAACGCTGCTTGTGATAACTTACGCGATTTCATAATATTCATCGGTAAGAATGTCGCACGTCCTGCACGCACTTGTTTTAAATAACGAATGGCTCTTTTTGCATCTTCATCTGTTGCCGTTACAATATGCTGCATCGCTGCCCCAAGCGCTGTTTCAATCGCTTGTGTATAAGCTCCTTTTGCATGAATTAACTCTGCAACTGCCCCCTGTACACCTTGTAATTGGTTTTGTTCACGCGCCTTTAATACAGCTTTAACCCCTTGATAAAACCCTGCAAAATCAGCCTCTAGTTCAGCTAATGTATCACGTCTTGAACGTAATTGTTGTACGTGATTATAACCTTCATAAAGCATTTTTTGCTTTTCAGCTAATTGAGTATTCGCTTTTTGTAATTCGGCTTGTGTCGCTTCATAGTCTTTTAAATGCTCTGCAATTTCTAATCGAATTGCATCTAACTTCGGCTCTACTTCTGCTAACGTTGCTTGTGCTTGTTGCAACTCAGTTGTTAATTCACTTGATTTTGATGTGATTTTTTCATCGGACTGACGCTGCTGTTGAATTTGTTGTTCGATACTTTTCAGTTCATTATTCGTTGCCGCTTGTTCATTTAAACGTTCGATATATGTACTTTTTTGATCTTCAATTTCTGCATCTAATTCATCTGTTGAGCGATTTAAATCCGTTTCTAATTGTTTCACATGTTTTCGTAACTTGTGGACATGATTTTGCGCTTCTTTTAAAGCATGCTCTTTTTCAATAAGCGACTTCTGCCACTGATCTCTTTTAGACTGTGCTTGTTTTAAAGATTCTTTTAGCTTACTTAATTGCGCAGAAGCATTTTTTTGCTTTTCTGCAAATAGATTTTGTTCGCCCTGTAGTCGTGCGTAGTTTTCACTCACTTCTACAACTGTTTTTTGATCTGCATCTAGTTTTTGACCAACTTGAAGTAACTCGTCTTTCATTGACGCAATATGCTGCTCCAACTTTTGAATTTCGACAAGTTTTTCTTGTTGCGACGTATTCCACTGATGTTGATCTTGTAATAACTTCTCAACGGTGTGGTCGATTTGTTCAATATCATGAATTAATACACCAATATCAAATTGGCGTAGTGTGTCCTTCATCTCTAAATAGTCTTTAGCAGTTGAAGCTTGTAATTGAAGTGGTTCAATTCGTTCATCTAATTCATGTAGAATATCGAGTACGCGATTCAAGTTATCATCTGTTTCAAACAATTTATGTTCTGCTTTTTTGCGGCGTTTTTTATACTTTAAAACACCTGCAGCCTCTTCAAAAATAGCGCGACGATCATCAGGCTTACTATTTAAAATTTCATCAACGCGACCTTGTGAAATAATCGAGAACGCTTCTTTACCTAAACCAGAATCTAAAAATAAATCTGTAATATCTTTTAGACGGCAAGTTTGTTTATTTAATAAATATTCACTTTCGCCTGAACGATAAACACGACGCGTTACACTAACTTCGTTATACGAAATTGGTAAACGCTCGTCTTCGTTATCAAGGATTAATGTAACTTCTGCAAAATTCAGTGCTTTTCGCGATTCACTTCCTGCGAAGATGATGTCTTCCATCTTGGCACCACGAAGTGATTTAGCTGATTGTTCACCTAATACCCAACGAATTGCATCGGTTACATTACTTTTCCCACTACCATTCGGACCAACTACCGCCGTCACACCTGGTACAAAATCAATCCCAATTCGTTCAGCAAATGACTTAAATCCAATCACTTCTAATCGTTTAAGATACACCGTAATTCACCTACCCTTTTGGGAACTGCTCTTTTAGCGCGCGCATCGCTGTTTGTGCGGCTTTTTGTTCAGCTTCCTTCTTCGATTTACCATTACCCTCTCCAAGCGTTTCACCGTTTAATGTAACGCGTGAAATGAACGTACGATTATGGGCTGGTCCTTGCTCTTTAATAATCTCATAAGTCAACACACCAGAATTCGCTTGTTGAATCATTTCTTGTAGCTGACTTTTAAAATCTACAACATGAGAAAATGTGCCGAGCTCAACTTTTGGGAAAACAACTTTTTCCAAAAATGCAACAACTGTTTCTAAACCTTGGTCTAAATAAAGTGCACCAATGAATGCCTCAAAACAATCGGCTAATAATGCCGGACGTTCACGACCACCTGTCAGTTCCTCACCTTTTCCTAAAAGGACATAATGACCAAAGGATAACTCATTTGCAAAAGTTACTAATGATGGCTCACAGACAATCGCAGCACGCAATTTCGTTAGTTCACCCTCTGTCATCTTAGGAAACATTAGGAATAAAAACTTAGAAACAGTTAGCTCTAATACAGCATCTCCTAAAAACTCTAATCTTTCATTATCTTCAAATCCTTTACGTCGATGTTCATTTACGTAAGAAGAATGTGTGAAAGCATTATATAGTAGGTTTTTATTGTGGAAGCTGATTTTTAAATTCTTTTGTAATTCTTCAAACTTCTTTTTCGCATGCTCAGAAATCGCACTGTTTTTCTGAGATAATTCTTCTATTCTCATTTTATCAACCTCTTATTTTTTAGCTTTACGTACATAGTCAATTTTACTCGTTTATGCTCAATAGTGCAAAATTATTTAGCAATCTGCATAAAAAAGCCCCCATTTCAAGAAACGGGGACTTTATGATAAGTATACATACTTCTGAAGTATGTAAAATCGAATTAGCCAATTTTGCTTTCGATGAAGCTTACTGCTGATCCAACTGTAGAAATTTTTTCAGCATCCTCATCGTCGATTTGCATATCGAATTCTTCTTCAAGTTCCATTACTAGTTCAACAACATCTAGTGAGTCTGCACCTAGGTCCTCTTTGAAAGAAGCTTCTAATGTTACTTCGCTTTCGTCAACACCAAGACGGTCAACGACAACTTTTGTTACGCGTTCAAGTACTGTAGCCAAAATACTCACCTCCCCTCAATAAATTTGCATATTCGTCACAACTGGTATGACCACTTTTTGTAGTATACCTTACTCTATTGATTTTGAATATATTTTTTCGTGCATTTAATGCAAAAGTTACATTACCATACCACCATCGACATGTAAAGTTTGACCTGTCATATAGCTTGCTTCATCTGATGCAAGGAAGGCAACAACATTTGCAATTTCTTTTGCTTGCCCTAATTTTGCAAGTGGAATTTGTGTTAACATTGTTTCTTTTACATCTTCTGGTAGTACATCTGTCATTTCTGTCTCGATGAATCCTGGTGCTACTGCATTTACACGAATATGACGTGCTGCAAATTCTTTTGCAGTCGTTTTAGTTAAACCAATCACGCCTGCTTTAGATGCTACATAGTTTGCTTGACCTGCATTACCAGCCACACCTACGATAGATGCAACGTTTACAATACTACCTGAGCGTTGTTTCATCATTTGACGACTTACTGCTTTTGTACATAAGAATACTGATTTTAAGTTCGTATCAATTACTGCATCCCAATCTTCTTCTTTCATACGCATAATCAGGTTATCGCGTGTAATACCCGCATTATTCACTAAAATATCTACAGAGCCAAAAGCAGCCATTGTCGCATCAACTAAACCTTTTACTTCATCCGCATTGGCAACATTTGCTTGGTGTACAATTGCTTCGCCACCTTTTGCAATAATCTCTGCTGCTACTGCTTCTGCTTTTTCTTTTGAACCGCTATAGTTTACAACTACTTTAGCGCCTTCTTCTGCTAATTTAAGTGCGATCTCGCGTCCGATTCCACGCGATGCCCCTGTTACGATTGCTGCTTGTCCATTAAACTTCACTTGTATTCCACTCCTTCGCTGCTTCTACAACTTGTTGTAATGATGCTTCATCAAATACACAGTATGTTGTTAATTTACGATCTACTTTTTTCACTAATCCACTTAATACTTTACCTGGACCACATTCAATGAATGTATCTACGCCTTCTGCTACTAGTTGACGTACTGTTTCTTCCCAACGAACAGGTGAGTATAGTTGTTCGACTAATAGTGAACGAATTTCTGTAGCATCCGTTACTGCTTTTGCTGTGACATTTGCAATTACAGGTGCTTTCGCATCATTCATCTGAATGTCTGCTAACATCTCTTGTAATTTCGAAGCAGCTGGACGCATTAATTCTGAATGGAACGGTCCACTCACAACCAATGGTAATACGCGACGCGCGCCTGCTTCTTTTGCTTTTTCACTTGCTACTTCTACTGCTTTCGCTGTACCCGAAATAACAATTTGTCCTGGGCAGTTCAAGTTTGCTAATTGTACAACTTCTCCCACTTCTTCTGAAGCAGCATCTGTTACAGCTTGTAATGCTTCTGCATCTAAACCAAGTACAGCTGCCATTGAACCTTGTCCTGCTGGAACTGCATCATTCATAAAAAGACCACGTTTATGTACGGCTACAACCGCATCTTCAAAACGCATAACACCTGAAGCAACAAGTGCAGCATATTCACCTAAACTGTGTCCCGCTGTGAAGTTTGGATGGATACCATGATCCATTAATTGCTGTGCAACCATTACACCTGTTGTTAATAAAGCTGGTTGCGCATGATATGTTAATGTTAATTCTTCTTGTGGTCCTTCTAACATTAATTTTGATAAGTCAAAACCTAATAATTGATCTGCTTCTGTGTAAAACGCTTTACTTGATGCATTCGCTTCGATTAATTCTGCACCCATTCCAACTGTTTGTGAACCTTGTCCTGGGAAAATAAACGCTACTTTTGTCATTATGCATTCTCCTTTGAAATCGTTTGGTCAATTGTTTGGCATACGCGGTGTTCGACCATAATATGCGTTTGACGAATCGCGCTGTAGATGGCCTGTGCTTTCGATGAACCATGCGCCTTAATAACAGGTGCTTTTAAACCGAATAATGGTGCGCCACCATATTCTGAGTAGTCCATCTTTGTTTTTAAATTCTTTAAATTATTTTTCATCATCATAGCTGCTACTTTTGTTTTTGTCGATGATAAAAACTCTTCTTTTAACATCGCAAAAATATTCCCTGCAACACCTTCGATTGTTTTTAATACCATGTTGCCCGTGAAGCCATCTGTTACAACGACATCTGCTGCGTGGTTTAATAATTCACGTGCTTCCACATTGCCGATAAAGTTGATGTCATTTTGTTCTTTCAACAATTTGAACGCTTGTTTTGTTAAGTCGTTCCCTTTTTTATCTTCTGTACCGATATTTAATAGACCAACTGTTGGTTTTTCAATACCGCGTACTTGTTTTGCATAAATACTACCCATAATGGCATATTGTAAAATGTTTTCTGGTTTAGCATCGGCATTTGCACCTAAGTCGAGCATGTCAAAACCTGCACCATCTAAAGTTGGTAATGTCGTTGCTAGCGCTGGACGGTCAATACCATCAATACGATGAACAATGAATAGCCCTGCTGCCATTAATGCACCTGTATTACCTGCTGATACACACGCATCTGCTTCGCCATCTGCTACAGCTTGTGCCATACGCACCATCGATGCATCTTTTTTACGACGAACTGCACGTACTGGTTCATCTGTTCCTTCAATTACTTCTGAACAATGAATGACTTGTACACGTTCGTGTTGTTTTAAATAAGGTGCCATTTTCACTTCGTCACCATATAGTAAGAACTCTACATCTTTAAAATCTTCTACTGCCTGAAATACACCTTCAACGATTTCCTTTGGTGCATGGTCGCCACCCATTGCATCAATTGCTATTTTCATTCGTTTCCACCCTTACCTTTCGTACGGAACATTTCAAAATTCCCGATAAATACCGTTTTTCCTTCAACTGTTGATGTCACAGTTACATACGTGCGGTTCGTATCCGCATCCTGCTTTGTAACAACTGCTTTTGCTACAACACGGTTTCCAGCGTGTACAGGTTTTGTGTACGTTAAGTCTGATTTTACCGTTAAGGCTAAATCATCGTCAATGACAGCAACTGCTAGTGAGTTGGCTTGCGCAAAAAGATGGTGTCCCCTCGCAATACCATTTCGTTGAAAAACATGTTCTTCCTTTACATCAAAAATCGAAATCGCTCGGTCATCTAAATCAATATCAATAATCTCACCAATGACTTCATCAATCGGCAGTGTCTTGACTTCATTTTCAAAATTATGTGCTGCTACATCTTTAATCCGTTCGCGTAGCTCTGGGATGGATAATTCCATACGGTCCAAACGAATTGTCTGGACACTGACGTTAAATTTACTCGCCAATTGATCATCCGTAACGAATGGATTATCTTCAATGGTTTGCTTCAACAATTTTTGTCGCTCTTTTTTTGAATACTTCATTGTTTTTTCCGCCCCTTATTTTAGCACTTGGTACTAATATCAGTATATAAATATAAAAAAGAGAATGCAAGTGTTGTTTTTTAAACACCTAACATTCTCTCGCTTAATCAATTCGTTCGCCTTCTAAAATACCAGATGATTCAATCACACGACGTAATGGTGCATAAGCTTCTTCTTGCCAAAAAGCTTCAGAAGCTACAAAGTTTGTTGCATCTTGTCTTGCCGTTTCAAGCGCACGATAGTCATGTACTAAGTCTGCTACTTTGAATTCTGGTAAACCACTTTGTTTACGTCCGAAGAAATCCCCTGGTCCACGTAACTCTAAATCTTTCTCAGCTAATCTAAAACCATCTGTCACTTCAACCATGGAAATCATACGTTCTTTACCCTCTTCGCTTTTTGGATCAGCCAGTAAAATACAATAAGATTGATGTTCTCCACGCCCTACACGTCCTCGCAACTGATGGAGTTGCGCTAAACCAAATCGTTCAGCATCGTAAATGACCATAAATGTTGCGTTTGGAACATTCACACCAACTTCGACAACGGTTGTAGAAACTAATACATTAAGTTTTCCTTCACTAAACTCACGCATCACAGCATCTTTTTCTTCTGATTTCAAACGCCCATGCATGAGCCCTACTTCGTATTGTCCATGGAATACCGTTGCAAGTTGTTGATAGACATCCACCGCATTTTGCACATCAAGCTTATCTGATTCTTCAATTAAAGGACAGATGACATATGCTTGTCTTCCCGCTTGTAATTCATGTGCCATCTTTTGTAGGACTTGATTAAATTGTTCATGCTTCACCCAATTGGTCTCAATTTGTTTTCGACCTGCTGGCAATTCATCAATAATCGATACATCCATCTCGCCAAAAGCAGTAATCGATAATGTACGTGGAATAGGTGTTGCTGTCATAAAGAGAACATCGGGATTATCACCCTTCTCTTTTAAAATGCGACGCTGTTCCACACCAAAACGATGCTGCTCATCTGTAATGACTAAGCCGAGACGATTAAAAATAACAGTTGGTTGAATTAACGCATGCGTTCCCATGAGAATGTCAATTTCTCCACTTTCTAAGCGACTTAAAATCTCACGACGCGCTTTCGCTTTTGTGGAACCTGTCAATAATGCTAGTCTTACACCGAAAGGTTCAAGCCACATCGCTAAATTTTCTGCATGCTGTTCTGCCAAAATTTCAGTTGGAGCCATTAATGCACCCTGGAAACCTGCTGTAACAGCGGCATAGAGCATGGCTGCTGCTACGACTGTTTTACCCGAACCAACATCACCTTGAAGTAGACGATTCATTCGGTGAGGTGTACGTAAATCGGTACAAATCTCATTAACAACGCGTTTTTGCGCACCTGTTAATTCATATGGTAGTGAATCAAAAAATTCACGTAATTTTTCTACATCATACGCAATAGCAATACCTTTTTCGTCTTCTTTACGCGTTTTACGAAGTGCTTGAATTTTCAATTGAAAATGAAGTAATTCCTCGTAAACAAAACGTCGTCTCGCTTGTTTTGTATCTTGGAGTTGTTTTGGAAAGTGAATACCTTCGAGTGCTTGTTGAATTGTTTGTAAACGATACTGTTCTAGTAATTCAGTAGGTAGTGTTTCTTCTATATAACAGCCATATTGGTCGAGCGCCTGTCGCATGAAATGTCTAAATTTCGTCTGCGATAATTTGCCCTTCACACTATAAACAGGTTCAAAATCAGCTTGTTCATCTTTTGTACCGAATGTAATCTTCGTGCCATTAATCACTTGGCGACCTCGGTCCCATTTTCCCGTTACAGTGACCGTCATACCTGGCTCTAATTTGTTTTTCAAATAACCTTGATTAAAAAATACGACCTTAATTAAATGTCGACCTGCTAACATTTGTACTTGTAGCCGCGATTTTTTATGACCTAAAAATAAGACAGTTGGGACGCTTTCAATACGCCCCTCCACTGTCACACGTTCATTATGCGGTGTTTCTGCTAGGTCTTTTAATCGAAAATCTTCATGACGATAAGGGAATGTCCAAATTAAATCTTCAATCGTATGGACATTCATTTGTTCTAGTTGTTCAGCTACTGCCTTTCCGACACCATTCAATTCAGTAACTGATTGTGTTAATTCGTTAGCCACGACTCGCTGTTGCTGCTCCGAAAATACGTTTTTCTAACCATTTACCTGTTGGTGTCGCTGCTAATCCGCCCTGTGCTGTTTCACGTAAAGCGACAGGCATCGTTTGACCGATTTTATACATCGCATCAATCACTTCATCTGTTGGAATACGACTTTCAACACCTGCTAAAGCCATATCGGCTGCGACCATCGCATTCGCTGCACCCATCGCATTACGTTTAACACATGGTACTTCAACTAAACCTGCTACTGGGTCGCAAACAAGACCAAGCATATTTTTTAAAGAAATTGAAAATGCGTGTGCACTTTGTTGTGGTGTACCGCCAGCCATTTCCGTAATTGCTGCTGCTGCCATCGCTGCCGCTGAACCTACTTCAGCCTGACAACCACCTGCTGCACCTGAGATCATCGCGTTATTTGCAACCACTTGACCGAATGCTCCTGCAGTAAATAAGAAGCGAATCATTTCTTCACGCGTTGGGTTTAATTTATTTTTTACCGCAAAAAGTGTACCTGGTACAACACCAGCTGATCCTGCTGTTGGTGTTGCACAAATTGTCCCCATTGCTGCGTTCACTTCATTTGTTGCAACCGCTTTACTCACTGCATCTAATAAAAAATCACCCGAAAGTGCTTTACCTGTCTTCATGTAATTTTGAATTAAGACCGCATCATTTCCTGTTAAGCCTGTTACAGATTGAACACCTTTTAGTCCCCGTTCAACTGCAGCTTCCATAACTTCTAAATTACGGCTCATTTGTTCCATGATTTCTTCACGTGTACGTTCTGAGACAATTATTTCTTGCTCGATCATAATTTCAGAAATCAATTTATTTTCTTTTTCTGCGCGCTCAACTAAATCACGCACATTACGAAATAGTACTTCCATTATGAACGCCTCCTAATTTTTAATTCTCGTCACTTTTGTGATGTTTGGTAATAGTTCAATTTCAGCTAATATTTCTGGTGATACATTTTGGTCTACTTCAATGACCATTAAAGCCATATTGCCACGCTCTTTACGAGATACTTCCATATGTCCAATATTAATCGCATATTTTGCTAAACATACTGCAACATTTGCTACTGTACCTGCTCGGTCTTCATGTACAACTAAAATTGCAGCCATCCCGCCTGACATGCGTAATGGGAAACCATTCAGTTCAGCAATCTCAATCGAACCGCCACCAATAGATACACCGACCATACTCATTTCTTTTTCACCATCACCAATTTCGATGCGTGCTGTATTGGGATGTTCCACACTGCCTGTTTCAGGAATAAATTCAAATGTTAAACCTAAGCGCTCAGCTTCTTCAAATGATGTTTTAATGCGCTCATCATATGTATCGTAGTCAAGCAAACCACCAATAATTGCAACATCTGTTCCATGTCCTTTGTATGTTTCAGCAAATGATCCATAAAGATGGATTTTTGCCCATGTTGGCTGTTTGCCAAATAAATCTCTTGCTACACGTCCTATGCGAGCTGCTCCTGCTGTGTGTGATGAGGACGGTCCAATCATAACGGGTCCGATTACGTCAAAAACCGATGTGAACTTCATAATTTTTCCTCCTTACATGTCTATTCTCTTACTCATATTACAACATATGCACTTAAAACCCAAACAATTTAGACAAATCCAGTCTTAAAAATCTGGTTTTTTCTATACTTTTCGCTATTATGTGCAGTTTTTTTACTTTTTCAGACTATTCAGTTATGTTTTTTAATTTTTAAATATCACTTATTTTTGCGAAGAATGAAGAATACAAAGGAGGAATCGCACAATTGCACGATTCCCCCTCTGATTTCGTTCATTTTATTCTACTGAGAAAATAAATGGATAAAGTGGTTGTTTTCCATCATGTACTTCCACTTCAACATCTTCATAATTTTCTTCAATGTATGAAACAACTGCTTCTAGTTGTTCTTCATCTACATCTTCACCATGAATAACTGTAACGATTTCAGCATCTTCATCTACCATTGTATCAATGATATGTTGTGCTGCCTCTTGTAAAGAAGGTGTTGCTTTGACAATCTTACCTTCTTCCATAGCCATAAAGTCATCTTTATGAATTTCCACACCGTCAATTGATGTATCACGTACAGCAAATGTGATTTGACCTGTTTTTACTTCTTTCATTGCTTGAGACATTGTTTGTTGGTTATCTGCAACAGAAGCTTCTGGATTAAATGATAGTAACGCTGTTAATCCTTGTGGAATTGTTTTTGTTGGCACAACAGCAGCTTCAATCTCTAATAGCTCTGCCGCTTGTTCTGCTGCCATGACAATATTTTTATTGTTCGGTAAGATTAATACTTTTTCAGCACCAATCTCTTGAACTGCTTTTACAATATCTTCTGTTGAAGGATTCATCGTTTGTCCGCCTTCAATTACATAAGAAGCACCCATGCTTTCGAATAAAGCTTTAATTCCCTTACCCATCGCTACTGTTACAACAGCATAAGGCACTTTTTTAACGGCTTTATGTTCTTCGCCTACAATCGCTGTATGTTGTAAACGCATGTTATCTACTTTAATTTTTACAAGGCTACCGTATTGGTGACCATATGAAATGACTTCACCAGGTGTTTCAGAGTGAATGTGAATTTTCACAACTTCATCATCTGCAATCACAAGTAAAGAGTCTCCGAAGTGACTCATATCTTCTCGGAATTTTGCTTCATCAAATGGTTTTTTATCATCTTCAAAACGAACCATGAATTCAGTGCAATAGCCATAAACGATTTCAGATGTATCCATGAAATCTTGTACTGTATGGTGTTCTGCATTAATTAGGTCGTCCATTGACTTCATTTCTGTTTTAGCTGGTAGCGCTTCACCTTTTAAGCTTGCTAAAAAACCTTCATAAACGAATAGAAGACCTTGACCGCCACTATCAACTACGCCTACTTCTTTTAAAACAGGTAGTAATTCTGGTGTTTGATTTAAAGCATCTTGTGCAGCTACAACGATTTCTTCCATTAACTGAATTAAATCATCTGTTTGTTCAGCAGATTTGACTGCTTGCTCTGCTGCTAAGCGTGCTACCGTTAAAATTGTACCTTCTACAGGCTTCATAACAGCTTTATATGCTGTATCTACACCATGTTGGAATGCTTGTGCAAATTGCTTTGCATCTAAAACATCCTCTTGTTCTACTGCTTTACCGAATCCACGGAAAAGCTGAGATAAAATAACACCAGAGTTACCACGAGCGCCCATTAATAAGCCTTTTGATAATGCTTGTGCAGTTTTTCCAATACTTGCATTTACTTTTGCGGCTGTTTCTTTTGCACCAGATGTCATCGATAGGTTCATATTTGTACCTGTATCACCATCTGGTACTGGGAATACGTTTAGTGCATCTACATAGTCTGCATTTTGAGATAAGTGATGCGCACCCATTTGTACCATTTCCGCAAATTTTATTCCGTCTAATGACTTCATTTGAATAAGTTCCTCCTCTTACACGTTCGCTACACGAACACCTTGCACATAAATATTAACTGAGCTTACTGACATACCAATTGTTTGATCGAGCGTATATTTTACTTTTGATTGCACTTGATATGCGACCTCAGAGATTTTTGTTCCATAACTAACAATGACATACATATCTACGTGTAGTTCTTCTCCTGATTGACGCACAACTACACCTCTAGCAAAATTCTCTTTACGCAAGATATCTGTTAAGCCATCGCGTATTTGATGTTTACTAGCCATTCCTACAATTCCATAACACTCGATTGCTGCGCCGCCTGCAATTTGTGCCACAACGTCATTTGAAATCTCGATGTTACCGAATTCATTTTGTAATTCTACTGACATGATTTTGCCCCCTGAATTAAAAATTAACTAATGTCATTGTACCCTTTTTTTCAATCATTCAACAACTTCTAGACATACAGTGACTATTATACATCACTAAATACTATATATTAAGCTTATTCATACAGAACGTAAAGTAATTTCTAAAAAAACAAGACGTTCGTCACAATTTATGCTACAGAAAATGGATATTGCTTGGAAAAGGGAAGAAGTTTTGAATTTTTTTTAGGTGTAAAGGTTTTTTTCTTGAAAGGCTGCGAAAATCAGTTGCAATGTAATATCGTGTATGTTAAATTATTAAAGTATGTGAAATATCGAAGTGAAACATGAACTTTCAACTTCTTATAATAGGAGGGAAATAATATGCCAAAACAATGTGTAATTACTGGACGTAAAGCGCGTACTGGTAACAACCGTTCTCACGCTATGAACTCTAGCAAACGTACTTGGGGTGCTAACCTACAAAAAGTTCGTATCTTAGTTGATGGTAAACCGAAAAAAGTATGGGTTTCTGCTCGTGCTTTAAAATCTGGTAAAGTAGAACGCGTTTAATTCTATTTAAAAAAGGAAGTCACTCTGCTGAGCGACTTCCTTTTTTGTGGTCTTTTTAAGCATCTTTACTTTGAATCATCAAACAAGTCCCTTTTGTGAACGTTGCTGTCGCAAAGTCTGCTAAAATTTCGTTACTTGTAAAACGACTTGAACCAATCGGGATATCTAAATCTGTCGTTTCATACTTTACACCACGTAAAGTCATTTTTTCAACTGCTTCTCCAAATGGATAGAAAGATAAATAATCATATGATGCATCTTTTGTAATTTGATGTGTACCTGCAAATAAAAACTGTAAACGATTCGTTTTATTCATAATATAAATCGGCGTTTGCGGAAATTGTTTTTGCATACGATATACTGTGTGTAGATTCGATTCATAATGATCTAAACGTCCACCTGTCACGCCTGTTACGTAAATACATGTTGGTGAAAATTCTAACGCTTTTAAGATGGCTAGTTCAGTATCTGTTTCATTCTTTTCAGCTTGAAAACCCTCTATCTCCTGAACACTCTCTTTTACAGTAAGCCACTCTTCTTTCGTCATCGAATCAAAATCCCCTACCGCTGCGTATGGCGTAATTCCTGCTTCTAATAAAGTGATGGCCCCATGGTCTGCACCGATGTATAATATATCTTCATGCGCAAAAAGGAAATCGTCTAAAACGATTTCCTCTGTTGGACCACCTGCTACAACATAGGCAATGGTCATTTGATTGCGTCTTCTCCTGCTTTTAAAATTGATTGTAACGCTGTTTGACGGTCTTCTTTACCGAAAATAGCCGAACCTGCTACAAAGATTGTTGCTCCCGCTTCTGCACATGGTACAATTGTTTCTGCAGTGATTCCACCATCAATTTCAATTTCTACATCTAAATTACGTTGTTTAATCATATATGATAATTCAGCAATTTTCGGAACAACTGAATCGATGAACTTTTGACCACCAAAACCTGGGTTTACAGTCATCAATAAAACAAGGTCAATATCTTCTAACACATGTTTAATTGTCTCAATTGGTGTATGTGGGTTTAAAACAACGCCTGGCTTTACGCCGTATGAACGAATTAATTGAATCGTACGGTGTAAATGACGACAAGCTTCTACGTGTACTGTAATATATTCTGCTCCTGCTTTTGCGAACTGCTCAATATATTGGTCTGGGTTCTCAATCATTAAATGTACATCTAATGGTAAGTTTGTATAAGGTTTGATTGCATCCATAACAAGCGAACCAAATGAAATATTCGGTACGAAATGTCCGTCCATTACATCAATGTGTAATAATGTTGCTCCTGCTGCTTCTACTTCTCTTACTTCTTCACCTAACTTCGCAAAGTCTGCTGCTAAAAGTGATGGGGCGATTTTAATCATCCTTAATACCTCGGCTTTCTATCGATAATTTCTTGTAAAAATTGAAGGTAATGCTCATAACGGCTTGCTTCAATTTCTCCAGATTCTACTGCGTCTTTTACAGCACATTTTGGTTCTTTTACGTGTAAACAACCTCTAAATTTACATGCTTCTGATGTACGTTGAATCTCAGGGAAGCATCCTGTTAACTCTTCCTTCTCAATTGTATCAAAATCGAATGAACTAAATCCAGGTGTATCTGCTACTAACCCACCAGCTACTTCAATTAACTCAACATGACGCGTTGTATGCTTACCACGTCCTAAGTGTTCTGAGATAATCCCTGTCTTTAAATCCAGCTCTGGCATAAGTGTATTTAATAACGTAGATTTTCCTACCCCCGATTGACCTGCTAAAACCGTTGTACGATTTGCTAGTAAAGGCGTAATCTTATCCAATAATGAAGAATCATCTTTAAATGTCGTCATCACATCATAACCAATGGTCTCATATTGTTTTTGATAACTTTGAATTGCAGCTACTTCATCTTCTTCTAATAAATCCATCTTTGTTAAAAGAATAACGGGTTGCACGTGGAAAGACTCAAGTACAACTAAAAAACGATCTAATAAAATTGTATTAAAATTAGGTTCTTTAACAGAAAAAACTAGAATTGCTTGATCGACATTTGAAATGGGCGGTCGTACAAGTTCATTTTTCCGTTCTTCAATTTCCATAATTGTCCCGTCATTGTTACCTTCTACTTCGTATGTGACGAAGTCTCCAACAAGAGGAGTAATTCCACGCTTACGAAATACACCACGTCCTCTTGTTTGAATGACTTGTCCATCATCATACACATAATAAAAACCACTAAGTGCTTTTCGAATTTGGCCTGTTGCCATACAGCACCTCCCTATTTGTTATACATCATCATATTCAATTGTTTCTTCATATTCAACTTCACCGTCAATTAATACTTTATACGATGCATTTTTACCTTCTTCAATTTCAAGTGTAATGCGTTTTTCCATATCATCTTTAATACGGAATTCTTGCGCTACCTTATCTCCGTTATGTGTACGATCTTGTAAATAGATTTGAACGACTTGATAACTCGCTTCCTGTCCGTTCTCATCTTCTTCAGGGTCAAAATCAAGATCAAGTTTCTTCATGTAAAGTTTTACTGGTTTTTCTTTTTGACCTTTCGAAAGTACTACATTGATTGTTGAACCTACTTTTAACGTCGTACCCGCTTCAATATTTTGCGACATCACTTTTCCAGCTTCTAGATTTTCTGAATAATCTTCACCAGTGATTTTAATATTAAAGCCTGATGAATCTGCATAGGTTTTAAGTGCCGCTTCATCAAATCCAATGAGATTCGATACGACATTTTGTTTTTCACCTTGACTAATTGTTAAAACAACATTTGTTGCACTTGGCACAATTTTTTTACCTGCTGCAGGTGTATGTTTAATAACGTCATCATACTCCTCTGTTGAATATGCTTTTTTAACCGTTACTTGTTTAAAGCCTTTTTTCTCTAGTAATGTTTTCACTTGATCTACATTTTTACCTGTATAATCTTGCATCGCTACTTTTTCTTTGCCCGAACTTACGATTAAATTAACCTCTGTGCCCTTTTTAAGCTTTGAACCTGCTTCTGGATCTGTTCCGACAATGTCCCCCTCTTTGACAGTATCAGAGGTTTGCGCTGTTTGTGTGCCAATTGTAAAACCAGCAGTTTGTAGTGAATCAATCGCTTCGTCTAATGTTGCATTTTGAACATCAGGTACTTCAACATTTTTACCTGTTATAATACTCGGATTCATGAATAAAACGAGTCCAATTGCAATAATAAGAGCCAAAATAGTTAATGTAACATACAAACCTTTTTTCTTTTTCTTCTTTTTCGGTGTTACTTCTTTTGTCGGTTCAGGTGATACAGCGATTGTTTTTTCTAAATCTTCATCTTGTGGAATAGGACGTTCTTTAATCGCAGGCATCGCTCGTGTTGCATCATGATCTTCTGGAATCATGAATTTTGGTTCGTGTATACGCTCAGGCGATAAAACTGTTTCTAAATCTTCGTGCATCTTTTCCACAGTAAAATATCGATGTTGTGCATCTTTAGCTGTTGCTTTTAAAACGACATTCTCTAAACTCTGTGGAATCGTCGGTACAATCGCTCGTACAGACGGTGTTTCAGACTGTAGATGTTTGAGTGCAATTGATACAGCTGACTCACCAGAGAACGGTAATTCACCTGTTAATAATTCATACAATACAATACCGAGTGAATAAATATCAGACTTCTTTGTCGCAATACCACCACGCGCTTGTTCGGGTGATAAGTAATGTACAGTTCCTAAAACTGAATTTGTCTTTGTAAAGGATGTAGCAGTCAATGCCATCGCAATACCAAAGTCCGTAATCTTCACATTACCTTCTTCATCCATTAAAATATTTTGCGGTTTAATATCGCGATGAATGATTTGATTTTGATGCGCCATCGCAATTGCTGACGTCAATTGCTTCATAATTTCAACGCTGCGTGCTGGCTCTAACGGTGCATATTGCGTGATGTATTGCTTCAATGTCATTCCTTTAACATACTCCATCACAATATATTGAAGCCCCTCTTCTTCTCCTACATCATAAATACTAACAATATTTGGATGATTTAAGCTTGTAGCAGATAATGCTTCACGTTGAAAACGTCGATGTGCTTCTTCTTCATTACTAAAGTTATTATGTAGAATCTTAATTGCTACATCTCGATTTAAAATCATATCGTGTGCTAAATACACATTCGACATACCGCCGCCACCAATTACTTCTAAAAGTTTATAGCGACCATTAATTCTCTTACCTATCAGCAACTTCGGCACCTCCATCTCCTAGAGGCTGTGCAAGGATAACAGTAATATTATCTTCACCACCATGATCGTTTGCCAGCTGCACTAATTCTTTTCCTTTTTCGTCGATTGATTGCCAAGAGGTAATGACTTTATGTAATGCTTGCTGATTTACTTTATTCGTTAAGCCATCTGAACAAATGAGTAAATATTCGTTCGGCTTAAATGTATATTCATAAAAATCAGGTTCAATTACATCTTCTGTGCCTAATGATTTAATAATATAGTTCTTTTTCGGATGCGTTTCAGCTTCTTCTTCACTAATTTCACCACTATCGACTAAAACATTCACATACGAGTGATCTCGTGTAATCATTTCAATCGTTTCGTCATCAATATGATAGGCACGACTATCGCCAACATGACAAATAGACGCTTCATTTCCTACAATTACAGCAGCAATTAGCGTCGTTCCCATACCTGTACAATTTTCGTGTGTCATCGCATATTGATATACGTGACGGTTCAAATCAACAACTGTTTCAAAGAGCCAATCTTTACGATTTGCTGCGGTTGAAAATTCGTCGTCATTGACTTGTTCAAATCTTTCTTTAAAACCTTCTACAGTTAATGTACTGGCAACATCCCCAGCATTATGTCCACCCATGCCATCTGCTACGATGGCTAGGTGGATTTGATTATTGCTGCGGGAAATGACAGTTGCGCGATCTTCATTGACTGACCTTCTTTGCCCGATATCACTTTCAACGGTATACCTCACAACTTTCACCTCATTTAGTGTGCAGTTTCTTCTGTACGTTCTTGTGCACGTAATTGACCACAAGCAGCGGCAATGTCTGAACCTTGTTCACGACGAATTGTTACATTAATTCCACGATCTTTTAAGGCTTTTTCAAAAGCAAAAATACGGTTACGTGATGTACGGATATAATCACGTTCTGGTACATAGTTAATCGGAATTAAATTCACATGACATTTTACATCTTGGATTAAGTCAGCTAATTCGTTCGCAATTTCAACTGAGTCGTTTTGTTCAGACATTAAACCATACTCAAAACTTACACGACGACCTGTTTTTTGCGTGTAATATTTTACAGCTTTAATCAGTTCATCTAATTTATAAGCTTTTGCGATTGGCATTAATTTTTGACGTGCTTCTTGGTTTGGTGCGTGCAATGAAACTGCAAAATTAATTTGTAATTCTTCATCTGCAAATTCATAAATTTTTGGTACGATTCCTGAAGTTGATACAGTGATGTGACGTGCACCAATATTTAATGATTGTTTATGGTTAATAACACGTAAGAACTGCATCATATTGTCGTAGTTATCAAATGGTTCACCAATCCCCATAATAACAATACTTGATACGCGTTCATCTACTTCGTCTAATTGACGTTGTACTTTAACAACTTGTTCGATAATCTCGCCTGCTAATAGATGACGTTTTAGCCCACCTAGTGTTGAGGCACAGAATGTACAACCGATACGGCAACCTACTTGTGTAGTTACACAGATTGAATTTCCGTAATTATGGCGCATTAATACCGTTTCGATTGAATAACCATCTTGTAATTGGAATAGGAATTTAATCGTACCGTCTGTTGATTCTTGTTTTACTAATGTTGTTAATGTACTTAATTCAAAGTTTGCAGCTAATTTATCACGTAGACCTTTTGATAAATTCGACATCTCTTCAAACGTACCGACACGCTTTACATATAGCCAATCATAGATTTGTTTCGCGCGGAATGCTTTTTCACCATTGGCTTTTAACCAATCTTCTAATTGCTCTGGTAAAAGAGAATAGATCGATTCACGTAAGACTGGTTTTTCTTTTTTTACACGTTTTGTTTCTGTTACTGGTTTTAAATTTTCTTGTTCCACTGTTGGAATCTCCTAACGTTTTGGCTTAGAGGTATTATAACCTGTTCAGCACTTCATTTATGCTTTTTTCTCAAAGGCTGCTACAAAAAATCCATCGCTATTAAAATCTTGTGGGAATACTTGCATCATGCCTGTTTCACGTAATTCCGTTAAGGCTTTTGGTGCATTTACTACCGGCGCAAGTACAAGGTCTGGATGCTTCTCTAAGAAAGCTTCTACCGTTCCATTGTTCTCTAGTTTGTCTATTGTACATGTACTATAGACCATCTTACCGCCCACTTTTAATAGTTCATATGCTGATTCTAATAAATCAAGTTGAATCGCATGTAATGAAGCAAAATCTGCTTCACTTTTTGTATATTTAATATCTGGTTTGCGACGAATAACGCCTAAACCACTACATGGCGCATCGACTAAAATACGATCAAACGACTCTTTTTCAAAAGCTTCGGTCGCTTTTCGTCCATCCATTACTTGTGTTTGAATGATTGATAAACCAAGACGATCTGCATTTTGCTGAATTAACTTCATCTTATGCTGATGTAAATCCGTCGCAATGAGTTCACCTTCGTTATTCATCTTCTCTGCAATATGCGTTGTTTTCCCACCAGGAGCTGAACACATATCATATACACGCATGCCTGGTTCGACATCTAGTGCATATGCTGGAATCATCGAACTCTCATCTTGAATCGTAATGACACCATCTTTGAATGCTTGTGATTTTGCCGGTTGTCCCTCTACAATGTGTAAACATTCTGGAATAGTTTGACTACGGCGTACTGCATATTTTTCTTCCCATAATGTTTCAAGACCTTTTGTCGTGTCTGCTTTCGTTGCATTGACACGTACAGTTTGTAATGGCGGGAAGTTATTCTCGATTAATAAGTCTTCGGTCTTTTCTACACCGAATGCATCGATATAACGACGAACTAACCATTCTGGGTGGCTTGTTTCGATTGAAATACGTGTTGCCACATCTTCAATTTTTGTCGTATCTTGTACACCTTCACGTAAAATAGAGCGTAAAATACCATTCACTGTTGCACTGACACCGCGATGTCTCGCACGATGTTTAGCAATCTCAACCGCTTCATTTACAGCCGCATGGTCTGGAATTTTGTCTAAATACACAATTTGGTATAAAGAAAGACGTAATAACCAACGAACCCAGTCATCTAGTTTACCACGAACATACGGTTCAAGATAGTAATCAAGTGTCATTTTATATTGTAATGTACCGTAAGTTAGCTCGGTTAAAAGACCGCGATCTTTTGCATCAATTTTATATTTTTCAATTGTTTGGTGTAACAAAAGGTTACTATAGGCTTGATTTTGATCAACAGCGAGTAAGATTGTTAACGCTGCATCACGTACATTGCCATCCCAAATAGCTGGTTTACCTTTTTTTGCTTGTGCGCCTTTATTTCCGTTGGCTGCTTGACGTGCACGCTTTTTTTCTGTTTTTGCTTTACTCATTCAAAGTGATCCCCAATCTCCAATTTCGACCCTACACCATTTAAATAATTGACTGCTGGCATCGCTTTTTTTCCTGCTGGTTGTAATTCTAAAATATCAATCGCTTGTCCTTCACCTGTTGCCACCGTAAAGAATTTTTTCGATTTTGAAATGACCGTACCTGGTTTTTCATCCGTTGTTTGCTCTGAAGGCTTTGTTGCCCAAATTTTCACATTCTCACCGTTTAATGTTGTATAAGCAACCGGCCATGAGTTTAATCCACGTACTTGGTTGAAAATTGTACGCGCTGATTTTGTCCAGTCGATGCGCTCTTGTTCACGTGAGATATTTGAAGCAAACGTCACTTGTGACTCATCTTGCACAATACGTTCATTCGTACCTGCGATAATCGTTGGTAATGTTTCCTTTAATAAATCGCGCCCAACGATACTTAATTCATCGAACAATTGCTCCGTTGTATGCGTATCGTGAATTGGAATTGCTTTTTGTGAAATGATATCACCTGCATCTAACTTTTCAGCCATATACATAATCGTTACGCCTGTTTCTTGTTCACCATCCAATACAGCTTGGTGAATAGGTGCGCCACCACGATATTTCGGTAATAATGAGGCATGGACATTAATACAACCAAGCTTCGGTGCATCAAGTAATGCTTTCGGTAAAATTTGGCCGAATGCAGCTGTTACAACTAAGTCTGCACCTAAGTCAATAATCTGTTGTAATTCTTCTGAACCACGTAATTTTTCTGGTTGAATAACCGGTAAATCAAGCTCAACTGCCGCTGCTTTTACAGGCGGTGGTGTTAACACCCGTTTACGACCAACAGGACGATCTGGTTGTGTGACAACTGCTTTAATGTCATAATCTTCTGCATGGAGCATCTGTAAAATTGGCACAGAAAATTGAGGTGTTCCCATAAATACAATCGATGTCATATTTATTCTTCCTCCTCTGCATAAAGTGCTTCAAGTTCTTCTTCCGTTAAGATACGTGTAATTTTCGAATCGAATAGTACACCGTTTAAATGGTCAATCTCATGTTGTAAAACACGTGCATCATAGTCATATGCTTCGATTTCAAATAGATTACCATTGCGATCTTGCGCTTCTACACGAATTCCATTAGAGCGTTCTACTTCGCCAAATAATCCTGGGAAGCTTAGGCATCCTTCTACATCAACATTTGTATCAACTGAGTACTCGACAATTTCAGGGTTGACGATTTCTAAAATCTCACGTTCTTCCCCAATTTCAAGTACAGCTGCTTTAATGCCTTCATTCACTTGTGGCGCGGCAATTCCTACACCATCTGAATCAACCATTGTCTCATACATATTATCTAAAAGCGTCGCTAATTTTTCATCAAATTGTGTTACTTCTTTTGCAGGTGTTGTTAAAACATCTGCTGGATTTTTAATAATTGGTAAAATAGCCATTGTTTCCTCTTTTCTACTGCTAGATGGATGTCGGGTCTAAATCGACGGTCATTAGAACACCTTTCTTCATCCAATCTGTACGGTATATCTTAATTAATTGTTTTAATACATCATGTAGTTGTGGTTCTCTTTTATATTTTATCAAACATTGATAACGATATCTATTTTGTATTCTGCTAATGGAAGCAGCAGTTGGACCAATAATTTGTACTTGGTTCGATAGATGCTGCCCAATATATTCATGTACTAAAGACGCATACTCTGCTGCAAGCATAACATCTTCATGGCTCACCTGAATTAAGACGACATAATAATACGGTGGATATGAAAAACGACGTCGAATGCGCATCTCTTGTTCATAAAAAGGTTCAAAAATTTGCTCTTTTGCTAGTTCAATCGCGTAGTGTTCTGGTTCATACGACTGAATGATCACCTCACCTTGTAATTCATGTCGACCTGCACGTCCACTTACTTGTGTGAGTAATTGATACGTTTTTTCTGCTGCTCTGAAATCTGGTAAACGAAGTGATGTATCTGCACTCATAACACCGACTAATGTAATACGCGGAAAATCCAAACCTTTTGCAATCATCTGTGTCCCGAGTAAGATATCTGCCTTCCCTTCACCAAAATCATTCAGCAAACGTTCATGCGCACCTTTTTGACGTGTCGTATCCACATCCATTCGAATAACGCGTGCTTCTGGGAACACTTTATAAATCTCACTCTCAATTTTCTGTGTACCCGTTCCAAAGAAGCGAATATGTTCACTTTGACATTCTGGACATTCGGTCGGAACAGGCTTTTCATCACCACAATAATGACATTTTAACTTTTCACTACTTCGGTGATATGTCATGGAGATATCGCAGTTGTCACATTGAACAACTGTACCACAATCACGACATAAGACGAATGAAGAAAATCCGCGTCGATTTAAGAACAAAACAATTTGTTCTTTTTTCTCTAACCGTTCTCTTATAGCATCTGCTAATGCTCTTGAGAACATCGAGCGATTCCCTGTATGCAATTCTTCACGCATATCTACGACTTGGACAGTCGGTAATGCTTGTGTTTTTGCACGTTGTTTCAATGTTAATAGATGATACACACCTTTTTGCGCGCGTGCAAAACTCTCTAATGCAGGTGTTGCACTTCCTAAAATAACAGGACATTGATAGTGCATACCACGCCAAATGGCTACATCGCGTGCATGATATCTCGGCGTATCTTCTTGTTTATATGTTGTTTCATGTTCTTCATCGAGTATGAGTAAACCGATATTCGTAAACGGTGCAAAAATTGCCGAACGAGCTCCTACTACTACTTTCACTTCACCACGTTGCATTTTTCGCCATTCATCGTATTTTTCGCCTTGTGATAAACCACTGTGCATGACTGCCACAAGTTCACCAAAACGCGCGCGAAATCGTTCTGTCATCATCGGTGTAAGTGAAATTTCAGGTACGAGTACAACCGCTTCTTTTCCTTGATCGAGTGCATGTTGAATCGCACGCAAGTAGACTTCTGTCTTCCCACTACCTGTAATGCCATGTAGTAAGAAGGTCTCTGGTTGCTGTTCATTCATTTTCTCTGTAATCGCATCGAGCGCCACTTGTTGCTCATCCGTAAGTTGCAAAGCATAAGAAGGCGTAATCTCCTGCGTAAAAGGGTCTCGGTATAGCTCTTCTTCAACAAAATTCCCAACACCTAATTCCACAAGTGCTTTTTGAACAGAAGCGGATATAAAAATTTCATCTGCTAGGTATTGTGGTAAAAAACGCTCACCCACATGTTCCATACACCATTCAATCGCTTGCTTTTGCTTGCGTGCGCGATTAGAAAGTTCCTCATGTTTTTGCTGTAAAAAAGTAAGGTCTGCATGTACTTCAAACTTACGAATTGATTTAATACGCCCTTGTTGCTTCACAACCGTCACAATTTGTACTTGTTTAGACTTCACTGCTTTTTTCAATTCAAGTAAGAGTGCTTCTGTTTCAAATAACTTATACGGAACACGCATCTTCTTCGTAAAATGAGCTTGTAAAGACGGTGGTAACATGGATACTTCTACTAAACATTCCACTTGTTTTTCATATTTTGCTCTCAGTGCAGATGGTAGCATTGCTTGTAGTGCGTCAATTTCATAGCAAAGTGTCTGCTTTGTCATCCACTTCGCCATCTCTAACATTTCCTCTGTTAAAACAGGTTCTAAATCAAGTAATGTGGAAATCGACTTCATCTTATTCGATGCAATATCTGTCTCCTCTGTTACAGAAATGACAAAGCCAAGTACATCGCGATGCCCAAAAGGTACTTTCACACGACTACCTGGCTCAATTAATGATTCCATCTGTTTGGGCACTTCATAATCAAATGGTCGGTCGACTGGATACGCCGCAACATCGACAATGACTTGTGCAATCATTTCATCTGGCCTTCTCGTTCTAAAATATGCAAGAGGAGTTGTTTTGCTAATGCTTCTTTTTGAAGAGACGGGAAGCTTTTCACATAATCACCATGTCCAACGAGTGTCACCGTATTTTCATCTGTTCCAAAACCGCGGTCAGTTTGTGATACATCATTCGCTACGATATAGTCTGCATTTTTCTTTTGTAGTTTACCTTGTGCATAATGAAGGACATCATTCGTTTCAGCCGCAAAACCAATCAATAATTGATGCGTCTTTTTCTCGCCTAATGTTTTTAAAATATCGGTTGTTCGCTCAAGTTCAATAACCGAGTCGCCTTCTTGCTTCTTCATTTTTTGATTCATTGCATTTTTCGGACGATAGTCTGCCACTGCGGCTGTTTTAATCGCTAAATCACTTTGTTCATAGACAGATAATACCGCTTGTAGCATATCTTCTGCACTCTCCGCTTGAACAACGGTCATTCCTGTTGGTTCAGGTAAATCTACAGGCCCTGAAACAAGTGTTACATCAGCTCCTAAATCACGCGCTGCTGTCGCCATCGCATAGCCCATCTTACCAGATGAAAAATTCGTTAAATAACGTACAGGGTCAATTCGTTCACGTGTTGGTCCTGCTGTTACGACAACTTTTTTTCCTTTTAAAGGCTGTTCTTTTGGTTCAAAAAACTTTGACACAAGTGCTGTAATTTTTTCAGGTTCTTCTAAGCGCCCTTTTCCAACATAACCACATGCAAGATACCCCTCAGATGGCTCAATAAATGAATAGCCATCTTGTGCTAAACGGTCGATATTACGTAGTACAGCTGGATGGTCATACATGTGAACATTCATCGCTGGTGCAATCCATACAGGTGCAGTTGTTGCTAGTAATGTCGTCGTAATCATTTGGTCCGCAATACCATTTGCTAACTTGCCAATCATATTCGCTGTCGCTGGTGCAACTAATACGAGATCAGGCCAATCTGCTAAATCAATATGTGCAATGACAGATGAGTCTTTTTCGTCAAATGTATCATAAAAAACATCATTTTTACTCATGACTTGAAAACTAAGTGGTTGTACAAATTCCATTGCGGATTCTGACATGATGACTTTCACTTCTGCTCCAGCTTGCGTCAGTTTACTAACAAGTGCGACTGCCTTATAAACAGCAATACCACCTGTTACACAGAGCAAAATCTTTTTATTTGTTAACATATGCTTATCTCTCCTCTATGCACAATCTATCCTAAAAAAGAAGCTCCCAAAGAATAAATCTCTCTGGAAGCTTTGGGAAGAAAATTATACTTCGTCTTCGTAAATAGCTGACTCGTCTTGTTTTTCTTTCGTTAAAACGCCAGCAGCTACTTCTTCAAGAGCTTTCCCTACGTTTTTCACTGATTTATAAGAAGATAGACGCTCTTCTTTACCTTCTTGCATTGCGCGTGCACGCTTTGCAGCTAAACTTACTAAAGAATATTTTGAATCGATTTTTGTTTTTAATACATCTACTGATGGATATAACATGTAGATTATTCTCCCTTCAACATTGCTAAATATTGTTTTTCTACGCGTTCGCGGCGACAATGCTCCGCAACGACAATTGAATTAATACGGTCACACGCTAATGTAACTTCATCGTTTTCAACGACATAATCGTATAAGTTCATCATTTCAAGCTCTTTATTTGCCGCTTCAATACGGTTTGCAATAACTTCCTCCGTCTCTGTTCCACGACCGACTAAACGGTTTTGCAGTTCAGATAAACTTGGAGGCGCTAAGAAAATAAATAGACCATCTGGAACTTTTTCACGAATTTGTGTAGCACCCTGTACTTCAATTTCTAAAAATACATCGCGTCCTGCATCAAGTGTTTGGTTGACATAGTCAATCGGTGTTCCATAATAATTCCCTACATATTGAGCATACTCAAGTAACTTACCTTGCTCAATTAATGCTTCGAAATCTTCTTTTTCTTTAAAGAAGTAATCAACACCGTCCACTTCGCCTTCGCGCGGTTTACGTGTTGTCATCGAAATTGAATACTCATAATTCGTATCTGGCTGCGAAAATAGTTCCTTTCGTACAGTGCCTTTTCCGACACCCGAAGGACCTGATAAAACAATCAATAATCCACGTTCTTTTCTCATTTTGTCTCCTTCATCGTTACAAATAATTAATGATACTACTAAAAAAACAATTATTCAATATTTTGAACCTGTTCTCTCATTTTTTCAAGTACCGATTTTGCTTGAACTACTGCAATTGATGCGACAGACGATTGATTTTTAGAACCAATCGTATTAATTTCACGATGTATTTCTTGTAAGAGAAACTCTAATTTACGCCCAATTGGTTGATTGTCTCGTAGTGTTTCATCGAGTTGTTCAAAATGGCTCGACAATCGATCGAGTTCTTCCGCAATATCGACTCTTTCTGCAAACACTGCAACTTCCGTTAAAATACGGCTCTCCACTTCTTCGGAGGAAGTGATATCTTGTAGTCTTTGCAGGAGTTTTTCGCGATATTTTTCAACTGCTTGAGAAGATACGCTGCGAATCTGTTCAATCTCTTGCATCAGTTCTTGTTTGAAGCCTTGTAATGCTTCATATAATTCCTGACCCTCTCGCTCTCTCATTTGAATAAGCGCTGTTGCAGCTTCAGTTACCGCTTCACTTACTGCTTGTAAAAGTGTTTCATGGGGTATTTCATCTGATTCTACTAAAAAAGCATCTTGCAACCCTAAAATTTCTTGCATCGACCATTCCTCTTCCACAGGCAATACTTGACTTACCTGTTCTCTCGCTTCTTTATAAGCTAGAAGAACGGGAATGTTGACATTAATTTTCGGTGCTTGCTGCTCTTCTTTTTTCAAATTCACTAAAACATCTAGCTTACCTCGTGATAGTAAAGTTGATAGGAGCTTTTTTGTATGAATTTCTGCTTCCATCCATTCTTTCGGGAACTTCGTCGATACTTCTAAAAAACGATGATTCACCGAGCGAATTTCGACGGTTAATCTAAAATGTTCCGTCGTTGTGACACCCCTGCCAAATCCAGTCATACTTCGCACCAAGGTCAGTCACACCCTTCTTTGCATAATAGATTAATTATAGCATAGGTCTGTTTTATTTTGCTTGTAGTTTTATGAAGGAACGTAAAATTCTTAAACAACGCAGCATCTAAAAAAAGAAACCCTGAATTTCCGTTATTTAACATGACAGAAATTCAGGGTGGATATTACATCGCTTCTAATTGTTTACGCAGTGCTTGTACTGCTTTTACTTCTTGTTCATTTGTTTTCTTTAACAATTGTTGTTGCGTTTGAATTGCCGCATCAATTGCTTTAATCTCTTTTGTGAAGTTGGCACCATCTTTTTTAGCTTGTAATGATGCAATGACATCATATAAATCTTCATGTCCCATCACGCGTCCTGCACCCCATTTTAAACGGTCTGCTGGTTGGTCTGTTACATAGTTTGTAAAATAGTCATATACTTCACGATCATAATCATATGCATACCAGTTATTATCTACTTTATACAATGATTCATCTAATGCTTTTGAAGCCTTCCCTTTTTCTAATGCTTGTTTAGCTTGTTGAAGTGCTTCGATATTATTTTGTGCATGTTCATGTGGGAAAATCACTTCATCTTCCCAAGTAAGACGTACAAAATCATCTTGTGCTGATTTAAATGCTGCAAGCAATGCGTCATTTAATTGTTCATTCTCTTTATAAATACGATCGGCTTCTTTCGTGTCACCTGCTGCATGAGCTTTTTCATATGAAGCATTCACTTCATCTACTTTGGCATTCAGTTCTTTCGCCACTTTTTTCGTTTCTGCTAATTCATTTAATAATGTTTTAGCGTCGACATCGCTCATCGTATAGATTTTTTCTTTCACGCTTTTTTCCATTTCATCTAGACGTGTTGTAAAGTGAAGCGGAGTCACAGCTTGTTTGTCATACGCCATCGCTAATGTACCGTACATATTCATATGATATTTCATTACTTTTTTATTGTACGTGTCATTATTATCATATTGTGAATGATAATGCGTATGCATGAACTGACTATCTTGGAAGTCATTACGGATTGCTGGAATACCGGCAATCGAGAATGAGAAGTCATCTGACCAAGTTTGTAATGGTGTTACGATGCGAATACCATCTTTATAAATTCCATCAATTGCTGGAACTGTTGGAATGAAATCTGTTAAGAAATCTTTAAATTCATATACCGAGCGAATTTCATTCGTATCCATATGTTCAAATGCAGGTAATTCAAAGTTAATGTTCGCAAATGTTTGTTTTGCCCATTCTGGATGCACTTTGAAAATTTGATTGTATGCACCTGTAGACCAGTCATAACGTGAATTCGATACGCCCCATTCTTCTGCTGCTAATGCATTGAAGATGATCGTCTTATCTGGTTGATATCCACTGTCTTTCATCGCTTTCGCAATTCCTAACATTAAACCAATTGCCGAGTTATCATCTTGGAAACCATCAAAGTATGAATCATAGTGTCCTGATAATAGGATGTATTCATCTTTATGCTTTCCTTCGATTTTCCCGTAGTAGTTATATGTTTTTTGATTCATTTTCACTGTTGATTTCGCATCAAAATCAACAGTTAGTTTATTGTTGTTCTTCTTCAATGCTTTTTTTAATTCTTTTGCATCTTTTTGTGACATTGAAAATGCTGGCGCATCTTCTGGACCACAAATATCTTGTGCATTCAGTGCTGATTCATCTACTTCACCATATCCACCATTTTGTACAGCAATAACCGCCGCTGCACCTTTTAAATGCGCTTGATATGTTGGGTAGTTAATCCACCATTCTTCACGTTGATTAATATCTATTAACACCAGTTTACCTTTTACATCCAACTTCTCTAAATCATCTGCTGTTCCGCGATTTGCATACACGACTTCATACGACTTTTTACCATTTGTATTAAAGTTTGTTTGATAGCCACCTAAAACAGCTAACTGTTCTTTTCCAGATGTTGTTTTAAAAGATAAATCTGCTTTTTCAAATGTCCAAGAATCTACAGTAATCTCGTCTTTTGTTACTTCTTGTAAACCAAGTGATTTCATCTCTTTCTCAATATGCTCACCTGTTTGTAACTCTGCTTCTGAGCCTGCAGTTCTGTAACCTAACTTTTCATTCGTTTTAAATTGTTCGAGACCTTTCGCAAAGTCATAGGCGTAATTTTCATCCACTTTACTCATGAATTGTTGTTCTGTTACAACCTCTGTACTTTTTTTCTTGTCGTGTTCAGTCTCGTCTTTTTTATCGGCTGCTGTACATGCTACCAACGACGACGTAACAAGCATTCCCAGCGCTAAAACTCCAAAAAACCTTTTCATCAATCACATTCCTTTTCTATTCAAAATTTTCAAAACAAGATAATTAAACAGTATATGTCAAGAATCGTCAATCTTTTTTGAAAATTAATTTTTTAAATTCTTAAAAAAACATTTGTTTGCAATACGTGGTACACTAGATTTAACTATATGGAGTACTGACAAACTCTAGAACGAAAGAGGATTTGACTATGGCTTATGATGGTTTATTTACAATCGCAATGACAAAAGAATTACAACAACTCGTTACAGGTAGAATCGCTAAAGTGCATCAACCAAACGCACAAGAAGTCATCTTTACGATTCGTGCAAATGGAGCAAATAAAAAGTTATTATTCTCGATTCATCCAACATATGCGCGTGTACACATGACGGAACAAACAATCGAAAATCCACCTGAACCACCGATGTTTTGCTCTTTATTGCGTAAACATGTGGAAGGTGGTTTCATCGAGACAATCGAACAACTCGATGCAGACCGTATTTTAAAATTGACGATTTCGAGTAAGAATGAGATTGGTGATCCGATTACACGTTATATTTATGCTGAGATTATGGGACGTCATAGTAACTTAATTATGGTCGATGCAGAGACTGAAAAAATTGTGGATAGTTTGAAACACTTACCACCTGCTATGAATAGTTATCGTACGGTTCTCCCTGGTTCTATCTATATTGCACCGCCGAAACAAGATAAGTGGAATCCTGTTACAGTAACGGATGACCAACTGGCAGAATTCTTCACTGAAATTCGTGATGCAAAAGAAATCATGCAACAATTCGTCGGATTTTCTCCCCTTCACGCGAATGAATTATTATTTCGCGCACAAGAACAACAAGTGCCAACGGTTTCCATCTTCCGCGATTTCGTGAATGAATTTGTAGTTGGTGGAACAAAACCAACGTATTTAGAACAAGGAAGAAAAGTGATTTTCTCACCAATTGATTTGCATAGCTTTGAAGAACCAAAAACCTACTACAATACATTGAGTGAATTACTCGATCGTGTATTCTTTGCACGTGCAGAACGTGATCGTGTAAAACAACAAGCAGGCGATTTAGAAAACTGGTTGCAAGCTGAGATTAATAAATTGAAGCTAAAACTAAAAAAATTAGATCAAGATTTAAAACGCGCTCAAAACTTAGATCAGTATCAATTATTTGGTGAATTATTAATGGCAAATCTTTATCAATTCGAAAAAGGTGCGAAGTCTGTTACGGTTGAAAATTACTATAGCGAAACAGGTGACAAGATTACGATTCCACTGAGTGAACGCAAAACACCGATTGAAAATGCACAGAGCTATTATGCAAAATACAATAAGTTTAAGCATGCACTTGTCAAAGTGGAAGAACAAATTCAAATTGCGACAGCAGACATTGAATACTTCGAATTACTTGCACAACAAGTTCAGCAAGCGTCTCCTGCTGACATTGAAGAAATTCGTGAAGAGTTAGCAGAACAAGGGTATATGCGCCTGAAAAAATCGAAACGTCGTAAAAAACCGGTGAAACCAACACCAGAAAAATATGTATCTTCTACAGGTGTGCCGATTTCGATTGGGAAAAATAATAAACAAAATGATTATTTAACCTTTAAAATTGCACGTAAATGGGAAACATGGTTACACACGAAAGATATTCCTGGTTCGCATGTAGTCATTCACTCAGATGATCCAGACGAACAAACAATTTTAGAAGCAGCAACACTCGCTGCATACTTCAGTAAAGCACGTGAATCTTCGTCTGTACCGGTTGACTATACAGAGGTAAAACAAGTGAAAAAGCCAAGTGGTGCAAAACCTGGTTTTGTTATTTATTTTGAACAAAAAACAGTATTTGTAACGCCAGATGAAGCACTTGTGATGCAATTACAAGCAAATACTTAAATCTGAAAAAAGCCTGAGACAAAATCGTCTCAGGCTTTTTGCTTCATTATTTTGATTTCATACCAATACCTCTTTGTTCAAGAATATTTAAGATGTATTGCTTCGTGGCTTCACATTCTTCTGAGTAGTTATAATTATAAGATTCTGCTAATGGTTTTGCATAGCGTTCAAATAAGGTAATCATCGTTTGGAGAGCATCTTTTTGTGCTGTACTACTGCCTATTGCATACGTCGTTCGTAATTCTTCAAAATCCTGTTCATCCATATATTCATGTAAATATTTATAAGCATTGCCTAAATTGACACGCTCTAAATGTAGTTCACTAATCGACCAAGCTATCATACGTAAAAGTTCTTCTCGTATAATTTCAAGGTGTTTCGCTGCATAAATAAATTGATGACGCAATATTCCCTTTGCTACATATGTAGCTACCCAGAAAAATTCATTCGTACATTCAAAAAAATCTTGCTCTGATGGTTTTTGGATAATAAAACTCTGTTCATTCGGAATGGGTTGAACTTGTAGACGATGATCTAAATCCATGACAATTTGAACAGTAGACTCCCAATTCAAGTACGCTTCAAATGCATATACGGATGCCATCTTTAAATCGATACGGCTCCCATCTTCAAATAACATTAAAAAAGGATATAACACAAAATCACTTTCTAACTGAATTGGTTCAGGTGTTTGCATAATAATACGTGGTCCAAAAGAATCTAACCACGATGATTGTTCCAGATAGTTAGGTAGATGTGTTGTAAACAGCGTAACATCTAAATCTGAATAGAGATCCTGTCGACCTGTTGCGATGGACCCTTCAATACCTACTGCACGAATATCTGGATGACTATAAATAAATTGTTGTAATACATCTTCTTTCATGAATCCTTCACGCTCCTTAAAAAAATACTCATTCATGTTCGCCCATGAATGAGTATAATTAGATGTAGAATTACATGTCGATTGTTTACATACGCTTCTTTTTCCACTATCTATAACGGAAAGAAATTCATGTATCCAATACAAAAAATCATTTTATAAATATGGTAACATCATTAAACCATTATTAACCTATTCCACTTTATAGCGATGGCGATCTATCAACCTAAATAGATCAACTATGAAAAATATGCACTGCCATTTTCAAATGATTTATCACTGTAAAAAATTTAAACGGTACAAGCGATTATTTTTCTCGCCTAGTGGCTATTTCACCTCCCCCTCATTTTACCTTCCTACATACGTTACCCCATAAATCCTAATTAATAACTTTTTATCCTTTCATCCCATAAAAAAGTATTGAAATCACCTTTATTCTATGCTTATGGAAATTCTAGTCCTTTAGTTATGAATATAAAAAGTAAATCTACTACATAATTTCTTTCACTTTTAACAAAATAACGTTCCCACTTGGATCTTTTACAAAAAATCCATTTGTTGCTTCTTGCATTAAAATAAATTGTTTTATGTGGTCTTTTGCCTTTTGAAGTGCATCTTCTGTTGGTAATGCCAACACAATATGATGAAGTCCTGTATGCATAGCTACTGGGTGTGTAATATCTGAACCCGACCAAATATTCCCTGCTAATTGATGATGGTAATCACTTGATGATACGAAAAAGACATGTTCCTCTAATTCCTTCAACTCAAAACCTAAAATATCTGTGTAAAAATCAACACATTCTTCCATACGATCTAATCGCAAGTGGACATGCCCAATTACTGTGCCTAAAGGTAATCCACCATCTGTTGTAAAATCTGCTAATGGTGCAAGCTCTTTAAAATTTAAAGGGTGATTCACGCCTCTTTCATGATTGCCCCACTGTATTTGCGGACGATCTGCATAAATTTCAATTCCATTCCCTTCTAAATCATGGATATAAAACGATTCATTATAACCATGATCACTGGCACTATCTAAACGTGAGATTGGTATTATTTTGTCAAAATGCGGCAAAACTTTCACTTGTTCCTCGGGACTATCAATCGGTTCTTTATTTTGTAGTATATGAAAGAATTTAGTGGCGAAAGCTTCTCTACTTGGTAAAAGTAAAGCAAAGTGAAAGAGCCCTGTTCCTTTTGATGGTTGTTCTTTTTCAGCTACTTTTCGCATCTCGATTAAAATATGATTGTCAATTCCTAAAAACGCTTCTTCTTGTGTGCGCTTAATACATTTTAATCCTACTACTCGTTCATAAAATGCAATTTGACGCGTTAAGTCTTTTACTTTTAATACAACACGTTCAATGATTGTCTGTTCATTTAGTTTGAATGTTTCCATACTACCTCACCCTTTAAGCCGACTTTATTCGTTGACTTTATCTTCTATCGAATCTCTTTCTTTTGTCAAATAAAAAATCATTTTTCCATTACGTCTTATACGCAAAAGAAAAATGATTTTTGACTAATCCTCTTGATCATAGCCACCATTTAAAATAAATGCATTCTCAAGATCAACTAATTTATTTAAACGAATACCTTCGATAATCCAAACAATTCCTAGAATTATGAATACGTATAAACCAACTGCTAAGAATGACAAAATAAATGTAAAGAAGCCAAGTGACATAATTGCTAAACCACTACCCATACGATTTAAATAAATGCGATGCGCACCGAAAAATAAACCTAAAAATAACCATAAAACCCAAGCAACTTTTTTACTTTTTAAAGCTGGAGCTGTATCTGTCATTATGTAACCTCCTTTGAACATACATAGTCCCTTTCATCTTAATCCTTTTTTATAAAAAAAGATATGGATTCTACTCGTCGTTCACAAGAATTACGAATTTTGTCACGTTCTTTTTCGAAAAAAGGGTGAAGTACTTTATAAGCACTCACCCTCTACTATTCAATTATTTTAAGTTACCTGCTTTTAAATCTTTATACCAAGTAAGTAAGCCCGGGATATCTTCTTTTTGAATTGCGCCTGTTTCTTCTGCTGCTTCTACAAGTGCTTCAAAATCAGATAAGCTATAGTATGGTACGCCTGCTTTTTCGAAGTTCTCAATCGCTGCTGGTAATAAATAAGAGTACACTGATACAACACCTAGTACTTCTGCACCTTCACGATTTAATGCTTCAACTGCATTAATTGAAGAACCGCCTGTTGATACGATGTCTTCGATTACAACAACTTTTGCACCTTCTTGGAACTTGCCTTCTGTTTGCTTTCCGCGACCATGACCTTTTGGTTTTGAACGAACATATACCATTGGTTGTTCTAAAATGTCCGCCACCCATGCAGCGTGTGGAATACCTGCTGTTGCTGTACCTGCCACTACTTCACATGTTGGGAATTTTTCTTGAATTAATGCTGCTAATCCTTGTGCGATTGTTTTACGCACTGTTGGATATGAAATTGTTAGACGTGTATCACAGTAGATTGGTGATTTAATACCTGATGCCCATGTGAATAAATCATGTGGACGTAATTCTACTGCTCCTGCCTCTAACATGCCTTTTGCTACTTCGTGTTGAATTGCCATTATGCGTTGCCTCCCCATAGTTGCTGTACTGTATGATATGCTTCGACTGGATTTTCAGCCTTTGTAATTGCACGACCTACAACGATTTGTGTAGAACCTTCTGATTTTGCGAAATCTGGTGTCGCTACACGTTTTTGATCGTGTGATTCGCCGCCCGCTAAACGAATTCCTGGTGTTACTTTAAAGAATGTTTTGCCACAAGCTTCTTCGATTCCTTTTGCTTCTAATACAGAACATACGACACCATCTAATCCTGCTTCTTTTGCTAATACGGCATAGTTAATCACCGACGCATCTAAGCTTGTTAAAATATTTTGTTCTTTTTGCATTTGTTCTTCTGTTGTAGAAGTTAACTGTGTTACCGCAATAAGTGCAGGACGTTCTTGACCAGCTGGCGTGCCTTCAATCAGACCTTCCATTGCTGCTTGCATCATCTGTGAACCACCTGCTGCATGAACATTTACAAGATTTACACCTAGCTTTGCTAGACCTTTCATTGCTGATTTCACTGTATTTGGAATATCATGTAGTTTTAAATCAAGGAAGATGTCATGTCCCATCTCTTTAATTGTTTGGATAATAGCTGGACCTTCTTGATAATATAACTCCATGCCTACTTTGACAAAAAGTTTTTCATTAAATTGTTCTAGAAATTCGATTACTTCCACTTTACTTGATAAATCAAGTGCGATAATTGGATTTGTATTCATTAACGGTGACTCCTTCCGATTACTTCTGAAATGTGTGCATAACCTAGCTCGTCTAGCTTAGCTGGTAATTGCTCAATGATGTTTGGACAAACAAAATGATCAACAAAGTTTGCTGTCCCTACTGCGACTGCGCTTGCACCTGCTGATAAGAAGTCAATGACATCTTGTGCATCGGCAACGCCGCCCATACCGATAATCGGAATATTTACTGCTTGGCTTACTTCATATACCATACGAATCGCTACTGGTTTGACTGCTGGTCCTGATAAACCACCTGTACCATTTGCAATAACAGGTTTCCCTGTTTTTTCGTGTAGACGCATACCCACTAATGTATTAATCATCGTAATACCATCTGCACCGCCTGCTTCTACTGCTTTCGCAATATCTACAACACTCGTTACATTTGGTGATAATTTCACATAGACAGGTACACTTGACACTGCTTTGACTGCTGCTGTTAATTCTTTTGCTGTTTGAGGGTCTGTACCGAATTGAATCCCGCCACATTTAACGTTCGGACAAGAGATGTTCAATTCCAGTGCATGTACGTTTGGCGCTTTAGAAATGCGCTTTGCCACCTCTACATAATCTTCTGTTTCTGTACCAGCTACATTTGCAATAATTGGCACATCATATTTTTCTAACCATGGTAACTCATGTTCTAATACATGTTCTAAACCTGGGTTTTGTAAACCGATGGCATTCAACATACCTGCTGAAGTTTCGGCTACACGTGGTGTTGGATTCCCACGACGTGTTTCAAGTGTTGTTGCCTTAATCATAATGGCACCTAGCTTTGATAGATCGTATAACTGCGCATACTCTTGACCGAAGCCGAAGCAACCTGAAGCTGGCATAATTGGGTTTTTAAGCGACAACCCTGGTAATTCGATATTTAAACGATTGCTCACAGTGCGACAACTCCTTTCGGGAATACAGGTCCATCTGAACATACTTTTTTGTAATCACCGTCTGTTGTGTCGCAAATACAAGCGTAGCAAGCACCGATACCACAGCCCATACGTTCTTCAAATGATAGGAAACCTTTTTTCTCTGGATAGAATTTTTCTAAAGCACTTAACATTGGTAATGGTCCACAGCTATAAAATACATCGAACTCTGGTTTTACCTCTGCTAATAAATCCGTTACAAAACCTTTTGTGCCTTGTGTACCGTCAGCTGTCACGATATATGTATCGCCTAGCGCTTTGAACTGTTGTTCATAGAATACATTCGCTGCTGATTGGAAACCAAGTACATGGATGGTTTTAACGCCACGTTCATTTAATCTCTTTGATAGCTCATAGAGAGGAGGTACACCAATACCCCCACCTACTAATAGAGCTGTTTCACCAGGTGCAGCTTCTTCGATTGGAAAACCATTTCCTAACGGTCCAAGAACATCCACTTCATCTCCGGCTTTTTTCGTAGACAATATTTTCGTTCCTTTTCCGCCTGCACGGTAAATCATTTTAAATTGCATTGCATCGTGATCAATTTCCGCGATACTGATAGGTCTTCTTAAAGAAGGCTCGTAGTGGTCTTCTACACGGATATGAACAAATTGTCCAGGCTCTTTCATTTCAAGTGTGAGTTGACCAATTAAAGTCAGCTCAAAAATATCATCTGCTATCTGCTTTTGACGAACTACTTTCATACGTTCTTGTTGGATCATGGTTTCGTGCACCTCCGCTTTTTTTACATTTGTTCTGCTGTGAATGTCATTGATTCAATTACTCGTAAGATTGCTTCTGCTGTATCAAGTGAAGTTAAGCAAGCTACACCGTTTTCTACTGATTCACGACGAATTCGGAATCCGTCACGTGCTGGTTGCTTCCCTTTTGTTAATGTGTTGATAACAAGCTGTGCGTTACCTTTTTGAATCACATCTAATAATGTTGGGCCGTTTGAGCCGATTTTATCAACTACTTGTACTTGTACACCTGCTTCTTCAAGTGCTGCCGCAGTACCTGGTGTTGCTAAAATGCTATAACCGATATTAACAAAACGTTTTGCTAGTTCTGTTGCTTCTTCTTTGTCTTTATCTGATACAGTCATTAATACTGAACCATGATCTTCAATCTTCATACCTGCTGCAACGAAACCTTTGTATAATGCTTTTTCAAGTGTTGAGTCTTTACCCATAACTTCACCTGTTGATTTCATTTCAGGTCCTAATGTTGTATCAACACGACGAAGTTTTGCAAAGCTGAATACTGGAACTTTTACAAATACGCCGTCTTTAATAGGCGCTAAACCTACTGGATATCCCTGTTCTACAATTGATTGACCTAAGATTGCTTTTGTCGCAACATTTGCCATTGGAATGTTTGTAATCTTACTTAAGAATGGCACTGTACGTGAAGCACGTGGGTTTACTTCGATTACGTAAACAACGTCATCTGAGATAACATATTGGATGTTCATTAATCCTTTAATGTTTAAACCTTTTGCTAAACGTGTTGTGTAGTCTACTAATGTGTCGATATGTTTTTGTGATAAATCTTGTGTTGGATACACAGCGATTGAGTCACCTGAGTGAACACCTGCGCGCTCAATGTGTTCCATGATACCAGGGATACATACATTTTCGCCGTCACAGATTGCATCGACTTCAATCTCTTTACCTGTTAAGTAACGGTCGATTAATACTGGATGTTCTGGTGAAGCTTCTACTGCTGTCGCCATGTAATGCTCAAGTTCTGGCGTGTTATAAACAATCTCCATCGCACGTCCACCTAATACATATGAAGGACGAACAAGTACAGGGTAACCGATTTCCTCAGCAATTGCTACAGCGTCTGGTGTGTTTGTAGCTGTTTTACCAAGTGGTTGTGGAATACCAATTTCGTGTAATGCTGCTTCAAAACGGTCACGTGATTCTGCACGGTCGATATCATCTAATGATGTACCTAAGATTTTAACGCCGCGTGCTTCTAGTTTATCTGCTAAGTTGATTGCTGTTTGACCACCGAATTGAACAACAACACCTTTTGGTTGTTCTAAATCAACGATGTGCATAACATCTTCAATTGTTAATGGTTCAAAGTATAGTTTATCTGAGATTGAGAAGTCTGTAGATACAGTTTCAGGGTTTGAGTTAATGATGATTGCCTCATATCCTGCTTCTTGAATCGCCCATACAGAGTGTACTGTTGCATAGTCAAATTCTACACCTTGTCCGATACGAATTGGACCTGAACCAAGTACGATTACAGATTCACGATCTGTTTTGATTGATTCGTTTTCGTCGCCATATGTTCCGTAGAAGTATGGTGTTTCTGATTCGAATTCAGCTGCACATGTATCAACCATTTTATAAACTGGGATAATGCCATGTTCTTTACGGAAGTCATATACTTCTTCTTCTTTCATGCCCCATAATTTTGCGATTGTTTCGTCTGCAAAACCTATTTTCTTCGCATGACGTAATGTTTCGACGTCTTTTACATTGTTACGAAGTACTTCTTCATAATCTACAATGTTTTTAAATTTATTTAAGAAGAATAAATCAATTTGTGACCATTCATGAATTTGCTCGATTGTAACACCGCGGCGTAATGCTTCTCCTAAGAAGAATAAGCGCTCATCGCCTGCTTTTGTAATACGCTTTTGAATCCACTCATCTGTTAATTCTTCTGCATGCTTCATTTCAAGATGTTTGTGTCCTGTTTCAAGTGAACGAACTGCTTTTAACATCGCTTCTTCAAAGTTACGACCAATCGCCATAACCTCACCTGTTGCTTTCATCTGTGTTCCAAGATTACGTTTTGCACCTTCGAACTTATCGAATGGCCAGCGTGGAATTTTCGCTACAATGTAGTCAAGTGCTGGTTCGAAACAAGCGTATGTTTTACCTGTTACTGGGTTAATCATCTCATCTAATGTTAAACCTACTGCAATTTTCGCTGCTAATTTAGCAATTGGGTAACCCGTTGCTTTTGAAGCAAGTGCTGATGAACGTGATACACGTGGGTTTACTTCGATAATGTAGTAGTTGAAGCTATGTGGATCAAGTGCTAACTGTACGTTACATCCACCTTCAATTCCTAATGCACGAATGATTTTTAATGATACATTACGTAACATTTGGTATTCGCGGTCTGATAATGTTTGAGACGGTGCAACTACGATTGAATCACCTGTGTGAATCCCTACAGGGTCAACGTTCTCCATGTTACATACAACGATTGCATTATCTTTTGAATCACGCATTACTTCATACTCAATCTCTTTATAACCTGCAATTGACTTTTCAAGTAGACATTGTGTTACAGGTGAGTATTTTAAACCAGAAGCAACGATTTCGTGAAGCTCTTGTTCGTTTTCACAAATACCGCCGCCTGTTCCACCAAGTGTAAATGCTGGACGAACGATTACAGGGTAACCAACTTGGTCTACGAAAGCTTGTGCTTCTTCCACTGTGTGAATGATTTCTGATTCTGGTGTTGGTACATCTAGTTCATACATTAAGTTACGGAATAAATCACGGTCTTCTGCTTGGTGGATCGCATCTAATTTTGTTCCTAAGATTTCAATGTTCAGTTCATCAAGAATTCCTGAATTATGTAGCTCAATTGCCATATTCAGACCTGTTTGACCACCTAATGTTGGTAGGATTGCATCTGGACGTTCTTTACGAAGAATACGTGATACGAACTCTAAACTGATTGGCTCGATGTAAACTTTATCAGCAATTTCTGTATCTGTCATAATTGTTGCTGGATTTGAGTTGATTAGAATAACGCGGTAACCTTCTTCTTTAAGAGATAAACAAGCTTGTGTACCTGCGTAGTCAAATTCTGCGGCTTGTCCAATAACAATTGGACCTGAACCGATTACTAAAATGGATTGAATGTCTTGGCGTTTAGGCATGTTGTGATTGCTCCTTCCCAGCATGTGTATTCATTAATTCGATAAACTCGTCAAATAAGTGATTTGAATCTTCTGGTCCCGGTGATGCTTCTGGGTGATATTGCACTGTGAATACAGGATGTACTTTATGGCGTATTCCTTCAACTGTACCGTCATTTAGTGCAACATGTGTAATTTCTAAATCTGTTCCTTCTAATGAATCTGGGTCAACTGCGTAACCATGGTTTTGAGACGTTAATTCTGTACGACCTGTTTTTAAGTCTTTAACTGGATGATTTGCACCGCGATGACCGAATTTTAGTTTGAATGAGTCTGCGCCACTTGCTAGAGCAAATAGTTGGTGACCTAAGCAAATACCGAAGATTGGCAATTGTCCGATTAGTGCTTTGATTGTTTCCACTGCTTCTGGTACATCTTTTGGATCCCCAGGTCCATTCGATAACATAATACCGTCTGGATTATATGATAAAATTTCTTCTGCTGTTGTATTGTAAGGCACAACGACTACATCACAATCACGTTTGTTTAATTCGCGTAAAATACCATGTTTCATACCAAAGTCCATTAAGACTACTTTTTTACCGCGACCTGGTGATGGATAAGCTGATTTTGTCGATACTTGCTCAACTTGGTTTGTTGGGAATGTTGTATTTTGTAGGCGTGTTACTACTTCTTCTACATTTACTTCTTCGCCAACAGCTGTAATATAACCCTTTACAGAACCTTCTGTACGAATCATACGTGTTAATTTACGCGTATCAATTCCTTCAATTCCAGGGATCTTTTTTTGTTTACAGAATTCATCAACTGTACGCTCTGAACGGAAGTTTGATGGTGTTTTTGCTAGTTCTTGTACAACGAAACCTTTAATTGCTGGAGCAATTGTTTCAAAGTCATCACGGTTCATGCCGTAGTTCCCGATTAGTGGGTATGTCATGGTTACAATTTGACCGCAGAATGATGGGTCTGTCATTGTTTCTTGGTAACCTGTCATCCCTGTTGTGAATACTACTTCACCGTCTGATCCATTCTCGCTACCAAATGCTGTTCCTTCAAATACTTCGCCATTTTCTAAAATTAATTTTCTCGTTGTCATTGTGCATCCTCCCAAACGATTTGTCCGTTATAAATTGTCATCACTGGCCAACCTTGTGCTGTCCAGCCGTTGAACGGTGTGTTGCGACCCATTGATACAAAGCCTTCTGCATCAATTTGTTGCTCTTTTTCTAAGTCAATTAAGACTAAATCTGCTGAAGCGCCAACTTCAATTTTACCGTATGGCAATTTGAAGATTTCTGCTGGTTTTGTTGCCATCCACTCAATTAATTGTTGTAGTGTCCACTTACCTGTTTTTACAAAGTGTGTGTACAGTAATGGGAAGGCTGTTTCAAAACCAACGATACCGAATGGTGCACCAACCATACCACAGCATTTTTCTTCTACTGTATGTGGCGCGTGGTCTGTTGCGATACAATCGATTGTACCGTCAAGTAATGCTGCATGTAATGAATCCTTATCTTCAATTGCACGTAAAGGAGGGTTCATCTTCCAGTTTGCATCATCTGATGGAATATCCATCTCTTCTAATAGTAAGTGATGTGGACAAACTTCTGCTGTTACATGAATGCCTGCTGCTTTTGCATCGCGTACAGCACGTACTGATTCTTTTGTTGATACGTGACATACGTGATAGTGAGCGCCTGCTGCTTCCGCAAGAAGTACGTCGCGTGCAATTTGTACAGATTCACAGATTGAAGGAATACCTGGTAAACCTAATTCTTTATTACGTGTTCCTTCATGCATAACACCGTCATAGATTAATGAGTTATCTTCACAATGTGCGACAACTGTCATACCGATTGCAGCTGCATCTTTCATTTGTTCATACATTGTTGCTGCTTCTTGTACGCCAACGCCGTCATCTGAAAATGCGACTGCACCATGTGCTTTTAATGCTGCTAGATCGGTACGCTCATCACCTGACTGTGCCACTGTTAATGAACCGTATGGTAGCACGCGAATCACTGCGCGTTCTTCGATTAATTGATTAATCATGTCTAAATGCTCTACTGAATCAGGTACTGGGTTTGTATTTGGCATCGCGCAAATTGTTGTGAAACCACCCTTTGCTGCCGATGCAGAACCCGTTGCGATTGTTTCTTTATGCTCATAACCTGGTTCGCGTAGATGTGTATGTACATCGACAAACCCTGGAGAGACGACAAGCCCTTTACCATCAATTACTTCTGCACCTTCTACCGTAATCGTCGATTGGATGTCTGCTACTTTTCCATCTTCCATTAAGATATCCACTTGCTGTAATTCGCCTTGCTCGTTTAACATTTGTACATTTTTTAATAGTTTTGTCATGTTAATCTCTCCCCTTTAAAATTTGCTCCATGATCGCCATACGAATGTATAAACCATTTTTCATTTGTGCGAAAATTCTTGAGCGCTCACATTCTACTAATGATGAATCGATTTCTACACCGCGATTAATTGGTGCAGGGTGCATGATGATTGCACCATCCTTCATTTGCTTTTCACGTTCAACCGTTAAACCGTATTGTGCATGATAACTCTCTGTTGTGAACCCTTCATATGCTGCATCACGTTCATGTTGTACGCGCAGTAACATAATCACGTCGCTCGTTTCGATTTGTTGATCCCACTCATGTTGTGCGTTAAACTCACCTTGCCATTCTGGTGGGCATACAAAGTGCACATCTGCGCCCAACTTTTCAAGTGCAATCGCATCTGACTTCGCTACACGACTATGTGAAATATCACCTGCAATCGTTACTTGTACGCCTTCAAATCGTCCAAACTCTTTATAAATCGTATATAAATCAAGTAGTGATTGTGATGGATGTTGTCCTGCTCCGTCTCCTGCATTGACAATCGCTACGTCTAACCCTTCTAGTAACTCTTCATAATACGCATCTTGTTTATGTCGAATAACAACTGCGTCAATTCCGCTCTGCTGAATTGTTTTTACTGTGTCGTATAAAGTTTCTCCCTTTAATACACTTGAAAAGCCTGTATCAAATGGAATGACTGTCGCTCCTACACGACGCTCTGCCACTTCAAATGATGTTTTCGTACGTGTACTTGGCTCAAAAAAGAGATTTGCAACAAAGTATTCTTTCTCTAGTTGTGGTTGTGCGCCCGCCTCGAATTCAGCCGCTCTGTTTAAAATCGTCATAATTTCTTCTGTTGATACTTCATCCATTGACAGTAAGTTTTTCATTTCTGCAGATCCTCCTCATTTTTCATAAGAAAAGCCTCCCTAAATTTGGTTAAGGAGGCTTAAGATGGGTATGACAAGGTAGAGAGGTAGTGTATAGACTACTTCCGTACAAATCACAGCACCCTTCTTTGCCTCTCTGGGCAATCTTTAAAAGGTTATTTATTATTTATTTTTCAAGTTGTTTTTCACGTTCTTCTTCTGCTTGTAACTCAATATCTGGCTGTGCTTTACCTGGTAAGATGACATTTAAAATTACACCGACGATTGCTGCTAAAGCCATACCTTCGATTGTAAAATCATTGCCCTCAATACCGAATGCATTTTGCCATAAAATCTTACCGCCACCGATTCCTAAGATTAAGATTACCGAAGCGATAACTAAGTTACGTTTATGATCGAAGTCGATTTTGTTTTCAACTAACATACGTAGACCAGATGAAGCGATAATACCGAATAGTAGAATCGATACACCACCCAGTACTGGTGCAGGGATTGTGCTTACAAGTGCCATTAACTTACCTGAGAATGCAAGTAGCATAGCGAATACTGCCGCACCACCGATTACCCATACACTGAATACACGTGTTAACACTAATACACCAATGTTTTCACCGTAAGTTGTTTTAGGTGGTCCACCTACTAATGCTGAAAGGAATGTACCTAACCCATCACCTAGTAATGAACGATTTAGACCAGGGTTTTTAATATAGTTACGTTTTACAATTTTACCCAATACTAATTGGTGACCAATATGTTCTGAAATCGTTACGATAACAATCGGTACCATCGCAAGCGCAATCGCCGGTGTAAAGTTAATTGTGTAATCGACACCTGGTATTAAGAAATTTGGTACTTCAATCCATGCCGCATCAACTACTTTTGAAAAGTCGATAAAGTTTGTGCCTGCAATTTTGTCTGAAATTAATGCGGCTACATAACCTACAATTAAGCCAAGTAAGATTGGCATTGTACTTACTACACCTTTAATGAAGTTATTCACTAAGATGGCTGCTGCTAATGTAATCAGCGCAATGATGAAATAAGAAACATGATACACTTTTGTACCGTTTTGTAATGTTTCATTCATTGACATATCTACAGCGGTTGCTGCTAAACCTAAACCAATAACCATAATAACAGGTGCTACGACGATTGGCGGTAATAAACGCATTAACCATTTATAACCTGTTTTCCAAATCACTAGTGCGACTATACCGTATGTCACACCAACTAGCATGGCACCTAACATGGCACCACCTGGTCCACCAAATGTCTTTGTTGCAACCATCATTGGTGCGATAAATGCAAATGATGATCCTAAATACGCTGGTACTTGAAAGCGTGTAATTAATAAGAAGAATAATGTCGCAACACCACTTGTTAAAAGTGCGATTGCTGGTGATAAACCTGTTAATGTTGGAACAAGGATTGTCGAACCAAACATCGCAAACATATGTTGTAAACTAAGTGTTAAAAGTTGGCTCGTTTTCGGCTTGTCGTTAATATCTAATACTGCATTTGTCATATCTATAATGTCCTCACATTCTATCTTGCTTATTCGTAAATGGCTACTTGGTCTATATCGTCTACTTCCACCATGCTTACAACAATGCGTTCATGACTTGCTGTTGGAATGTTTTTCCCTACGAAGTCTGCACGAATTGGTAGTTCACGATGTCCTCTGTCAACTAGAACGGCTAGTTGAATTTGTGAAGGTCTACCGACATCCATTACAGCGTCCATTGCTGCACGTACCGTACGTCCTGTGTACAATACATCATCTACGAGTACAACTTTTTGATTCGTTACATCATCTGTAATATCTACTTGTTGTACGAGTGCTTCTCCGTTATTCGTCTTTGTCGATAAGTCATCACGATAAAGTGAGATGTCTAATTCTCCTGAACGAATTTCTTTTTTCTCAATCGTATTGATTTTTTGTGCTAAACGTTTCGCTAAGTATGCACCGCGTGTTTTGATTCCAACTAAAATCACTTCATCAATACCCTCATTGCGTTCGATGATTTCGTGTGCAATTCGTGTTAAAGCACGATTCATACCTGCTTGATCAAGAATTTCTGCTTTTTTTGTCACGGTTATTACCTCCCTATTTCGTGGCATAAAAAAACTCCCGAGCGTTATGCCCGAGAGGTTATAGGTATACTTATAGATATGTCAAATACACTGTACGCATACAGTAATCCCACATTCTTCGCATCCTTTTCAGCCTCTCTGGACTGTCTTTAAAGGTGAATATTAGTTTTTCACTGTTATCAGTATATGCTCTATGACTTAAAGTGTCAATTGCTTTTTTATTTTTTATCGTATGAAGATTTTAGTTCGTTCAATAATGCGTCAAACTCTTGTGGCATTGGCGCTTCAAACTCTAAATATTCATTCGTACGTGGATGAACAAAACCAAGTACACCTGCGTGTAATGCCTGACCACCGATATCCATTGTCTTTTTCGGTCCATATTTCGGATCGCCTACTAATGGATAGCCGATGTAGTTCATATGCACACGAATTTGGTGTGTACGACCTGTTTCAAGACGACATTGTACTAATGTATAGTCTACACCAAATCGACCAATTACTTGGAAATGTGTTACAGCGTGTTTTCCTTCATCTACAACGCCCATTTTTTGACGATCTTTTTTGTCACGTCCGATTGGTGCATCAATTGTACCTTTATCATGTGGAATATGACCATGTACTAATGCAATGTAGCGGCGAGTAACCGACTTATCAACTAGTTGTTGTACAAGTGATTCATGTGCTAAATCATTTTTAGCAACCATTAATAAACCTGATGTATCTTTATCAATACGGTGAACAATTCCTGGACGCATCACACCATTAATACCTGATAAATCTGTTACTTGATGCATTAAACCATTCACTAATGTACCGGTTGTATGACCAGGCGCTGGATGAACAACCATACCTTTTGGCTTATTCACAACTAATACATCTGCATCTTCATAAACGATTTCTAAGTTTAAATCTTCTGCTAAAATTTCAAGTGGCTCTGGCTCTGGAGGATTCACGACAATTTCATCGTTCTCTTTTAGTTTATATGTTTTTTTCACTTTTTCTCCATTTACTAATAAATGACCTTCATCAATAAATGTTTGAATTTGACCACGCGACCATTCTTCTTGTAAAGCTCCTAAGACTTTATCAAGACGTTGACCTTTTTGTTCTGCTGTAATTAAAAATGTTTCTGACATTACTTCACCTTTTTCTTTACTTTTCGATCTTCGAAAAGAATATATATAATTAACATAATAACGCCGAGCGTTAACGCTGCATCTGCAATATTAAAAATCGGGAATTGATAATTGATTCCTGGGATTAATACACTGACAAAATCGACAACTTCTCCACGAAATACTCGGTCGATAAAGTTACCAATTGCACCACCTAAAAGCATCATTAAACTCGCCTGTAATAACGGTTTTCTTTTTGCTTCTTTATGGTAAAAATAGATAATCCCTACGACCACGACTACTGTAATGATGGCGAATAACCAGAATTGATCTTGTAGAATTCCCCACGCAGCGCCGCGATTTCGATGCGAATAAATAGATAAATATGGGTCAAATACCGACACTTCTTGTCCAAGTTCCATATTGTCTACTACAAACCACTTCGTTACTTGGTCTAACACAATAACAAATAATGCAATAAGATAATATTTAAACACCTTGTTTCCTCCGTCTATACAATATGTTACTCATTTTACCATACCCATTCACTTTTTGAGAAATAACCGAAAGATTTTTTTATTCATGTTCTACTTCTTTCACGAATTGCACACAAAGAAAAACATCTTCCCAAACCGAATGAACGATTATAGGAAGATGTTTAAATTCTTATTATTCAGCTTCTACGTAATAAGCTTCTACTACTTCTGCACAATGTGCGCAAAGTGTTGGGTGTTGTTCATTAGAGCCAACTGTTTCTGAAATTGTCCAGCAACGCTCACATTTTTCACCTTCAGCTTTTTCTACTGTTACCGCAATACCATCTTGCTCTACAGCGCTATCAGGTGCTTCGCTTGTTAAGCCACCTACTACAAATTGAGAAACGATGCTTAATTGTGCAAAGTTAATTGTAGGGTCTTGTAGCAATGCTGTTGTTTGCTCATCACAATACACAGTTACTTTCGCTTCAAGTGATTTACCGATAACTTTATGGTTACGCGCTTGTTCAAGTGCTTTTAACACAACACTACGAATTTCCATAATACGTGACCATTTTTCATCTAATGTTTCGAAGTTGTCTTTTGAAACTGCATCTGGCATGTCTGTTAATTGAACAGAAGGTACATCTGTATCTTCTAAATATGACCACATTTCATCCGCTGTGTGTGGAATGATTGGTGATAATAGCTTTAGTAATGCATCTAATGTATCTGCAATAACAGATTGCATCGCACGACGAGCTGGTTGATCGTAACCTTCAATATAGACAACATCTTTCGCAAGATCTAAGTAGAATGAACTTAAATCAGATGAGATGAAGTTGTTCATCGCTTTATACACTGTTGCAAATTCATATGCATCATATGCTTCACGTACTGTTTTGATGAACTGTTGTAACTTCATGTACATGTATTGATCTACTTCACGTAAATCTTCATATGCTACATAGTCTGTTTCACGATTGAAGTCATGTAAGTTACCATGTAAGAATTTAAGCGTATTACGTACTTTACGATATACTTCTGAAACTTGTTTTAACATATCCATTGAGATACGAACGTCTGCTGTATAGTCAACAGAAGCAACCCATAGACGTAGGATATCTGCACCGTATTGGTTCATTACTTTAGATGGTGCGATAATGTTACCAAGTGATTTAGACATCTTACGACCATCACCATCTAGTACGAAACCATGTGATAATAAACCTTTATAAGGTGCGTGACCATTGATTGCAACAGATGTGATTAATGATGAGTTGAACCAACCACGATATTGGTCAGAACCCTCTAAATATAAATCAGCTGGGTAGCGTAATTCTGGACGCTCATCTAATACACCTTGGTGTGTTGAACCTGAGTCAAACCATACATCCATGATGTCATTTTCTTTTGTAAACTCACCATTTGGTGAACCCGGATGTGTGAAGCCTTCTGGTAATAATTCTTTTGCTGTTTTTTGGAACCAAATATTTGAACCGTGTTCACGGAATAAGTTTTGTACGTGTTCAATTGTTTCTTTTGTGATGATTTCTTCACCGTTCTCAGCATAGAATACAGGAATTGGAACACCCCATGTACGCTGACGAGAAATACACCAGTCACCACGATCACGAATCATATTGTACAGGCGTGTTTCACCCCATACAGGTGTGAAGTTTGTATCACGAATCGCCTGTAATAATTCGCCGCGGAAGCTTTCAATTGATGCAAACCATTGTGGTGTTGCACGGAAAATAACTGGTTTTTTTGTACGCCAGTCATGTGGGTACGAGTGCTCGAAGAATGTTTTGCTTAATAAAGCACCTACTTCTTCTAACTTATCACAGATTGGTCCATTTGCTTTTTCATAGAATAAACCAGCAAATTCGCCTGCATCTTCTGTCATCATACCTTTGTTATCAACGATTGATAATGTTTCAAGTCCATAACGTTTACCAACTTGATAGTCATCTTCACCATGACCTGTCGCTGTATGAACACAACCTGTACCAGCTTCTGCTGTTACGTGGTCACCTAACATTACTAATGATGTGCGGTCAAATAAAGGATGTTTCGCTGTTACGTTTTCTAAATCTGCACCTGAGATTTCACGATCAATCTCCACATTTTCAAAACCTAGTTTTTGTGCAACGTCCTCTAATAAATCTTTTGCTACGATATATTTTTGATTGTTTGCTTTCACTACAACATATGTGAATTCAGGATTTACAGAAATACCTAAGTTTGCCGGGATTGTCCATGGTGTTGTTGTCCAGATGATGAACTTTTCATCTTGGTTCACAACGCCTTTTCCATCTTCTACAGCAAATGCTACATAAATTGATGGTGATGTTACATTAGCATATTCGATTTCAGCTTCTGCTAATGCTGACTCACTTGAAGGTGACCAGTAAACAGGTTTTAATCCTTTATAGATATAACCTTTTTCAGCCATACGACCAAATACACCAATTTGACGAGCTTCAAACTCTGGTTTTAATGTGATATATGGATTTTCCCAATCACCACGAACACCAATACGACGGAATTGTTCACGTTGGTTATTTACTTGTTCATATGCATATTGCATACATAACTCACGGAATTCTGCTACCGACATTTTTTTACGGTCATGTCCTTTTTTAGTTAATGCTTGCTCAATTGGTAAACCATGCGTATCCCAACCAGGAACGTACGGTACAAAATAACCTGTCATTGAGCGGTGACGGTTAATCATATCTTTTAATACTTTGTTTAAAGCGTGACCCATGTGTAAATCGCCGTTCGCATACGGAGGTCCATCATGTAAGATAAATGGTGTACGATCTTTTGTACGTTCAAGAACAAGTTTATTAATATCCATCTCGTTCCATTTATCTTGGATTTTTGGTTCGTTGTTTGGTAAATTTCCACGCATCGGGAAATCTGTTTTTGGCATCAATAGTGTATTTTTATAATCCATATTGAAGTTCCTCCTCTAATTCATCTCATATTTTTCCTAGGAAATTTCCCATGAAATAAAAAAACTCCCCATCCCAAAGGGACGAGGAGGAGTATTCTCGCGGTACCACCCTAGTTGCAAACTAATTCTACTTAATTTGCCTCTTAGAACACAGTAACGGTGTGCGCCCGAGATTGCTTACTAAATCTGTTCAGCAATCTAGTTCAAGAGTGATTTTCTCTTATGATTACGTTGTCCGAGCTTACACTATCCTCGAATCGCTTTACTGCTCTCATAAAATACTGTCTCTATCAATACTTTTATACATATAATGCGATTATAAAAAAACGTTTCGCATTCGTCAAGTAGTACTCAACTATTCTTGTGGTAAATTTAAATGTTCTAGTTCTGATGTATCTGCTTCATATTCCATTAAATGATCCCAATCATCATTCTCGATTAAGTCCAATTGTGCTTCTACAATCATTTTAAAGCGATTGCGGAATACTTTTGATTGTTTTTTCAGTTCTTCAATTTCCATCGCAATACGACGCGCTTTTGAAAGTGCTTCGTTCACAATACGATCGGCATTTTTCTCTGCTTCTTTCACAATTAACTTCGCTTCTTTTTGTGAATTACGACGCACTTCTTCAGCCGCTTCTTGTGCCACAATAATTGACTTTTGAAGTGTATCTTCTAAAGAGTTATAATGACCAATTTGCTCATTCATCGATACCAGACGGTTTTCCAATTCCTTTTTTTCGTCTAAAATGACTTTCAAATCTTCCATAACTTGTTCTAAAAACTCATTAACCTCATCTTCATTATATCCACGAAACGCGCGGTTGAATTCCTTATTATGTATATCGATTGGTGATATTGGCATATTTTTCTCCCCTTTTTTCTGTCAATATAGATAGGTTTATTATACCCCTCATTAGGTATAACTTCATCTACTATTATCATTTTTTTATAATTTTTATCTTTTTCTTTCTAATTTCCCAAATACAATACGAATTTTATCTTTTTTTGTACGTCCTTCGATTGAACGAATCATAGAGCGACCAAACCCTCGAATTGAGATTAAATCTTGTTCTTCTAACTCCATCGTTCCTTGCTCTTGTTGCTGATGGTTCACTTTTACTTTTCCAGCTTGAATCAATTGCGATGCCTTTTGACGTGATATTTTATAAACAGATGCAATTACTGTATCTAAACGTAACGAAGATACCGTATCATATTGTTCCGTCCATTGATCTTGTGGCAAAAGATAATGAGCTTTTTCTGTCACTTCCATTAAATGAACCTTCGCTTTATGAATGGACTCTAAATTAACCATAATAAAGGATGCAAATGCTTTTTGTATAACAAATTGGATTTTTTCTCCATCTATTCTAATATCCCCAAACTTACCACGATCTAAACCTGTCGCCATTAATGCACCTAAAACATCACCGTGTTTTAATTGTAAGAATTTTGCGGGGTAACGTAATTCATATACCACTAACTCGAAATCATTCTTTTCTGGCTCAAAGTAATCTGGGTATAGCAGCACACGCTGTCTTTCTGCTTCTATAAAACCACCAGATGTTTGAATCTTTACATCACCATTGTGACCTACTAAAGATGTAATAATAGCAATTTGGCGTGGATCTAAAAAAGCGGTTAGTTTTGGTGTATATCGTAGTGCCACATCTGCAATCCATTCTTTCGCTTGAATAACAAAAGGCTGCTCATCTTCTCGAAAGTGTTGTAAAATTTCTTCCATGTTTTCACCTCAAAAAAGTGACCTTCTCTCAGTATAGTGACTTACGAACGATACTGTGAAAAGGTCACCCTTCAACATTCTATTTAATACATTAGATAAAACAATACTTTGATTACACCAAGTTGAATAAAATTCAGTGCGATGATTGCAACAATTGGTGAAATATCAATCATACCAATCGGTGGAATAATCTTTCTGAAAATTTCCAAATAAGGTTCAACAATCTTGCCAATCACTTGACCAAAAGTAGACCCTTGTAATGCCGGTAACCATGACATCAATACATAAGCAATAATGACATAAAAATAAATTTCAAACGCGATATTAATTACGTTTATTAACATGTAATATCTCCTCTAATCATCAAAATGATAATTTGAAATAGCCCCATCTACTTCAACATTATCAGGTGTGCATAAAAATATATTTGAACCGACTTGTTTAATATCGCCATTTAAAGCGAAAATGACACCACTTAGAAAATCAATCATACGACTTCCTTGTACTTTATCAATACGCTGTAAATTTACAACTGCTGCTCGTTTATTTTTTAAACAATCCCCGATATTTTCTACTTCTGTATAAGAAAATGGTTCGAATAAAATCACTTTTGATGTTTTTTGTGTAAAACTTACCACGTTATGAATCGAGCCTACTTGCTCATTTTCAATAACAGTTGGTACTGCTGTCGGCTTTTTTGACTTATTCGGACGTGGTCGATTTGGAATCGCCATTGCATTCTTTGATACTTCTTGAACAGGTGGTTGTGCTTCTGGTTGTTGTTTTGATTTTACTTGTGTCGATGTTGTTTCCTCTTCTTCATAGAACTCTTCATCATCTAGTCTAAAAAAGTTTTTAACGACATTTTTCATTTTCACTCCGAAACACTTCCTTCACTTCCAACTAAAGCCGTACCAATTCTCACAAAGGTTGCACCTTCTTCAATTGCAATTGCATAATCATTCGACATACCCATCGAAAGTTCTGAACATGGCGCATACGGGATTTGTAAATCTACGACTTGTTGTTGTAATTTTTTTAAACCCTTAAATGTGTAGCGAATAATTTCTTCGTCCTCTGTATTTGGTGCCATCGTCATTAAGCCTACAATTTGAATTTTAGAATACGCTGCTAAATCTTTAATAAATGGAATCGTTTCTTCTACACTTAAACCATGCTTAGCTTCTTCTTCTGAAACATTGACCTGTACGAAACACTTTACTACTTGATTTGCTCTTTTTTCAATTTCTTCTGCTAAGCTAAGACGATCTAATGAATGTAAATAATCAATTTGATTAATTACTTTACGCACTTTTCTAGTTTGTAAAGAACCAATATAATGCCAGATTGCTTGTTTACCAATTACTTCTTCTTTAGCAATCAATCCTTCAGGGCGATTTTCACCTAAATGTCGCAAACCATTGCTAATTGCTTCTTGCGCGCGTTCAATTGATACTTGTTTTGTAACTGCAATAATTTGAACATCCTCGGTATTACGCTGTGCTTTTTCAGCTGCGTCTATTATATGTTGTTGAATATTTTTTAGATTCTCTGTAATTGTTTTCATATTCTTCCCAACTTTTCAAAGTTACTTATAGTCTCATTGTATCAAGCATATAAAGAGATTTCAATGAATAGCACCCTACATGTCTACACTGTTATGTGCTTGTAATAAAAGCCAACAAATGTTAGTGTGCAACACTTGTTGGCTCAAAATGATACTCACCTATATTATTTTATCGGCGATTTTTACGATTTCTTAAGAATGCCGGGATTTCATACGTATCTTCAGACATCGTATTATTTGAAGTTGTTGCTGTCTCTTCTTGAACCGGTTGTTGTACTGGTTGAGGTGACTGTTGTACTTGTTGTGGGCGCGCAGTCTGATTCAGACCCGGACGCATCATTTGGCGTGGATCTGGCACAACAGCTGCTTCATTAAAATCTGTTGCAATAACTGTCACAACAATCTCATCTTTTAAGTCATCATTAATAACAGAACCGAAGATAATATTAACATCTTCGTCTGATGCAGACGCAACGATTGCTGCCGCTTCCTGTACTTCAAACAGACTTAAACTTGCTCCACCCGTAATATTCATTAGAACACCTTTTGCACCTGTAATTGATGTTTCAAGTAACGGACTTGAGATAGCTTTTTTCGCCGCTTCTACAGCGCGTGTTTCACCCGAGGCTACACCGATACCCATTAATGCTGAGCCCTTATTAGACATAATCGTTTTTACGTCTGCAAAGTCTAAGTTAATTAAACCTGGTACAGCGATTAAATCCGAAATACCTTGAACCCCTTGACGAAGTACATTATCAGCTTCACGGAATGCTTCAAGCATTGGTGTACTCTTATCAACAATTTCTAATAAGCGATCATTTGGAATAACGATTAATGTATCTACCGCTTCTTTCATTGCTTGTGTACCAGCTAATGCTTGTGATTGGCGTTTACGACCTTCGAATGTAAATGGACGTGTAACAACACCTACTGTTAAAGCGCCTAAATCGCGAGCGATTTGTGCAATAACAGGTGCCGCACCAGTACCTGTACCACCGCCCATTCCAGCAGTAACAAATACCATATCTGCTCCAGCTAATGCTTCTTCTAATTGTTCTTTACTTTCTTCCGCTGCTTTTTTACCAACTTCTGGGTTAGCTCCTGCACCTAATCCACGTGTTGATTTCGCACCGATTTGTAATTTTATTTCAGCACTTGATAGCTTTAATGCTTGTGCATCTGTATTAACAGCAATAAATTCTACACCTTGAACACCATGCTCAATCATACGATTTACAGCATTATTACCACCACCGCCAACACCAATTACTTTAATTACGGCTAGTGCATCATCATTTGTATCAAATTCTAACATGCCATTTCCTCCTCTTTTGCTTATCTTTGTAGAAATATTCAGTTCGTTTCTCTATCTTTACTCGATTAGATTATTTACAAGTCGCTTCAATTTACCAACAATACCTTCTTTAGGTGGTGCTTCTTCGTCATCATACTCTTTAGCTTTGCGTTCTTTACGTGGTTCTTCTTGTTCTGGAACCTCGATTGACATTTCTTCAGAGTAATCATTATAAAATTCACTATCTTTATAAGCATAACGAATCAAACTAACTGCTCCCGATAGCTCAGGGTCGCGCGCACCAATTTGAGTTGGTGTATATAATCGAACGCTTGATTGTAATTTCTCTGTTGCTAATTCTTGTAAGCCTTCTAACTTTGCCACACCACCAGTAATAACGACACCACCTGGTAAATCTTCTACTTGCTGTGCATATAGTTCGTCTAAAATTAAATCAAAAATTTCTTCTACACGAGCTCCAATAATCTCTGAAATAAATCGTTGGCTATACTGCTCTTTAGAATCTGTTCCAATGATTGGCACTGTAAACATTTCATGGTCAGAAGCTGTATCGTAAAACGCATGACCATAATCTTTTTTGATTTTCTCTGCTTGTTCCATTGATGTTTTTAAAATAATTGACAAATCTTTTGTAATATTTTCGCCACCAATTGGAATCATCGCAACATTCGTAAAGCGACTGTCTTTATAAACACCGATTGTTGTTGTATCTGCACCCATATCAATAAATAATGTGCCACGTGATTTTTCATCTTCTGTCAATGCATAATAACCTGATACATGTGGCTGTAAATAAATTTGTTGGATTTCAACTCCAGTTCTTTCTACACATCGTACGATATTATGTAAATACGTATCTGGAGATGTTGCAACTGTAGCATCCATCTCTAAACGAATTCCTAACATACCACGTGGGTCGCTAATCTCTGGCAAATTATCAACAATAAACTGCTCTGGAATAAGCTCCACTCTTGTATGACCATGTGCTCCTACCATTGACTCTGCAGATTCCATTACTCGATCTAAATCTTCATCTGTAATTTCACGATTATCGTTACTAATCGCAACGACACCTTTTACTTTCTGAAGTGCTACTTGATTTGCTGGAATACCTACTACAACTTTTTTAACGCTAATACCTAGCATGCGTTCGGCTTGGTTAATGGCTTTTCGAATCGATTGACCTGCTGCATCAATATCGACGATACTTCCTTTTTTAATTCCAGAAGATTTCTCTTTACCTACACCAATCATATGGATAGTTGTATGGTCTACAACTTCACCAATGATACATTTCACAGAACTTGAACCAATGTCTAATGAAACAAACAATTCTGACTGACTCAATGAATAGCACCTCCTATTATTTCTCTTTAGTTTATATTTTATTGTATATTGTTATATTTGTCTAAATAACTTTAGGATTTTTTACCACATTATTAGGATTTTTGTCGATTGAACAAACAAAAACAAATATGACTTAAACCCTAGCACTAACTTATGCTGAAGATTGTACTTTATATCTAACACATACATTAAGACAAAGCACCACTACTCTATACCCTAAAAAACTCTTTTATACACACTTATAGAAAAATAATTTTTAGGTTACTCATATTATTCCATAGATTTTTAAAAAAAGATATTCTGGATAGGTAGTCTATTTATATTCTAATTTAAAAGAATTATAATAGCCACCAATCTCCAAATGAATAACACCTTTTTTATTTTGATTTAATTGCGCAATAATTGAAGGATAGTACTTCATTTTTGATGCAATCTTTGGAATATCAATTCGCACTTCAAATCCATCATTCATATACATCTTTAATAATTCTGGATTTGATTTTGTAGGTGCTGGTTCGATTTGAGAAATCATTTGCAATAAATCTGGCGACAATTGCATTAATTGTTTCACTAGTTCTTTACGTTGCTTTTCATCATGTAAATTTAATAGAATAGGCAACTCATAACTTTTCGGTTTAATTCTACCGGGTAAGAGTTCACCGTTTTCAAGTACATAATATTGTGCATTACTCGTTCTTAGAATAGCTACTCGTCGATTCTCTTTTATTTTAATCGCTACGCTATTTAACCATTTTCTTTCGACTGTTACTTGTTTTACAAAATCTAGCTTTTCTAAATTTTGTACTACTTGATCTTTTTTAAATCCCCACAATGAATCTCCAACAGTTAATCCACTTTTTTCTATGTAATATTGATTTGTTTCAAAATGATTCCCTTTTATAGTTACTTTTGAAATATGACTTAATGGTGATTGCACATACACTAAAATAAGTAAGACAATGCCGAGAATAATGAATAGTGTGATTATATTACGTTTTTTCTGTTTTTTTCTTCGCTCAATAATCGCACTTTGATGCTCTTTTAATTCAATTATTTTTTGCATTGTCTCACTTCCTTAATTTACTTTTAATTTTTTTACCGCTTCAACAAAACGTTCGCCGCGATTTTCAAAACTTGGATACTGATCCCAACTCGCACATGAGGGAGATAATAAAATGGTATCTCCTTCTTCAGATAACGCGTATGCTTTTGGCACAGCATCTTCCATAATTTCAGCTGTTTCAATTACCGATACACCACAAGAGTTTGCAAATTCAGCAAATCGCTCTTTTGTTTCACCAGATACAACTACAGCCTTTACATTATTCATATATGGTCGTAGGGCTTCGAATGAATGTCCTCGATCTAGTCCGCCTGCTAGAAGAATGATTGGTGTATGGAAAGCTGAAAGGGCACTTTTTGTTGCTAATGTATTCGTTGCTTTGGAATCATTATAAAATTTCCGTCCATTATACATACCAACAAATTGTGTGCGATGCTCTACACCTGCAAAAGTTTGCAGCACGTGTGTTAATGCTTCTTTTGGACACGCCATTAAAATAGCTGTCGCTACTACACAAAGTACGTTCTCTAAATTATGTTTACCTGGTAATGCAATTACAGAGCGTTCTAAATAAGGTTCACCCATCCAATAAATCATTTCATCATCTGCACTAATACCATCTTTTAAAATACGGGTAGATGAAAATGGGATTTTTGTAGCTTTAGAAGCAACTACTTCATTTACAACAATCTCTTGATCTGCATTATAAATCAGGTAGTCACTTTCGTCTTGATTACGCGTTACATTAAATTTTGCTTTTGCATAGTCTTCCATCGTACCGTGGTAATCAATATGTGCTTCAAATAAATTTGTCCAAATAGCGATTTTCGGCTTAAATTGCTCTGTACCCATTAATTGGAAAGAAGATAATTCTGTTACAACCACTTCATCTTTTGTCGCTTCTGCTGTAACGCCACAAGCAACTGTACCAATATTCCCAGCAATTAATGGATGTAAATTGCCTTCTTTTAATACTTCAAATAATAAAGAAGTGGTTGTTGTTTTGCCATTTGAGCCCGTAATACCAATCATAGGCGCCTCACTTATACGATAAGCGAGCTCAACCTCTGTCCAAACAGGTAATTTGCGCATTAATGCATCTTCAATGATTGGGTTTGTATATGGGATACCTGGATTTTTAACAACTAATTCAAAACCATCATCAAGTAAGTCCTTTGGATGATGTCCACAAATAACTGTAATACCATGTTGTAATAATAATTGCGCATCTTGATTTTCTTCAAAAGGCTTTGCGTCATTTACTGTTACAAAAGCGCCTAACTTGTGAAGAAGTTTCGCAGCGGCTACCCCACTTTTAGCAAGGCCAAGTACAAGTACTTTTTTATCTTTCATCGATTCAATCATTTTCATGCTATAAAACCTCCGGCAGCACTGCAATTAACGCACAAATGATTCCGACAATCCAGAATGTCACAACAACACGTTGTTCTGACCAACCTGATAATTCAAAGTGATGATGAATTGGAGCCATTTTGAAAATACGTTTTTTACGAATTTTAAAACTTCCAACTTGTAACATAACAGAGGCTGTTTCGACTACAAATACTAACCCAATTAATAAAAGTAATAACTCTTGATGAGTTAAAATCGATACAATTCCAAGTGCACCACCAAGTGCCAGTGAACCTGTATCCCCCATAAATACTTTGGCAGGGTTTTTATTAAATATTAGGAATCCTAACAATGCTCCTGCCACTGCAAAAGAGAAAATCGATAAGTCTGTTTGGTCTTGTACATAAGCAATTACACCAAAAGCTGCAAAGGCTATTGCACCTGTACCTGCTACCAAACCATCTAATCCGTCTGTTAAATTCACAGCATTTGAGAATCCAACTAACCAAAATACCATAAATAAAATATAGAACGTACCAAAGTTTAATACGATTTCTGTATAAGGTACTGATAATTCATTTGCAAAGCCAGTTCCTTTTAATAAGAAATAGGCTAATACTGAAATAACGATTTGAGCGATTAACTTTTGAAGTGATGTTAAACCTAAGTTTCTTTTGAAAATAATTTTCAAACCATCATCTAAAAATCCAACGATACCAAAACCAAGTAGTACGATTAATAGCACAACAGATTGTACGGTAAATTCACCATAATAAATACTTACACCAAATGTTGAGATTACAATTGAAAATAGGAAGATAACGCCTCCCATGGTTGGTGTTCCTTGCTTCTTCATATGAGATTGCGGACCTTCTTCACGAATACTTTGTCCGAACTTCATACGTCTTAAAAACGGGATTGCTAATGGTCCAATAATTGCAGAGAATAAAAATCCTGCAAATAAAGTAATTAGCATGATTGAAATTGTCATTCTAATTCTCCTTTAATTACGTTTAAGTACATGTTCTATCATAGTAGTTTCACATTGAAATTTAAAGGTCAAATGGCTTAAAACCTTGTTTTTTTTCATGTGTTTTGCAGAATTCATTTGACAAAAAGTGATTCCTTTTAGCTTCTACATTATTTTGTTTTCTTATATTGCTCTTGAGGTGTCTTTAACTGAACTTTAATTTTTTGTTTTGGTTTTACTACAGTTCCTGCAGGCACGCTTTGTTTCTGTACATAACCACTTCCACTAATTTCGATGTTAAGACCACTTAGTTCTTTGAATGTGAGAAGATCTCGAAGTGACCACCCTTTAAAGTCTGGTAGCGTTACATCTCCATATGTTTTCAAGAATATTTTGTTACCTTTTAAAAGTGGCGTGTTTTTTTGTGGATATTGTTCTGCTACAGCTAAACCATCTCCAATAACAACCGGGACAAACCCTTCTTTTGTAATAGCTGATGTTGCTGTATTTGTTTCTTGTTGTACATAATCTGCTATTTTTACAGAATCAATTTTTTTCTGTTTCGTCGTACCAACATTTAAATATTTTAAGCTACTTTCCATAACTGCATTGAAAATTTTAGAAGTTGGCTCTGACCCCACTTCTGTTACCTTCAATTTTGGCTTCTTCACTGCTACATACATGACCAATTTCGGGTCTTTCGCAGGTGCCATACCTAAGAAAGAATATAAAAATTGATTTTTCCCCCATGAATAGCCTCCAGAGGAGTTAGCTACTTGTGCCGTCCCTGTCTTACCAGAAACTTCATAATCAGTACTTGCAAACTTCTGCGCTGTTCCTTTTTCTGAAGTTATAGTCGTCGCTAAGATACGTCTCACTTCTTTCGCTGTATCTGCAGATACAGGTGAGCTTTTTACTTTAGGCTTGTTTTCTTTCACAACTTTTTTTGTATTTGGATCTACAATTTTTTGAATAACATATGGTTGCATCATTTTACCGTCATTTGCAATCGCAGATACTGCTTGGATTAGTTGAATTGGTGTAACAGTCGAGCCTTGACCATACGTGGTCGTTACTTTATTAATTTTGTATTGATCTAAAATTTGACCAGTTGCCTCTTTCGGTAAATCAATTCCTGTTTTTTCGCCAAAACCAAATTTATGAATTGATTTAAGGAAATAGTCTTCACCAATTAAATTCAATAAATTAGCCATCCCTACATTCGAAGATCGTTGAATCCCCTCAAGATAACTAATACGCCCCCAACCAACTTGATTTGCATCACGAATAACACGATCTCCTACACGATACTGCCCTGACATGAAAGTTGCATTCTCGTTCCATACGCCCTTTTCAATTGCAGTTGCTAACGTAAATGTTTTCATTGTAGAACCAGGTTCAATTGTAATTTGCGTTAATTGATTTAACCAACTTGAGTTAATTCCTTCACCTGTTTGCGGATTATATGTTGGACGTTGAGTAGACGCTAAAATCTCACCCGTTTTAGGGTTTGCAACCACTGCTACAATTGATTCAGGTTTGTACTCTGCATCTACACGTGATACTTCATTGTCTAAAATACTTTGAATCGTTTGATCAATCGTTAAATAAATTTCATCCCCATCTTTTGCTGGTGTCACTAATTTATCAGTTCCAGGAAGTAAATACCCCCATCGATCAATTTCAAAGTTAGCAGTACCATCTTTTCCGGCTAACTCCTGATTGTACGTTTTTTCAAGACCTGCTTGTCCCACTTCTATGTACTTAAGTTTTTTCTCATCCCATACTTTTTGTGTAAAACCAATAATATTAGATGCAAAAACTCCTTTTGGATAATAGCGTTTCATTGTTTCTTCAAACTCAATGCCAGGTAACTTTTCTTTTTCAATCTGCTGTTTAATATCGTAAGGTAAATCACGTCCTGCAGATTTAAATTCAACTTGGTAAGGTGTTTCACCTTTTGCTGTTTTACGCATTAAAATATTCAATATTTCAGTTTCTTTTAAGTCTAAATAACGCGCTAAAACTTTTGCTGTTTTTTCTTTATCATGTACATGACGGTATTGTCCGTCCGGCATACCTTTAGATGCTTTAGGAGTAAGTACAGCAGTAACATTATAACTTACTACATTTGTCGCAATTACCGAACCATTACGGTCTAAAATCTCGCCTCGTTTTGCTTTTTGTACCGTTTCAATGTCATGACGATTTTTAGCTTCTGAAACTAAATCATGTCCATCAACTTTTCCAACTACTTGAATATAAAATACTCTCAAAAACATAAGCAAAAATAAGAAGCCAAAAATGACTAGCATTAAAAAGGCTCCTTTTCGTCCAAATCGTCTATTATTATTCATTCTTTTGTCACTGCCTTAACATTGTCAGAGTTTGGTGTTAAACCTAATTCCTTCGCTTTTTGTAAGAAATGTTCATATGTAGACTTTTTAGCGATTTTATTTTCAAGTACTTCATTTTCTTTTTGCAATGTTTTAATTTCTCGGTCAACTTCAACATTTTTAATCGTTGTTTGGCTAATTGAAGATTGCAAATTCAAACTAACTAATGATGTCGCAACAACAACGATAATCATCATCACTGTTAATATTTTTTCACCCTTCGTCCATTTTCGTCGTCGTGGTCGATGGCTCGGCTTCGGCGCCTGTTTTTGCGGTTGTTGTGGTTGAACTCTCGGTTGAACAGGTGCTGTCTGTGTATAATCTCTTTGTGGTCTAAACTGTGGTGCTGCCATCGTCTCACTCCTCATCTTTTATGATTTGATTTTTTCAATTACACGTAACTTTGCTGATCTCGAACGATTATTTACAGCAAGTTCTTCTTCAGTTGGAAGAATTGGCTTACGGTTTACTAGCTTGTATTTAGGTTGCAAGTGGTCTGGAATAATCGGTAGACCTGGTGGTAATTCTGGAACAGATGATACCTCTTTAAAAATTGTTTTTGTTAAACGATCTTCTAAAGAATGGAATGTAATAACACTTACACGTCCACCTACATCAATGACATCCAGTGCTTGTTGAAGTGATTCTTCCGCTGCACCTAATTCATCATTTACAGCAATTCGAATTGCTTGGAAAATTCGTTTCGCAGGGTGTCCACCTTTACGTCGTGCTGCTGCTGGAATACCTGCTTTAATTAATTCAACAAGTTGTCCTGTTGTTTCAATCGGTGATTTTTCACGTGCTTCTTCGATTTTACGTGCTACTTGTTTTGAGAACTTCTCTTCTCCATAACGATAAAAGATACGAACAAGTTCCGCATATGACCATTCATTCACTACTTCAAAGGCTGTTAGCGGAGCTGTTTGATCCATCCGCATATCAAGTGCTGCATCTTGATGATAACTAAATCCACGCTCTGCATTATCTAATTGTGGGGAAGATACACCCAAATCATACAAAACACCATCTACTTTTGAAATTCCTAAATTCGCAAGCTCTTGTTGTAAATAACGAAAATTAGAATGAACAAATGTTACACGGTCTATGTATGGCGCTAATTTTATTTTTGCATTTTCAATTGCTGTTGTATCTTGATCAAAACAAATCAAGCGTCCTTGTTCAGAAAGTTGTTGTACAAGGTATTCACTATGACCTGCTCCACCAAGTGTACAATCTACATAAATTCCATCCGGACGAACGTTCAATTCATCGACTGTTTCCTTTAATAATACTGTTGTGTGATTGAACATGTTCAAATCCTCCATATTTCTTAAATCTTTTATTTATTCGTAAACCCTTTAATTATATCGGTTTTTATTCAAATAATTTTATCATACACAAGTAAATAAAGTCCTATGTATGAAATTAATGTACCACATTCCTTGCTTTTCCACCACCATATACGGTAGTTTAACTAAATTTCACATCAACATGTAAATTTAGCATGGGTAAATCCAGTGTTATTCAGTTGTTTTTACATTTTTCTATTAATTTCTAGGAATATACTATACTCTTTTTCCTAAAAGTACAACTATACGCTTAAAAGTATTTTTAGTCCTTTAGACTCAACATTATTCCATCTAAAAGTTACACACTCATTATTTACCCATTTTTTTACATAACAAACATAAAAAAATAGGTTTTAGCATTTTTTTGTGCTAAAACCTACTTTACGCTTATAAATAAATAATTTGATGCAACTTAGATGTTTTTAGAGATAATGTGAATAAATCACGAATAAATAGTTCTCCATATTGATTTAAGTAAGGGAACGGCGTGTAAACACGTTCTTGGAATCCACCCATAGGAAGTAATTCCTGTTCCACTTGTTCAAAACGACGATAAGCAACATCATGTTTTAAACGGACATCTTTTTCAATTTGTTTCATTAAGAAGTCAAACTGTTCTTTATGAAAAGCAAGATTCTTTTTCACAACACGCTCTACATGTAAATCATGTTCTTCAATATGACGTTGAATTACTTCGTATTGTTCAGCTAGCAATTGCTTCGCACGTTCAATCGCTTCTTTCGCTTCACGATCGTATACTTTAGCATCAAATGCTTCTTTTTCCGAAGAAATGCCACCTGCAATTGCTTCTTTCGCAGTGAGACCGATTAATTCTAAATTAGAAGCTGTCTCTCTCGTTACATAAGTAAAGTTCATACGTGGCGTGAAGATTGGCACACGTAAGCCTAGTACTTCAAAACCGTCTTTCAAAGTAGCCCAGTATGCAAGCTCACCTGCACCGCCTACGAATGATAAAACAGGTAATACCATTTCTTGCATCATTGGACGCGTCACAACATTATTACTTAAACAGGCTTCTTCATCTACTAACTGCATTAATTGTTCTTTCGTAAAGCGAACATTAGCAGATTGATTCATAAAGTACCCATCATGTCGTGTTAATAAATAACGCTCTCCGTCACGTACATAGAATAGATTCGCTGCATTTTCTGTCGCACCAATCGGCGAACCGTATCCTGCTTCTTCTAAGTCTCTCTCACGCTTCGTCACAACTGTAGCAATCTCTGCCGCATGCTCAATTAAACGTTTAAAATAAGGCGCTTCATATTGACGAATTGCTGGGTCTGCAGCATCTAAATATAGTAACCCTTGCTCTTTAAATAAGTCATTCATTAATTTCACGAAGAAATCGGTATATGTATGACTTGTTTGAGCAACTTCTAAAACATATGCTAATAATTCTTTTGTATAAGCTGTTTCACCGAATTGCTTAAATAGCTGCTCAATCCATTCCTCTACCTCATCTAAACGAAGCTTCGTTGCAGAAGCCATCGTTTTAACACGACCTTCTTCTACATATGTGTGTTTTAATAAACGATTACCTGCTGCATAGAATGTATGGTTAATCTCATCTAAATCATGATCTTCTCCTGCCACCCAAAAAATCGGCACAACAGGTACACCTAATTGTTCGCGTTGTTCTTTCGCTAACAACAATACAGAGATTGCTTTATTAACCGAATAAAGTGGCCCTGTTAAAAGACCTGCTTGTTGGCCACCAACAACTGCTACTGCATCTTGTTCTAATTCTGTTAAATGTTGCTCGATTTTTTCAGATGTTGCAAATTTTTGCATATATTGACGCATCACACCGACTAATTCTTTTCGACGAATCGGGTGTTGCTTTAATTCTTGTAAACGCGCTTCAAAAGCGGATTGTTCATTTTTGAAATGAAAAAAACGACAAATTGCTTCTTGCTGATTTTGATAATCTTGAAGTAATTGGTTTGTATTTTCCACTTGTACTTGTTCCAATTTCATTATTACGTTCTCCTCTTCAAACAGTGAATATAAAAAGTATAGCACTATCTAGGTCGTTGTAGAAAAAAACTGCTCACTGTCTTTAAAATAATTCAACAGATTTTAAAATAGCATAGACGAGTAACATAATTAAATAGATACTTGATAATACTAAAAAAAGAATCCGCCAAAATTTTTTAAAGATTTTCGCTACTTGTACTTCTGGATTCTTGTACCATTTGCGAAGTACAATCACCATAAAAGTAAGCGTAACAAGAATCTGAATGAGAACACCTAAATCATAGCCATACAATGTTTGACAAAGTGCTTGAATTGAAAATAGTAATATACATGTTGTGACATCCATCGCTCGATGCATCGCATTTCCTTTTGTACGTTTGAATCTTTTCAATAAGAAAAAAAGAAAAAAGAACAATAGAAAAGGATAGAGTACGATGAGATGAAGGACGTTAAATAATACACTCACTTGATTACACATCCGTTCTGTTTATTCTTACATCAGTATAATAAGTGCATTTCTAGATTTCAATGTTATCCTTATTTCGATTTTGCTAAAAATCGTTCCACTGCTTCTAAATGCGCATCTGCTTCCCATAATTTCGCACATTGCGCTACTTCTTCCATTACACGTTGTTTTAAATTTTTCTCCGCCCACTTGCGTATTTCAATCTCTTTATAAGCACGATGTACACCAGGGTTAATTTTACGCATGTACTCAATAAATTGATCTAATGCTACAAATTTATCCCCATCATAAATCTTTGTCGCAAAGCCCACTTCTTCTAATTGTGCACTATCATAAACTTGTGCATCGACTAACATTTTTAATGCGCGGTCATGACGGAGTCCACGTTCAAATAAATATGTTGCACCGCCCCAACCAGAAGTGATTGCTAATGTACCTTGGATAAAACCGCACTTCGCTTCACGTGCAATGATACGGAAGTCGCAAGCAGCGGCAATTTCACAACCACCACCAACTGCTGCACCATTAATTAATGCAATTGTCGGAATAGGTAGCGTTGCCCATTCATATAAGATTTCTGCCATCTTACTGAGCATTGAAAAAGCCTGTTCTTCTGTCACAAGCGAATGGAACTCTGCTAAATCTCCCCCTGAACAAAAAGCTTTTTCACCACTCCCTGTAATCACTAAAAAACGCACCGTATCATGTGTATGTACGTAATGAATCACTTCTTTAAACCCTTCCATCAACTCATCATTAATCGCATTGCGGCGTTCTGGTCGATTTAATGTAAATAATAGTACGCCTTCTTTTTCTTCGATTGTATAACTCATACAAACACCCCTTTTTTATGAATAATGGTTCATTATTACCTAGTAATAGCGTAGCGTTTTTTTGAAATGAGCGCAATATTTTTAATTTTTACATAAAAAAAACATATAAAGTGATCATTCACCTTATATGTCTCTATTTAAACTAAAATCATACCTGGTTCTACTTCTTCTTTCGTTAAACCAATAATCCCTTCAATCAAACCAATGATTGACGGAATACCTGTCCAACTAAATAAAATATAAACAATGCCTAAACCAATTTTACCAGCATAAAATTTATGAACACCTAATCCACCTAATAAAATACCTAATAAACCATAAGCAATTTTATTTACTGGTTTTTTCCCTGAATGTACGACTTTTGGAGAAGCTTTTACAATAATCCATTCATCATCTTTTTGATACACTTCTACTTCTTCATTTGCATGCGGTGTAAAATCAAGTGTGTAATCCATCACTGAAATGATTGATCCATCATTTTGAACAATCGTTACTTCTCCTGCATCTACTTTTATAATTTTAGCCATCTTCTTCACCTACTCATATTTAATAAGTATATTTTACCATAAATAAACATATTATCACATAAAGTATAGAAAAAGACCGTTAAAGAGCCATGGTCTCTTTAACGGTCTTTGTAAGTGCAAATACTGTAATTATTTGCTTACTACTTCTTTACCTTTGTATTGTCCACATGCTTTACATACGTGGTGAGCTAATTTTAGTTCGCCACAGTTAGAGCAAGCTACCATACCTGGTACAGCAAGTTTGAAATGCGTACGACGTTGACGTTTCGCAGTTTTAGAAGTTCTTCTAAATGGTACAGCCATTGATGATGGCACCTCCTTACAGATATTTATTCATCTGTTTGATCAAAATACTTAGCTAAATCAGCCAGTCTTGGATCCACTTTTTTTTCGTCTTTTTCAGACTGTTGAGCAAGTTCTTCGTCCGTAGTATATGACCAAGCGTCATTTTTCGGTTGAATGATTTGCGCGTCTTCCTTGTACACTTGCATCGGAATCTCTAATAGGATTAGTTCTTCTAATACAGGTGTGACATCGATAACATCTCCCTCTACAGGATGAACATTATCTTGTTCGTCTTCACCAGCAATTTCGCCCCATCTGAAAATTTCATCTGATTCGAAATCAAGCGGGAACACGACATCTTCCCATGTACGAGAACAAGGAAGCGTTAATTCACCAGTTACATGAAAATGACAGTTCATTTGCTCTGCACCAAAGGTACAAAAGCCTTTTACATGAACAGGTGTAATATGGCGAATATCTTTATTACGAGACATTACACCATCCAGTTGAACAATTTGATCAACCGGCATCCCGTTTTGGCGATATTTAGATAATTGTGGGATTGCCCATTTCATATTTTATCACCTCAAGACAACAGAATTGATTATATAATGTGAAATAATAGATGTCAAGATATTTTCTTGTCACTACTATATAACTCTGTTTATAATCATAATTACTATTATAAAGGAGGAACGCCAATGATTGCAACAGGAGTTATTGTGGAATATAATCCCTTTCACAATGGGCATCATTATCAAGTTGAGACGGCACGAAAAGAGACGCAAGCTGATGTCTTAGTTGCTGTGATGAGTGGGCATTTTTTACAGCGCGGTGAACCTGCTTTATTAAACAAATGGCAACGAGCAAAAATGGCGCTTCAAAATGGTGTAGACCTTGTCATTGAGCTTCCCTATGCTTTTGCAACTGGGCATGCAACGGACTTTGCATATGGTGGCGTTACGTTATTAGAAGCATTAAATTGTCAGTCAATCTCTTTTGGTAGCGAGAGTGGGCAGATTGAGCTATTTAAAAGCACATATGACGCTTTTGAGCAACATCATGAGCAAACTCAACAAATCATTCAAGAAGCAGTTAAAAAAGGTTTAAGCTATCCTCAAGCGCTTCAAACTGCACATGAACAGATTCAGTCACAAGCTGAACATAAATTACTTGATTTAGCACAGCCTAATAATATACTTGGGTATCATTATTATGAACAAATACAAAAACATCAATATCGTCTACAAGCAACCACTGTAAAGAGAAAAGGTGCAGGCTATCATGACGATGTAGATGACCGTAAAACGATCGCAAGTGCCACAGGAATTCGAAAGGCTCTTTTTGAAACCAAGCAATTAGAGACACTTGAAAAATTTATGCCTGCTACAGCATATGACGTATTAAAAGGAGCGCAAAACTACGCAAGTTGGGCACAATTTTATCCATTCTTTCGTTTCACAGTATTGCGCATGAACCCTGAGACTTTACGTCAATATGTCGATGTGTCAGAAGGAATTGAATTCTTATTTTTAGAAGCTGCAAAAGAGCATGCGACATTTGAGGGCTTTATGAAACATGTAAAATCAAAACGATATACATGGACGCGTCTGCAACGTATGATGACGCATATACTTGTCGGCTATACAAAAGAACAGCGCGCAATATTTCAAACACCATCGTATATTCGTGTACTTGGCATGACAGAAAAAGGCCAACAATATTTATCACAAGAAAAGAAAAGATTAACATTACCTTTAATCAGTCGCATTCCTAAAAAACATGATGACATGTTAGCACTAGATTTGCGTGCAACTGACTTATACATGATTGGAACAGGTGCCAATACCACACGCCTCGACTTCCAAACACCTCCAATACGCTTATAAAAATAACCTCCAACGCTACAAACATGTAGCATAGGAGGTTATTTTTTATTTTTGTTTTAATTCATTTAGATAAGCCATCGCATCATCTAATGTTTTCACAGGAACGATTTTCATCTTACTATCAATTTTTTCAGCTGTTTCTTTTGCAAGTTCATAGTTTGATTGAATATCTGGAACTGCTTTTTTCATTTCAGGTGTAATTTCATCATCTGGCGCAAAGAAGATTTCGATGCCTTGGTTGTTTGCGGCAATGACTTTTTTATCAATACCACCAATTCGTCCGACTTTACCATTCTCCAACATCTCACCTGTTCCAGCAATTTTATAACCTTTTGCTAAATTACCTGTTGTTAATTGATCGATAATTTCAAGCGTGAACATCAAACCAGCTGAAGGTCCACCAATTTCATCTGAATCAATCTTCACTTCTGGTGTTGTGGAAATGGATTTACTGTCTGAGAACGTAATACCTAGACCAATCTTACCTTTTGCACCTGGTATTGGTTTTAACGTGACATCTTTTGTATAAACTTTGTCATCACGTTTAAATGTTAAGCTTACACGCTCGCCATCTTTTTTGTCTGCTAAGTAATCAACTAATTGTTGGTGTGTTTTAATTTTCTCACCATCAATTGCTGTTACTTCATCTCCTGCTTTTAAAACATTTGAGGCAGCCGCATTTTCTAACACATAAATCACATAAACACCTTTGTAGTCTACTTTATATGGTCTTCCTAGCGTTTTAAAGGCCATATATTTCGCATTAAACTGCGAGTCGGTCATGAGCTTCAATTGTCGTAAATTATACTCTGTATCGGACTCTTCTGGTGCACGTACTTCTTCTTCTTTTAAAATATCTTTTTCATCTGAGAACTTCGCCAATACATATGTAAAAGGCGTTGCCCCACTTACAGCTACAGTCATCATACTGAGTGATCCATCTGTCGGCGTTTTCGCATCCTCTACCTTCACATACTTCGTTAAATCATATGCCGCTCCTGGAGACATAATGTAATAGTTTAAAGGATAGACAAAAAACGTCACAATCATAGCTAAAATGACTAAAAATAAGGCAAACTTCTTTTTCGACACCCTCATGCACCTCCTCTTTCGATATAAATGGACGTTTTGATGAATATTTTGATTCCACTTCTTTTTTATTCTATCATTTTTTTCTGTCTTGTAGATAGTTTTCTACCCAGAAAAGAAACATTTGTTCTCATGGTTTTTCAAAAAAACAGCCACCAACTTAGATAAGTTGTTATGACTGTTCTTTTACCCTTATATTACGCTTTAAACTTCTCTTTTAAAGCTTTATTCACAATCGCAGGCACAAGGCTCTCGATATCGCCACCGTACTGTGATACTTCTTTTACAATACTTGAGCTTAAAAATGAATGTTGATTCTTCGTCATAATGAAAAACGTCTCAATATGATGATCTAAATAACGGTTCATTGATGTAATTTGCATTTCGTATTCAAAATCCGAAACAGCACGTAATCCACGAACAATGACATGCGCATTTTTTTCTTTCGCATAATGAATTAATAAACCTGAAGACGACTCTACTTTTACATTCGGCATATCTTTTGTTACTTGTTGGATTAAATCGATTCTCTCTTCTACATTAAACAATGGTTTTTTTGCTGAATTGTTCATAACGGCTACATAGACCACATCAAAAATATCTGCTGCACGTTGAATGATGTCTAAATGACCATTTGTAATCGGGTCAAAGCTGCCTGGAACGACTGCAATCTTATCCACGTTCATCCCCCTCTTCCTCCATCAGTCGATAGAACGATATAATCGTACTACCATACTTTTCTTCACGATATTTTGTAAAGTTTTCGACTTGCTCAGGTAGCTGTAATTCAAAATCATGTTCACAAACAATCACGCCATCTGGATGAATGATGTTATGTGTAATTAATTCTTTTACTAAATCATAATAAACATGCTTTTTATATGGTGGATCTAAAAAGATTAAATCCGCTTGAAATTCTCTTTTAATGAGGTGCTTCAAAGCTCTTGTTGCATCATTACGATAGATTTCTGCACGATCTTCATAGCGACATTTCTGGATATTTTCTTTTAAATTTTGAAATGCACGACTATCTTTTTCAATGAATACGCCTTTTTCCATCCCTCTACTTAGCGCTTCAATACCAAGTCCACCACTACCTGCAAATAAATCTAACACAGTTCCTCCATGAAAAAAAGGACCTAATATATTAAATAGTGATTCTTTCACTTTATCTGTCGTAGGTCTTGTCGTTACACCATTTACTGCTTTCAGTGGCATTCCTTTTCGTTCGCCAGAAATTACTCTCATTTTGTCACCAAGCCTTTATAAAATAATAATCAGTGAGGACGGCCCCACTGACTATTATTGTACATTATTTTTGTTCGTTTAGTTCAATACGATCTTCTTTTTTCTCAGGTATTGTACGGAATAGCTTGATTAACCAACCTTCTTCCACATAATAGGTTCCTGCTATTTTAATAAGCGGCTGAACACCTGGAACGTCCTGTCGCAAATCATTATAAACATAAAAATCATATGGCTCTCCTGGGAATCGGAACGAGCGTGAAGCATTCTTCACATAATATCCATTCTCTCCAATTCGTGCATCATATCCTAATTGTTTTAATAATGGGTTTGCTGTATAGAGTATCATATCATCTTTTAATATAATTTTGACATTATCCACTTTTTGTCCATTCACATAAATCGGACGTTTTTCTTCAAACATGAGTGGCACAACTGCTTTCGCATTCGCTTCATTCATTTGGAAATAAGATGTTTTTAACTGTAAAATATCGCTCAGCAGTTTGTCCAATACAGAAGATGTCACTTTCTTACCTTCTAATTCTTGTAAACCATCTTTCCATTGTGTTCGTTGATTCGAACTAAAATAATCATTTAATGTTTTAACCATTGTTTGGGCTTTTGAATTTCCAATCAGTGTATTCGTTTCAAATGATGCTAATACACTCGATAGCACTTGATCTTGTTGATTAATTTGGTATTTCCTCTTTACTTGCGTTACTGCTACACGTTCTTGCAGTGCTGATTTTTCAAGCGTATTCGTAAATAAAATACGGCTACCGCTTTTTTGATTAGAAGGTGTTTCGATAATATCCATATGGTTACTATTCAATAACTCTAATTTTGATAAAGCTTTTGTTAAATTAGCAGGCTGCGTTCGCGTTGAATAAACGGTTAATTCATCACTCTCGAACGCTTTCTTCAATTTATTTTTCGACCAATACAGTTCATACACCCCACCGTTACCTGTGAAGTAAGCATAGTCTACTAAATTAAGTGACTGTTCTCCGATTTTCGGAAGTCCCGTAAACCATTGACCACCTTTACGGTTTTCATCAATAATTTGCAACTTCGTGTTCAAAACAATCCCTTGTTTCAACGTAAGGAACATCTCGTCATATAACTTCCCTGATTCAAGACCACCTTTAGGAAGTGGGATACGATATGAGATAGACTGTGTGGTCTCGGTTCCTTCTTTAAAACCATTCACATTACTTTTAAAACGTGAACAGTTCTTTTTATCTTCTTTACCTTCTGCATCTTTTGGACAAGCCTTTTGCTTTGCAGCTTCCGGCCATAGAATTGTCATTTCTTGTTCAGGTAAATTTTTAAATGTATGCTTTACGTAAAAAGCATTTCCTTTATGCTTGATTTCGATATCTTGTGTATAAGAAAAGGCTTTTTCTGTATCAGCTGGATTTGTCGAAAAGACATGGTACTGAAATGACAGAAGAATACCATTGATGAATAACAAGATTGAAAATAAGATGGCTGCAAATTTCATGTGCGAATCCTCCTGCATCATGATACTATGTTTTAGGAAAGGAAGTGTTATAAAAATGATTCAAAGATTTATCGAGCTAGGACAAGGCTATGGTGATTTATTCGAGCTTTGTGAGCTAATGAAAACAAATCACAATCGAATTCATCATACCTTCGTCTTCGTCTCAGAAAAAGACGGTAATAAAGTTGCTTCAGTTGCAGTTGCACTAAAGCCTGTTGGCGAAAGCAAATTCATGCCAATTTATATTTGTCGCGAAGGGATTCCATATAATCCTGAAAAACAATCTAAACGTTTTGAGATTTTCGAAAACGCTGTAAAAGAGCGCGATCAATTACTGATTACGTTAGAAGTAAAGCATTCATCTATTTATGTAGATCCAACGCTTTATTATCAATACCTAATTGGTGTTCTTCGACTTTATCACTATATTCCTTATCTTCATTAGGCTACACGACCTTACGTAAACATAGCCAAATATGACTATTTTCTATTTGTATCGTCCGTAGAAGTAAAAGTTTTAGAGTCCAGTTTTATAATCGTACTCTTTTGCTTTATCTGGTTTTGCATTTTCAAATTCTGTATTTACAAATCGACGATAGGATGGCACAACCGATTTAACATAGGGTAAACGAGATACCTTATTCATTGTAGCTTCAATCTCATCATAGTCACAGTAAATGACAACATACTTCATCTTACGTGATATATAGTGTACATGACCATAACGACGTAAAGATTTCGCTTGCTTCAAGTGGTGTACATAGACAATTAATCCTTGGCGCTCTTTCATTAGTAGGCTACCCCCATTTCTATGTTTCAAGAATACCATAGCGAAGAATTTAGAATCAACCAGCGTTTAAATGACAGATGGGTCTCCTTTCCGTTATAATATGAAAGAGAAGTCTGCAATTAGAGGAGGACGAATATGGGAAAGAAAACAAAAGTAGCCATTGCAATCGCTGCGGCTAGTGCAGCAGCATGGGCTGGTTCAAAAGCACTTTCTAATCCACAAAAACGTGAAAACAAAACGGCACTCACATATGAGCATCCAATTATACTTGCTCACCGTGGTGGTTCGTTGCTAGCTCCAGAATGTACAATGGAAGCATTCGAAATAGCTGCGGGCCTAGGTGTACATGGCTTTGAAATTGATATCCGACTAACAAAAGATGAAGAAATTGTCGTATTCCACGATGAATACGTCGATCGTGTGAGTGAAGGTAGCGGACGTATTGCAGATATGACATTAGCAGAATTAAAAGAATTAAATTTTGGTTATCATTTTGCAGATTTAGACGGTTATTTAAAATACCGCGAAGACCCTGCACGTATTATTACATTACGTGAACTATTAGAACGCTATCCAAATAAGTTAATTAATATTGATATGAAGGATGCACCAAACACATACGAGGGAGGCTTAATGCCTTCTAAACTATGGCGTTTAATCGAAGAATTAGGTGCTGAAGATCAAGTTGTCATTACAAGTTTCCATGACGAACAAATTGATCGCTTTAATTTATACGCTCAAAACCGAGTAGCTTTAGGTGCTGGTGTTGGTGAAGTTCGTAAAGCTTATACTGCATTTACAAGTCAATTCGGTCATCTTTATAGTCCAAAAGTAGATGTATTCCAAATCCCTACAAAATATGGCGTATTACCATTAGATACACCTGGATTCATTCAATTTTTAAATAACTTGAATGTACCTGTTCATTATTGGACAATTAACGATGTAAATGAGATGAAACGTCTAATTGAAAGTGGCGCAAAAGGTATTGTGACAGACCGTCCAGACCTTGCTATGCAAGCTTTACTTGATATTGTAGAGTAAAAATAAAAAAGAGCTTTGGCATTTCCAAAATGCTAAAGCTCTTTTTGTATTTTTATGGCTTTGTTTCTTTTTTTATCAAATAAGGTAAAGAAGTATAGAGTTTTTATACAAATTTTTCACCTAAAGGAGTTGAAATAGATGAAAAAACTCGATATTGTTTCCGCAGTCATCTTCTTCGCAGCCGCTATTTTTTATTTTGTTTTTACATTCATTACTAAAGAAATGATACCTAGCACGTTAATGATTAATACGATGATTATCGTATCAATTATCGGATTAATTCTTGCATTTTTATCAAAAGGTCGATTAAAAACAATTAGTATTATCGGTAATTTACTTGTTTTATTATTAATCGGTGTATTACCAATAATTATTATGAACACAAGATAGTTTGAATGATTCGCGCAATTTCTTTTGGTTTTTCAGCAATTATTTCATGGGATCCCTCAACTTCAATCTGTTGAAGTTGAGGGGTTTTTTGTTTTAACTTTTCGATTGCTGCAATTCGAATATTTGTTAATTCTTTTGGTTGCGTTACAGTGATTAAAAAAATAGGCACACAGAGGATTTTTTCATCATCCTCATAAAAAATTTCACTATAAGCAGCTGCTACTTCTGGCTGGATTCGTAATGACCCGCTCCCATCTTTCTCGATTTTATACCGCGCGCGAATCGATTCAGCAATTTCCTCAGTAAAGCGTCTGAGTTCTTTTTGTTCATCTAAAACAACTTGTTCAACAGAACTTACTCGAGATTGGTCGACGAATATTTTTGTTTGTTCAATGACTTCTTCAATAGATTGTCCAAAATCCTTTGGTGAAAAATAACCACCATCGATGAATATTAATTTTTCAACAAGATGTGGATATGTATAGGCAAAATCAATTAGAATGTGACAACTAATAGAATAGCCAATAAAAATAGTCGGCTCTTTCACATATTTCGTAAGCCATTCAATTAAGCTTTCCTTTGTAAAATATTCTAGAGTTGGCTGTTTTCCATGACCAGGTAAGTCAATGGCTGTTATGTTAAAAGACGCTAACTCATTTTGCACTTCTAAATACACTTCTTTTGTTCCGCCCAAACCATGCAATGCTATAATTGATTCCATTAATCCCCTTCTCCTTCTATAAAAAAATGCTGTACGCTTTTACACGTACAACATGTTTATTTTATGCTGAGCATGAACAGCCGCCACCTGTTCCACAACTTCCACCGCATCCCGTATCCGTTTGGAAAAATGGATTGCTTACTGGCACTTTTACAGCTTCTGAAATGGTCTTTCCTATAATGATACCTATTTCATCAAGTAAATCTTGAAACTCATTTTCAGCAACCTTTAAAGCTGAAATTGTTTCGTCCATATCTAATTCGCGCTTTTGTGTACGAATTAATTTCATAATTTTTGTATAATCCGGATGATATTTACCAAAACGCTGTACATCTTCATATAAATCTTTTGTTTTGTTAAATTCCGTAATTTTTTGAACTAGTGACGGGTTTGAGTACACAGCTTCTGTCGCGTCAACTAGTTGACGATGTACGTCTGAATTAAGGATTAAATCATTTAATTGATCGACTTCATCCAAAATCATGACCCATTCTGATGTCATTTTCATAAAAAGCCCCCGTTTCTTTACTATCATATCAAAAACAGGGGCAGTTGTATGTTATTTTGAGTCACTTTCTGGTTTTTGTTCAATAAAAATTTGCGCAAAATTATTTTCAAAAGAAGCCGTTCCCAAGTGGTTATATGTTACATTGAGTAAATCTTGGCGATGTTTTTCAGAATTTAAAATACCACTAATTGCATCTGCTGCATCAGCATAATCTTCCGCAATATTTTCAGCAGTCTCTTCAAAGTCTACATCATTTTCTTTTAATAAAGATTGCAAATCCGTATCAGGTGCGTCTGATTTCGCTAATCGTTCCATTACAAGTCCTTTTAGTTGTGTACTTGTCACTTCACTTAATTTCCCATCTTTTTCAAGAGCAGGTAAATCATTTATTTCACGATATACATTAGATAATTCAAATAACTGTTGCGCATTTTCTTGATTGATTTTTTCTTGTTCAAAAGAAGAAGGCTTTTTCGTTTCGATGACTTCGCCCACATAGGTCATGTCATATGGCTTCTGTTTAACAAGTGTCTCACCATCAATATATCGAACTGCCATTAGTTTTTTCGTTGCAGAATCAAAATACAATTGAGCTAAAACACCATTATACATAATCAATAAACGTGATTGTAAATCTTCTTCGCTCAATACCATCGTATAGATATTTTGCTGAATTTTAATATTAACTTCCATATCTGTAATCGTTGTACGATATAATTCATCGAGTGTTTGTCCCATTTTAAATGGCGCAAAGTCGACTCTCGTACCTGTAACATAGACCTGGTTAATTTTATCCTTTTCTACCCCTACAAGCATATATTGATTTTCGTCGCCATATACCCACCATGTAAACCCATAAGCTGAAGGGCCTTTGCGAATTGGTTGCCCCATTTTCTTTTCAAATGTAGAAATATCTTTTCCAACATATGTAGACCAGCCTGTTTTAGGGCGTTGCTGTACATCTCCTGATAGCTGAGGCGCAGTTGTATTCGGCACTGTTTTTGTGGGACCTTTAAGAGGCTCGTTTTCTTTTACAGGTTGATCGAAGTAGAAAAATCCGATTAATAAAATGACAAATAGTACTAAAAATCGTAATAGTGCCTTCAACATTCTGTCTCCTTCTTTTTAAAATTCTTATTTATTATTATAACACTCTTTCATACATCTTATAAAATAGTAAAAGATCTTTTATAATCCATCTACTCGAATACAGTTTAACCTCTTATTTTAAAACACAAAGAAAAAACCGCGCTACCGCACGATTTTTTCTCACTTACATTCATTTTATATGTTGTTCAATTATTTCAATATGTAAACCAACATACTTAAGGATTAATAATCGCTTTGATTACAGACGTTGTTTCTCCACCTTTATAAAATACATAAAGTAATAAGTATACTGCTACACCTGTAATTGCTACAAAAAACCATATAACGGATGTGATTGGTGCAATTTTACGGTGACGTACAAGATTGTTCGTGTAACCTGCAATTAATGTCACGATTCCAAATACCGCTCCTGTTGTTGCTAAAATAATATGGAATACAAGGAATGTTGTGTAATATACTTTTAAATCTTCAGGTCCGCCAAATGCTGTGTTTCCAATAAATATCGTACGAGAAGCATAAATGATAAAGAATGTTAATGCAGAAATTGCTGCTGCTGTCATTGTCTTTTTATGCGCTTCAATTTTTCTATTCTTTACTTGAATCCAGCCGATTGCGATAAGCACTGCACTTAATACAATAAAGAATGTACTAATCGTTGGTAAAATAGGTAACATACGTTTTTGCTCCTTATATCAAATTTTAGTCATCACAGTGTTGTGATGTGCTGAATGTGCGACTTTTTTGATTCCATCGCATTGCAATTAGTATTATACCAAAAATAATGGTTTGTATAACTTGGATTAGCTTACTGCCTAATTGTTGATCTTGTTTTGGTGTCATATTTGTGAACAATGATGGTCCTGAAAAAGCGCTTAATTGATTCAGCGTATCAGCTGGAACGCATAAGGCCATTGCTTGCATCCACATTGCACCATCTGTATATGTCTTATACAAATCTACCGGACTAAAAAAGACGATGGACGCAACTAATGTCATCACAATATATATGAGTAGGAGCGGCTTCCAAACTAAGTTGAATCGTTTCCCTTTCATTGACCACATGAAAATAAACGAACATGTAAACAATAGAATCGTATAGATACTCTCTGCTGTTTCATGTAGGCGTAAGTAATCAAACACAATCGGAATTTGTCTACACACAAATAGAATACTCCACACCACACTCAAATAAATGGGCGAACATAATAAAGTTGATACAAAGGGTGTAGAACGAATATAGGCGAGTAAATAGTTCGGTATTCCTCTCACCACTAAAAAAGGAACGAGAACAAATAAAATCACTGTCTGAATAGTATAGGCTGTATAAATAAGATAGGTCATTATTTGAATAGGTGCGCCTTTTACAGCATATAAAAATAGTAGTGCCAGAATGAAAGAGAAAGCTTCTGAAATACTTAAAGGCGTACTGTTTTTAAAATCTTTTCGCCACTTGATTGTTATCAGTAGATAAATACTGAGGACAAAAAGACAAACAATCATCATTCCCGGACTCCACAATTCGCGAAAACCAAATAGCGATAAAAACATCTTACACCTCCTATTTCTTTCTACATGTTATTATACACAAAAAGGCACTTATAACATCTTATGTCATAAGCGCCTTTTTATTTTGTGTCTAAAGTGTGAACTGTAATTTAACATAAATTACTGTTCAATAACAGCGTTTTAAGGTGCAATTAGTCTTCCAATTCGATTAATAAGTCACCTGTCGAAATTGCTTCGCCTTCTTTAACGAAGATTTCTTTTACAATACCGTCACGCGGTGCTTGTACAGTTGTTTCCATCTTCATTGCTTCTGTGATTAATAAATGTTCACCACGACGTACGCGACTACCTGGTGATACAACTACTTTTAATGTTGTACCTGGCATTGTTGCGCCGATTTGGTTTGGATTTGATGGATCTGCTTTTGGTTTTTTCTCACCAGAAACTTCAACATTTAAATCTTGAACAACGATTTCACGTGGTTGTCCGTTTAGTTCGAAGTAAATAACGCGTGTTCCATCATGTTGTGGTTCACCAATCGATACTAATTTAATAATCAGCGTTTTACCTTTTTCGATTGTTACTTCAATTTCTTCACCTAAACGTAGACCATGTAAGAATGTTGGTGTATCTAATACAGACACATTGCCAAATTGGTCATATGTTGTCATGTATTGTTCAAATACTTTTGGATATAGTACATATGCAAGTACATCTTGATGTGTCATATCGCGATTATATTTTTCGTCTAATTCTTTTTTAACTGCATCAAAATCGACTGCTTCTAGTAATTCACCAGGACGTACTGTAATTGCTTCACGCTCTTTTAAAATAACCTCTTGTAATTCTTCAGGGAATCCACCTACTGGTTGACCTAAGTATCCTTGGAAGAATTCAATAACTGAATCTGGGAAGTCAATTGTTTGTCCTTTTTCAATTACATTTTCATCTGTTAAATCATTTTGTACCATGAATAATGCCATGTCGCCTACTACTTTTGAAGATGGTGTTACTTTTACAACATCACCAAATAGTAAGTTCACATCTGAGTACATCTTCTTCACTTCATCCCAACGATCGCCAAGACCTACACCTTTTGCTTGTTGTTGTAAGTTTGAATATTGTCCACCTGGCATTTCGTGTACATAAATTTCTGAATGCGGGCTATTCATGCCACTTTCGAAATCTTTATAGTATTTACGGATATCTTCCCAGTAGTACGATAATTTTTCGATTCCTTCAATATCAGCACGTACTTGGCGTTTACTACCCTTCATTGCATAATATAACGAGTTCGCACTTGGTTGAGATGTTAAGCCTGCCATCGAACCGATTGCTGTATCGATAATATCTACACCTGCTTCAATCGCTTTCGCATATAAGTAAATACCGTTACCACTTGTATCATGCGTGTGTAAGTGAATTGGTAAATCTGTTGATTCTTTTAGCTCTGTAATCAATTGGTATGCTGCTTCTGGTTTTAATAAACCTGCCATATCTTTAATTGCGATGATATGTGCACCTGCTGATTCTAAATCTTTCGCTAATTGTTTGTAGTAATTTACTGTGTATTTTGTACGTGTATCATCTAAGATATCGCCTGTATAACACATTGTTGCTTCTGCCACTTTACCGCTATCACGTACTGCATCGATTGCTGTTTGCATACCTGGTAACCAGTTTAAGCTATCGAATACGCGGAATACATCGATTCCTTCTTTAGCTGATTCTTTAATGAATTCACGAATGACGTTATCTGGATAGTTTTTATAGCCAACTGCATTCGCACCACGAAGTAACATTTGGAATAATACGTTTGGCATTTTTTCTCTTAATACACGTAATCTTTCCCATGGATTTTCTTTTAGGAAACGATAAGCTACATCAAATGTCGCACCGCCCCACATTTCTAGTGAGAAGAAATTATGCATAATTTGCGCTGTATAATCTGCAATCTCATATAAGTCTTTTGAACGTACACGTGTTGCAAGTAATGATTGGTGTGCATCACGCATCGTTGTATCTGTTAATAACACATCATTTTGTTCTTTAATCCACTGAACTAAACCTTCTGGACCTTTTTCGTCTAGAATTTGCTTTGTACCTGTTGGAATCTCATTTAATAGTTGAATTTTTGGCTTATGCGGTTGTGGTAGAATTGGTTTTTGACCATCTGCAATCCCTGGGAAACCGTTTACAGTAACATTGCCAATGTAACTCAATAACTTATTACCACGGTCACGCGCTGACTTATAGTTTAATAATTCTGGTGTTGTATCAATAAAGCTCGTATTGAAATCTCCATTGATAAAGTTTTCATGACGTACTACATTTTCAAGGAATGGAATATTCGTTTTTACACCACGAATACGGAACTCTTGTAAGTTACGATCCATTTTCTCTGCTGCTTCTTTAAATGTATTACCCCACGTTGATAATTTTACAAGTAATGAATCATAATGTGGTGAGATGACTGCACCTTGGAAACCATTACCTGCATCTAAACGAACACCAAAACCGCCACTTGAACGATATACAGTTAATTTTCCTGTATCTGGCATAAAGTTATTTTGTGGATCTTCCGTTGTAATACGTGATTGAATTGCATAACCAAATAAAGGAATATCTTTTTGCGCTGGAATTTGTAATACATCGTCATGTAAATCGTGACCATCTGCAATTAAAATTTGCGCATGGACAATATCAATTCCTGTTACCATCTCCGTAATCGTATGCTCTACTTGCACACGTGGATTTACTTCGATGAAGTAAAACTTGTCGCCCGATACTAAAAATTCTACTGTTCCTGCATTTAAGTAATCGACATTTTTCATTAACTTCACAGCTGCGTTACAAATATCCTGACGTAATTCATCTGATAATGAGTTTGAAGGCGCAATTTCAACTACTTTTTGATGACGACGTTGAATTGAACAATCACGCTCATATAAATGTACGATATTTCCGTTTTTATCACCTAGAATTTGAACTTCAATGTGTTTTGGACGGTCAACGTACTTCTCAACATATACTTCATCAGAACCGAATGCTGCTTTTGCTTCTGACTTAGCACGGTCATATGCTTCTTGCGCTTCATCTGCACTATGTACAACACGCATACCACGACCGCCACCGCCAAGTGCCGCTTTAATCATAATCGGATATTCATGCTTTTCACCAAAAGCAAGAACATCATTAATTGAATCCACAGGACCACCTGAACCTGGAATAACTGGAATATCAGCTAAAACAGCTTGTTCACGTGCTTTTACTTTGTCCCCAAACATATCAAGATGTTTTGAAGTTGGGCCAATGAAAATGATACCTTCTTCTTCACAACGTTTTGCAAATTCTAAGTTTTCAGATAAAAAACCGTAGCCTGGGTGAATCGCATCTACACCAGACTCTTTTGCAATGTCTAAAATTCCTTCGATATCTAAATAAGCATCAATTGGCTTTTTGCCGTCCCCAACAAGATAAGCTTCATCTGCTTTATAACGATGATATGAACCGCTATCCTCTCGAGAATAAATTGCGACTGTACGAATTTTCATTTCTGTACATGCGCGGAACACACGAATCGCGATTTCGCCACGATTCGCTACAAGAATTTTTTGAATTGCCATTAAAACACTACCCCCTATAAAGTCTTCTATCTTTTGTTTTGGTCTCTTTTAACGTACATCGTAATGTTCATTAAAATACCGAGTGCGAAAGAAAGGATCACGAGAGAGGTACCTCCATAACTAATGAATGGAAGTGTGACACCTGTTAACGGGATAATGCCCGATAAACCACCTATATTCAAAAATGTTTGGAAGCCAATCCAAGAACCAATCCCTACCGCCATCATACGGATCATTGGATCTTTCGCTCTTAAAGCTGTGACAAATGCTCGCATAACGATAAAGCCCAATCCCCCAACTACTATAAGTAAACCAAGAGTCCCCAACTCTTCAATAATAATTGCTAGAATGAAATCTGTGTGTGGTTCGGGTATATACCCTAACTTTTGAACAGACTCACCCAACCCTGAACCTGAAACTCCTCCAAGCGCAATCGCATAATAACCATTGATTATTTGCAGTCCTTCTTCTTTCACAAAAGCATAAGGATCCCATGTCGCTTGAATACGATTCGCCATCTTTTCAGTTAATATTTTACTAAGTAGCTTATCTCTATATATATACACAATTGATAATAAAAGTACAATTCCAATCCAGAATACCTTATTTGTTTTTTTGAATATACGTTTAAAAGACATGCCACTAGCTAAGATAATTGTTGACATAATCGCTGTAATTAAAGCAATTGCGCCATTATCTGGTTCTTTATACAAAAAGATTAAGGGTATAATTATAATTATACTTATAGGTATTAAAGATTCCTTTATCGAATCTATTGTACCATTAGAATACTTCTTGGCAAGTACCGCTGAGACATAAATTATCAATGAAATTTTCAACAATTCAGACGGTTGAAAATTAAATCCTCCAATACGTAACCAAGACTGTGCACCTGACCCTGGTGGGCTATAACCTGCTACTAATACCAATGTTAATAAAGCGATATTTACAACTGCTATTAATTTCAACATCCATTTTTCACGATAACGTTTGTATGGAATCAACATTCCAAGAACGAAAGCGCCAAAACCAACGATAACAGCAAGTAGTTGTTTCTTATAAAAATTGTCTGCTGGTGCGTTATAACGATTAACTGATACCATAGCACTTGCGCTATATACCATCACAACCCCGAATACGCAGAGTAAAAAATATGTAACAAATAGCAAGTAGTCGAACTCTTTTAAAAATTTCTTCAATTTATTACTCCTAACTACAAAAAAACTCAAACATCGGTAGGTGTTTGAGTTTTTTTATCATTTTTTCGTGAATGCATCGTGCAATGCTGATAATTCTTTCTCAAGGGAATCTAAAATTTCACGACCTTTATCGCGATTTAATAGGCCTAGCTTAACAGCAAAATCGATTTCACGTGAAAGACCAAACATTTGTGTATCTAAAACTTCTTCATACAATGGACATTGTGGCATTGTTAAGTTTTCCATTTGTACTCTAATTAATTGAGCAATTTTGTCAGCATCAGCAAATAGGAGTTCCAATGCCTTTTCCTGATACGAATTTTGAGATGTAGTATCCATGAGGACGCCCCCATTACCTGATATTTCTTGAGTTCTATCATTCTAAATTTTAGCTTTTCATATAGAAAAATGCAAGTATCTATACGTCATTCTTCTAACTTAAGTCATTTTGTTTTCTCAAATGTCTTAAAAGACGTTATACTATAGGAGTGAAACATCTATATCTAGGAGGAATGAATGATGGATTCTATTATTCAAATTAAAGGTGCTGTTAACTTTAACATCACACTCGATCCAACAATCTGGATCTTTGATGACCGTAAAGTAGACTTAGATACATACTTTACGTCAGACAAAGTGGCAGTCGATCAAGATGAAGTGTATCTAGAAGATGCAGGAAAATTCTGGTCTCGTGAAATCATGGAGGGTGCTGCTTACCCACCAACTTTAGAAACAGAAAAGAAATTTGATCGCCAAAAGATGCAGACTGGTACATTTGGTATGGTTTTAGAACCTTTCATCAACAACGCATCTCCAGCACCAGAAGCAACACAAGTAACATTTATCGATCGTGAGAATAACGAATATACGTACTCAATGGAAGAAGCAAAAACACTTTTATTCCAATTCAGTGTTGAAGGTAAAATGTTAACTGATGGTGGTCCTGTGTATTTATTACATGCAGATGGTTCAAATTACAAAAATCCAATTAAAAATATTGTAGGTATTAAAATTAGCTAGGAGGACCTCCTCATGAAAGTAAAATGCGTAATTTGTGAAACAGTCAATGATATTCCAGACTTTTCACCATTAGCTAAACGTCTTCGAAACCGTCCGATTCATACATATATGTGTGAACCATGTGATGAGCGAATCGCAACGAAAACATATGCGCGCTTAGCAACAGGTGAGTTTCGTTTTTTCAAAGGTCATACAACAGAAGATGAAGAATTTTAATACGACGCTTTTATTTATTGTAAAAGGAGAATGGGTTTTTCCATTCTCCTTTTTGTATACAAAAAAAGAAGCCACATTTACATGTGACTTCTTTTTTAAACTTTATCTATTATTGTTCAGCGCTACGTGATTTTTTTGCTGCTTTTTCACGTTCGTTTTTGTTTAAGATTTGTTTACGTAAACGGATTGACTCAGGTGTTACTTCCAAGTACTCATCTTCATCTAAGAATTCTAATGCTTCTTCAAGCGTTAAAATTTTAGGTGCTTTGATTACGTTTGTTTGGTCTTTGTTTGCTGAACGTACGTTTGTTTTAGCTTTCATTTTTGTGATGTTTACAGTAATGTCTGCATCACGGTTGTTTTGACCAACAACCATACCTTCGTAAATTTCAACACCTGGTTCTAAGAATAGAACACCACGGTCTTCAATTTGCATCATACCGTAAGTAGTTGCTTTACCTGTTTCCATAGAAACTAAAGCACCGTTACGACGACCACCTACACGACCAGATACTGCTGGTTTGTAAGAATCGAATGTGTGGTTGATAATACCGAAACCTTTTGTTAATGACATGAATTCAGTAGTGTAACCGATTAAGCCACGTGCTGGAACCATGAAAATTAAACGAATTTGACCAGTACCATCATTGATCATATCAACCATTTCACCTTTACGTTCATTTAATGATTCGATGATTGAACCTAAAGATTCTTCAGGAACGTCGATTTGAACACGCTCTACTGGCTCACATTTAACACCATCGATTTCGCGGATGATTACTTTTGGTTTTGATACTTGTAATTCATAACCTTCACGACGCATGTTTTCAACTAAGATTGATAAGTGAAGCTCACCACGACCAGATACAGTCCATGCATCTGGAGAATCTGTTGGATCTACACGTAATGATACGTCAGTTTGTAATTGTGCAAGTAAACGTTCTTCAATTTTACGAGAAGTTACCCATTTACCTTCGCGACCTGCGAATGGTGAGTTGTTTACTAAGAATGTCATTTGTAATGTTGGTTCATCGATACGCATTGGTGGTAGTGGATCGATGTTATCTTGTGGACAAACTGTCTCACCAACATTGATTTCTTCCATACCAGAAACAGCGATTAAGTCGCCTGAGTATGCTTCTTGAATTTCTTCACGTTTTAAACCGAAGAAACCGAAGATTTTTGTTACACGGAAGTTTTTCACAGTACCATCTAATTTAGAAAGTGCTACTGATTGGCCTACGTGGATTTTACCGCGGAATACACGTCCAATACCGATACGACCTAAGAAGTCATTATAGTCAAGTAATGCTACTTGGAATTGTAATGGCTCATCGCGTGTATCTGCTGGTGCTGGAATATGTTCGATAATTTTTTCGAATAAACATTTCATGTTTTCTTCTTGTTTTGATGGGTCTGGATCTAATGAAGCTGTACCGTTTACACCTGAAGCATATACAACAGGGAAATCAAGTTGTTCTTCATCTGCACCAAGTTCGATTAATAAGTCTAATACTTCATCTACAACTTCTTCAGGACGTGCTGAATCTTTGTCGACTTTGTTCACGACTACGATTGGTGTTAAACCTTGTTCTAAAGCTTTTTTCAGTACGAAACGAGTTTGTGGCATACAACCTTCGTATGCATCGACAACTAATAATACACCGTCAACCATTTTTAAAATACGTTCTACTTCTCCACCAAAATCGGCGTGTCCAGGTGTATCTAAAATGTTGATGCGTGTACCTTCGTAATTTACTGCTGTATTTTTCGCTAAAATCGTGATACCACGTTCGCGTTCAATATCGTTAGAGTCCATTGCGCGTTCTTCAACTTGTTCGTTTGAACGGAATGTACCTGATTGTTTTAATAATTGGTCAACCAATGTTGTTTTACCATGGTCAACGTGGGCAATAATTGCAATGTTTCTTAAATCTTCACGTAAGTTCGTCATTGTTCCACTCCACTTTTCTTATTTCGAGTCCATAACTGTGTTATTATAGCACAATTTTCTTCAAAAAGATATTTTTTTCGTACTCGATGTTCTTTTTCAAAAATTGGCAAGTAAAAACCCTTGCGAAAAAATGCGTTTCGCATGACAATAGAGGATGTAAAACCACTAATGGAGGTTTCGATTGATTATGAATATAGCAAAAGTTGTTATGGCAATCATGGCTTTAGCTGGCATTTTAGCAATGTGCTCAATTGGCTATGCAATTGCAGTTGGTAATGTTTTAGGGATTTTAGGTGGAATTGTATTAGTCATCGCCGTTTTTGGATACGCGTTCACAATGAAGCGTAAATTCCGCGAGCGAGGACTTCTCTAATCCTTCGATAAAAAGATTGCTCATTCTTCGGAATGGGTAATTTTTTTATCGTAAAATCCACTAAAAACACTTTTTTCACTTTATTCATCATCTCTTGCACAAAATTCATAGTATCACTGATTGTCTTTGAAACACAATATTTTTATTTGCAAATAATCGAAGAATTTGTCTCAAAAAGAAAAAAGAAGAATTCACAATTGTGTAAATTCCTCTCCTAATCTTAGATTAATTCAATGTATTCGCTAATTAATTGTTCATGAATCGAAGGATTGGCAATAATAAATGTATCTTGCGCTAATAAATTCATCGGTTCTCCTTTTAGCGTTGTACATTTCGCTCCAACTTCGTATGCAATAACAGCTCCAGCTGCAATGTCCCATGGAGATAGGCGCATCGACATATACGACTCTAAGCGACCTGTTGCGACATACATCATTTCAATTGTCGCAGAACCATATGAGCGTGTACCGCGAACTGTATGAATCAATTTTGCAATTTTTTCGGTATTTAAACGATTATTTTTCGCTACCCACGAAGCATTAATTCCGATAATTGCTTTATCTAATTCAATTGGTTCAAGTGGTTGAATGCGTTTTTCATTTACATAAGCACCCTGCCCAGCAATTGCATAATATAGTTCATCACGCACTACATCATAAATGTAGCCTAACTTTCCTATGCCATCTTCATAAATCGCAATTGAAATTGTAAAGTTGCGTTGCTGGCGAATAAAATTCATCGTCCCATCTATTGGATCTACAATCCATACGACACCTTTTAAATCAGCAAACTGTTCTTCACTCATACCTTCTTCACCAAAAATTCGATGTGACGCGTCGTATGCTTGAATTTTTTCTACAATAAATTGTTCTGTTTCTTTATCTATATTCGTTACAAGATCATTAGCGTTCGCTTTCGTTTCAATTTCCATCTTCTCTGTAAAAGATTGACGAATACGCGTAGCTGCTTCTTGTATCATCTCCATCGTGTATTCATGTATTGAAATTACATCCACATTTTATTCCCCCATTCCCCATTATCTACTTATTTGTACTAGTATAACAAATATCACAAAAAAACACTTGCTGCTCGTATGGATTAGCAAGTGTTTCTTCAAAGTTTTTTTAAATCCTTATGAGAATACATGGAATGCCTCCAGTTCCATATGGATTTCTTTTAGTCTGCGTTTACTAGCTTCAATTTGTTGCTCGTCATTTGTATTTAAAGCATCATATAATGTCGCTAATTCGTAGTCTAATTCTAGCTGCAATCCTTTAATGTATTGCTTCTCAAATTCAACTTTTTGAAGGATATGGACAACCTGTTTCATTCCAATCAACTCCTCTAAAAGGTATTTAGATGAATGAACTTTGCTATGTTATGATTAGCTTATCATTTCATCTATGTTAAAAGATTTTTTCCCTTATATCGAAATGAATAAACCTAATAATCACTATTTGGAGGATGTAAATTATGACCAACTTAACATGGGCCAATCAAGATTTTGATGTTTTTACAATTGATGGATTAGAACCACGTATGGACGCTTTAAAAGAACAAATCCGTCCTAAATTCGAAGAACTTGGTGCGATTTTCTCAAATTATTTTACAACACAATTAGGTGAAGAATTCTTCCCACATGTTGCTAAACATGCACGTCGAAAAACAAACCCGCCAAATGATAGTTGGGTTGCTTTTGCTCCTTATAAACGCGGCTATAAAGCGATGCCACATTTTCAAATCGGCTTATTCGAATCACATTTATTTATTAACTTAGCAGTTATTTATGAAGCACCGAATAAGGTTGCGATTGCTAATCATTTATTAGAGCATGAAGATTTAATTACTGCATTACCTGCTTCTTTCTATATTTCTGGTGATCATATGTCACCGAAAACAGATGAAATTTCAGTTGAATCAGCTGAAAAAATTTTAACGCGCTTTCGTGATGTGAAAAAAGGTGAAGTATTAATCGGCGTCAAAGTATTGCGTGATGATGCGATTCAATTGTCTGAAAAAGAATTGTTAGCATTAATTGAACAAACATTTGAAACATTACTTCCCATTTATCGTGCAATGGTTAGTGTACCAAAATAAACAAGACTGGGACAAAACACGTTATCTCCCTTTTTTAGGGCTCTAAACGAAAAACTGGAACCGTGCCACAGCGCGATTCCAGTTTTTCTTATGCTCATGTGAGATATGTTTTTTGCACTTATGTCCCAGCTTCTGTTTATTTTTTTCTTCGTTCATTTTTACTTGCTTTAATGACCTCACCATTCGCTGCTTTCTTCGCATCACGAATAACAGGGAAGCTTGCATAACCACTTACTTCTTCAAACTCTTTAAAGTATGTCTTTTCTTCTGATTTCGCTGGAACAATCTCATTAAAGCGACGATACGTTGTCAGTACATCTTCTCGCTTCACGCCTGTTTCATAAGCTTTTTCAATCATTTGAAAAAATGCAATGACATCGACAATTTCAGTTGTTGACCAATCGGGTGAGAACGGGTATGAATAATCCATTTTTATAACCTGCCTTTATTAGTTGCTGCTCTTATTCTAATGAATGATTGATATCGTTGCAAACATTCTAGAAAAATAAATAAATGACAACTGGGCAAAGGAATGACCCTAAAATCGCACTCAATGTCATCGCTACTGAACCGATAGACAGAGTTAGCTCACCGTATTCAGTTAACTTACTCACACCAATACCATGTGCGGCACTTCCCATCGCTACACCCTTGCTAACAGGTGTATCAATTTTTAATAATCGATAAATTCCTGGCCCTCCAATTGCACCTGTAATACCTGCGATAATAACGAATAGTACGGTCATCTGAGGAATTCCACCAATCGCGTCACTAATTTGGATGGCAACCGGTGATGTAATCGACTTTGGTAAAAATGAACGTAACATTTGCTCATCTAACTGAAAGAGTAATCCTAAAACGATAACACTGACCATACCCGCAAACATCGCGACGACGACACTGGATAGAATGGTCTTTTTAAAACGCATAATAACATCCCACTGCGTATATAAAGGATACGCCATACCTACAACAGCTGGTCCTAAGAAGAAATTAATCACACGTCCACCTTGCATATATGTATCATATGGAATTTTAGCAAAGATTAAAATAAGTAAGAGAACGATTGTTGATGTTAGGATTGGAAATAAAAAAGAGATTCCTGTTCTCTTGTATAGCCACGTCATAAAGAAGAAAATGACAATTGTTAAAAGCATGTAACTAATCGTTTGGAGCATAGACTTCTACCTCCTCTTTCTGTCGTTCTGTTTGCTCTAGCTTTTGTGCGAATTTTGCAGTCACCCCTAAAGAAAAAATCGTACTGATAATTGTAATGATTAAAAGTGATACCCCTAACCATGATAATAATTCCGGATAATTCACAACACCTACAGTAGCTGGAATAAAGAGTAGCGTTAAAATCGGCAGTAAAAAGCCAGCTCCGTCTGCTACATATTCTTTCTTTACAATCTTCATATGAAGTAATAGTAATAAAATAATTAAACCTATGATACTGCCCGGAAGTGGTACATGTAAAAATTCGACAATGATGCCACCAAGTAAGGACAATACATAAAGAAAAGCAATTTGAAGTGTTATGTTTAATAGCTTCACTAGTTTTCGCATCCCCGTTTCCCCCTTGTTGTTTTTTACATTGTAACGCTTTTTAGATAATTCTGTCTATTTAAAGAAAACAATTTTTTCCATATGAAAAGGACATGCTCATATAGTACGAGCATGTCCTTCCTATTAATTAAGATTCGCGATCTTCATGTGCACGATCTTTTTTCAATACTTTTGATAAGAATTCATAAACAAGTGGTACGACAACGAGCGTTAAAGCAGTTGAACTGATTAAACCACCAATTACGGTAATCCCTAAACCTTTCGAAATTAGACCGCCACCTTCAGCGCCAATGGCAAGTGGAATTAGTGCACCAATTGTTGCGATGGCTGTCATTAGAATTGGGCGTAAACGTGTTGCACCTGCTTCTAAAATTGCTTCACGCATTGGTAACCCATCATGTTCCATATGAATGATTCGGTCAACCAATACAATCGCATTCGTGACAACAATACCGACGAGCATCAGTACCCCAATGAGAGAAGATACAGAAATTGTTTCGCCACCAATCCATAGTGCAACAAGTGCACCAATAACTGTGAATGGTAGTGAGAATAAAATTGAGAATGGTGCAAGACCTTCTCCAAATGTAACAACAAGTGTGAAGTATACAATCGCAATTGCTGCAATAATGGCAAGTGCTAATTTCGTGAATGAATCACGAATATCTTCTGTTACACCGCCTGTTTTAATTTCTACGTTATTTGGAAGATCTAATTTATCAATTTTTTCTTGTGCTACAGATGAAGCTTTTGTGACGTCTTTACTTGTTACAGTTGCTGTAACTGTTGCATAGTACTTACCTTCACTACGGCTAATTTGTGTCTGTGCACGATCTTCTTTTACAGTAACAAGATTTTTCAGTTTCACTTCTTGTCCTGTAGGTGTTTTAATTTTTTGCTCTAATACACGATCAAATGTATCTGGTTCTTTTACAGAAGAATACACTTCTACGTTGATTTCTTTTCCTTCATCCATAACCGTTGTTAAAACTGTTGCTGGAATGTTTGGATTGATCATTAAAGCTACTTGGTTCGTTGTTAAACCATATTTATTTAACTCATCTTCTTTTACAACTAAGTTTTTCTCATCGAAAGCTTCTTGTAATGAAGATTTTGCATCTTTTACATTTTTGTTATCTTGTAAGATTTTTTCGACTTTTGCTACAACAGGGCGGATATCTTCGATTGTATTACCATAGACTGAATATGATAATTCATTATTTGAAGCACCACCAGCGAAGTTTTGTTGTTTCCATTCACCTGGTTGTTTAATTGCGCGCACGTCTTTTACAAGCTTTTCGCTCTTCGTTGCGAAGTCTTTTGTATCTGGGTCATAAATAATAAACATTAAAGCACTATTTGATGAACCAGGGTTTAAAGGATTTTGCCCACCGATTGATGTCTGGATGGTTTCAACTTCTTTATTTTTTGAAACGATTTGCTCGATTTCATCTACGTTTTCAACTACTTGATCACGTGTTTGACCAGCTTTTGGTGTGTACGTTAAATACACTAGTTTTTGTTCGTCATCTGGTAAGAAACTGAACCCTACGACAGGTGCTAAGAATAGACTAGCTACAAGCACAACAATTGAGCCACCAAATGTTACAAGCTTATGGTTTAACACCCAATTTAATAGCTTTTTATAGCCTGTAGCTACTTTACCATGATGGTCTTTTTTAACAATCTTATCTCCATAAATTTTCTTTTTAAAGAGTGTATGGGCAAGTGCTGGAACAATTGTAATCGCAATGACAAGTGACGCAATTAATGCGACAGCCATTGTAATACCGAATGGTAAGAATAGCTCACCTACAAGTCCTCCAACTAATCCTACAGGTAAGAATACGGCAATTGTTACGACTGTAGAAGATAGAATTGGTCGGAACATTTCAAGTGTTGCTGAACTAATTAAAGCACGTCCGCGTAACTTTTCATTTTCTAAATGAATTCGGCGATAAATATTTTCGACGACGACAATGGAGTCATCAATTACACGTCCAATCGCAACTGTCATCGCACCAAGTGTCATAACATTCAGTGAGATATCTAAGTATCGTAAGACAATGACTGCAATTAATAATGACATTGGAATCGAAATGATTGAAATGATTGTAGAACGAATATCACGTAAGAATAACATGATGATAATAACAGCAAAAATAGCACCGAATAATGCTTTATCTAACATCGTGCTTACTGAATCTTCAATCGGTTTCCCTTGGTCAAGTGTGACATCAATTGCCATACCTTTATTATCTTTTTCAAACTGATCTGCTGTTTTCTTTACGTCATTAACCACATCCACTGTATTTGCTTCTTGTGATTTCACAACTTGAACAGCGATTGCATCTTTACCATTTGTACGTGAAATGGATTCCACTTCACCTTTTAATTGAATTTTTGCTAACTCTTTCAATTTAACAACTGACTTTGTTTGTTGCTGTTGTGCCGCAGCTGCTGCAGCTGGATTTGCTGCTAATGCAGCTTGTTGCTGTGCTGATGCCTGATTTTGAACAGGAATCTCTAAATTTTCTAATTGTTTTAATGATGTTAATTTACCATCTACTAATACAACTTGTTCCGAATCTTTAAATTGGAAAATACCTAGTGGCGATTCGACATCCATATCTTGAACGAATTGTTTAATAGAATCTTCTGTTAAGCCATATTCTTTTAGCTTATCGTTGTTGTATGTAACGAGTACTTTCTTAACTTGTTGACCCGATACAGATACAGAAGAAACACCATCTACACCTTCAACCTTTGGAACAAAGTAATCTTCGACTGTTTTTGTTAATTGATCAATTGTTTGGTCTTTGTCACTTACACTAAGTGCTAAAACAGGGAAAGCATTGATACTTACGCGATCGATAACAGGTGTTGTCGCAGCGTCAGGTAATTTTACCTTTTCAATTGCTTCTTTAATATCTGCACGTGCTTCTTTCATATCTGTGCCATATTTAAACTCGATTTGAATACTTGAGGCATTTTCATATGAATTTGAATAAACATTTTCAACATTTTTTAAATTTTGAACTGCTTTTTCAAACGGGGTGGATACTTTTTCTTCGACTTGTTGTGGACTCGCTCCTGGATATGCTGTATTCATTGTAATAATTGGTACAGAAATATCAGGGATTGTCTCCATCTTCATTTTTAATCCTGAATATACACCAGCAGCAGCTAATATTAAGGTCATGAGCCAAACTGCTAATTTGTTTTTCAGAACAAATTGAATAAACTTTTTCACACTTGCACCGCCTTTTGACTTTTTCTTTAATCTTTACTTATAATACTGACTGATGGACATTCTTTTAGCAAGTTTTGACTAAACAGTCATTAATGTTAATATTAAGTGACTATTTGGTCACATGTCAAATAAAAGGAGGCGATTTACATTGACTAAAAAAGAAATAATTATTGAAAAAGCTATCGAACTCTTCTCAAAAAATTCAATCGCCAATACTTCCATTCAAGACATTACAGATGCTTGTGGAATTTCAAAAGGTGCGTTTTATTTATCTTTTCGTTCTAAAGATGACTTGTTGATTGAAATTATCGATCAATTTATTAAAGAACTAACAATTTCTTTTGAACTCTTAATGAATGACCCACGTCCACCGAGACAAAAATTAGAAAAGTTTTGTGATTCTACTTTACGCGTTTTTAATGAACGTTTTCCTTTACTTGAGATGCTTATCACAGAGAGTAGTAAAAGCTTAAAAACGGAATTGCTTGAACGTATTCAAATTTTTAATCGTAGTCTTAATGATATTACCCTTTTCTTACTCGAAAATACGTATGGTGCAAAAATTGAAAAAAATAAATATGACTTACAATTGTGTTTTAAAGGCATTGTGCAAAGTTATATTGACTTTATTATTCATCATAAAAACGACTTAGAATTCAAAAAAATTTCGCATATGATTATGCAGTATATGGATGCACTTGTTGAACAACAGTTCGAACCAACATTAGACGCGTCTGTTTTCGCCTCACAGTTTTCATGTGCACCAGAACCTCAAGCAGTTCAACAAATTATTTCAGATGAGATTAAGCGTTGTAAAAAATTATATAGTGCGGATCATTTTTATGGACAGACTATTCATGCCATAGAAAAAGAAATGATTAAAGATAATCCACAGCTTGTTATTTTAAATGCACTTGCTACAAACCTTATGTCTGAAAAAGAGTTACGCTGGCTAGCTACTTTAGTAAGAAGGTTATACCCAAAACCCACTACTTGATTTTCAAAAAATAGAACCAAAAAACGAGAAATCATTTGATTTCTCGTTTGATATTTAAACTAATTTAAATGTATTTACATATCTTCGTTACGCTTCTTTTTTTTACTAAAGAACCAAGTAAATAGAAGAGCGAAGAAAAAGATTGGAATCGCTACCCCTTGTCCTGCTAAGGCTCTTGCTATAACACCCTCATCTGAGTGGCGATTAATCAATCCCATAGCAAACAGCCCAACTGCGATTACATATAGAGCAATAGGTATCCATAATAATTTCATCATATTAATTCCTCCCTGTATCCAATGTTTATCCTACTCACATAAGAATAAACATCATAACCTAAAAACAGGAAATTGGTTTTATTTGTATGGATATTATTACTATTAAATAATTATTTTAACAGGTATATAATGGTAATATTATAGAACTGGCGAGCTACCTCCATCAATATTCAAAGATGTTCCCGTTATATACGATGCCGCGTCAGATAATAAAAATAGAATCGCTTTTGCAGCTTCTTCAGCTTCTCCAATTCGACCAAGTGGGATGTCATGTCCCATTTCATTACTATATTCTTCCCATGTTAAATTCGGCGCTTCTTTCTTCCATTTTCGTTCTACTTGCGCACTACGTATTAATCCAATGCAGACCGCATTTACACGAATACCATATTCACCCAAATCTTTACTCATTGTATTTGTTAAAGCAAGTCCTGCAGCTCGACTAACAGATGTAGGCATTGAATGTTTCCAACCTGCTTTTCCAGAAATAGCTGTCACATTGACAATTGCTCCTACACCTCTTTCTTTCATATGTGGAACTGCTGCTTGAGAACAATTGATGGCACCAAATAGTTTTAAATTTAAGTCTTGCTCCCACTGCTCTGCAGAAATATCCATAAAGGCATTCGTAGATGAAATGCCTGCGTTATTTACTAATAAATCAATGCGCTTAAATTTAGTTACAGCACTCATTATTAATTTTTCACAGTCAGACTTTCTTGTAACATCAGCCACAATCGCGAGGACACGCTGACCCGTTTCTTTTTCAATCTTATTTGCAGCTTCCATTAATGTATCTTCTTGACGACCACAAATAACAACATTTGCACCTTCGATTACAAGTTGCTTAGCTGTTGCAAAACCAATTCCTCTCGACCCTCCAGTTACAATTGCCGTCTTTCCAAGTAATCCTAAATTCATACGTATGAACCTCCCAATTCTAAAACGCAACAAACTCTTTACTCATTATTTTACATAATTACTTTAAATAGACAACAGTTTATTAAAATAACGAAAAAAAACACTCACCTTTACCTAAATAAAAGTGAGTGTTTTGACATACATATTTTTTTAGAAATAAGATGTTCTATTTATTTTTTAGCTACCATGTGAATAGGAGTTCCTAAAGCAACTTCTGCAGCTTCCATGATAATTTCACCTAATGTTGGGTGAGCATGAATTGTCATTGCTACGTCTTCTAATGTCATACCGCCTTCGATTGCTAATGCAAGTTCAGCGATTGTATCAGAAGCACCAACACCTACGATTTGACCACCAAGGATTAAACCGTCTTCTTTACGAGCAACAATTTTAGCAAAACCGTCTGTTTCGTTAAGAGCTAATGCACGACCATTTGCACCAAATGCAAATTTACCTACTGATACTTCATAGCCCTCAGCTTTTGCTTGTTCTTCGTTAAGACCTACAGAAGCCATTTCTGGATCTGTGAAGCATACTGCTGGAATTGCAAGGTAATCAACGATTGACGTTTCACCTGCGATTGCTTCAGCCGCTACTTTACCTTCGTAAGAAGCTTTGTGTGCTAATTGTAAACCTGGTACAACGTCACCAATTGCATAGATGTTTGATACGCTTGTACGGCATTGTTTATCAACTTTGATTAGACCACGTTCTGCAAATTCGATACCTACAGATTCAAGACCCATTTCGTCTGTATTTGGACGACGACCTACTGTTACTAATACGTAATCAGCTTCAACTGTTTTTGTTTCGCCTTTTACTTCATAAGTAACTTTAACGCCATCTTCTGATTCTTCAACACCTTGTGCTAAAGCTTCAACTTCTACAGTAACGCCTTTTTTCTTAAGACCTTTTTTAACGATTTGTGTCATTTGTTTTTCGAAACCAGCAAGAATATCTTTACCGCCTTCAAGAATTGTTACTTCAGAACCTAAGTTTGCGTAAGCAGAACCTAATTCAGTACCGATGTATCCACCGCCGATTACAACTAATTTCTTAGGTAATTCAGTTAGGTTTAGAGCACCTGTTGAGTTGATTACACGCTTTGTAAATTTGAAGCTTGGAATCTCAACTGGACGTGAACCAGTAGCGATAATTAAGTTTTTGAAGTTGTAGTGTTGAGAACCTGATTCAGTTGCAACAGTTAAAGAATTTGTGTCGTTTAGGTATGCTTCACCCATAACCACTTCAATACCGTTACCTTTTAATAAACCAGAAACACCGCCAGTTAATTTTTTAACAACGCTTTCTTTGAATGCTTGCGCTTTAGCGAAGTCTAATTTAACTTCTGAAGCGATTACACCCATGTCATCAGATTCTTTTGCTTGAACAAAACGATGACCTACAGAGATCATAGCTTTTGATGGAATACAACCAACGTTTAGACAAACGCCACCTACGTATTCTTTTTCGATTACTGTTACTTTTTGTCCTAATTGTGCTGCACGAATTGCTGCAACGTATCCACCAGGGCCTGCTCCAATTACTATTGTATCTGTCTCGATTGGGAAATCTCCTACTACCATGATATTACGCCTCCATTAATAATAATTCTGGCTCACTTAACAAACGTTTTAAATGATTCATAGCGTTTTGCGCAGTGGCACCATCGATCATACGATGATCAAAGCTCAATGATAATGCTAACACAGGTGCGGCTACAATTTCACCATTTTTTATTACAGGTTTTTCTGCAATACGTCCAATACCTAAAATTGCAACCTCTGGATGATTGATAACAGGTGTAAACCATTGACCACCAGCTGAACCAATATTTGAGATTGAACATGAAGCACCTTGCATCTCATTAGGTGCTAGTTTACCATCTCTCGCTTTTTCTGCAAGTGTATTTATTTCATCCGAAATCGCAAACACTGATTTACGATCAGCATGTTTAATTACAGGAACTAGCAATCCGCGTTCTGTATCTGCTGCAATTCCAATGTTGTAATAATGTTTTTGAATGATTTCGTTTGTTGCGTCATCCAACGAACGATTGAATTCTTTGAATTTGCGTAGGGTACTTACTAGAGCTTTTACCACGTATGGTAAATATGTTAGCTTAATACCCTCTTCAGCTGCAATATTTTTGAACTTTTTACGATGTGCAACAAGATTCGTAACATCTACTTCATCCATCAATGTTACATGTGGCGCAGTATGTTTTGAATTTACCATTGCTTTTGCAATCGCACGACGAATTCCAGACATTTTTTCACGTGTTTCTGGGAATTCACCTTCTAAGTTTACAGGAGTTGAAGCTACTTCAGGTGCTTGAGTAGTTTCTTCTGTATTTTCAGAAGCGACAGTTGTTTCTGCTGGTTGTTTACCATGATTTAGAATATCTTCTTTTGTTACGCGTCCGTTCTTACCTGTTCCCTCTACTACAGAGATATCTACACCTTGTTCACGTGCAAACTTACGAACAGATGGTAAAGCAATGACACGTTTTGAAGTATTTGAAGGTTCAACAATCTCTGGTGCTTTTGAAGTTTCTACAGTTTCTTCTTTTACTGGAGCCTCTTCTTTTGCTGGTGTTTCTTCTTCTTCCTCTTCTTCATCATGATGACCTTTTAATTGAAGATCTTCATATCCAGGTGCATCAATTTTCAGTAGAACTGTACCTACAGTTGTTAATGTACCTTCTTCTACTAAAACTTCTAAAATCGTACCGTCCACAGGAGATGGAATTTCAACAACCGCTTTATCGTTTTGAACCTCTGCTAAAATATCGTCTTCTTTTACTTCTTGACCTGGTTTGACAAACCACTGAACGATTTCACCTTCGTGGATTCCCTCTCCAATATCTGGTAATCGGAATTCAAATGCCATGTTGCTTCACCCTTCCTTTTTTATGATTAGAATGTTAAAACTTTTTTCGCTGTTGCCATAACATCTTTATAATTTGGTAACCAAGCTGCTTCTGCTTGCGGATAAGAATAAATTGTATCTGGTGCTGTTACACGTAATACAGGTGCTTCTAAACTTAGAATTGCACGTTCTGTAATTTCAGTTACAACGTTCGCTGCAATACCTGCTTGTTTTTGTGCTTCTTGTACAACGATTGCACGATTTGTTTTCTCAACAGACGCAATAATTGTTTCAATATCAAGTGGTTGAACTGTACGTAAGTCTACTACTTCTACTGAGTAACCATCTTTTTCTAATGCTTCAGCTGCTTTTAATGATTCTTGAACCATTGCACCGTATGCAAAAATTGATAAATCTGTACCTTCACGTTTTACATCCGCTTTTCCAAGTGGAATTGTGTATGACTCTTCTGGAACTTCTTCACGGAATGAGCGGTATAATTTTAAATGCTCTAAGAAAATAACAGGGTCATTATCACGAATAGATGAGATTAATAATCCTTTTGCATCGTATGGTGTTGAAGGAATAACTACTTTTAAACCTGGTTGTGAAGCCATTAAACCTTCTAAACTATCTGAGTGCATTTCAGGTGTGTGTACACCACCGCCGAATGGTGAACGAATTGTTACAGGTGCATTTAATGCGCCGCCTGAACGGTAGCTCATACGTGCTAATTGACCTGAAATTGAATCCATTACTTCATATACAAAGCCGAAGAATTGAATCTCTGGCACTGGTCGGAAACCTTGAAGTGCTAAACCGATTGCTAAACCACCAATTCCTGATTCTGCAAGTGGTGTATCGAATACGCGATCGACACCGAATTCTTTTTGAAGACCTTCAGTGGCACGGAATACCCCACCGTTTACACCAACGTCCTCACCAAAAACGAGCACGTTTTCATTGTCTTTTAACTCACATCTTAAAGCGTCTGTAATTGCTTGAACCATTGTCATTTGTGCCATCGGTTATTTCGACTCCTTCTCTTTGTAGATTTCATATTGCTCTTTTAAGTTATATGGAAGTTCATCTTTATGCATGATTGAAATTAAATCTGTTACTTTTTGTTTTTGTACGCCATCTGCTTGTTTAATCGCTGCTTTGATTTCTTCTTTTGCTTTTTCGATTACTTCAGTTTCTTTTTCTTCGCTCCAAATGCCTTTTGCTTCAAGGTATTTACGGAAACGAACAACAGGATCTTTTTTCTCCCACTCGCTATCTGTTTCTGATGAACGGTAACGTGTTGGATCATCACCAGCCATTGTATGTGGGCCGTAACGGTAACATACAGTTTCGATGAATGATGGGCCTTCTCCAGCTACTGCACGTTCACGCGCATCACGTGTTGCTACATATACTGCTAATGGGTCCATACCATCTACTTGAATACTTGGTATACCAGCTGCTACACCTTTTTGTGCAATTGTTGTTGCAGATGTTTGTAAAGCACGTGGTGTTGAAATCGCGAATTGGTTATTTTGTACGATGAAAATTGCAGGTGATTTGAATGCACCAGCAAAGTTAATGCCTTCGTAGAAATCACCTTGTGATGAACCACCATCACCAGTGTATGTGACAGCAACTGATTTTTTACCGCGTTTTTGCATACCAAGTGCTACACCAGCAGTTTGAATGTATTGTGCACCGATAATAATTTGTGGTGGTAATACATTTACGTCCTCAGGAATTTGACCACCTACGAAATGGCCGCGTGACCATAGGAACGCTTTCCATAAAGGTAAACCATGTAATACAATTTGTGGCACATCACGGTAACCAGGAAGAATATAATCTTCTTTTTCAAGTGCAAAGTGTGATGCAATTTGTGATGCCTCTTGTCCAGCTGTAGGTGCATAGAAACCTAAGCGTCCTTGTCTATTTAAAGAGATTGAACGTTGGTCTAAAATACGTGTAAATACCATACGTGACATTAATTCAACTAACTCTTCATCTGATAATTTAGGATCTAAAGCGTCATTTACGATTTCGCCATTTTCATTTAAAATTTGAACCATTTCAAACTTCTCTTCAATTTCTTGTAAGTTTTTTACTGGATCAAAAAGGTTATTGTTTGAAGTCATCCTCTTACATCTCCTTTGTAACTGTATTATTTAAAATTCCAAAATCATTAGTACAACTATATCTGTTCTCAGTATACTGAATTCGTTTTCATACGTCAATCACTTAATTCACTGTTTTGTCATATTATTTTCTTTTAGGTACTGTATTATATATTTCAATGCACCTGTATTATAATACAGATGGTTTTTTCTGGTTTTAATGTAGCACAGATACGAGCCTATACGTTTGATTATTCCCACCCCACATACGAGTGAAACAATGGAGAATATTGGATTGTCGGGCTTTTTTTATTGCTGATTTGGCGTATTGTTATATACTTATGAATAGATATTGTTTGGAAAGGGAGATTACCATGATTTTAATGAAAGATATTATTCGCGAAGGGCATGAAACACTTCGCATGAAAGCAGAGGAAGTACCATTTCCTCTGACAGACGAATTACGTGAATTCGGTGAAGAATTACTTGAATTCTTAATCAATAGCCAAGATCCTGAAATGGCTGAAAAGTATGAGCTGCGTTCAGGAATCGGCATTGCAGCACCACAAGTAAATCGTTCAATTCGCATGTTTGCTCTACATGTACCAAAAGACAATGGTGAGATGTTAAGCGAAATCATCGTCAATCCGAAAATCGTCAGTCATTCTGTAGAAGAAACATATCTTCCTGGCGGCGAAGGTTGTCTATCAGTTGATCGTGATGTACCTGGATACGTTCCACGCCCACAACGCATTACCGTAAAATATAAAGACTTAGATGGCGTAGAGAAAAAAGTACGTTTGAAAAATCTTCCTGCAATTGCTTTCCAACATGAGCTAGACCACCTAAATGGTGTTATGTTCTATGATCGAATCAATAAGGAAAATCCTTTTTATGAGGCACCTAACTCACATCCTTTAGAGGAAGCATAATTATAAAAGAAGAGGAATCGCTCGTTTCAATCGTGCGATTCCTCTTTTCTTCATTATTTGCAAAGACCTAGACGACGCATTGCTTTTGATAAGCCATCTTCATCTACATGTTCTGTTATAATGCTCGCTGCTTCTTTTACACGCTCAGGGCTATTCCCCATTGCAACACTCGTACCTTCTTTTGCAACAAGTTCAAGCATTTCAATATCATTTAACCCATCACCAAAGACCATTGTATCTGCTAACGTAAAATCAGTATGTTGAATAAATTGTTCAATGCCATATGCTTTAGACACATCATGATTGATTACATCATCTGAATACTTATGCCAACGAATAAATGCTAACTCTGGAAAAGCCTTTAAATAACGTGGTTTTTCTTCTTCTGGAACATACAGAAGCGCTTGATAAATATCCGCTTCTTTCCAGTGATTCAAATCGTATTCAGGCATTGGGTAGAATAATGAATCCATACTTGCTTTTACGTGATCATCATATTCTGTTGTCGATGTCATACGTTGCTCATCTAAATAAACAACTGGATACCCATCTTTTTCTGCTTCTGTTGCAAGTCGTTCAAGTACATCTGCTGGGATTGGACGTTTAGAAATTGTTTTCCCCTGATAAACGACAAATTGACCATTAAAACTAACGTAGCTGTCAATGTCTAGCTCTTCACTTACTTCTTTTAAAAAGAACGGAGAGCGCCCTGTTGCGATGGCTACTTCATGCCCATTTGCTCTTGCCTCTTCAATTGCTTTCTTTGTTGCTTCAGGAATTTTTTTTGATGTGTTATAGAGTGTACCGTCTATATCAAAAAATAATAACTTTTTCTTCAATTCCTAAACTCCTCCCTAACTACTCATACTTTTATATGTTCTTAATTCTAACACACTCTAAGCTTTTTTGTTGTTCTCACTCTTTCTTCCTTATTATATGTCAAGTTAAATAACTTTACTCTCATGTCGTTATCACTTATACTATAACTAGGGAGTGATACGCCATGTTTAAACGTCTTAAAAAACGACTGTTGAAAAGGCTTCGTGGCTTACTCGAAAAGAAAACGGTAGCTTAGTGATGAAGAGAGATGGGACTTGATGTACTTCGAGTCTGATCTCTCTTCCTTTTGACATCCAAACCTGAAATGCAATTTTTATCGGGGTTTTCTTTATTTTATATTGGTGTCATGATAATATATAAGAAATGCAACATATTTTGAACGTGTTAAAGGAGAGCAAATAAAATGATTTACAAAGTTTATTATCAAGAAAGCCAGCTTCAAGTTCCAGTTCGCGAAAATACTAAAAGCCTATATCTTGAAGCAGCAGATCCACGTGAAGTACGTGCACTGCTAGCTGATCGTGGCTACAACATCGAATTAATTCAATTGCTTGAGGGTAATTACCTAGAGTATGAACAAGCAAGCGAAAACTTCCACTTGGAGCAATTCTAAGTAGATGAAATTCGTCAAAAATGACCAAACAGCTGTTTTCGCACTTGGCGGACTGGGCGAAATCGGCAAAAATACGTATGCGGTTCAATTTCAGGATGAAATCATTCTGATTGACGCAGGAATTAAGTTTCCAGAAGATGACCTACTAGGCATCGACTATGTAATCCCTGATTACACTTATCTTGTTAGAAATGTTGATAAAATTAAAGGTCTCTTTATTACGCATGGTCATGAAGATCATATTGGCGGTATTCCTTACTTATTACGCCAACTTAATGTTCCTGTCTATGGTGGTAAACTAGCACTTGGTTTATTACGTAATAAATTAGACGAACATGGTTTACTACGCACAACAAAATTAATCGAAATTAAAGAAGAAGATGTTATCAAATTCAGAAAAACATCTGTTAGTTTCTTTAGAACAACTCACAGTATTCCAGATGCTTTAGGTGTAGTCGTTAAAACACCTCCTGGTAATATCGTGCATACAGGTGACTTCAAATTTGATTTCACACCTGTTGGAGAACCAGCCAACCTAACGAAAATGGCTGAAATCGGTAAAGAAGGCGTACTATGCCTACTATCTGATAGTACAAATGCTGAGGTTCCTAACTTTACAATGTCTGAACGTAAAGTCGGCGAAAGCATTGATGAAATCATGCGTAAAGTAGATGGTCGTATTATTTTTGCAACATTTGCATCAAATATTCATCGTTTACAACAAGTAACAGATGCTGCGGCTAAATTCGGTCGTAAAGTAGCTGTATTCGGACGTAGTATGGATAATGCCATCACGATTGGTCGTGAACTTGGCTACATTACAGCTCCAAAAGAAACATTTGTTGACGCACAAACTTTAAATCGCCTTCCAGCGAATGAAGTGATGATTTTATGTACGGGTTCTCAAGGTGAACCAATGGCAGCACTATCTCGTATTGCAAATGGTACACACCGTCAAATTCAAATTCAACCTGATGATACAGTGATTTTCTCTTCTTCACCAATTCCAGGTAATACTACAAGCGTGAATAAGATTATCAACTTACTTTATCGCGCAGGTGCAGATGTTATTCACGGTTCATTGAATAACATTCATACATCTGGTCACGGTTCTCAACAAGAACAAAAATTAATGTTACGTTTAATGAAGCCTAAATTCTTCATGCCAATCCACGGTGAGTACCGTATGCTTCGTATGCATGCAAGCCTTGCTGTTGATTGTGACGTACCTGAAGAGAATATCTTCATTATGGAGAACGGTGATGTTCTTGCATTAAGTTCTGATGAGGCACATGTTGCTGGTCGCATTCCTTCTGGTGATGTGTACATCGATGGTAACGGAATCGGTGATATTGGTAATATCGTTTTACGCGATCGTCGTATTCTTTCAGAAGAAGGTCTTGTGATTGTTGTTGTAAGTGTTGATATGGAAAACCAACGTATCGTATCAGGTCCAGATATCATTTCACGTGGCTTCGTTTACATGCGTGAGTCAGGTATGATGATTAATGAAGCACAACAAATGCTAAATCGTCATCTACAAGAATCAGTTAAGGAAAAAACAACACAGTGGTCAGATTTGAAAAATGAGATTACTGATGTGTTAACACCTTACCTATACGAAAAAACAAAACGTCGTCCAATGGTTTTACCAATCATTATGGAAGTCTAAATAGAAAAGAGGCTGGGACATAAATCGCTTTCAGTCACACAAAAAGGAGATTGCCTACACAATCTCCTTTTTTGTGTGATTTTTTTCATACGTGATGTAGTGTTTTACCCTCTCATCGCATACTTTCTTAGATTGGTCGCCATTAAGGTACGTCCAATTTCATTTCGGACCTTCGATTTTCCACGAAGTGAAAATCGAGTGAAACCTAAATTCGCCTTCAAAAATCCAAAAACTGGTTCCACATCGATTTTTCGTTTTCGATAAATGGCGCCTATCTTTACCTCTGAAAGCATCGCTTGAATTATTTTCTTCTGTTCTTCCCAATGCGTATTCACATGTATATATTTTAAAATGGCGTGTAAATCCTGTCTTATCCGTACGTGTTGAATCGTATTGGTACGTTACTAATTGTCCATTAAGGCAAGTATAACAATCTGTCGTTGCGTTATATGTCCAATTGCTTGTTTTAAAAGAATCTTTAAGATATTTTCGTTACTGTCCTTTGCGATACATACCATCTGTAATTTAAATTTTAACAGGAAAAGCTCTTTTTTTGTATCCTGTTTTTGTTTTGGCTGGGCGTGTGTTACTTCTGTGGGAACAGCACGAGCAGAATATCCGCAGACAGACCAAAAACAGGCTGGGACAAAACATGTCATTTTCCTTTTTTAGCGTTCGCAACGAAAAACCGGAACCGTGCTACAGCGCGATTCCAGTTTTTTTATGCTCATATAAGATGTGTTTTTTGCCCTTATGTCCCAGCCTGTCTTGCTTTTAACTAGGGCTTTGTCCTAGCTTCTCCTTTAGTTCAACATCTTTTTCTCAAAACGACTAATATCCGCATCTGCACCAATAACGATTAAAATATCGCCTTCAATGATTTTTTCATCTGCTGCAGGTGACACAATAATATCTTGGTCGCGCTTAATCGCTACAATGTTAATGCCATAGCGTACACGAATATCTAATCCAATAATCGTATGTCCAGCGAGTAAACGATTGGCCTTAATCTCCATAATTGAGTGTTCGTCTGATAGTTCTAGATAGTCTAAAACGTTATTTGACATCATATTATTGGCGATTCGAATACCCATATCGCGTTCTGGATGCACAACATGATCTGCGCCAATTTTTCGTAACACTTTTTCATGATAGTCATTTTGTGCTTTTACCGTAATTTTCTGCACACCGATTTCTTTTAACATTAAAGTCGTTAAAATACTCGATTGAATGTCATCACCAATTGCCACAATCACATGCTCGAAATTTCGAATACCGAGTTGTTTTAGTACCGTTTCATCTGTTGTATCTGCCATGACAGCTTGCGTCGCAATTTTTGAGAATTCATTTACACGCTCTGCAAACTTATCAATCGCCATCACATCTGCGCCCTGGTTCACTAGTTCATTTACGATACTACCACCAAAACGTCCTAGTCCAATGACTACGAACTCTTTTTTCATGTTTATTCCTCCGATTTCTCGAAACTACCTATCTCATCTTATTCTATCAAAAATCTTTAAAACCACAATACAATAGCCCATACGAAAAGAGACTGCCATGTCTGTAGCAGTCTCTCTCTTTATCTTTATAGGAGTTTGTTTGTTAATGGGCCACGTTGGTGAGGCGTAGCTCAAAAAATTCGTAGTTTTTTCATCGCAATCATTATATACATATAGCGTGTTGTTAGGGTGACATTAATCTAAAAGAACACGCTATATAAGAATCATTTCAGGGTCAGCTGTTTTTTAGTGTTAGATTAATGTATGAATTAAGCTATTTTTTTATAACTTGAAGTTGTTAGGAACTCTTCAAACTCATCTTGTAAGATTAAGTCTGTAAAAATTTCTGCTGCTTCATTAAATTTACCAGCATTATATTGTTCTTCGCCAAATTGCTCTTTTAAAACATCTAGTTCCTCAGCTAAGATCTGTTTGAATAATTCAGCTGTAATATCTTCGCCAGTTACAAGCTTACCGTCTGCATGGCGAATCCATTGCCAAATTTGTGTACGTGAAATTTCTGCTGTTGCTGCATCTTCCATCAGGTGGTTGATTGGTGCAGCACCGTTTCCACGTAACCAAGAGGCGATGTACTGAACACCTACGCTACAGTTCATGCGCAGACCTTCTTCTGTAATCGTTCCAATTGGCACTTCTAATAAATCAGCCGCTGTTACATGAACATCGTCACGTTTACGGTCGATTTGGTTCGGTGTTGGCATATGCTCATCAAATTGTTCCATCGCAACAGCAACTAAATCAGGATGCGCTACCCATGTACCATCATGACCATCTGTTGCTTCACGACGCTTATCTTCACGCACTTTTTGGAATGCAGCTTCGTTAGCTTCTGGATCATTTTTAATTGGAATTTGTGCAGCCATACCACCCATTGCAGGTGCATTACGCTTATGACATGTTTTAATACATAGCGTTGAATACGCTCTCATAAATGGTGATGTCATCGTTACCTGACCGCGGTCTGGTAAAATCACTTCACCTTTATTGCGTAGACGCTTGATATAACTAAAGATGTAATCCCAACGTCCACAGTTTAAACCAGCAGAGTGGTCACGTAGTTCATAAAGAATTTCATCCATTTGGAATGCTGCTGTAATTGTTTCAATTAATACAGTTGCTTTGATTGTGCCATGCGGTAAATCAAATGTTTCTTCTGCATAGTTGAATACATCATTCCATAATCGTGCTTCTAAGTAACTTTCTAACTTTGGTAAGTAGAAATATGGACCTGTTCCACGCTCTAATGCAGCTTTTGCATTGTGGAAGAAATATAGACCGAAGTCAAAGAAGCTAGCAGACATTGGTGAACCATCCACTTCTACATGCTTTTCGTTCATGTGTAAACCACGTGGACGTACAAGTAATGTAGCTGTTTCTTCTTTTAAAGCATATTTTTTACCATTCGCTGGATTCTCAAATGAGATTGTTTTAGCGATAGCATCTTTCATATTCTTTTGTCCATGAATCATGTTCTCCCATGTTGGTGAAGTAGCATCTTCAAAACAAGCCATGAACATTTTTGCGCCTGAATTCAAAGCATTGATAACCATTTTACGATCAACAGGGCCTGTAATTTCAACACGACGGTCTTGTAAATCAGCTGGTAAAGGTGCAATTGTCCAATCCGATTCACGAATTTCTTTTGTTTCTTCTAAGAAATCTAATGTGCCACCGTTATCTAACTCACGTTGACGTTCTTGACGTGCTTCTAATAGGGCTAAACGACGGTCATTGAATTTCACTTGAAGTGATGCAATAAATTGCAGTGCTTCAGGTGTTAAGATTTCTTTTGTTACTTCGTCTTGTGGCCCTAAAACACGAATGTTTGCGGATGTCTGTTGCATATTCTCTTCCTCCCAGTTTTTCATTAATTTTAGAAAAGAGCTATGGTTGTAAGCGATTTACTATTGTCATAAATCCCATAGCTCTTTTGAGTTGTTTATTAAATGAATTGAGCTGTTTCAGTTGAGCCCTTCATAGCTGTTGTAGAAGATGTACCACCAGAGATTACTTGTGATACTTCATCGAAGTAACCTGTACCTACTTCACGTTGGTGTTTTGTAGCTGTGTAGCCTAAAGTTTCATCAGCGAACTCAGCTTGTTGTAATTTAGAGTATGCAGCCATACCGTTATCGCGGTAGTCATGCGCTAATTTGAACATGCTGTGGTTTAATGCATGGAAACCAGCTAATGTTACGAATTGGAATTTGTAACCCATTTTACCTAATTCAACTTGGTATTGAGCAATTGTTTCTTCATCAAGGTTCGCTTCCCAGTTGAATGATGGTGAACAGTTATAAGCAAGCATTTTACCAGGGAATTTTGCGTGAATTGCACCTGCGAATTTACGCGCTTCCTCTAGGTCTGGTTTAGATGTTTCACACCATACAAGATCAGCATACGGTGCGTAAGCTAAACCACGAGCGATTGCTTGATCGATACCTGGTTTTGTACGGAAGAAACCTTCTGGTGTACGTTCGCCAGTGATGAAGTCTGCATCACGTGGGTCGATATCGCTTGTTACCATATCTGCTGCGTCTGCATCTGTACGAGCGATGATGATTGTATCAACACCTTGTACGTCTGCTGCTAAACGAGCTGCGATTAAGTTACGGATTGCATTTTGAGTTGGAAGTAATACTTTACCACCTAAGTGACCACATTTTTTCTCAGAAGCTAATTGGTCTTCTAAGTGAACGCCTGCAGCACCCGCTTCAATCATACCTTTGATTAATTCGAATACGTTTAACGGACCACCGAAACCTGCTTCAGCGTCAGCTACGATTGGTGCGAACCAGTCGAAACCGTCGTTACGACCTTCTGCATGGTCGATTTGGTCAGCACGTTGTAGTGCTTGATTAATGCGTTTTACTACTTGCGGTACAGAGTTTGCTGGGTATAAAGATTGGTCTGGGTACATTTGTCCAGCGATATTTGCGTCTGCCGCTACTTGCCAACCACTTAAATAGATTGCTTTTAAACCTGCTTTCACTTGTTGCATTGCTTGGTTACCTGTTAATGCACCTAGTGCGTTAATGAAATCTTCTTCGTGTAAAGATTTCCAAAGGCGAGCAGCACCGCGTTTAGCAAGTGTATGTTCGATTTCAATTGATCCACGTAACTTTAAAACTTCTTCTGCTGAATAAGGACGTTCGATTCCTAACCAGCGGCCATCTTGTGCCCATTTTTCTTCTAAAGCTTTAATTTGTTCTTGTTGTGTCATTTCATCCATCTCCCTTTATTTAAGTAGTAGTAAAACGATAACATTTGACGCTATCAGAAAATACACCCCTGTTTTTTCCAATTTATTTGTTGCATAACAGCTACCGTTGTTATAGACTACTATATAACAACATGATTTACTTGTATTGATTTTCAGACGAAAGATGGTTTTTCTAGGATAGAACAAGATATAGCTGGATAAAGCAAGGTTAAACTAGGAGGATGATTTGAATGATTGAGTCAATTTACAGGGATTTAGCAGAGGATGTTATAGTACAGTACACATCCTTATTACAAGATTGGACCCCGCAAGAGGCAACAATTGCCATTGCTGTAGAAAATAACTACGTTTATTATGCACCTCAACAAGTCGATATTCAAATTTCAATCGGACAATCCATTGCACCAACGAGTATTGCACAGCTCGTTTATGAAAGCGGTCGCAAAGTGGAACAAACGATTGATAATCCTTATGGAAGTGGGAGCTATCATGGCATTGGTTATCCTATTACCGTGCGCGAGAAAAAGGGCGTGCTTCTCATCGTTCTACCAAGTCGAAAGAAAGAAAAACCACTTTACTTTATTACAGGTCGAAATGAAGACGAATGGCAGCCAATTCCAATCGAAGACGTTTCATTCTTTGAAAGCTTAAATAAGAAAAATTGGTGTTACCAGCAAAATGAACTATTTCAAATTTCATTAACGATGAAAGATTTAGCGAATCGCCTACCTGAATATTTTATTCGTATTCATCGATCGTACATTATCAATATTCGAAATATCTCAAAAATCACACGTGACTTTGCCTCGAACTTATTAATTGTTATGAAAGATGGAAAACAATTACCTGTCTCACAGTCTTATGTAACGGATTTAAGAAAGGCTTTAGAATTTTAAATATATTAATAGGAAGTTATTTAAATGAACTTGAATAAAAAGAGCTAGCCATAACGCTAATTGTATTTGAAATAGCGTTGTGACTAGCTTTTCTAATTTATATAGAAAGAAGATACTTTTTTATAAAAATGACTTGAAATATCAACGTATTTTTGTAATAATGGATATCGTTTGAGTAAACTTGAAGTTTACTTTAACAATACTTTCAAATCTGTAAGTTTACCAAAAGTAAACTTGATCGAGGAGAATATTTATGCAAATCGGCAAAAAAATTAAACGATTACGTTTAAGGAAGGAACTCACACAAGAGGAACTAGGTGAACGTACCGATTTAACAAAAGGCTATATTTCACAATTAGAGCGTGACCTCAACTCCCCTTCCATTGAAACTTTATTCAATTTATTAGAAGTTCTTGGTTCTACACCAAAAGAATTTTTCGACGATGAAACCGATGATCAAAAAGTTGTTTATACAACTGAAGACCAAACCGTCTATACAGACGAAGAAAAAAAATACAAACTTCAGTGGTTAATCCCCACATCAAATGAAAAAGAAATTGAACCTGTCATCCTAACCTTCGAGGAAAAAGGGGAGTTCAAACAATTTGAACCTTCCCCGTCTGAAACCTTTATCTATGTATTAGAGGGACGTGTCCGTATCGTATTAGGAACAGAGGAATTTATTGCTACTGCAGGTGATTCTGTTTATTATGAAGCAATTGACTCACATCAAATCTTAAATGCATTTGCAGGGAGAACTCAACTACTGTTAGTCGCAACAGAATCTTATTTGTAGCTTAGGAGGCCTAGTACATCATGTCAGAAAATATTATTATCTCGTTTAACAACGTGTCAAAGTCGTACAGCGACGGTACACAGGTGTTAAAGGGCGTCAACTTTGAACTTGAAAGAGGAAAATTCTACACTTTACTTGGACCATCAGGTTGTGGTAAAACGACGATTTTACGTTTAATCGCTGGTTTTATGGAACCATCACAAGGTGAAATTTTATTTAATGGAAAGAACATTAATAAAGTGCCTGCTAATGAACGCCAAGTAAATACGGTCTTTCAAGACTATGCACTATTTCCACATTTAAATGTTTTTGAGAATGTTGCTTTTGGTTTACGTATTCAAAAGGTAAATAACGCTGAAATTACACGCCGCGTTGAAGAAGCATTAAAATTCGTCAACCTTGCAGGGTACGGTAAACGCGAAATTCAAGAGATGTCAGGGGGTCAACGTCAACGTGTTGCGATTGCACGCGCGATTGTTAATGATCCTGAAATTATCTTATTAGATGAACCACTATCTGCTCTTGATTTAAAGCTTCGTACTGAGATGCAATACGAATTACGCGAATTACAACAACGTTTAGGCAAGACATTCATCTTTGTAACACATGACCAAGAGGAAGCACTTGCGATGAGTGATGAAATCTTTGTTTTAAATGAAGGAAATATTCAACAAAGCGGGACACCAGTTGATATTTATGATGAACCAATTAATCGCTTTGTAGCTGACTTTATCGGCGAATCAAATATTATTTCTGGCATCATGGTACGCGATTTTGTTGTTAATATGAACGGTCAAGAATTTGAATGTGTTGACCAAGGTTTAAACCCAAATGAAAAAGTAGATGTGGTTATTCGTCCGGAAGATTTAGAATTAACAACTGTCGAACAAGGAAAACTTGTTGTAACAGTCGATTCGCAATTATTCCGCGGCGTACACTATGAACTTTCTACATTTGATGAAGCTGGTAATGAATGGCTTGTTCATTCACTGAAAAAAGCCGATGTTGGTGCAAAAATCGGTTTAGATTTCGATCCAGAATCAATTCACATCATGCGTTTAAATGAATCTGAAGAAGATTTCGATAAACGTTTAGAATCATACGGAGATGACCACGATGAAAAATAAGGGCGGAGTTTTCTCTCTTATCCCTTACTATGCATGGGTTGTACTATTCGTTGTCGCACCAATCTTACTCGTACTGTACTACTCAATGCTCGATTTAGATGGTCATTTTACACTTGAAAACTATAAAAACTTCTTTACGAGTGTCTATTTTGAGATGACATTAAGTTCGTTCTGGTATGCGTTCTTAATTACTTTATTCTCATTACTCGTTTCATACCCTGCTGCTTATTTAATTACAAAATTAAAACATAAACAGTTATGGTTAATCTTAATTATTATCCCTTCATGGGTGAACTTATTATTAAAAACATATGCATTCATTGGTATTTTTGGTAACAAAGGTCCGATTAATGCTTTCTTAGCTGCAATTGGTATTGGTGAACAGCAAATTCTATTCACGAATTTCAGTTTCATCTTTGTATCTGTTTATATCTTTATTCCATTTATGATTTTACCTATTTTTAATGCACTGGATAAATTAAATCCTGCACTAATTGATGCTGCACGTGACTTAGGTGCTTCACGCATTACAACATTCCGTCGCGTCATTATTCCATTAACAATGAATGGTATTAAAGCAGGTGTGCAAGCTGTATTTATCCCAGCGCTATCACTATTCATGATTACTCGCTTAATCGCAGGTAACAAAGTCATTACACTTGGTACAGCGATTGAACAACAATTCTTAGTTGCGCAAAACTGGGGAATGGGTTCAACCATTGCTGTATTCCTAATCATCGTTATGTTTATCATCATGTTCCTAACAGGTTCTAAAGAGAAGGGAGAGACACAAAATGGAAAGACTAAGTAAAGGTTCTAAAGTCTATTTAGCACTTGTCATGGTCGTTTTATACGCACCCATCTTTTTCCTAATCTTCTACTCTTTCAACAGTGGTGGTTCGATGGTAAACTTCAAATCATTCACATTGGAACATTATAAAGCGGTTTTTGAAGATGATCGTCTACTCATTATTTTAATGAATACAATCATTGTAGCTTTACTCTCAGCACTCATTTCGACATTCATCGGAACACTTGGTGCAATCGGTATTTCATCCATGCGTAATCGTAAATTACGTAATACAGTCTTATCAATGAATAATGTATTAATCGTAAGCCCTGACGTTATTATCGGTGCTTCATTCTTAATTCTCTTTACAATTGTGGGTGTGAAACTCGGCTTTATGTCGGTAGTATTAAGTCATATTGCCTTTAGTATTCCAATCGTTGTTATTATGGTATTACCAAAACTACAAGAGATGAGCAGTTCATTAATTGATGCTGCACGTGATTTAGGTGCTTCACAACGTGATATTTTAACGCGTGTCATCATTCCATTTATTAAACCAGGTATTTTTGCTGGTTTCTTCATGGCTTTAACTTACTCATTAGATGATTTCGCTGTTACGTTCTTCGTTACGGGTAATGGTTTCAGTACATTATCTGTTGAGATTTATTCAATGGCACGTGCTGGTGTATCACTAACAGTTAATGCGATTTCAGGTTTAGTATTCTTTGTCACAATTATTCTTGTACTTGGCTATCACTTTATTACGACACGTAAAAAAACGGGGGTGCGTAATTAATGAAATCACTTATACGCATTAGTATTGCCCTACTCGCTGTTTGCGGTATCTTATTCTATGCGGTACATTCGCTGAGCCAATCATCTGGTGTATCAGGCAAAAAAGTTTTAACAGTTTATAACTGGGGCGAATATATCGACCCTGCCCTACTTAAAAAGTTTGAAAAAGAGACAGGTATTCACGTCGTTTATGAAACATTCGATTCAAATGAAGCGATGATGACAAAGATTGAACAAGGCGGAACAAACTACGATATCGCCGTTCCATCTGAATACACAATCGAACAAATGAAAGAAAAAAATCTATTATTACCTGTTAATCATAAAGACATTCCGAATTTAAAAAATATTGATAAAGACTTTTTAGATTTACCATTCGATCCAAAAAACCAATATTCAATTCCTTATTTCTGGGGAACAGTTGGGATTGTTTATAACCCTAAATTATTAGGCGACAAATATAAATTCGAACGTTGGGATGATTTATGGGATCCTTCTTTAAAAGGTAAAGTAGTCTTAGTAGATAGTGCGCGTGAAGTGCTTGGTATGGGATTGAACAGTATGGGTAAGTCACTGAACTCAACAGATTCAAAAGAGTTAAATGCTGCAACAGACAAGCTAATTAAGATGGGACCGAACGTCAAAGCAATTATCGGTGATGAAGTAACACAGCTGATGATTAATGAAGATGCGATGGTCGCGCTAACATGGTCTGGACAAGCAGCAGATATGATGTATGAGAACGAAGATTTAACATACACAGTGCCAAGCGAAGGTTCAAACTTATGGTTTGATAATATGGTCATTCCAAAAACGTCTAAAAACGTAGAGGGCGCACATAAATTCATTAACTTCATGTTAGAACCTGAAAATGCAGCCCAAAATGCAGATTATGTCGGTTACTCAACACCAAATAAAGCGGCTCTTTCTCTGCTTGATGAAGAAGTAGTAAACGACGAACGTTACTACCCTTCGAAAGAAACACGCGAAAACTTACATGTTTATAAAAACCTTGGCCTTGAAAAAATCGGGGAATACAATGAATTATTCCTGAAATTTAAAATGGCAATTAATGAATAAATGGACTGTAGATGAATTCGTTTCATCTACAGTTTTTTTGATGTTTCAACATGGTTGTTCTCCTTATAAAAAGGAATACTACAAGTAAGGTTGTTTCAGTCAAAAGAAGTAGATTTTTTTCATTGCGATTCTATACTATAGCCGTTATTATTTAGCTATACGAAATACTCAACAAAGGAGCCTTTTATGGAAAAGAAAGTAAAATTAGCACTCGCACTCTTAATGTTCAACATGTTTATTTCCATGAGTGGTATCGGATTAATTATTCCCATCATGCCACATTATTTACAAGGCTTTGGAGGACAAGGCGCTGTACTTGGTTTTTTAATCGCCAGTATCGCACTTGCACAATTCATCTTCTCTCCACTCGCTGGATCTCTCTCTGACCGTTTTGGTCGAAAAAAACTCATCGTAATCGGGCTACTGATTAATGGTACGTTCATGACTTTATTCGGTGTCGCGAGCCATCTTTACGAACTCTATATCTTCCGCTTTTTAACAGGTGTGGGTTCTGCCTTCATCACACCACCCATCATGGCATATGTAGCAGACATTACAACTGGGAAACAACGTGGGAAAGCGATGGGACTAATTGGCGCAGCTATTTCGCTTGGTTTTACAATTGGACCCGGTCTAGGTGGTTTATTGTCCAATATTAATTTACACTTCCCATTCTATTTCGCTGGTGCTGCAGCTATTTTAGCAGGTATTTTAACGATGTTCTTGCTTCCTGCAACAAAACCAGTCGTAGCAAAAGGTGCGAAAAGTACAGGTAGTGGTAATATTTTAAAAGACATGAAAACTTCTTTCACTACACCTTATTTTGTTCTACTATTAGTTGTTTTCATCTTCACATTTGGTATCGCAAACTTCCAATCTTCTATGTCACTATTTTTAACGTATAAATTTGACTTCACACCGAATCAAATTGCCATTGTCTTAACTGTTGGTGGCTTCATCGGTGTTATTGTTCAGGGACTATTATTAGACAAGCTGTTCAAACGTTTTGGTGAGATGCGCATTATTCTGTTCAGTCTCGTTATCGCATCAATCTTTACAGTTTGTATGATTTACATTAGTGGATTCTTCCTTATCCTAGTTGTTGCAACAATTTTCCAAACAGCGGCTATTCTTATTCGTCCAGCAGTCAATACACTCATTTCCTATGCTGCTGGGAAAGAACAAGGTTTTGCTTCTGGTATGAACAACTCCTATATGTCTCTTGGGAATATGATTGGACCCGCAATTGCAGGTACATTATTCGATATTAATATGTCGATTCCATTCATCGTAGGTGGTGCCGTTCTCATGATTTGCTTCGTGATCACCTATGTATGGCAAAAGCGAAATCCCATTCAAAGACCTGTACATCAACAACCGAATATCGACTTGGATACAAAAGCATAAACAAAAAAGAATCGCGTAACTTATCACGCGATTCTTTTTTCGTACTTATATTGTGTTGTGTAAATCAAGATGCACGCCTTGAAGACTTCATAACTTTTTTACGTTCTTTTAATAAATCAATGAGATCTTCTCGATTCATGAGTGTCACATGACAAGCAGTAGCTAATTGCTTTGCGGCCTGTGTGTAATAATTATTCGTAATCACCCATGCTTCATTTGCTTCATAAAAAGCCTGTGCTGCATAAATTTCTTGTACTGCTTTTAAACCAACTTTATCTTGATAACGCTTTGCTTGAATCACAATTTTCCCTTCATCATGTTGTAACATGACATCTGCCCCAAAATCATTAGAGCGCTGCGTTGCAACTGCTTTGTAACCTAAGTCTTCAAATACATGTGCTAAAAAGTCCTCAAAAACATATCCGTCCATTTCATCGACATCACGAATTTGTGTCGTCTGCATTAATCGTTCATAGGATTTTCTTCTTTTTCTTTCTTGAATAAAGCGAATCAATATCGAAAGGAATAAAAGAATCCCAACCGCGATGGCACCCCATACGATATATTCAATTAATTGGTTCATCTGTGTACTCCTTTATTTACGTAATCTGTTTTATCATACAGAAAGTAGCAAAAGAGAACAAGTGTTTTATTTATTTCAAGTGGAATTGTCGAAGAAATCCTTCTACAAATAAAATATTTTGTTCGATGAGATTTTCATCGGGTGATATTTTCGCATGGTGTAGTCCATAAGGGGTATTCGCCCCAGCCCAAAACATCGCGCCCGGAATCTCTTTTAAAAAGAAACCAAAGTCCTCCCCAGTCATCGCTGGTGGGCATTCGTACGCTGTCATACCTTCTACAGAATCTGCATATTGAAGAAGCGATGTCGCACAGTGTGCATCATTGTACACTTGATAATACATTGAACCATAGTCAATCGTCACATCACATTCAAATGCAAGGGCAGTAGCCTCACACAATGTTTGAATACGTTTTTTTATTTGCGCCATACTCTTAGCTGTTACTGTACGGATTGTTCCTTCCAAACGTGCAGCATCTGAAATAACGTTTTGTACGGTGCCAGAAGTCATTTTACCAACTGTAATAACAGAACCTTCTAATGGATTGATATTACGACTGACAATCGTCTGTAGTTGCATAATAAGCGATGCAGCTGCAACAGTCATATCTTTTGTATGGTGCGGAAATGCTGCGTGTCCACCTAGTCCTTTTAAATCAATAAAAAGTTCAGATGTATTTGCAAATAACATACCAGGTCGTGTTGCAACAGTTCCAACAGGATACTCTGGTGCGATGTGACATGCAAACATATAATCCGGAAGTAGCTCTGGATGTTCTGCCTTCACCCACTCTAACATAGGCTCTGCGCCTCCAGGGCCTTCTTCAGCAGGTTGGAAGTATAATAATATCGTATGTTCTGGTTGAACATCCGCAAATCGTTTCGCAAGCCCTAGCGCAATCGTCATATGGAAGTCATGTCCACATGCATGCATGAAACCCTCATGTTCAGAAGCGTATGATAAATTAGTTTGTTCTTGAACAGGCAAACCATCTAAATCTGTTCTCCATCCTAATTGCAAACGAGGATTAATACCTTCAATAACTAAAATAAAACCCGTTCGCCATTTTATGATACGCATATAGGGCTTTATAAACGATGTAATTGTATCGAGTAAATATTGTTGCGTCTTAAACTCTTGAAAACCAATCTCCGGAATTCTATGTAAATCCCTTCGAACTTCAATAAAAGACTTCACACCATTCACCTCTTATATTTTTCTTAAATCTTGCATAATTTCTGTTTTTGATTTTGTTTTTTCATCAATTTTTTTAATTTCACGTGCTGGAATACCTGCAACTACTGTATAAGGTTCAACATCTTTTGTTACGACAGCACCTGCTGCAATTACTGCACCTTCTCCTACTCGTACTCCTTCTAGAAGAACTGCATTTGCACCAATCATTACATTATTTTCAACTACTACAGGGTCAGCACTTGGGGGTTCAATCACACCTGCTAAAACGGCACCTGCTCCAATATGGCAATCTTCTCCCACTGTTGCACGACCACCCAATACAACATTCATATCAATCATCGTACGTGCGCCAATTTCCGCACCAATATTAATAACACTACCCATCATGATTACTGCGTTATCACCAATTGTAACTTGATCTCGAATAAGTGCGCCTGGTTCGATACGTGCATTAATCGCTTTTGTATCTAATAAAGGCACAGCTGAGTTACGTCGGTCTTGCTCGATTACGTAATCTTCAATCTGTGCCTCATGTGCGTTGATTGCTTGTTCAATTTGTGACCAGTCACCAAATACAACTACGGAATTACCTTCACCAAATACTTTACTATCTGTACCAAAGTCTAATGAAGACACATTTGTACCTTTTACATAAACTTTAACTGGTGTTGTTTTTTTGGCATTTGCTAAGTAAGCGATAATTTCTTGTGCGTTTAACTTTTTCATTGTGCATTTCCTCCTATTGAAAAAAAGATGCACTAATTGTAACCGATTATTCAAAAAATTTCACTTATTTTTTGAATAATCATACAAACATTCTGCATGTTGTTGCACAATTTCAACAAAAGCTGCTACTTGACGGAGCTCAAAACTCGAATCATATCCAATCAACCATGTATCACGTGTTAGTGCAAATTTTTCATCATCACTGACGAGGTTGATTCGATTGACATCTTCTTCGCCTGTCAATGTAATAGATGGTAAAATCGCATAGCCAATACCATTCAATGCCATCTGCTTACACGTTTCGATTTGGTCAACTGTGATTTGATGCTTTGGACTTGAAGAAAATTGTCGTTGCCACCATTGTTGAATTTCTTGATAATAATTCGAATCACTTTTGAATTGAATAAAAGGTCGTTCAGTCTCAAATACCTCATCCAGTGATTTAATTTCTTTATCTACTAAGTACATTGTATCTCTAAATAAATGTGTTTTTCGGCCTTTCCAATCAGAATGCCCACGTACAATCCCAATATGTGCTTCACCATCATATAGCGCTTTGACAATTTCAGATGACCAGCCTGTCATGAGCGAAATTTTCGCATCTGGATATTTTTGTACGAACTCTTTTAATACTTGTGGCAACCATGTGTGACCAACAATTGAAGCACATGCAATTTTCAATGTTCCATGTACTTTTTGTGTTAACGACTGTAGTTGTTCATACACTTCTTCTCGTCTAGTAGCCATCTCATTCGCATATTGAATAACAAGTTCACCAGACGGGGTAGGTGTTAAACCTTTTTGTGAACGTAAAAAAAGCTGCGTTCCCCAATCTTTTTCAATTGATTGTAAGCGTTGTGAAAGTGCTGGTTGCGATAAAAATAGGCGTTCTGCTGCTTTTCTCATATTTCCTTCTTCAGCTAAAATCTTTAAAATTTGTGCTTCAGATGTTGTCATGCGAACACCTCCATATACGTATTCAAAATGTATGTAGTTCAAAATAATAAAAGGACCTGTCTCATCCGTTCTCTTAAGACAGTTCCTTTTAATTCAGCCAAAATGATTATGATTTTGGTTGATATACATATTTTTTTAACTGTTTTAAAATTACACGACGTGTCATAATCCCAACAAATGTACCTTCATCATCAATTACACACAAGAAGGCATGATTAATTACTAAATCTAAAGCTCGCTTAAAATTATCATTAATATTCAATGTAGCAATGTCTCGATCCATAATCTCTGTGACATTCGACACTTCTAAATTTTCATATTCAATTCGTTCTAAGCCTAAGACTGAATCCATGATCATACGAATACTAATTAGACCATGAAAACGATAGCTTGAGTCGAGTACAGGAATCGAAGAATATCCTGTTTTTGTTAATACTAATAAAGCATGCTCTGCATTATTACCAATTTGAACGTGCGCTACTTTCTCAGCTGGTATAATAAAATCATGAATTGGCATTTCGAGCAATTCTTTGCTGTTCGTGGAAATCATAGAATTCTACTCCTTTTCTATTTAAAAAATAGAGTACTTCACCTCTTTTTATCATAACATAAAATGAATTGAGAATACTATGCATAACTCGAAAATACTCAACATGACAAGGATGTAAGCGGTATCAACCTTTTAAAATGGATGTGAGTTTAACCACTGTCCACCATCTAGTGTCACACATTCACCATTCATATACGCGGCTTTGTCCGATAAAATAAATGCCGCTAAATCTGCAATTTCTTCTGGTTGCCCTAAGCGATGAAGTGGTACAGACTGTAATGTACGTTTAGCTGCTTCTTCCGATTCCCATAATTTCTCTGCTCCTCCTGTTCGGTCGATCGGACCAGGTGCAATAGCATTCACACGAATACCATAAGCACTTCCCCATTCAACTGCTAATGTGCGTGTTAAAGACAGTACCCCTGCTTTTGCAGCTGCTGAATGGACAACACCAGCTCCTGCTTGCCAAGCGTAAGTTGCCACCATATTTAAAATGGCTCCTTTAATTTGATGTTCAATCCAATACTTCCCTACAGCTTGAGAACAATAAAAAGTTCCATTTAAAACAATATCAATGACAGATTTCCAACCATTTGGAGATAAGTCTTCTGCACGTACAATAAAATTTCCAGCTGCATTATTTACAAGTCGTGTGATGGTACCAAATTTATCATGAACATATTTCACCATTGCATCTACATGCTCTACTACACGAACGTCCATTTGAAATACTGCAATTTCTCCCATTGCTGTTTGCTGTAGTTCGCGCTGTGCAGCATATAATCTTTCTTGATCACGTCCTGTAATCACTACATGTGCACCTTGCTCGGCAAAATTCTTCGCCATGTATTTCCCCATCCCATTTGATCCGCCTGTAACAATAATTACCTGACCTGCTAACATATTATTTTCCCCCTTCTGATTTAAAAGTGAATAACCATTCATTTTTACTTATTTTAACATATCATATACTTTTCACACAAAGAAAAAGCGTATGATAAGAGGAATCTCCTTCTTTCATACGCTTTTTTTCTATTCTTCATCACTTAATACTTTATTAGCATCTCGCTCTTGAATTAACTGACTGTCAATAATCTCCGTTTTTTCATCTATCTTTTTGTAACGATATTGTCCATCAGCTTCTAATACACGTGCCTTACTATTATCTTGCAATTGGAGTTTTACCACGTGCATAATCCGCTTTTTAATCCCTGTATCAAATATTGGGAACAGAATTTCAACACGCTTAATCATATTACGTGTCATCATATCTGCTGAAGATAAATAGATTTTATTTTCACCATTATGATGGAACCAATAAATACGAGAATGTTCTAAGAAACGTCCTACAATACTAATCACTGTAATATTTTCACTTACACCTTTAATTCCTGGTTGTAAGCAGCAAATACCACGAATGATGAGATGTACTTGAACACCTGCAATTGACGCTTCATACATTTTCATAATTAAATCTTTATCGGTTAATGAATTCATCTTTGCGTAGATGCGTCCATTTCCATGTTTTTTATGATATTCAATTTCTAAATCAATCAAACGAATGAATTCTTCTCGAATATCGAATGGTGATACGACCAAATGATGATAATGTGGTTTTTCTGTATAACCACTTAAATAGTTAAAGAAGTTTGTCGCATCAATACCAAGTTTTTTCTTCGTCGTAATAATTCCCATATCCGTGTAGATTTTAGCTGTTGCATCATTGTAATTACCTGTACCTAAATGAATAAAACGTTCAATTCGTCCTTGACGTTTTCGAACAACGAGTGTTATTTTCGAATGTGTTTTTAAATTATGCATACCATAAATAACTAAACATCCTGCTTGTTCTAATTGTTTCGCCCAAAGTACGTTATTTTCTTCATCAAAGCGCGCTTTTAACTCAACTAATACAGTCACTTGCTTACCATTCTCAGCGGCTAACTTTAATGCTTGGATGACAGGTGAATTGCCACTTACACGATACAATGTTTGTTTAATAGCTAACACATTTGGGTCTTTTGCTGCCTCTGTTACGAAATCAACGATTGGTGAAAACGATTCGTATGGATGATGGAAAAATAAATCTTGCTTTAATGCTTTTTCAAAAATATTATCGTCTGAACTTACATCCTGTGGTGGTTGTGGGATAAAACTTTCATATTGTAAATCTTCTCGTAAATCACCCACTACTTTACAAAACGAAAATAGATACGTTAAATCTAAAGGTCCCTTAATATTAAAAACTTGTGCATCCCAGTCATCCAATTCGCGTATTAAGAATTGTAATACATTCTCTTGCATTTCTCCTTTGCGCACTTCAACACGAGAAACACTTCCCCACTTACGCTTTTTTAATTCTTTTTCGATTTCCGTCAATAGGTCGCGTGCACCTTCTTCGTGAATCGTCAAATCAGCATTACGTGTTAGCCGGAATGATTGCACAGATTGTACTTTAAACCCTTTAAATAAAATATCAATATTGTGCATAATCACTTCTTCAATTAAGATAACCTCCATTTTACCATTGCGTTTTGGTAAACAGATAAAACGATCCAGCACTGCAGGCACCTGAACAATTGCTACTTTTTTCTGCTGTTCTTTTCCGCCATGTTGATCTTCTAACATAACAAGTAAATTATGTGTTTTGCTTAGTAAAGTTGGGAATGGTCGATATGCATCTACTGCAATGGGTGTTAATACTGGGAAAATAATTTCTTCAAAGTATTCTTTTACATAGCTCAACTGTTCTTCGTCTAAATCTTTCATCTCATGAATAAAAACTTTCTCTTTTGGTAATAGTTCTTTTGTTAGTTGATGATAGACTTCCATTTGACGATCGACTAACTCTTTTGTTTTTTGTTCAATTGCTGCTAACTGTTCTTTCGGTGTCAATCCAGCTTTGTTTTCTGGTTTATTAAAACCTGCGCGTACTTGATCTTGTAATCCCGCTACACGCACCATATAGAATTCATCGAGATTTGAACTAAAAATAGCGATAAAACGTAAACGTTCAAGTAACGGATTACGTTCGTCTTCCGCCTCTTGTAGTACCCGCTCGTTAAACGCAAGCCAGCTCAATTCACGATTGTTATAATATTCTGGTGAAGCAATTTTTTTATACTGTTCTTCTGTCATCTAAAATCCCTCCTACACAAAATGTAAAACAACATCTTTTTTGACGATACGTTCAAAATGCTTTTTTTGCTTATTTCCTTGATATTTTTCTGCTAATGGATAACCTCTAGTTTGAATTTCTAAATCTAATACCTCAGGTGTTTCTTCATTAATTTCAATAACAATATCTGTAACAATGCTTCTTTTAGAGGCATCGAGTGCATAAATTAGCTTTAATAAAGCGCCTAAACGAATGAGCATTTGCACTTCTTCTTTTGTAAACCAGTCTTCAAACGGTTTTAAATACGTATAAAAAGAGTCTTTATTTTTATACGACGCAAGCAATGCTAAACGAACTCGTTCTTTATGATTAAGTCCATTAATTGAGCGGTTTGATAATAAATAGAAGGTATGCTGACTTGCTGCATCTTGTTCTAAATATTCACCAATCATATAAACTTTCGCACCTTGATTTAAGATATAAATTTCTTCTTCAGAATAATCCCATAATTCATGACGACATAATTCTCGATACATAAGTTCAGCAATACGCGCATGATGTAAAATTTGATTTTCTGACTTTCCAAACTCTGATGCTAAGTATCGAGCATTCGAACGAAAGACATCTGTACGGTCAAATGCTAAAGGATATTCTTTTAAAATGTCTGAAATAACAATTCCTTCTCGTAAACCTTTTCGACTTAGTTGGAATTTTTGACTATCGACAACATGCATAAGCGCACGGAATACTTCTGCTACTGGTCCAATAATATCAGCTCGATCTGCCGATAATTCATCCATCTTTTTTAACTCGTTATATGTTAACGATGAAATCTCATCATTAATCTCATTAAAATCAGCTAACGACATACGATATTGGTGAACACCTGTTAGGGGATAGTTCTTACGACTTTGATCCATTTTCGCCATACTTCTCGCACTTCCACTAATGCCGACAACAGGTACTTTTAAATCGTTCAACCATGTCACTTCTTTGAATTGTTGTTTTGCAAAATGATACACTTCATCATGTTCTCTTTTCGTCATTGTATCGCTTTGCATAAACTGTCTTTTTAACGAAACCGAACCGAATGGTAAACTAATCGCATGTTTTAATTCTTTTTGTTCATAGTACGTAATTTCTGTACTACCCCCACCTATATCAATCGTGACTGCTGAAGGTGTAGAAATCGTATTGGCAACTGCAAAATAGCCATAATACGCTTCATCTTGTTCAGATAGTAACTCGATTTGTATCCCTGTTTCCTCGTACATCTTTTTTATAATTTCTTGATTATTTTTAGACTGACGCAAAGAAGCAGTAGCAACCGCGCGATAATGTTCAATTCCGTAATCTATAAGCATTTCTTTAAAAGAATGTAGTAAATTCAGTAACTTTTGAATTCCTTGTTCATTCAAATAACCTTCTTCTGTAATGTCATTTCGTAATCGCGCTACAGATTTGATGTTCATTAATTCTTTTAAACCACTTATTTTGGAATATTGATAAATAACAAGGCGAATGGTGTTCGATCCAATATCAATTACAGCTCTTTTTCGTTTTGTCATATGAAGCACATCCTTTTATTTTTTCGTTTCCTCTATACTTATAGATTAATAGTTGGTATGATAACTTATATTTATTATAAATTTTAATGGTCAGAATATTCCACCAATATCATGATGAATTCATTTTATTTGAAAGAAAGGTGACAATATATGGTTGAAAAATATAATACAATGCAAATTGCTCAAGCCATTTTCACCATTAATAAACATGCTAAAACAGCACCCGATAATCGTTTTTTATATATGCTAAAAAAACAAGCAATTCAAAAACTAATCGAACAAAAACAAGCAAAGAAGATTGGACTTCACTTTGTGGAACGTCCACGCAATAGCCAACAACAATCTTCTGTATTAATTGCATGTGGGGATTACTACTTCCATACTTTACCCGAAAAAGATGACTTTAAAGAACTTCCTCATTTAGGACATTTAGATCGTACATACCGAAATCCACCTTGCCGTATGAGTTTAAAGCAGGCAAAAAGTATATTGATTCTTTTTACGGATATGAAAATAGAAAATCCAAAGCCGACCATACCAGCTAAAAAGAAAAATAATTTACATGTGCATCGTACAAGTTACTTTTATGGTCATTAAAAAAGCAGACTGTTCCTACGTTTATTCATCTACTAAGATGTATGTTTCGTAAGAATTGTCCGCTTTTCTTTAATTAGAGTACAAATTGATCAACAAATTGAATTAGTTCTGCAATTTCAGGTTTACTAATTTGTGCATTCGCACCTACTCGTTCCCCTTTATGCTTCAAGTCGTCTGTAATTAAACTTGAGAAAATAATAACAGGTACATGCGCTAATTTAGCATTTTCTTTGATTTTCTTCGTTAAATGATGACCATCCATTTGAGGCATTTCAATATCTGTTACAACGAGCTGAATTGTATCTTCAATATTTCCTGCTTCAGATGTTGCTTCTAAAAATGCATAGGCATCTTTACCATTTTCAAAGAATTCTAAATTTACGTATCCAGCTTCATGCATCGTATCATTTAATAGTTTACGAAGTAATGGTGAATCTTCAGCAATTAGAATGCGTTTTTCTGAGCGATTGCGCTCACCTAACTTTTTAACCGAATTCACATTAATACCTGTTTCAGGATTAATTTCTAAAATGATTCGTTCAAAGTCGAGTAGTAATAGCATTGCATCATCACGTTTGATCACACCAATGACTTGTGAGGTACCATTTTGATACATATCTGATGGCTTCTCGATATGTTCCCATGAAATACGGTGAATCATTGAAACATTGTCGACATGGAATACTACACGCTGTTTATTAAATTCAGCGACGATATATTTATGCTGATTGCTGCGCTCAGAGTGCGTTAGACCCAGTACACGCTTCATATCAACAACTGGTAGCACTTCCCCACGCAATTGAATAATTCCTTCTACATATTCATGTGCATGTGGAATGAATGTGACAGGTATTGGCTGAATAATCTCTTTTACTTTAATTACATTGATTCCAAATTTATTTGAACCGACCTCAAACTCAACAATTTCCAGTTCATTTGTACCACTTTCTAATAAAATTCCTTTTGAGTTCATGCTTTTTCGTCCTCCATATGCGTTAATATTAAAACCATTGTACCATATCGAACGATAGTCAAATAGACTTGAATTAGACAGTTTTAAGTTTTTTCATATGGATAATTAGACCAATAAGCGTCATAACCACTAATGATAATAAAGCAATCCTACTGGCAACAGCACCTTGAGAACGTAGCATAAAGGTAATGGAACCATAGATGGCTGGTCCAATAATAGAAGAAACTTTTCCTGAGAATGCAAATAAGCCGAAAAATTGACCTTGTTTTTCTTTTGGTGATAGTTCAATAATATACGTTCGTGACGTCACCCAAATCGCACCGAGAGAGATACCAAAAAGACTACCTGCAATCCAAAACATCCATTGTTCTGTTGCGGCGGCTGCGATGACTAATGCAATAACCATTAAGAGAGCAACATACGTCACTGCTCGATTAGCACCTGATTTTTTTGTAATATATCCAAAGGCAAATGAACCGATAATTGCTGCGACTGTGGAAACTAAATAAAGTAGAATAAACTGCCCTGATGTGAATGCTAAAACTGCTGCAGCATATACTGCCATCATTGCAATCGTTGTAGCAAGTGCATCATTAATGAAAAAGTATGCAATCATAAATTTAAAGATTGTACGATGTTGGCGCATTTCTTTAAATGTTTGAATGATTTCTTTATATCCTGTTAAAAAACGAACTTTTTTTCTATTTTCCTTTGGTATCGGTTGATCACGATTAATAAAGAATAGCGGTAATGAAAATAATAAGTATAAAATAGCTGTTGGAATAAAGGCACGTGCATAGTTGCCATCATTCACAAGTAAGTACACGAGTAGACCGAAGATGGTGCCAAGATAACCGACTGCAACACCAAAACCAGAGATAAGCGGCATATCTTCCGATTTTCCTAAGTCGGGCATCATTGCATCATAAAAAACAAGACTCGAATTATAAAAGAATTTTGCAATGACAAAACAGATGACGACAATAAATAGGCTTAGCGGAACGCCACCAATCGTCGATTGTAAATTCATTTCACCAAAAATCCCCATCATAAATGTAAAGAAGATGGATGTAGAGGCGAACCAGACAATGACTTTTTTCTTATAGCCCGTTTGGTCAATCCATACGCCAAACAGTGGTGAAAAAATAACGAGTAATAAACTCGCTACTGCGTTTGCATATGAGATAAAAGTACTTGCTAGTTGCTGTTTTTCTTCATTCGTTCCTAACACTTCATCCATATAAAAAGGGAAAAATACAGTGTTAATATTCGATGAAAAAATGGTATTTGCAAAGTCATACAGAGCCCATGAAATAATGGGTAATGAAGCATAAATCGCCCATGAAGAGCTTCTTTTACGTTGTTTTGCTTCGATACTCTCCGCCTCCTCTTTCATATTATTTCATAATGTTTCATATTTTTGTTTATTTATGTCTATTATTTACAATATATTCACATTTTATTTACAAAAAAATGAACACCTAACAAATGGAGTTCATTTTTTTGATTTTCTTCCTATATAGTATTCTTTAATTATTCATCAGTTTTTTTCTCTTTCGCCATGAATAGACGAACCACCATACAGAACAGGCTATATAGTAACAAAACATGGAGAGCATCGCTGTTTCTACATGAACCCATTGCTCATTAAATTGCGTGTAGATGATGAAACTTCCTACATATAGGAGAGGGATTACAATAAATAACACTGCAAATCCCATAAGAGATGGTGTTGAGTTACTTTTTTTCATTTTCTTCTCCGAAGTTTTTCTACGATTTGTAGTATTTGATAATAGCCTGTGTTCCTTTTTCTTGAAGTCCTTGCTCTGCCAATTCATCATACATTTTCTTCGCTAGTTGTAAACCTGGTAGTTGTAAATCCATTTGCTCGGCTTCTTCTAAAGCAATACGCATATCTTTTAAAAAGTGCTTAATATAAAAACCTGGCTCTAGATCGCCTTTAATCATGCGCGGTGCCAAGTTACTTAGAGACCATGAACCTGCTGCTCCTGCTGAAATAGATTGAAGCACTGTATCTAAATCTAATCCTGCACGTTTACCATATACAAGCGATTCTGCTACACCAATCATATTTGTCGCAATGGCAATTTGATTACACATCTTCGTATGTTGTCCTGCTCCTGCTAAACCTTGATAGACGACATTTTGACCGAATACTTCGAAAATTGAGAGCGCACGTTCAAATGCTTCTTTTTTTCCACCAACCATAATAGATAATGTACCGTTCTTCGCACCGACGTCTCCACCAGATACGGGCGCATCAAGTGCGTCAATATGACGTTCTGCTGCAAATGTTGCAATCTTTTTAGCAAGTGTTGGTTGAGAAGTAGTTAAGTCAATCACGAGTGTCCCTTCTTTTGCTGTTTTAAAAATTCCTGCATCACCGAAGTAAACTTCTTCTACATCAATCGGATCGCCAACCATCGTGAATACAACTTCTGCATTTTTTGTAGCATCTGCAGCTGTTTTATGCCAAACAGCACCTTCTTCGATTAAAGTTTGTGCTTTTGAAGCTGTTCTTGTAAAGATGTGGACTGCATAACCTGCTTGTAATAAGTGATGTACGATACTTGCGCCCATTACACCCGTACCAATAAAAGCTACATTTTTCTTTGTCATATTTGAACATCCTTTCACCTTTGATTTCTTTAGTATACCGAATCTAAGCAAAAAAAAATAGCAGATAGAGTTATCTGCTAAAGAAAGGGGGAAATGAGATTGTTGCTGTGTTCTTAAATATAGTTCCACCCTTTTGAATATTTTAAACCCACATTTTTAAAATTTCTTCATTAATGGATATCATAATCAATTGATTTAATTTTCATTTCGTACTCTGTGCCTACTTGTTGGAGCTGATAAAGATTAAGTAGATCATCTAGTTTTCGACTTAAACGAATTGTTTCTGCATTCAAAAAACCTTTTTCCAGTCCACATTGAATCATTTTTTCGCGTGTTTGTTCTAACTTTTTTAATACTACTTCCGACATTATCTTCACTCCACCTCTCGTAACCACGTTCATTATTATACTAGTATTCCCAACTTTTCGGAAATGAAATTTTCGACACCATTCGACATTTTAACTTCTTTCTTTTTCTAAATATTCATAGACGACTTTTCCACCTTGTTGCGCTATCCCTCGAAAACGCTTAAAATCTTCTCTTTCTACGATTAATTCTCTAAATTCATAAAAATCATTTTTACTGACTTCTATTTTCTTTATTTCACCATTAACTAATTTATTTATCATTTCTGGCATATTTTCCATTGTAAAAACTTCCTTTTTTAAATTTTTTTTATTTCTTAGTAAATTATTTTACATTTCGAGCCTTTTCATGCAAAATGTAAGTAATTAGAAATTGAAGGGAATGTTGCATAATGAAAATCGCAGATATCGGCAATATCATCGAATTCCACGACGGTTTAAGAGGACGAGTTGAAAAAGTAAACGAGAACTCTGTTATAGTAGATTTAACGATTATGGAAAACTTTCGCCACCTTGATTTAGAAGAAAAAACAGTAATTAATCATAAACGCTACAAAATTGTAAACTCAGGTGTTCCGCTTTAATGAACTACATGATACACTAAAGCCGTTCTTTTTAACATGAAGAATGGTTTTTTTATTTGGAGGTGATTAGATGATACAACGTGCAGACAAAACGACACTTTCGCTTTTTGCCCTTATTGTATTAATCATTATGATTATTTCTTTTCAGTATACACCCATTTTTTGGTTTAGTTATACTAATTTGCTTGGAATTGGAATTATTTTTGCTTTTTTCTTTGGCAATCTGATGAACAAACAATCTTTACTTCGCTCACTATTCATTGGGATTCCGATTGGTGTAATTGGCTATTTTACTGCAATAAGTATTTATAACATACTCTCATACATTTCACCAGTTGCTTTTCAAAATGTGAAGGAGCTACTTGAAATCTATTCTCCTACTGCCATCTGGCAATATGCTGCATTACTTATTGTCATTGTTTTAGGGGAAGAAATGATTTGGCGTGTATATTTACAGCAAGAATTAAAAAAGATGGTCTCAAAAAAATGGGCTGTTCTGATATCAGCAATTCATTTTGGATTACCTTTACTCATTTGTGGTTTTTATATAGGAGCCATTGCGGCATTCTTATCGGGTATTATTTTCGGAGGATTATATGAATGGCTGAAAAGTTTACCGATAGTTTTCATTGCACATATAACAATGGTAATCTTCCTTTTCCTTTTATTCCCACTCACTTAATTTCTTTAAACATTATTTAAAATAAAAAGCTGAGAGTCTATTCTTATGACTCATCAGCTTTTTATGATTAATAAGATAAATCTTTAATCGACAATCCTAATTTTTTCAATAGTTGAATCGCTTGTTCTTTTTCCTCGCTTGATAAGCCATTCGTCAACTCATGTAGCTGCTGTTCATGGCGTGGGAATAATTCTGCCATGAATACTTCGCCCTCACTTGTAATGTCTGCATATGTAATGCGACGATCGGATGGACAAGCAGTTCGTGTAATGTAGCCACGCTTCTCTAACTTGTCGACAACATATGTAATTGAGCCACTTGCAAGTAAAATTTTCTGTCCAATCACTTGGAGTGGTTGACGTCCTTTATGATATAACAGCTCTAACACTGCGAATTCTGTCGGATTTAATTTATTCTCTTGAAAAAATTGATTCGTTACTTCGTTAATTGCCTTATGTGCGCGCGATAGCACAATATATAACTTTAAAGACTGCTTTATTTCCTCAGAAGCCATCGTCTCTCATCCTTTTCTTACATTTCATTTCATTCATTATATCTGTTTAGCGATTTGATTGTCAAAATACGATATTTTCACACAATTTATTTCTTAAAAGATTCATTTGTTGTATGACCTTTTCACTGTTACAATTAACATATTCTTTTTAGAAGGGGAGTTCTAATTGAATATTCTATTAGCAACATTGAATGCAAAGTACATTCATACTAACACCGCAATCCGCTATTTAAAAGCGTATGCACAGCCTGAGTTTGATCCTGCTCTTGCTGAATTTACAATTAAAGATCCATCGTTCAATATCGTATCTGATATTTTTCAAAAAAAACCTGACGTTGTCGGCTTCAGTTGTTACATTTGGAACATTGAAGAAACAATTCGTGTCATCCGTATGTTGCGTAAAGTGAGTCCACATACAAAAATTATTTTAGGTGGACCTGAAGTATCCTATGATGTTCATGACTGGTTACATCGCTTAGATGGACTTGTGGACTTCATTATTATGGGCGAAGGTGAACATTCCTTTAAACAGTTACTACATTATCTAAACGGTGACATTCCATTAGAAGATGTACCGGGTATTTGTTATTTACAAGATGGCAAAATGAAAATCCACGCACAGCCTCCAAAGATTGATTTACGTGAGCTACCAAGTATTTTCCGCTTTGAAGAAGACCGCGCAGAAATTCCAAAACGAATTGCTTATGTTGAGACATCTCGTGGCTGTCCTTTTAGCTGTCAATTTTGTCTTTCTTCTATTGAAGTAGGCGTTCGTTATTTTAATCGCGAAAAAATCAAAGACGATATTCGCTATTTAATGGACCAAGGCGTTCGTACGATTAAATTCGTTGACCGTACATTTAACATTAGTCGTAGTTATGCAATGGATATTTTCCAGTTCTTAATTGATGAACATCAACCAGGTGTTGTATTCCAGTTTGAGATTACAGCGGACATTATGCGCCCTGAAGTCATTCAATTCTTAAACGAAAATGCACCAGCTGGATTATTCCGTTTTGAGATTGGTGTACAATCGACGAATGATGAAACGAATGATTTAGTAAAACGTCGCCAAAACTTTGAAAAGTTAGCGCGTACTGTCACAATGGTAAAAGAAGGCGGAAAAATCGACCAACATTTAGATTTAATCGCTGGCTTACCTGAAGAAGATTACAATAGTTTCCGTAAAACATTCAATGATGTATTTGCGATGCGTCCTGAAGAATTACAACTTGGCTTCTTAAAGTTACTTCGTGGGACTGGTCTTCGTTTACAGGCTGAACAATACGGCTACGAATATGTCGATATGGCTCCATACGAAATCTTCGCGAATAATGTACTCGACTTCGATGATATTTTACGAATCAAACAGACCGAGGATATTTTAGAGAAGTATTGGAATGATCATCGTATGGATCGTACACTCGAATATTTAGTCACACATGTATTCGAAACACCATTCGACTTCTTCCAACAATTCGGTACGTATTGGGATGAACAGGGCTGGTCGAAAATCGGTCATCAGTTAGAAGATTTATTTAAACGTTTATTACAGTTCTTAGAATCACGTAATGAGCCGAAACTACCGATTGTGAAGCAAATTATGCAATATGATTATTTATCAACACAAAAATTCCAACCTCGTAAACCTTGGTGGGAACAAGCGATTGAAAAAGATGAATTAAAAATGATTTATGCGCAACTAAAAGAACGACCTGAAATTGCAGGAGATGCCTTTGTTGCACTCGGTTTAAATGAAAAGGAATTGTTTAAACATACCTTCATTTTGCCATTTAATATTTCAATCGATTCGCTTGAACAAGCACATGTAACAAAAGAAAAAGGCTACTTAGTAACAACATTTCAAAAAGATGGTACACCACTATTTTCTAAAGTTGTGAAAGATGCTATCCATTCAATGTAACAAAAAAAGACAATCCACAGTTTAATGTGTAGATTGTCTTTTTTATGCTTTTTTCATTAACCGATAATAACGCGTTCTTTTGGATAGTGATATTTCGGTTTTTCACTCTTACCACCTAATGAGTATAGGAATGAAATTAAGCCGACACGTCCAACGAACATGAGAATCATAATAATGACTTTACCTGGTGAAGAGAGGTCGCTCGTAATGCCTAGAGACATACCACACGTACCGAACGCAGATGTAATTTCAAAAATGATTTGCAGTAATGTCGCATTTTTCTCTGTTAATAATAAAATCATCGTAGATACAAGCACCATCGTTGTCGCTAAAATAATAACAACATAGGAGCGAAATACATCAATTGTATAAATCTCACGCCCAAATACTTGAATGTCGTCTTTTCCACGTGCAAAGTTAATGAGGAATAGTACAGCGATAGCAAAAGTCGTTGTTCGAATCCCCCCACCAACAGAGCTTGGGGACGCACCAATGAACATCATAAAACTTAAAAAGATATTCGTTGTATCCGTAAACTGCGCAACATCGAGCGTTGTTAAACCAGCTGAACGCGTGGATACGGAATGGAACATACTTGAGAATAGCATTTTATGCCATGACATATCTTTAAATGCATTAAATGCCTCGACAATTAAAATGACAAATGTACCGACTAAAAATAAAATAGCATACGTTGTTGTTGTAATTTTTGTGAATAAAGAAAAACGGAATTTTTTCGGGTCTTTATTCATTAAGAAATATTTCACTTCGATTAGTACAGGGAAACCAATCGCACCAAGTGTAATTAAAATCATATTAATCGTTTGTACAAAATAGTCATCTGCATACGGTGCTAGTGACTCTCCCGTAATATCAAATCCACCATTTGTTGTAGCTGATACAGCAGCAAAGACCCCGTGTAATAACGCTTTTAAAAAAGTATCATAATACTGTAAAAAATACAGTGTTAAAATAAGTGCTCCTACTAATTCGATGACAAATAAGTTTTTAATAATCTCTTTAATTAAATTAACAACGCCTGATAAATTATATTGGTTGTGGTCAACCATAATTAATTGACGTTCGCGCAGACCAATTTTCTTACCGACAATTAACCAAACGAATGTACCAAGCGACATAATACCGATTGCGCCTAATTGTAGTACGACGAGTAGCATGACGATTCCAAACGTTGTGTAAGTCTCACTAATATTGAATACTGTCAGACCTGTTACACTTACAGCACTCACCGCTGTAAATAAGCTATCTAATAAGGAAACATGTACGCCTTCTTTATGTACGCCAGGCAAAATAAGTAATACGAATGATATTGCAATAGCAATAAAATAATATGACACGATTGCTTGGAACGGTGTTGAGCGTTTACTAATGTCTTTCGCAGTGCCCATTTTCATCGATCCTCTCTATTCATAATCCTCTATATTTTAAATCAATTTTACAACTACCTATTGTAACGCACTTTATTTGGTTAGAAAACTTTTTTATTTATCCTATTTTTCCGTATTTTAACATCTTATACCCTTTTATATATCGTTTATATCCTATCAAAAAGAAAAGAGGCTAGGAATGCACCCAACCTCTTATCCAATATTTCTGTATTACGATGTGTGGTCTTGCTTTTTCGCACCACGTACACCTGTAATGTAACCAACAACTGCGATTCCGACTAATACTGTCCAGAAAATTAATTTCCAAGCAGTAGAGTGTGGGAAGTGCTCATCTAAAATTTGTACGTTTGGATGTGCAAGTGTCATAACTGTTAATTTTACACCAACCCAACCAACGATAACAAACGCTGCTGTTTCAAGTTGTGGATATTTTTCAAGAATTTTAACGAACCATTGTGCTGCAAATCGCATGATGACAAGACCGATTACACCACCAAGGAACATGACGATGAACTGACCACCGTTGATTCCACCAATTGTGAAATCACCTAAAGCTGGTAATGTAACAGCTAAAGCAACTGCTGCTAACATCGAATCAATTGCGAACGCGATATCTGCTGCTTCAACTTTTACAACGGTCATCCAGAAACCAGATTGTTTTTTCGGCTTCTTAGCCGCTTCATCTTCTGGATCTTTTTTCTTCTTCGAGTCATAAATGTGCTTAATTGAGATAAATAGTAAGTAAGCTGCACCTGCTGCTTGTACGAACCACCAGTCGACAATTAATGTAATCATGAATAATGCTAAGAAACGGAATACGAATGCTCCAAGTAATCCGTAGAATAAAGCTTTCTTTCTCTGAGCTAGCGGTAAGTGTTTTACCATAACTGCCATAACAACCGCGTTATCAGCCGCAAGTAAACCTTCTAAACCGACAAGTACAAGTAATACCCAACCGTACTCTAATAATATTTCCATATAGGTTCCTCCTTTTGCTACAAACAAAAAAGACCCATGCCTAAAAAATAGGCAAAGGTCTCACTTAGCAAATTTAGATGCCCTTGTAACCGATGGCTTTTGACCATGTATTGACGACTACAAGTGTAGAACAAAAATCGTTCTATAGCTACTCCCCTTTGACAACTGTCAAAGTCTTATTCGTTTGTTTATAGGAATAGTATAACGGATTTCAAGTTTGCTGTAAACTTATTTTTCTTCTAACGAATGTTTAACTCTTTTAACAATTGTTCCACACATTCCTCTACACTATACTTCTCAGAATTAAGAACAATCTCAGGATTCAATGGTTCTTCGTATGGAGATGAGATGCCTGTAAATGATGGAATCTCTTTTTTACGTGCCTTCTTATATAGTCCTTTCGGGTCACGTTCTTCACACGCTTCAATTGAACACTTGACATATACTTCGATAAACTCGCCTTCACCTACTAAGTCGCGAACAGTTTGGCGATCTTCTCGAAATGGGGAGATGAATGCAGTTAATACATATTGACCGCTATCAATAAATAATTTTGCCACTTCTCCAATACGACGAATATTCTCTTTTCGCGCTTCATCACCAAAACCTAAATCACTATTTAAACCTTGGCGAATATTATCACCATCAAGTACATACACTTGGCGATTCAAATCAAATAAACGACGAGAAAAAGCATTGGCAATCGTTGATTTACCTGAAGCTGATAAGCCTGTAAACCATACAATTTTCCCTTCGTATCCGTTCTTCTGTTGACGTTCTTCTTTTTGAATGGCTGCTTCATGCCATGTTAAATTTGTGCTCATTCGGCTACCTCCTGCTTCATACCACGAATTAACACTTCGACAACTTCTTTACGACTAAATGTCGGTGGTGGTGTAATGCTATTGCGCAACATCTCACGTACTTTTGTTCCTGATAAAATAATATGGTCTTTTGCATCATGAGGACATGTTTTTGTTGTTGCCATTCCTTCACATGCCGAGCAGTAGAAGCTATGTTCAAATTTCAGCGGTGTAATACCTAATTCATCATTTGTAAATTGTTCAAAGATAATTTGTGCATCATACGTGCCATAATAATCACCTACACCCGCATGATCGCGTCCTACAATGAAATGTGTACAACCATAATTTTTACGTACAAGCGCATGGAAAATTGCTTCACGTGGTCCAGCATAACGCATCGCAGCTGGGAAAATACCTAATTGTACACGATTTGCTGGATAGTATTTCTCTAACAATACTTCATAACTCTCCATACGAATCGTAGCGGAAACATCATCTGATTTTGTTTCACCGACAAGTGGATTTAAAAACAGACCGTCGATTGTTTCAAGTGCTGCTTTTTGAATATATTCATGCGCACGGTGGACAGGATTACGCGTTTGGAATCCAACGACTGTCTTCCAGCCTTTCTCTGCAAAAATTGCACGTGTCTCAGCTGGTGTAAACGTATAAGCTGCAAAAGCAGGTTGCTGACGCTTCGTTAAAACGACAGGTCCTCCTACATATACAGCTGGACGTTCAAATAACTTACGAACACCAGGGTGGTTTTGATCATCTGTTCCATATACATGACGCGCTTCTTCTTCTTTATTCGGTACATAAATCGAAGCAATCTCAATCGCGCCATATGTTTCACCTTGATATACCAGTTTCGCCTCATCACCAACTTGTAATGTTTTCGCTTGCTCATCTGAGATTGGCAATGTGATAGGAATACTCCATACTGTACCATCTGCTAAACGAATATTCTTCACAACCGATTGGTAGTCTTCTTCATTTAAAAAACCTTCAATTGGGCTATAGCCACCAATGCCGATTAATTCTAAATCACTTAACGCGATGGCATCTAATTCAATCGTATGTTGAATATGTGCTGTTTGATATTTTTCATTGTAACGATTAACTAATGTCATATTTTTTCTCCCCTATCCGTGTAATCCACACTCTGTTTTTCCTTTACCCTGCCATCTTCCTGAACGTAAATCATCCATTGTAAAGGCTGGAACTGTACACTTTTCACAACCAATTGATGGATAACCTTGGTCATGCAGTATGTTGTATGGTAAATCATATTTGGATACATAGCGCCAAACATCTTTCCATGTCCAATGAATAAGCGGGCAAATTTTGGTTGATTTAAAACGAGGATCATCATTTACAAACTCTGTTTTAGCACGCGTTTCAGATTGTTCGCGGCGCAAACCTGAAATCCATGCATCAGAAGCTTGTAATACTTCTTGTAATGGTTCAATTTTACGGATATTGCAGCATTGATTTGGTGCAGTTTTCCATAATTCATCCCCATACTCATTCGCTTGTTCTTCTAATGTCAATGTTGGTTTTTTCAATTCAATTTGTAGTGTTGGATAACGTTCTTTTGTACGTTCAATCGTTTCATATGTTTCTTTGAAATGAAGGTCTGTATCAAGGAAAACAATTTTTGCATCTGGTTTTACTTGTGCAATTAAATGAATGAGGACAATCCCTTCAATACCAAAACTACATGCATAAACTAATTTGTCACCATATGTTTCGTATGCCCACTCTAAAACTTCCAATGCCCCTTTTGTATCTGTATCTTTTGAAAATAGGGACGGTGTTATCTCGGCTTGTGTCATGTAGAACACTCCTTTCTAGTAAACAAAAAGGCGATTCAACCTACTAAGTGCTAGTTAGGTTGAATCGCCTCCAGTTTTCTGGTTAGCTTTTCTTAATTGGAGTATATCATGTAATTCCGATAAATAAAATAGGTTTTTTGTAAATTCTTAGTTGACTTATAGGGAATATGTGTTTATCGTATAACTAACAAAGTTAGCTGATCAGACAAACTGAAGGCTGTACACGGTGGTATTCGTGTGCAGTTTTCAGTTTTTTTTTGAAGGAGGGATTTATACATGAAAAGAAAGAGTTTGCTTTTGATTCTTACAATCCTCTTATTAGCAGGTTGTTCTTCAAAAGCTTCGGAAAAAGAAATTCAATTGTTAAACGTTTCCTACGATCCAACACGCGAACTATATCAAGGAATCAATACAGCATTTGCGAAAGAATGGAAAGAAAAAACAGGACAAACTGTAACTATTCAGCAATCGCATGGAGGTTCTGGTAAACAAGGACGGGCAGTTATCGACGGGATTCGAGCAGATGTTGTCACGCTTGCACTTGCTTATGATATTGATGAACTGACAAAACATCGCGAACTCATTTCACCAAATTGGCAAAGTGCGCTCCCTGACCATTCGGCTCCTTACACATCGACGATTGTCTTCTTAGTCCGAAAAGATAATCCAAAAAAAATTCAAGACTGGTCTGATTTAATTCGTCCAGACGTTTCCGTTGTCACACCGAACCCTAAAACATCGGGTGGGGCGCGTTGGAATTACTTAGCAGCTTATGCATACGCAGAAAAACATGAGCAAGAAACAAAATTAACACCATTTGAGTTCATGCAAAAACTGTATGGGAATGTCGACGTACTTGATTCAGGAGCACGCGGGTCCACTACGACTTTTGTAGAGCGTGGCATCGGTGATGTACTCATCACGTGGGAAAATGAAGCCTACTTGTCATTAAAAGAGTTAGGTGCAGATGAATTCGAAATCATTACTCCTTCTCTTAGTATTTTGGCGGAACCACCTGTTACAGTTGTCACAAAAAATGCGAAAAAGCGTGGTACGGAAAAAGTCGCAACTGCTTATTTAAAATTCTTGTATACAAAAGAAGGTCAAGAAATTGCAGCAAAAAATTTCTATCGACCTCGTGACCCAGAAATTTTAAAGCAATATGAAAAACAATTCCCACCACTTCAACTTGTTACGATTGAAGACTTTGGTGGTTGGCAAAAAGCACAAAAAACACATTTCCAAGACGGTGGTTTATTCGACAAAATTTATCAATAAGAAAGTGGTGATTAAATGGCTTCACTTACAGCAAAAAAACAAAAAGCTTTTCGACTTCCGGGTTTTAAACTCTCATTCGGCTTCACAATCTTTTATGTTAGTTTATTAATTTTATTACCGTTATCGATGATTCTTCTGCATTCGCTTCAATTGACATGGGGAGAATTTTGGACGATTATTTCAGATCCGCGTGCCGTCGCCTCCTATAAGTTAACGATTGGTGCATCACTTGTGGCAGCGCTTATCAATGTCGTTTTCGGTACGATTATTGCATGGGTTCTTGTTCGCTATACATTTCCGCTTAAGTCTTTAATGGACGGGCTTGTTGATTTACCTTTCGCATTACCAACAGCTGTTGCGGGGATTGCGCTAACAGCTCTTTATGCACCCAATGGATGGATTGGTCAATTTTTCGATTTCAAAATTGCTTTCACACCACTTGGTATTATGATTGCTCTTACGTTTATTGGACTGCCTTTTGTTGTTCGTACAGTTCAGCCTGTACTTGAAAGCTTTCGTATTGAGGAAGAAGAAGCTTCAGCTAGTCTTGGTGCAAATCGTATGCAGACGATTCGTCACGTCATCTTCCCTACACTTATTCCAGCAATTATGACAGGCTTTACTTTGGCTTTTGCGCGTGCATTAGGTGAATATGGTTCGGTTGTTTTTATCGCTGGTAATATGCCGATGAAGACAGAGATTACACCATTATTCATCATGACAAAATTAGAACAATATGATTATGTAGGAGCGACTGCCATTGCTTCGGTTATGCTAATTGGTTCATTCTTCTTTTTACTCACGATGAATATCATTCAATGGCTCATTCAACGTAAATATACAAAGAGAGTAGGTGCATAATATGACAGAGAACGTACTCGAACAACCACATACTTTACCAAAAGTGAAGATAGATTCACCTACGAGTGAACCGAAGTGGATTCGCCGCTCATTAATTACGATTAGTGTACTTTTTTTATCTCTTTTCTTATTATTACCGCTTGTCACGATTTTTATGACAGCTTTTCAAAAAGGTGTAGATGTCTATTTAGCATCCATTACGAATAGCGAGGCGCTTTCTGCTATTCGACTGACATTCCTTGTCGTATTAATTGTTGTACCATTGAATACATTATTCGGTGTACTGAGTGCATGGCTTATTTCAAAATATCATTTTAAAGGTAAAAATATGCTTTTAACGCTCATCGATTTACCCTTTGCTGTGTCACCTGTGATCGCCGGTTTAATTTTCGTCTTATTATTCGGCGCACAAGGATTATTCGGTGAATGGTTGCTTGAGCGAGATATCTTTATTATTTTCGCACTACCTGGCATTATTTTAGCGACATTGTTCGTGACGGTTCCTTTTGTTGCGCGTGAACTCATTCCACTTATGCAGGCACAAGGGCAGTCAGAAGAAGAAGCTTCACATTCACTTGGTGCAAATGGTTTTCAAACCTTTATGCGTATTACACTTCCGAAAATTAAGTGGGGCTTATTATATGGTGTGATTCTATGTAACGCGCGTGTCATTGGTGAATTTGGTGCAGTATCCGTTGTATCTGGTCACATTCGCGGCTTAACGAATACGATGCCCCTACACATCGAAGTTTTATATAACGAATACCAATTTACAGCAGCATTTGCGGTGGCATCACTCATGTCGCTACTCGCACTCGCAACAATCATCGCAAAAAATATCATCGAATGGCGTACGAAGGAGGTTTCTAAATGAGTATTGAGTTAAGAGAAATTGATAAACATTTCGGACAGTACCATGCACTACAAAAAATTTCACTATCGATTCAACCTGGTGAATTAGTCGCTTTATTAGGTCCATCTGGTTCTGGGAAAACAAGCCTTCTTCGAATTATCGCTGGGCTTGAAACGTTAGATGAAGGAACGATTCTATTCGACCAAAAAGAAGTTGTACATCTTAGCGCGAAAGAACGAAATATCGGTTTTGTATTCCAACATTATGCTTTATTTAACCATATGACTGTTTTTGATAATGTCGCATATGGTTTAAAAGTAAGACCGAAAAAACTACGTCCATCTAAAAAAGAAATCGAGGATAAGGTAATCGAGTTACTCTCGCTTGTTAAATTAGAACATTTTGCTAAACGCTACCCCTCACAATTGTCAGGAGGTCAGCGCCAACGTGTCGCTCTTGCACGCGCACTTGCAGTCGAACCAAAAGTGTTACTACTCGATGAACCATTTGGCGCACTCGATGCGAAAGTAAGAAAAGATTTGCGTAGATGGCTACGAAAACTGCACAATGACTATCATATTACCTCTATTTTTGTAACACATGACCAAGAGGAAGCACTTGATGTAGCCGATCGGATTGTTATTATGAATGAAGGTCGTATTGAACAAATCGGTTCCCCTGTTGAAGTATATGAAAATCCTGCTTCACCGTTCGTTTATGATTTCCTGGGAAATGTGAACCTCTTTAAAGGAAGATTACGAAAAGGCGAACTCATTAATGGCGACTTCTCATTCAAAGTTCCAGGGTCTAACCTTGATTCCGAACAAGAAACAGTTGGTTATGTTCGTCCACATGATGTCGCAATTGAAAAAGAAGTAAGACCGAATACAGTAAAAGCAACTGTCCTACATATTCATCCAATTGGTGCGACAATTCATATTGAATTACATCGACCTGATACGAATGACTATTTAGAAGCAGAAATTACAAAAGAATTCTTCAATCAACTTGCCATTGAAAAAGGTGATACAGTCTACATCCATCCAAAACAATTAAAAGTATTTGTGCCTGAAGACTTTTCAATCTAATAAAAAATCCAAATGTTTGAGTAATCGGTAAAATACCGACACATCATCCATTTGGATTTTTTTAATAGACTACTTTATTTTTACCTGTATTTTTACCGATATATAAATTTTGATCGGCTGCGTTAATTAATTCGTTCACAGTTGCATATTGTGTTTTACATTCATGTGTTGCGACCCCAATACTCACTGTAATAAATCCATAGTCACTCGCAGCATGTTGTAAATGCTGATGCTCAATACGAGATTTTAACTTTTCTGCAATCGCTGTAGCTTGTTCGTTTGAATAGTTCGGTAGCACGATGGCGAATTCTTCTCCTCCATAGCGTGCTAGGACGCCTTCTTTGGGTACGACTTTAGACATTTCACTTGCAAGATATTGCAATAATTGATCGCCTTCAATGTGTCCGTAAAAATCATTGTACTTTTTAAAATCATCCACATCCAAAATTAACATGGAGAGCGAAGCATGTTCTTTAATTACTTCCGCAAATGTTTTTTTCATATATTCATTAAAATAATGTCGATTATACACTTGCGTTAGCCCATCACGATTTGCTAGTTCACGTAAACGTTCATTTGCTTCTTCTAACTCTTTTGTACGTTCATAAATCTTTTCGTCTAACAAATGATTCAACTGCTGAAGTTGCTCGTTTAGTTGCAAACGACCTGTGACTTCAACCGAAAATTGTTTACTTAAAAAGAACATTTGAATGATGACATAAAAAGCTGTTGCAGCAAAACTGAGCGGCGGAAGATGCAAAACACCTAATCCATTGAAAAAATCAATTAATACAGCAAGACACAAAAGGACAATACCGATTAAGTTATTCATCGCTAAATCATTTTTCATACGTGTAGATTGAATCAAAATCCATCCCATATATGCGAAAAGTGGAATGGTAATTAAAAAAGCATAGAAAAAAGTTTTTTGGAAAATAACAGGAGATAAAAACAATACACATATTAAGACGATTACAACAATGGATTGTGTCATATAAAAAATAAGCGGATTAAATAATTTATTAGAAATATTATAAACTAACCATACAAAGAAGAAAGTAGATAAACAGGTCAATGCATACTCTGCTTTAATCGCCCATAACCAATCAAAATTCGGCCATAAAATAGCATAGATGAATGGTACGCCAAATAATGCACGTAATGCGATGGATATGCAAAACACCCCAAATATGTATAAACTACGTGTATAAACACGATATGCTCCGATGAAAATCATAAAAATCCCAACAATTAGAATACAACCAATTAATAATGTATGGATGAATACTTTTGTTGTAATACCTGTCGAAATTGCTTTAGCTGTTCCTAGCGAAAGATTTTCAACAAATCCGCCTCTTATTAAACCATCATTTGAAACTTGCATTGTCACAAAAATAGTTGTACTCTGCGGTGTGAAATAACCGATTGCTGGTACAATTTGACTTTCGTGATAACGTAAATCTGTCGCTACTTTACCTTTTTTAGCGATTTCTTGATTTCCGATGAATAAACGATATGCACTATATTCATAAGGAATGTCGATTGCCATTAATTGTCCTACAAAACGGCTTGGAATCTTGATATATGTAGAAAATGTTGCAGAAGCATCGTCTCGATTAAATAATCGACTGAATTCAATTGGAATTTTTGTAGTTGGCAATACCATATACGCCTGTTCCATCTCATTTGGCGTACGAATACCTTCTATATACCTCCAATCACCTTCCAAAGATGCCTTATTTTGTTGTGCCAAATATGTATTCAAATTTAAATCGTGTACTTCTTTTTCAGAACTACTGGCAGATGAAGGATTGATTAAGAATATGAAACAGATTAAAAAAATAGCATATAGCCATCTGTAATTCATGCAGTACCCTCCAGTTCATATCTATTTATTTTTATTAATATGTTAATAATCCCCTACGAAACATACATCGGTTGAAAAGTGTATTTTTTCAGTTCATTTTGAAATTTTTTTTCGTTTATTAAGTATTTTATCACTATTTTCTTCAATTATACGGTAATACTTTTCCTTTTTATGTATTAAAAATAAAACAAAAAAACCACCCTTGAAAAGGATGATTTTTAAAATAATTTCATTGTAATATACAGTCCCAGTAATGTTACAAGTAGAATTGGGATTGTACAAATAAACCCAATCTTTATGTAACGAATCCAAGAGATTTGAATCCCTTTAAGTGACAAAACATGAAGCCAAACCAATGTTGCAAGTGAACCGATTGGTGTCATTTTTGGGCCTAAGTCTGAGCCAATTACATTCGCATAAATGAGTGTATCTCGAATAACAGTTGTCGTATTCACTTCTTGAATTGCTAATGACTGAATCATAACAGTTGGTAAATTATTCATAATTGCTGATAAAATAGCCGATAAGAATCCCATACCAATTGTTGCGACGAATAATCCTTGATCTGCTAACCACTGAATCCATATTGCAACGCCATGTGTCATTCCTGCGCTCCCTAGTCCATACACGACTAAATACATTCCAATCGAAAAGAATACAATATTCCAAGGAGCCATTTTAATTACTTTTGTTGGACTTGAGAATCGATACATCTTCATTTGAACCAACATAATGAATGCAACTGCTAAAACAATAAATGACACAGGAATACCTGTCCATTCACTCGAGAAGTAACCAATTAATAATAATAGTGACATCCACCATGATTGTTTAAAAAGGGATTGATGACGAATCGCATCTTTTGGTTCTGAAATTTGCGTTGCATCATATGTACGCGGAATCGCCTTTTTAAAATACCATAGTAAAATGATGATTGTTGCAAGTAGTGAAAAAAGGTTCGGAATAATCATATGAAGTGCATATTCTGCAAAACCAATTGAAAAATAATCTGCGGCAACAATGTTTACTAAGTTACTAATAACAAAGGGTAATGACGTCATATCTGCAATAAAACCACTTGCGATAATAAACGGGAAAATCATTTTTTCTTTAAAATTCAAATTACGCACCATCGCTAAAACGATTGGTGTCAAAATAAGAGCTGCTCCGTCATTCGCAAAAAATGCGGCAACAACTGCACCAAGTAAACAAATGTAGATATACATGCGAATACCATGACCACGAGCCAGCTTTGCCATATGACGCGCTGACCATTCAAAAACACCGATTTCGTCAAGAATGATTGAAATCATAATAATACCGATAAATGCAAGTGTTGCATTCCACGTAATACCGACAACCGACTTAAAGTCCTCCATATTCACAATGCCTAATAAAAAAGCAATTGCTGCACCGGCACAAGCTGACCAGCCAATCCCTATATTACGTGGTTGAACAATGACAAAAAATAATGTCACGATAAATAATAGTAAAGCAATCCAAAAATCAAACATAATTTCCTCCTACCTATTTTGAACACGATGATGGAATCGTAATAGGTTCTAATTCATCTAGTACAGCTTGTATGACAGGTGATAATGAATCTACTAAACGATAGTAGCGCCATGCTCCTTCTTTTCGCTCTTGAATAATAGATGCGTCTTTTAGTTTTTTCAATTGCTGACTGACAGCAGGTTGTGAAATTTGTAGTAATGGTACAAAATCACAAACACAACATTCTCCATTTTTTAAAGCGGCGAGTAATTTTAAACGATTGGCATCGCTTACTGCCTTTAGCTGTTGAATGAGTTGGTCTTGATTCATCTAACCCCTCCTTATATAAGCATCAACTTATATATTATATGAAAAATCTACTTTTTAAAAGAGATTCAATCAAAAAACAGGTTGGGACATAAGTGCAAAAAAACACATCCCACATGAGCATAAGAAAAACTGGAACCGCGCTATAGCGCGATTCCAGTTTTTCGTTGCGAACGCTAAAAAAGGGAGGTGACTTGTTTTGTCCCAGCCTGTTTCATCTTATAGTAAGCTATATAAACGAATTTCTGGATATTTATCATTGAACCAACGCATTGCAAATTCATTTTCGAATAAGAATACCTTATTACCAAAACGATCATTTACAAGCATACTACGTGGACCTGTCATTGAGTCTTTTACGTCTTCTTCATTTTCAATCCAACGGGCAATTTTCGAACCGATTGGTTGCATAACCACATCTACGTTATACTCATTCTTCATACGATTTTCAAATACTTCAAATTGTAATTGACCAACTGCACCAAGAATTGTATCTTCTGTGTGTAATGTTTTGTAGTATTGAATCGCACCTTCTTGTACTAATTGCTCAATACCTTTATGGAAGTGCTTTTGCTTCATAACGTTTTTCGCTGTTACACGTACGAATAATTCAGGTGTGAATTGTGGTAGTTTTTCAAACTGGAATTTCTTTTTGCCGCCGACAATTGTATCCCCAATTTGGTAGTTACCTGTATCATATAAACCGATAATATCACCCGCTACAGCTTCATCCGCTGTTTCACGGTCGTCTGCTAAGAACGTTGTCGCCTGTGTCACTTTGAATGATTTTGCTGTACGTGTCATCATTACGTTCATACCACGCGTAAATTTACCTGATACGATACGAACGAATGCAATACGGTCGCGGTGAGCTGGGTTCATATTGGCTTGGATTTTGAATACGAATCCTGAGAATTCTTCATCTGTTGGTTCTACAATTGTTTCTTGTTCTGTCAAACGTGGTTGTGGACCTGGCGCAAACTTTAAGTACGTTTCAAGGAATGTTTGCACTCCGAAGTTTGTTAAAGCTGAACCGAAGAATACAGGTGTTAATTGACCTTTTGCAATCGCTTCTTCAGAGAAGTCATTACCAGCTTCATCTAATAATAGAATATCGTCTAAAGCTTGTGTGTAGTAAGATGTTTTTGTCATATCGTTCTCAACATCTATTCCACCTTCTGCATTTAAAGGAATGAAGCGATCTTCTTCTTCCGTACGGAATTGTTCAATACGATTATTGTAGCGGTCATAAATCCCTAAGAATTCTTTCCCCATACCGATTGGCCAATTCATCGCATATGTTTGAATGCCTAATACTTCTTCTAATTCTTCCATTAATTCTAGTGGTTCTTTACCTTGACGGTCTAATTTATTAATGAATGTGAAGATTGGAATACCACGCATACGACATACTTGGAATAACTTCTTCGTTTGTTCCTCAATCCCTTTTGCTGCATCGACAACCATGACCGCACTATCTACAGCCATTAATGTACGATACGTATCTTCTGAGAAATCTTGGTGTCCAGGTGTATCTAAGATGTTGATACGGCAATCTGCATAATCAAATTGCATAACAGATGATGTAACCGAAATACCACGTTGTTTTTCGATTTCCATCCAGTCAGATGTTGCGAATTTACCTGATTTTTTACCTTTTACAGTACCAGCATCACGAATCGCGCCACCAAAGTATAAAAGTTTTTCTGTAATTGTTGTTTTACCAGCATCGGGGTGAGAGATAATCGCAAAGGTACGACGTGATAAAATTTCTTGTTCTAATGTTGTGCTCATTATTTTGCTCCTTCTACTATCATATATTTTCATAAATGGTTGGTTGAAGGTTTGTCTACATCGGGTATCACCGTTCCTTACCTATGAGTTTGTATATGATTCGTTCATTATTTACGTTTCTAACCTTACGATTATATCAAAATTATCATATGAGAAAAACCCCTAAAGTAAAAGCACATCGAATTAAAAAAGAAGTTGTGGCTTATTTCAACCACAACTTCTTTTGAATCTTACATACCGAATTTTTCTTTTGCTGCAATCAGCGCAATTTCTGCATCGCTATGTGGATACTTTGTATCTTCAATAATTTGATAATCTTCATGACCTTTACCAGCGAATAAAATTAAATCACCTGGTTCCGCAATTTCTACTGCATGGCGAACTGCTTCTGCGCGGTCACCAATACATGCATAGTTATCATGTGTCATACCTTTTTCTAAATCACCTACAATTGAATCATATGCTTCATAGCGTGGATCATCCGTTGTTAAAATAACGTAATCAGCCATTGAAGCCATGCGTGCCATGTCTGGACGTTTTGATTTATCACGATTACCGCCTGTACCGATGACAAAAATTAATTTTTTCTCTTTGTATGGCATAGCTGCTGTAATCGCTTTTTCAATTGCATCTGGCGTATGTGCATAATCGACAAAAATTGAAATTGGTAGTTTGCCTGTCTCAATTTTTTGCATGCGTCCTTTAATCGGCATCATATGTTCAAATTGTTGAATAATATCATCTAATGCGTAACCTTTACAATAAAGAGCTGCTGTTGCGGCTAACATATTGTAAACATTGAATTCACCAAGTAACTTTAATTCGACGTGTTTTGTACCTTCTGGTGTTTTCATATCGAACTCTGTATGTTCATCATGGTATTTAATATTTAATCCTTGGAATACAGCGTTGTCATCATGAATCGCATATGTCCAGATTGGATAAGGTGTTAACCCAGCATATGTTTTAGACCATGGATCATCTGAATTTAATACGGCATGTTTATCTTTTTCAAGGTCTTGTCCAAGTTGAGAGAATAACATTCCTTTGGCGTTACCGTAGTTTTCCATTGTACCGTGGAAATCTAAATGATCATGCGTTAAATTTGTAAAGATTGCAACGTCGAATTCAACGCCTGCTAAACGACCTAATACAAGTCCATGTGAAGATACTTCCATAATCATGCCACGACAACCTTCTGCTTTAGCACGGAAAATCATTTGTTGTGTTGTCAATGCATCACTTGTTGTATTCGCTGAATCGTACATAACACCATTCAAGTTAAAACCGATTGTGCCAGATAGTGCTGAACGTACACCTAGTCCTTGTAAAACATTTTGAATCATTGTCGCAACAGACGTTTTACCATTTGTACCTGTTACACCAAACATCGTTAAATCTTTTGAAGGATAATCGAAGAATTTTGCTGCGAGTAAACCAAGTGCGCGACTTGTGTCTTCTACAACGACTTGTGCGACATCCCCTGTTAAATCAAGTACATGATCGACTACAACAATTGTTGCACCTTGATCCACTGCTTGTTGTGCAAAATCATGTGCATCGACTGTATAACCTTTAATACAGATAAAAATGGTTTTATCTTGTACATTGCGTGAATCGATGGCAATATCTTTAATATTTTCTGGTAATGTTCCGATAATTTTTTTAATCGGTAAACATTGTAATAATTGTGTTGCTTGCATATTATGCTTCCTCCTCTTCATCTACCATTGGCGACATCACATATGCATAAAGTAAATCTGCTGTATGACGTAAAGAATCCATATGCGTTCGCTCATAGGCATGAGAAGATTCAATACCTGCACCGAATAAAGCATGACGAACATCTGCCCCTGCTTTAATCGCAGCCGAGGCATCTGATCCATAATAAGGGTAAATGTCTAGCTTATAATCAATTTGATTTGCTTTTGCAAGTCGCACAAGTTGTTGTGTTAATTCATAGTGATAAGGGCCACTCGAGTCTTTTGCGCAGATGGATACTGTGTATTCATCTGTTTGTTGCCCGTCACCAATTGCCCCCATATCAACTGCAATGTACTCGACTGTTTTTTCTGGAATATTTGAATTACCACCATAACCAATTTCTTCATTATTTGAAATATAAATATGTGTTGTATAAGGTAATGTGATTTGTTTTTGATGTACATACTTTACCAGTTCAATTAATAATGTCGTACTCGCTTTATCATCTAAATGACGTGTTTTAATGAAGCCTGTATCTGTTTGTTCAAAACGATTGTCGAATGAGACAAAGTCACCTACTTCAATTCCAAGTGCGCGCGTATCGTCTGCATTTTTCACTCTAGCATCTACACGTACTTCGATATGTTTTTCATCGCGTGGTAAACTACTTGCACCGCGATATACGTGTACAGATGTTTCGTGCATTAAAATCGTTCCACGAATTTCTTCGCCAGACGCTGTATGAATTGTACAATACTCACCTTCTACTGCATTCCAATTAAATCCGCCAATCATCGATAAAGATAAGCGACCTGAAGACTTCACTTCTTTTACCATAGCACCTAGTGTATCTGTATGTGCTGTTAATAAACGATGACGTTCATCGTTCTCACCTTTCAGTGTCACAATTAATGCGCCTTTATTCGTTCGTGTATAAGGAACACCGATTTCGTCGAAAATTGTCGCCATCACTTGCATGATTTTTTTCGTGTACCCAGTAGGGCTCGGTGTGTTCGTTAGTTTTTCTAGTAAAGCAATTGTTTCAGTCTCATTAAAAATACTCAATTTAGAAAGCCCCCTCTTATATTTATTCCATAATATCAGAATATGACATTTTCCGACACCGTCAAATACTGTATGATAGATGTATTAATCGATTCGAGGTGTTTTTTCATATGAAGCACACTACTTCTAGTTTACGTAAACGGAATAAAATTGTGTTATTTATTATTATGACAAGTATTTTTCTATATACGGTTCTAATGGCAACTGGATTTGCTAAGGGGCTTCATAGCTTTCCCTGGCTCTCTCTCATGCTTTGCGCCACAGCGTATTTACTTTATCAACTTCGCGTGAACGATTTAGTCGTTTGCGGCTTTATTGTTATGACAATTAATGTTCTACTCGTACATACAATTTATGAATCTCAAAATATTTACTCATGTATTCTACCAGTTTTAGGACTTTTTATTGTCTCAATTTATCAATCAGCCTACTTGAATGCGGCGATTATGGTCGTCTTTGCAGCTGAAATAGGTTGGTTGATATATGCACAATATCCAACACTAATGGAAACATTCGGACAAACGAATTTAGTTGTATTATTGATTATACTCGCATTTTTATGTGCGACAAGCCTTATTCAAGGGTACTATTTTAGTATTTCTTACCGAAATATCGAAACAAAAAACGATCAAATAGAACAGGAATTCTTATCAAAAGAAGGGTATTTAAAACTATTTTTTGAAAATGCAAAAGATAGTATGGCTGTATTTGATTTGAATAATGACGTTATTGCAGTTAATCCTGCTTTTGAAAAGTTATACGGTTGGGATATGAATGAGTGTATTGGTAAACAACTGCCAATGGTACCAACAGGACAATTTGAAGAATCACGCGATCGAATGGCACGCATGCTGAATGGTGAAAGTTTTGATTTACTCGAAACTGTTGATATGCGTCGAGATGGTACATTATTTGATGCGGAAGTGACATTATCTCCGATTTTCAACCATGATGGTGAAATTATCGCTACATCTGTTATTACGCGTGATATTTCTTATCGTAAAGAAGCTGAGAGATTGCTCGTACAATCTGAAAAGCTCGATTTTGCTCAAGGCATGGCTGCAACTGTAGCACATGAAATCAGAAATCCATTAACGGTTATTTCAGGCTTTACGCAGATGATGCAACAAGATAAAGATTCTCCACATGCCTACTTTTATGGCTTAATTGACGAAGAAATTAAGCGAATTGATTTAATCATTAATGAATTCTTAATTTTAGCTCGTGAAAAAACAGATACTGAAAAAGAAGTTTTTGACGTACAAGAAATTTTAAGAGCTATGCTATTATTCTTTAAACCAAATATGCATGCTAATGAAATTGATTTAGAATCTCACTTGAACGATCAACCTGCTGTTATCCATGGCTATCCAAATAAATTGCGTCAAGTATTTATTAATATTTTTAAAAATGCTTTAGAGGCTATTGGTACAAATGGGAATATAATCGTTTCAAGCAGCATCATTGAAGAACAATCTGTACAACTTGTCATCTCTGATAGCGGTTGTGGTATGTCCAAAGAAACCGTTGAAAAAATGTTCGAACCCTTCTTTACAACAAAAGATCAAGGGAATGGTATTGGCATGATGGTAACTTATGATATTATTCAAGAACATAAGGGAAAGATTCATGTAACCAGTGAACCAGATTTCGGAACGACCATTACGATTACATTACCGCTCGCACAACAAAACGAAGTATAAAAAAGAGCCTGAGACAAAAGTATTTTCAACATAACAAATCCCGTATGATTCGAAAAATCATACGGGATTTGTTCATTCAGATCAATTTTCGCTTCGAAAAATGAATAGAGGTAGGTAAGAAAAGAACGCAACGTCCTGTTGCAAACCCTGCCCCACTACATTACGTAGCGTTCGGGCACGGCTTCAAACTCCTCGTCACTTCATTCCTGTGGGGTTTTTAGCTCACGCTATTCTCGCAGGAGTCGTTTTCTACGCGTTCAATTGATTTGATTATTCGTATTTGAAACATATTATTTTGTTCTGTCCCAGGCTCGATTTTTTATCTTAAAATAGTTTTTACGAGTGTTGCTTTTTGTTTATATGGTGGATACAACAAGTTATTTGCTAATTTAGATGAACGTTTTAGTACTGATTTTTGATGGGTAAATGCTTCAAAACTAGCCTTACCATGATAATTCCCAACACCTGATTCGCCAACACCACCGAACGGAAGGTGCCACGATGCAACGTGCATAATGGTTTCATTAATACAGCCACCACCAAATGCTAATTCATCTAAGAAATATTGAATCGCTTTTTCAGTTTCAGAGAAGAAATAAGCAGCTAATGGTTTAGGTCGACGATTAATTTGATGTATGAGATGTGTTAAATCTGTATAAACAAGAATTGGCAAAATCGGGCCGAAAATTTCGTCTTGCATAATTGGAGAATCCCATGTGATATCTTGTAAAATTGTTGGTGCCATATATAAATCTTCGCGATCTGTTTCACCGCCGAATAAAATGTCACTACGATGTTGTTGTAATAAACCATTTAATCGGTCAAACTGACGTGTATTAATAATACGACCAAAATCTTTACTTTGTTGTGGATTTGAACCATAAAATTTACTTAATACTTTTTTAATTTGACGAATGAAAGGCGCTTTTACGGACTCATGAACAAAAACATAATCTGGTGCGATACATGTCTGACCTGCATTGACGAATTTACCCCATACGACACGTTTTGCTGCCACTTCTAAATTTGCTGTTTGATCAACAATTACAGGGCTCTTACCGCCAAGTTCAAGAACATGTGGTGTTAAACGATTCGCAGCTGCCTTCGCTACAATTTTCCCAACAGCTACACTTCCTGTAAAGAAGATAAAATCAAACGGTGCATGAATCAGTGCATTCGTCTCCTCTTTTTCCCCTTCTACAACCGCGATATATTCTGGTCTAAATGTTTCTTCTAAAATCGTGCGAATAATCTTACATGTCTCTACTGCTGATTCCGATGGCTTCACAACAGCTGTATTCCCACCAATGATTGCACCAATTAGTGGTTCCATTACAAGTTGGAACGGATAGTTGAATGGACCAATAATTAATGTAACACCATATGGATCATGAACAATCATACTTTTACCTGGCTGAAATTGAACAGGTGTTGGAACACTAACTGGATGCATCCATTCTTCTAAATACTTCAAAGCATGACTAATACTCGAATAAATAATGCCAATCTCTGTTGTAAAAGCTTCAAATTCACTCTTACGTAAATCCTTATACAACGCTTGTTTGATTTCTTTTTCGTATTTTGAAATACTCGCTTTTAATGCCTTTAATTGCTGTTTTCGAAAAGCCAGCGTTCTAGTTTCTCCTGAACTATAATAAGTATTTTGCTTTTGAATGATTTGATGGATTTCTTCTGCTGTTACATTGGTCATTCTCATTTCCTCCTTTAATTTCCTAAAATATGTGGTTTTAGTATATCATTGTATAAGTTACTGCTTCAATGTTCACGAATTTGGGTAAATTTTTACAAAGGGGGATTCGTATGAAAAAAATTTGGGGAATCTTTAAAAATGATATGCACCACTTACTAACTAATTGGGTTTCAGCCGCTATTATTGTCGGTTTAATCGTTCTTCCATCGCTATATGCATGGTTAAACATTGCTGCATCCTGGGACCCTTATGGCAATACTAAGAATATCCCTGTAGGTATTGTCAATGAGGATGAAGGAGGCAAGATTGAGAATCAATCTGTCAGAGCAGGGGATGACCTTGTAGCCAACCTAAAGAAAAATAAAGAAATGGATTGGCAATTTTTAAATAAAGATAAGGCTATGGACGAATTAAGAAATGGGGATTTATTTGCTGTTATCGTCGTTCCTAAAGACTTTTCGAAAAAGTTAAGTACCATCACAAATGACTCTCCTCAAAAAGCTCAAATGGAGTACTATGTGAATGAAAAAATTAATTCCATCGCACCTAAAATTACAGATCGTGGAGCTTCTATGCTTGTTACGACCATGAGTAGCAAATTCGTTGGAACAGTTAATGGGACTATTTTCGAACTTTATAACAAATTAGGAATTGACATTCAAAAAAACTTACCTGATATTCAAAACTTTGAAAAATTCATTTTTCAACTTGAAAAAGACTTACCAGGTATTCATAAAGAATTATTAGGTGCTAAAAAGACTGCCAATACTGCTGATCAAATGTTAAAAGAAGCCAAAGCGAAAATACCTGAGGCTGCACAAACAACAACTGAGGGCTTAAATACAGTTACTACGGCCATGACATATGTAACAACTGCACAAAAAGCGATGGATACTTTAGAGCCTCGTATTGAACAGGATTTAAAAACATTACAAAGCGCCATGCAAGAAATACGTAATATTCGAAAGACGATTGAACAAAGGTCTATTGATACATCTGGACTTGTCCAAAAGCAAAATGCAATTATGGAACAAACAACACAATCCATTAATCGGTTAACTTCAATCGAGAGCGCACTTTTGACCATCAAACGATTCAACCAAGCGAACAAGTTAAACGAAGCAAATGCTACTTTAACACCTGCTATTAAGGACATTCGCGCGACAAAAGCAAGTTTACAAAGTACACAACGTAATATTCGTACACTTGATGCAGATGTAAGCACAGCTAAAAATAACATTCAAACTGCTCAAAAAGAATTAGATGCTTTAGCACAACGTATTACTTCCGAAATGAATCAATTTATTCGTTCTTATCAAAATACGATTTCTCCGGATATCAAAAAAGAACTTGCAAATGCAAAGCAAACATTAACACAAGCACAAAGTATGTTGACAGAATTACAAGTATCATTACCAAAAGCACAATCTGTTTTAGATGAAACAAGTGGTTATGTTAATACTGGACAGACTGCTTTAAACGATGCACTTGGAAAATATCCATTTTTAAAATCGAAAGTGGATGAACTCGCAGGGAAGCTTCGTCAGTTCGATGACAAAGTGGATATAAATAAATTAATTAAACTACTATTAAACAATCCAAATAAAGAAAAATCTTTCTTTGAAGAACCAATTCAATTAAAAGAAAATGCTGTATTCCCTGTTAAGAATTATGGAACTGGTATGACGCCATTCTACGGTGTTCTTTCACTTTGGGTAGGTGGACTCTTACTCATGTCCCTCCTAAGTGTCAATGTAAAAAAACCAGAAAACTATAAATATAGCGAGATTTACTTCGGTAAATTATTAATTTTCTGGGTGATTGGTATTTGTCAAGCGCTCGTTATGTCGAGCGGTACAATTTTAATTATCGGTGTTCAACCTGTTTCACCATTATTCTTTATCTTGTTCTGTGTATTCATTAGTATGGTATTCATGACAATTGTTTATACACTTGTATCACTATTTAATAATGTCGGAAAGGCACTTTCCATTGTATTACTCGTTCTACAATTAGCAGGTGCTGGCGGAACATATCCAGTTGTATTACTACCAAAATTCTTCCAAATCATTAATCCTTTCCTTCCTTTCACCTATGCAATTGAAATGGTACGTGAAGCTGTGGCAGGTATTATTTGGTCAAAGGTCGCATTAGATATGACTGTTCTTATTGGGATTGCAGTTGCATTCTTAATCATTGGTGCTCTGTTCAAAAATCCTGTTAATCGTGGAACTGCACATCTACTCAAAAAGTCAAAAGAATCTGGTTTATTCCATTAGCAAAATGAATGCTAGACAATTTATTAAAAACACGTATAATGAATTACTAGGTGCCAAACCTATCGTTATTCTCTTGTAGAATAACAAAAGTCTTTTTCATAACAGCACGGATTGCTGGAAAAAGACTTCAAGATGAGCGGGGAAAGTTTGATGAGCCCCCGCTCTTTTTATTTTGTCTACATGAAAAAACGAACTGTACAATTGAATGTACAATTCGTTTTTTTATTTAGATTGGGAGAAATCTAAAATGAATTAAAAAAGCGATGTTTGGTTTAGAGCAGCCGACTGAGTGGCTACTGGATTAGACTGTGCAGTATTTTCAACTGCCTCATCTTCTTTGGACGAAGAAGATGAATCTGTTTGCGATGCAAGCGTCTGTATCATCGCAAGTTGTGCTGTAGCTGTCATTAACTGAATCAATTCTTTTGTTGCATTTGTTGTTGTACTTTGTGTTTGTGTTGTTTGACCAAGTTGTTCTTCTAATTGGACAAGTTGTTGTTGGAGGGCACTTGAATCATTAGAAGTTGTCACGCTACTTAATTGCTTTAATAACAACTCAGCAAAGTCTGTAGTTCCTTCTGTTGAAACAGAAAACGATGTTGAATCAGCAGTTGACGTAGATGACGTTTGTAACAACTGACTTAAAAATGCATTCGATTGAATCGAATCAAGTAAAATGGACATAACGAACCCCTTTCTTTATACATTGTACATGACCTGTACAATTCATACTTTATAACGTGAATGTGTCAATCAGATGTCTAAAATAAAAAAAGAGGCTTAGGAAAATTCCTAGCCTCATATCATATAAATTTAGAAGAACATGTCTAATATAAAATAAACTACGCCTGCAAATAGTGCTGAAATTGGTAACGTAATAATCCACGTTAAAACAATTTTACGTGCTACACCCCATTTAACACCTTTTACACGTTGCGCTGCACCAACACCCATGATTGCAGAAGAAATAACATGTGTTGTTGATACTGGTAAGTGAATTAATGTCGCACCAAAGATGATTGAAGCAGAAGATAAGTCAGCTGCTACACCATTTACTGGACGAATTTTCATGATCTTACCACCAACTGTTTTAATAATTTTATAACCACCAATTGATGTACCTAGACCCATTGCTAAAGCACAGGCAAAACGAACCCAACCTTGTACTTCATCTGTTGTTTGCCAACCAGCTGCAATTAAAGCCATTGTGATAATACCCATTGCTTTTTGCGCATCATTCGTACCATGTGTGAATGCTTGTAAAGCCGCTGTACCAATTTGAACAGAACGGAAGCCTTTATTTGTTTTATATAGATTAAAGTTTTTAAACAAAATTTTAAATAGACTCATCACAAGGAAACCGACTGTAATTGCAATGAATGGGGATAGAATTAATGCTTGAAGGATTTTAATAAATCCTTCATAGTTTAAAATTGCCCAACCACCAGCTGCAACTGCTGCCCCTGCAATCGAACCGATAATTGCATGTGAAGAACTTGATGGGATACCGAAGTACCATGTAATTAAGTTCCAAGCAATCGCTGAGATAAGCGCTGCTAAAATAACAAGTGTACCATTCCCTAAAGTAAATGGATCGACAATATCTTTGGTAATCGCTTTGGCTACCCCTACGAAAGTAATCGCACCAACAAAGTTCATAATTGCAGCCATTAATACAGCTGTTTTTGGTTTTAAAGCACGCGTCGAGACAGATGTCGCAATCGCATTCGCTGTATCATGGAAACCATTAATAAAATCAAATGCTAATGCAAAGATGACAACGAGTATGGTTAAAATAACAATTGTATCCATAGTTTACCGTCCTACCTATGCATTTCGCATAATGATTGTTTCCATCGTGTTTGCAACGTTTTGGCAATCATCCGCGATATCTTCTAATTGTTCGTAAATATCTTTGAACATAATAATTCGAATTGGATCTTGTTCGTGTAAGAATAGTTGTTTGATTGATACACGTAGTACATCATCACATTTGCTTTCGTAATCTTTAATTAGAATCGCATTTTCACGCATATCTACTAATTTTTTCATTTGTAGTTTTTGCATTGCTTTTACGATTTCATCAGATGATAACATAATATAACTCATGAATGTATTCATTGAATCGTCAATGTCTACTAACGAGAACATATCAAAGTGTGCGATACATTCTTCCATTCCATCTAACACATCATCCATACTATTAGCTAGAGCTAAAATATCTTCACGTTCAATAGGTGTCATGAACGATTTATTTAACATAACGATTAATTCGTGAATTAATTTATCTCCGTCTGTTTCATATTTTTTCATTTGTACGCTGATTTCAGCTAAATCTTCTAACGAGTTGATTCGGAAATCATTTGCATAGTGCATGGCTACTTGCACATTCTCAGCAATCTTTAACAAAATATTGAAAAACGGATCATCTTTTTTACGATTAAACATAAATTCCTCCTGAAAACATATATGTGTTTAGTCTTGCTTGTATTTCTCCATCATATTAACAATTTTTTAGATAAAAAACGCTGAAATTTACATTACTTAATGGAATATTTACATTACTGTAACAAAAGCGTTCACAAAAATGATTTTTTTCTATTAAAATAGCATTTTTTCTTTTTAAGTACATGATTTTATCAATTTTAAAATTTACAAAATATTCATAATTTACATTAAAGATTGGCTTTATATCGTTAAAAAAGAGTTCAAATATTATATTTCAAGAACATTTGAACTCTTTATAACTATATAGTATTTTCAGGTAAATGATGTGTATCATTATAAGCTTCTAACCACCATTCGCCACCTTTTGAATAAATCGTACTTACGCCACCATTCGATAAACGCGCATGTTGTGGAAAGAAATCCGCATTTTGAACAATTTGAAATAATGTATGAATGACTGCACCATGTGCAATTAATGCGACATCTTCATCTGGATAAGCTTCATAAATTTCTTGTAATCCACGTACTAATCTTTTTCGAAACGCTTTAAAACTTTCTTGATTCGGATAATTTTTTCGCGGGTACACTTTAGAGCGTTCTTCATAAGTCATCCCTTCTGCCGCTCCAAATGTTCGCTCACGAAAAGCATCAATTTGGATTAATGGAAGATGTAATTGTTCATTAATGATTTTCGCTGTTTCACTTGCACGTTGTAGTGGGCTTGTAAAAATTGCTTGAATGGCAATGTCTTCAAAAAACTTACCGCATGCTACTGCTTGTTTACGCCCCTCTTCATTTAAAGGTACATCGGTTGCACCTTGTAATTTTCCAGCTCGATTCCAATCTGTCTCACCATGTCTTGCAATATAAATTTTCGTCATTCTTTCACCCCTTTGTCCATTCCCTTGATTAAGGACGAAAAACGCGAATAAACCCTGCCGCCTTCGCCTCTTCTTCAGACATAAATAATTGTTCAGGGTTCACCTGATCATAATTTGGATCGCCTGGCTTATAATATCTCTTTTCGCCCTTCGGATTAATATTTCCTTTAATCTGATGTGCTAATAAATTAGGTTCTGTTACTAATTGAACGGATTCTACCTGTTTCCCAGGTTGCCAATGCGGAATCGCCTCTGCATGAAATCCCTTCTTTGTTACATAACCTGCATATCGCCAAATTCCCCTTTTCGCCTGTTTTGCTTCTTCTTGAAAGGCATAAAATTCATCGACATATTGTGCTTGTTTGGTATAAACATACCCCACTCTAGCATAACCTGAACGAAGTAATAATTCTTGTATGGACTGTCCATCCGCATAGACATATGCAAGTAAACGACCATAGCGATCTTCTCTCTCTTCATTCCGATCAAACATAATAGAGACAACTTGTGCATTTTGTATGAGTATACGACTTAACTGTTGTGCTTCTCTTGCAAAAGGCTGCTCTCCAATACGCTTGTGGTACATTTCTGGTGTATCAATTAATAAAAAACGCACTTTTTTTATTTGTCCGTTATAACGCACTTTCATTGTATCGCCATCCATCACGCTAACGACTTCTACTTTTTCACCAATGATGTATTGTTCTTGCTGTGGTGCTAGCTTACGCATATACACCACAACAATCATGAGTAGAATAATAATACTAATCACAATGAACAACACGAACGTTACTCCATAATAAGAAGAGCGGCTTCTTCTTCATCGCGAATACGATGCGCTAAACGAGATGAAGCAGCTGCTGCAATGGCACCAACTAAATCATCTAAAAATGTATGCACGCCTTCTCCTGCTTTTGTATCTAATTTTTTAATAACACCAATTTTATGTTTATCCAAATGTCCATACGTTGTTACACCAATACTACCATATGTTAAAACAGCGCCAAGTGCGATAGTTTCATCTACACCAAACAACCCTTCGTCTGTTTCAATAATTTGTTGTAGTGGTTGTGATAATTGCTTTTTCTCAGCTAGTTCATCTAATTCAATACCTACTAATAATGCATATTGAATTTCACGTTTTCGAAGTACTTTATCTACTGCCTCTACACAGCGTTCTAATGTTAATCCTTCATTATATGTATATTGCATCTCATATACAATTTCTGCGATATCCATTAGTGTAACACCACGACGTTCTAGTGCTGCACGTGCAGCGATGGATACGTCTGCCGATAAAACAGGTTGTTTTCGGTTCATTTCTATTACCTTCTCTCTTGTTAATCTGAACTTGATGAAAGTCATCTTCTTCTATGATACAATTTCCCTACAAATTATTAAAGGAGTGCTTTTTAGGATATGGGTTCTATTACGACCGAATTATTTTTTAGTGACGCTTTACAAGAGGAATTAAAGTTATTAATTTATACACCAGCTGATTTCACACCAATGTTGTCATATCCTGTAGCTATTGCTTCAGATGGCAATGATTATTTTCAACTAGGTAGTCTTTCGCGTATTTTAGACGAAAAAATTGAAGATGGTGATATTGATGAACATGTCGTTGTGGGTATTCCTTATAAAAGTGTAGAAGACAGACGTGAAAAATATATGCCAAGCGGTAAAAAACATGAAGCTTACCTTACTTTTTTAGCACATGAATTGATACCTTATTTACAAGAACATTACGCTGTATCCGATGTAGCAGATGAACATATTTTAATGGGTGACTCTCAAGCTGCAACTGTATCATTACTTGGTTTAATTCGTTACCCAGAAGTTTTCCAACAAGCCATTTTACATTCACCTCAGATTACAGATGAAGTGCTTCATTATGTTCAAAATATTCCAGAAGGTATTGATTATCATATTTATCATGCAATTGGTACAGGAGAATATGAAGTACATACAAAAGATGGACAGATTAAAGACTTTTTAACTCCAAACCGTACATTAAAAAATGCACTTCATCAACGAAAAATTGATTATAATTATGTCGAATTAGAAGGAAATCATACCTGGAAAACGTGGAAACCAGACCTTCCAAATGCGATTATGCGAATTTTTCATAAATAGTGTGTCGCATTTCAGCTATTTTCCTTCATCATTTGCTATACTAACTATATAAATATGTTAATGGAGGTAGTTATTATGAAATATGGTATTGTTGCTTTTCCTTCTAAGGAAGTTCAAGATTTTGCAAATGGTTATCGCATGCGTTACGATTCACACTACGCTCAAATTCCACCTCACATTACGCTTCGCGGGGAAGTAGAGACGGATGAAGCAGGACTAAAAGAAGTAGCGAATCGTTTATTTGATGTAACAAAAGATGCAAAGGCATTTCATATATCCGTTCCAAAAGTGGGTACGTTTAAACCGATTAATAATGTCATCTATTTAAAAGTAGATGCAGATGAAGCACTTTATGATTTAAACAAAGCACTACATGTTGAAGACTTCGGTGGACCTGCACAGTATCAATATGTACCTCATATTACGTTAGCACAAGGTATTACAGCAGATGAATTAGAAGATATTTATGGACAATTACGTATGACACAAATCAATTTCTCTGAAGAAATTGATCGCATTCACTTACTTTATCAACTTGAAAATGGCTCTTGGACTGTGTACGAAACATTCCGTCTACAAAAGGACTAATTCATGGTAACAAACATTACCGTTACACTGGTTCATACAGATAAAGAATTGGAAGATGCGTTCTTTGTTCGACAAGAAGTATTTGTAAAGGAACAGGGAATTCCTCTTCCTTTAGAACGCGATGAATATGATGATGAATCTCAGCACATTGTTGCCTACCACGAAGGACAACCGATTGCTGCTGGTCGCGTCCGTCTGATTGATTCATCAATCGCAAAAGTCGACCGCATTTGCGTATTACCTGCTTTCAGAAGACAACAAGTGGGTGTACGTATGATGCAAAAATTAGAAGGTTACGTCACACAACTTCCAGAGTCAGTCCATATCCAAACGATTAAAATCTTCGCACAGACACATGCAGTTCCTTTTTATGAGAAAATGGACTATCATGTGACATCACCTGAATTTATTGATGGTGGTATTCCATATCGCGCAATGGAAAAACGTTTATAAAACAAATAAGCATGTCATGTACACTTTTCAGTGTCCACGGCATGCTTATTTTTTCGCATATTCATTTATATTAAGCATAGGTACTCACAATGTATCCCTTCCCTGTAATTTCAGCAATTGTTTTTTCTTCAGGTTTTTTAATAAGCACAGGTTTCATAGGCGGAAACGGTAATACATCCTGTTCACGTTCCGTCTCTCTTTCCGTCTCTTCAAAAATACGATCCATAGTTCGCTCACGACTTTTTTCAGAACGTGTTTGCTTTCGAACTATCTCTACAGCCATAATTTGTCCATAAGGTTCTGACAAACTAGCCCTTTGAATGTTCGCATATTGTATAGACTGATACGGTGTAATTGGTAGAATATAGCCCATACCTATCTCCTCCTTCTTACAAACTAATACCCGATTATTATATTTTTAACACATGAAGAATTAAATTTTCTGTGTTTTCAACCTTTAATATAAAAAAGTGAAGAATCGCAAGCTATTGCGACTCTCCACTTTTTTGATTACATTAATCTATCGATAAATACAGTCGCAATACCTAAATAAATTAAGATGGATGTAATATCATTTAATGTTGTAATGAATGGACCAGAAGCTACTGCTGGGTCAATTTTTAAACGATGCATTAATAATGGAATAATCGAACCTGCTACTGTTGCGACAAAGATTGAACAAGCAATCGCTGTTGCAACTAATAAACCAAGTAGCGCTTCACTTTGCCATAAATAGACGATTAAAAAGGCTACAATCCCACAAACAATTCCCATAATGACACCTGTTAAACCTTCACGCACTAATAACTTCATCTTACTTTCTTCTTCTACATCACCTGTCGCAATACCGCGTACAGCTACCGCTAATGCTTGTGTACCACTATTACCTGAAGTACCGCCAATTAGTGGAATGAAAGCAGCCAGTAAAGCTACTTTTTCTAATGTAACGGTGAATAAATCAATTAAATTCGCTGTTAACATACCTAATAATAGTAAAATTACAAGCCATGGTAAACGCTTTTTAGCCGCTTGGAATGGATTCGTATCGAATGTATCCATATCCGAAACACCGGCCAGTTTTGAGTAGTCTTCACTCGCCTCTTCATCGATAACGTCGATAATATCATCGACTGTAATAATTCCAAGCATTTCACCTTGTGAATTAATAACGGGAACTGCTAAGAAGTTATAGTCTTTCATTACTTGTGCAACATCTTCTTGGTCATCCGTTACATTCACACTTACGACACGCTCATTCATAATATCGTGAATGAGTGTATCTTCTGTTGCAATAATTAAATCTCGTAAAGAAATAACGCCTACTAAATGATTAGCATCATCCACAACGAAAATATAGTAGATGGTTTCGGCATCTGGTGCTGCATTACGCAAAATATTCATCGCAGAGCGAACGGTTGAATTCGCTGGAATACTTACATATTCCGTCGTCATAATCGAACCTGCTGTATGTTCTTCGTAGTATAATAAATCGCGAATGTCTTCCGCTGATTTTTGGTCCATTATTTTTAAGAAATGGCTAACACGATCTTGTCCTAATTCATTTAATACGTCTACCGCGTCATCCGTATACATCTCTGAAATCATCTGAGCTGCATACGTACTTTCCATCTCATCAATGAAAGGTAAGTAGTTTTCATCATCTAACTCTAAAGCCTCGAACACCGTTGACATCTCTTTCGGGGACAAGTATTGATAGATAATCTGTCGTATATCTGGGCCCACCTTCTCATAAAACTGTGCCTGATCATATGGATGCAGCGCTAAATACTCCTCACGAAAAGCATCTGTCTCACCTGTTTGCAACAAGTCACGTAAATGTTCTTCATCGTATTGCACTTCATCTTTTTCCATTTTTTCGTCCATCATGCATGTCCCCTCCTCTCGGGCTCTTGTTATTTGTTTATGAAGATTCATTTAGATTTCGAGGAAGTCTAAATGTATCAGAACCAATCTTCATAAATGTGCCTTTTTTAAAGCACTTACTAATAATAGTGCTTTAAATAGAAAATGTGAACCTTTTTTTCAAACATCCACAACTATCTATACTATCACTGCTCTCTACTACTTCTCAACCATTAAGCCAATAAAAAAAGAACCTTTACTTTATGTTCACAATAAAATAAGATTTTTTGCTCAAATGGTTATCGAATTTTCACATAGTAAGAAGCAGTGATAACATGTGTTTTTTCATAATGATAAAGAAGTGATAAGCCGTACTGCTGGAGTAATGCTACAACTTCTTCATCTGTAATAGGCACTAACTGCTCGCCAATTGACGCACGAAACTTCTCCCACTCTTTCTCCGCTGCGCCTTTTCGTAACATGCCTACACGCCAAACATCGAGTTGTTGTTCAAAATCTGCACGACCAATCTTCCCATTTATACTCGATAAGAATAGTGTACCCCCTACTTTTAAACGCGCGGAAATCGCTTGAATCAATTGACGTTTTTCGTCGTCTGTCTGTAAAAAGTGGAGAACGAGATGACAGGTGATAAGATCGACTGCATCCACCTCTACTTCATGGAAAGGTTTTGCAATGTACTGAATATCTGCTTCTTTCCCTTCTTGTATTAGACGATATTTCGCAAGTTCAAGCATTTTTTCTGATGGATCAATTGCGAAATAACATGCTTTCGGTAAAACATCAATGAGTGTACTCAGTTCCTGTCCTCCACCAGCACCAACAATGGCGACGGAATGAACTTCTCGACAATCGGTTACAACAATATCTTGCATCACTTCAAAAATCGATGCATAGTTTAAAATACGTTTTCGAATTGTTTCGTTGTACTGCATGGCTTTGTCATGCTCCCACTGGAATGGATTCTCCATGTGTGCCAACTCCTTTTCTTATGAAAATCACCGTGAAACCTCTATACTACATGTTATACCCTTTTCATTATTGTAATCATTTCAAAATAGAAGTGCGAATACGAGAGGTGGAACATCATGGAAGAATTTTTTGATATTTATAATCGAGATCGTATAAAGCAACACCGACAAGTAAGGCGCGGTGACCCACTTCCACCGGAAGATTTACACATGGTCATTCATGTCTGTATTTTTAACGAACGTGGTGAATTACTTATTCAACAACGACACAAAACTAAAAATAGTTGGGCTAATCTGTATGATGTAAGTTGCGGTGGCGCAGCACTTGTAGGCGAAACAAGCCAACAAGCAGCGGAGCGTGAATTGTATGAGGAGCTTGGTATTATGTATGATTTTTCAGAGATGCGTCCTCAATTAACGATGAACTTCACACGTGGTTTTGATGATTACTATATTATTGAATCATTTGTAGATGTTCACACATTACAACTACAAGAAGATGAAGTGCAAGAAGCACATTTTGCGACAAAAGAGGAAGTATTACAATTGCTACGAACAGAACAATTTGTACCTTATTTTGAAAGCTTTATTCACTTATTATTCGAAGCCAAAACAGCTTACGGTTCTGTTAAAAATCAATAAAAAAAGAGATGCGGAGGAAATTCCTCTGCTTCTCTTTGGTTACTTCAAAATCGAAAAGATCAAGTCACCTTGGGATTCTGGTTCATAGCCATTCTTTTCAGGTTCAGCAGCTGTCTTGTTTTGTGCGATGAAGAAAGCAACTCCAACAAGACATAAACTAACAATTAGTAAACTTATTTTCTTTTTCATCATTTACTCTCCTTTTAGTTGAGCGATTTCAGCTGGTAATACAGCTTCAAATATAATCGGCTCGTTCGTAATCGGATGCGCAAGTGATACATAGACACAATGCAACGCCTGCCGCGATAAAAAGACTGTGCTTCCACCATATAATTCATCCCCAACAAGTGGATGACCGATCGATGCCATATGGACACGAATTTGATGTGTACGTCCTGTATAAAGCTTTAATCGAACGTGCGTCATCGGCTGTCCCTCTTTTGTAAATCGTTTTAGAACAGTATAAGCCGTATGTGCGTATTGACCATGCTCTGAAACTGTACGTTCCACCATGCTCGCCTCTTTTCGAGCAATTGGTGCAATAATTTCTGCCTGATCTTGCTCGACATGTCCTTCCACAATTGCTTCATATTCACGATGAATCTCATGCTTTTTTTGACGTTCAGATAGAATGTAATGAATGTAGCTGTGCTTTGCAACACACATTAATCCTGAAGTATCACGGTCTAAACGGTTTACAATATGTACCGTTGACGCAATGTTCTTCTTCTGAAAATAATGCACTAAACGACTTGCGACACTATCCTCCTGATGTAAATAAGAAGGGATGGTCGCAAGTCCCTCTGGCTTATTTAAGACGATAATTTCTGCATCTTCATACACAATATCGAGTGACTTTGAACTCGGTTGAATATGTTCACTCGGCTGTTCTAAAGGAAAATAAATCGTCACGAGGTCGCCTACCGATAGCATATGTCGCACTGTCTTTTCTTCGTTATTGACAAGTAATTGTCCACCGCGATGTTTAATCGCTGTTAATCCTTTTTTAGAAATTCCAAAAGAAGAAAGAGCCTCGCGTAGAAGCTCTTCTTTTGTTGCTTGAAATTGAATCGAATATCGTTGTTCTGTCATATTAATCCTTTAAATCGCTATCGATGAATGAATCATGTACACGTTGCCAGAATGGGAATGCTTTAAATCGAGCAAAACGTACTTTTTCTTCTGCGACACGATATTGTATTGATTTTACATTTTTGTGTAGTAATTGTACATGGTCTACCGTTACCATAAAGTCTTCCGCCTGAACGGGCTTTAAAACACATGTATGATGTGCCGGCAAAATAAGCGATGAACCAACTGTACGGAATACACGATTGTTAATCGAAGCCATCTCTGTAATTTGGAAACCTTCTAATGATGGGTGCAAAATCGCACCGCCTAGCGCCTTGTTATACGCTGTACTACCCGACGGTGTTGATACACAAAGACCATCTCCGCGGAAACGTTCGAAACGTCGTCCATTTAATTCGACGTCCATCACAAGTGTGACTTCAGGTGATTTAACCGTCGATTCATTCAGCGCAAGGTATGTAAAATTCTCGTCTGAATTTTGATAGTTAATCGTCACTTCAAGAAGCGGATATTCAATCGCACGAAACTCCTTTTTCGAAATCGCAATGACTAGCTTTTCTAATTCTTCTGGTTGCCAATCTGCATAAAAACCTAAATGTCCTGTATGAATGCCTACAAAAGCAACTTCAGATAACATATGTGTGTAACGATGGAATGCATGAAGTAATGTCCCATCTCCACCAATTGATAACACAATATCCGGCTTTTCTTCATTTAATTCTAAACCAAAATCAGTTAAATGCGTAATCGCTCGCTCTGCTAGTTCGTTTGATGTTTGGTCGTTTCTAGATTGAATAGCGAATCTCATCATGACGATTGATCCCCTTTCTCCTCATCAGATTCTACGTTCGGCTTCGTTAACTCTTTATACTCTGTAAAATATTGCTGTGCTTCATGAATTTCATTTCGAATAAGCGACATTTCTTCATCTAAACGAAATGCGGCTTCTGCTGCAAACTGCAAGCGCTTCATAATTTCTTCAGGAAACTCACCTTTATATTTATAATTTAATGAATGCTCAATTGATGCCCAAAAGTTCATCGCCAATGTACGAATTTGAATTTCAGCTAAAATTTTCATTTCGCCTTTAATCGTTGCAACAGGATATTCAATAATTACATGATAAGAACGATATCCACTTGCTTTTACATTAGTAATGTAATCTTTTTCTTCTATAATCTTTAAATCATTTCGCTGACGAAGTAGCTCAATGACCGTATGAATATCATCGACAAATTGGCACATGATGCGAACACCTGCGATATCTTGTAGTTCATGTGCTAATTTTGTAGATGGCTCAAAAACAAGTCCTTTTTCTAACGTTTTATCGTAAATACTTGCGAGCGGCTTCACACGTCCTGTCACAAACTCGATTGGTGACGTTTGATTCGTCTTTTGAAATTGTGTACGAATGCCTTTTAGTTTAATTTTTAATTCGTCTACGGCTTGTTTATAGGGCTGCAAAAATCGATCCCATTGTCCCATGACAAGACCCCCTTAACGTCTTAGGCTTCTGCTAAAATTGCTGAGAATGCTTCTTCAACAGCTGTGACAAAAGCTTCTCCATAATTTGAATTTCCTTCTATATTAAATAACAATGCTTGCAATTCTTCAAACATTCCTGTTAATGTGATTGCTTCTTCTCCAATGACAACAGCTGGATCTTGTTCTTGTTGAATCATTTGGACTAATGCATCCCACGAAGATTGTTGAAATACGAAATAACTAAATGCATCATTTTCATCAATGACATAAATAAAAGCCATCTCATCTGAATCTGTAATGACGCGATTCGCTGGCTGCCACTGTCCTTCTGGTGCAGTTGTTAATGTGAACTGAATAGCTCCTTCATTATTTGAGCCTTCATGAATTAAATACGTTTTTCTCACTGTCATCTTCCCTTCCGATTATCTCTCGTATATTTTATCATAAGACAGTAGTATTATTACAGTAACATTCCATTTTTCGTAGACAACTGATTTGAAAGGATGATTCCATTATGTCGCAAGAATTAGAAATTGAATTTAAAAATTTACTTACACCATCTGAATTTGAACAATTAATCGCACATTTCCATGTAAAACCAGAAGCTTTTCACTTACAACACAATCATTATTTTGATACAAAAGAACAAGCACTTCGCCACTTAAAATCCGGACTTCGCATTCGTCAAACACCGACGAAAAACGAAGTAACATTAAAAGAACCAACGAATGGTATTGCACTAACAGAAACGACTGATTCTCTCACATTAGATGAAGCAGAGGCTATTTTACAAGGAACTCAAGATTTCCCTGAAGGTGACGTAAAAAATAGACTACAATCTCTACACATTGACAGCAAAGAATTACAAAAAATCGGTACACTTTCAACAAATCGTGCCGAAATAAAGTATAAAGGCGGTTTATTGGTGTTTGATCATTCACAATATGCCGACCAAGAGGACTACGAGTTAGAATATGAAGTACAAGACGAAGTAAGTGGTCGATTCATATTCCAAGAACTATTACAATCACTTCACATTCCAATTCGCCCAGCAAAAAAGAAGCTTGCACGATTTATGCAAGCCATTCAAAACAAAAAGGAGTAAGGTCACATGGATGTATCTGCTTTACAGCAAATGGTTCAATTACAAGCACTTTCTCAAATGACATCTGGTACTCAAGCAAATGCAAGTTCATCACCTGCTACAGGGGATGCTTCTTTCCAAGCATTATTTAGTCAAGCTTTAGGCGGTCAAACACAGAATAGTTCAGCGACACCTAACTTAACGCAATCACTTGGTTTAACAAATGGATTGAATTCATTAAGTCAAAATAACACATCAGCTATGGCAGCGATGTTAATTAGTTCACTGAGCGCTTCACTTGCGTCTAATTTACTTGGTGGTACATCAGGCGTATCAAATAATGTAGGAACGAATCCTGCTAATATGTATCAACAATATGTAAATACTTATCAAACGAATGCAGCGAAAACCGATACAATCGCACCAACATCAAGTAACTCCCCTAAGACGAAGTATGATGACATCATCAAGAAAGCTTCTGAAACTTATGGCATTCCTGAAAAGATGATTAAAGCAGTTATTAAACAAGAATCAGACTTTAATCCGACTATTAAAAGCTACGCTGGTGCAGCTGGTTTAATGCAGTTAATGCCTGCAACTGCAGCTCATGTAGGTGTAACGGATGTTTATAACCCTGAGCAAAATATCATGGGTGGTACAAAATATTTACGTATGATGCTCGATAAATTCGGTGGCGATTATAAAATGATGCTTGCTGCATATAACGCAGGACCTGGAAATGTCATGAAGTATAATGGCATCCCACCATTTAACGAAACACAAAATTATGTAAAAAAAGTGATGAATAATTACCAAGCATAATATTGCATTGAAACAAATTAAGAGGCATGCCAAAAATGGCCTGTCTCTTTTAATATGAATGACCTTTTATCTCTACAAAATCCTTTATTTACTTATTCTCTATTTGTTTTATACTATGTAAGTGTTGTTTTTTAAGATACACTCTTTCTTTTTACATACTTTGTCTTATTATCGGGACAAATATCAAATTCATCTTACACGAATGGTTATAAATAACTATTTTATATTTCATTAAAAGAGCGCTAACAGTTAAAAAGTATATCTTTTTCGTTCTTTTTTCACATAGTTCTAATGAAATCTTTTCCCTTTTTTCGTATTTCAGAAACCATTTGTTTGAGAAATCCGAAGTCAGTTGATATGATAGATATATAGTTCAAGTAAAGGAGTATGATTCATGACTCAAAGACCGATTATTCCTTACGAGGAAATTGGAGCAGAGACTTTAGATAAGATGTTACATATTTTTTATGCTAAAGTAGCGCAAAATCCAATATTAAAACCAATTTTTCCAGATGATTTTACTGAGACTACTCGTAAACAAATACAATTTCAAACACAGTATTTAGGTGGTCCAAATATATATACAGAAGAACATGGACATCCCATGTTAAAAGCACGCCATATGCCATTCAAAATTACACCTACGCGCGCTCAAGCCTGGTTAGAGTGTATGTCTGAGGCTATGGATGAAGTAGGGTTAGAGGGTAAATTTAGAGAAGTCTATTATAAACGCCTTGTTTTAACAGCCCACCATATGATTAACGCACCTGATGAAGATGAGGAGGTAATGGAGGAGTGACTCATTTACAATTAGTGACGGACCCTGTCTCGCCACCGGCATCCTATAGCAAACCAATTGAATTATATGTATTTATTGATTTACTTCAGCCGAAAAGTAGAGACTTACATGCGATTATTCGTAAATTACAAGTAAACTACGGCCATTACTTTTCAATTCGTTTTATTTTAAGTACTGAGCTGTCTTCATTAAATGTTGCTTGTCATCGTATTAACAACTGTGCAAGCCATGAAGAACTTGTTGATTTATCACATCCTGTATTGCCTTCAATTGCTGTGAAAGCAGCTGAATTGCAAGGTAAAAAAGTAGGGCACCGTTTTTTAATGAAACTCTTTGAATATCAGATTACGGAAGAAAAAAATATTCGTTCATGCAATACCTTAACGGAAATTGCTAAAGCTGTTTCATTAGATGTTGAAGAATTTGAAGCAGACTTCCGCTCGCTAGAAGCAGCGCGTTCATTCCAAAGTGATTTATGTATTACACATGAGATGGATGTACAAGAAGTACCGAGCTTTGTATTCTTCAATGGCAATATTGAAGATGAAGGACTAAAAGTTTCTGGAACCTATTCTTATGAAATTTACGAGCAAATTTTATCAGAATTACTCGAAAAAGAATTAGTACAAGCACCACCACCACCATTAGAAGAGTTATTTAAAAAATTCCATGTATTATCAGCTGAAGAAGTGGCTAGTTTTTATAACATTTCAGAAAAAGCAGCTGATCGTGAATTAAAAAAACGTTTACTCCAACAAAAGATTGAACGCATTCATTGTAAACATCATTCGCTATTCCGCTTAAAAACTGCATACTAATTATAAAAAGAACTTTGACGTATCAAAACGTCAAAGTTCTTTTTCATTTATCAAAAATACTTCTGTTGATAAAAAGGAACTCTCATATGAACAATTTTTATTTTTGCTATTATTTTTATAGGATTTAAATAAATATTCTTTCTACCTAATGTGTTTCATAACAGTTTTCATCATAAAAAAGCGAATATACTTATTTATAAAACGTTTTCAAATAATTACCGTTAAGATTTGGACGTTTTTTCTTTTCATATCTATACTTATCGTTCGCATATATATAAAACTGTATTACTCTACTCATATCTGTACTATTTTACTTTTCTTAAAAAAATAATACAGATAACAAAACATCTAATTAAGTGATTGATTAAATGTTTTATTATCTGTATTTGTTATTAATAAATAAATGAAATTTTCATCAGGGAATTTTTGACATCTATAAAAATTACAAAAAAAATAAAATGAGCGACTCTACGAGAGCGCTCATTTTCACAAAGGGGATGGGAGAAATGTTCACGTTCAAACAAAGGGGTGTATGTTTGTTTGTGATTTATTTCACACTAGTTACTTTATCACTTATATCCCTATATAGCAATGGTTTTATTTTATTTTCACATTTTAGACACATTGAAAGCGATACCAAAATAACACTTGTAAAAACCGATAAAATCCGACAAAATAAACTTCTTTTTTATTTCATAAATACCAAAATAAGTATTTTTATTTTCTATGAAATTTATCATATCTTCGTTTCCTTTTAGATAAAAATTTAGCATGATCTATTTAGAGTATATTTCATTCTACTTTCTTCTTCTGTGTTTATGTGATTTTAAGACTGTATTATTCAAACTTCTTTGTTTTTTGAATACATATCAAAAAAAGTTGGTTCCACTTCATCGTGAAACCAACTGATTGTACATTATTTTTCTAAAAGTAATGCTTCTAATTTTTCTAAGTTACGTTCAAATTGATTGAAAGCTAATTGAATTGGTTCAGCAGACTCCATATCAACACCTGCTGCGCGTAATACATTAATCGGTGTATCCGAGCAACCTGCTTTTAAGAAGTTGTTTGTATAACGCTCAACTGCTGGTTGACCTTCATTTAGAATTTGTGTGCTTAATGCAATCGCAGCCGATTTACCAGTCGCATATTGATATACATAGTAATTATAGTAGAAGTGAGGAATACGTGCCCACTCTAATGCAATTTCTTCATCACTAATCATATCCTCACCGAAGTAGAATTTATTCAGTTCATGATATTTTTCAGATAGCGCATCTGCTGTTAATGGTTCACCATTACGGTCCATTTCATGAATCAAATGTTCAAACTCCGCAAACATTGTTTGACGAATAATTGTACCGCGGAACGAATCTAGCCAGTGATTTAAAATATAGATTTTTAATTTCTCATCTTCTACATTTTTCAGTAAATAATCTGTTAGTAACTCTTCATTACACGTTGAAGCAACTTCTGCTACGAAAATTGAATAATCCCCATAGACAGCCGGTTGGTTGTTACGTGTATAGTAACTATGAACAGAGTGACCAAATTCATGCACCAATGTATATAGATTATCTAAATTATTTTGCCAGTTCATTAAAATATACGGATTCGTTCCATATGAACCTGAAGAATAAGCTCCACTACGCTTCCCTTTGTTCTCTACAACGTCTACCCAGCGATTCTCAAGTGCCTCTTTAACAATACCTACATATTCATCGCCCATCGCTTCAAAGCTGTTTAACATATGCTCTGTTGCTTTTTCGTATGGCATGTCCATCTTTGTCTCTTTTACAAGTGGTGTATAAACATCCCACATGTGCAGTTCATCGAGGCCAAGTACTTCTTTACGTAATTTTAAATAACGGTGCATTAAATGAATATTTTTGTGTACTGTCTCGATTAATTGATCATACACTTTTTCTGGAATATGATTATTCGACATAGCTGCTTGGCGAGCTGAATCATATTTACGAATACGAGCAGATACCGTATGTGCTTTAACATTCCCTGCAAGTGTTGAAGCGAATGTATTTTTGAATTTACCGAATGTCTCGTACATCGCCTTAAATCCTGCTTCACGTACAGAACGATCTGCACTCTCTAAAAAGTGTACATAGTTACCATGTGTTAACTGCACATCATGCCCGTTCTCGTCTTTAATGACTGGGAACTCTAAATCAGCATTATTCAACATACCGAATGTATTAGAAGATGATTGTGTCACTTCACCCATTTGCGCTAAAATCGCTTCTTGCTCTGCTGGTAAGACATGAGCACGCTGTTCATTAATTTCATCTAACTCTTGTTTATATAAGCGTAATGCTTCATTATTTGCTAAGTAGTCTGCGATTTGTTCTTCTGATAATGAAAGAATTTCTGGTGTTAAGAATGAAAGTGCTGTTACTGCTTTCGCTACTAATGAGCTACAGCGACTATCTAGCGCTTGGAATTCACTATTTGTTGTATCTTGATCTGCGCGCATATGCGAGTACGCATTTAACTTACCTAAACGTGTATATACTTCATCACGATATTGAAGAACAGCTAACATTGCTTCAGCACCGTCTTTTAATGTACCTTGAAATGCAGGTGCTTGTGTTAATAAGTTTTCTACCTCTGCATATTCCGTATTCCAATCTTCTACTGTCGCAAAAATATCCTCTAAACGCCATGTTAATTCTTCTGGTACTTCATGACGTAATGGCATTTTTTTCACTTCTGTCATCTGCGTAACCCCCTACTTTATACTTGGTTTATTTGTTCTTTTCCATTTTCTCAATTATCAAACTTTAATGCAACATATTGGCGATAAATTTCTTCGGAAATCGAACTAATTTCTAAATCTTGCCATGATAAGGTAGGATTTTCACGTTGAACGAAGTCAATATACGTCCTAATTGCTCGTTCAGGAATACGCCATGTACGATTATGATGATACAATTGCGATGATAAATCTTGTGTCACTCCTGAGCGGATGAAGCAAGTCAGTGCTAATTGCCATTCAACAGGATGAACAGATAACTGGACACTACTTGGGATACCAATCCAATTCGGTAGTGCTTGCAACATAATTTTATGCTCGTAACACAACTTAAAAAAGGAATCTTGAATACCACGACGGTTAAAGCGTAAGCGATTTACTAAATAGCGCTCACGTTCTTGCAACCACTGTTCTGCTATTTTTTCTTGTTCAAACGGAATCACTAACTCCAGCGGAAAAGGTTGATGATGAATGGGTGTTCTTTTCGCTGTGGTGAGATAGCGACGACCTGCAATATGAATCAGATGGTCATACATTTGAAGCTGCTCTCTTTCTACATCAAATGTAAGAAGTTGTCGGTTTAATATGAACTGTTGATAAAAAGGAGCTAATTGAACACACTGAATCCCTTCATAAAAAGACGGCTTCGCTTTGACAATCCAGAGTGGTTCAATTCCTAGTTTCTGATATCCTCTGTTTCTCTTTGTAAGTCGTTGCGGCGTTAAAGCACTACATTGAAACTCAACCGCTATGTATTTATCCTGTTGTTGAATTAATAAATCAGGGCGTTGCTGAATCGCTTTTAGATAAGGTTCCACTAATACCGGAATATGTTGAAATTGTAACCAGCGATATAATGCGTACTTCCCTTGTAAATGAAGTGCTGATTCTCCTTCTGAAAAAACCTGACAATGTTCATTTTTTCGATGCGCAAAATGCGGAATCATGACTTGTCCAATTTTTAAAACCAATTGTTCATGACATGCTGGACAATAAAAATGTTGTGTTTGACGTATTTCAAGCAAGCGCTCTTTGGATAATTCATGCGTTAAATAAACCATCTCTTGTTTTTCAGTTAATGCACTCAGCAATACATGACCCCCTTATCGTGATTTTACTCACTATAAAAGAAATATTCCTCTTACTCAACTGTTAAAAAAGGGTGCTTTTTTAAAAAACAACAGACTAAATCTAACGCAAAAAGAGAACTTCACCATATAAAATGATGAAGTTCTCTAATTTTACTTGTTTTTAAAAATGTTCGCGTGTGATGGCGAAACAATCGCCTTCCATAATCGCTTTTCCGTATTCACGTAGTACATGAATTGTCTGACTTGAAAGTTTTGCATACTCTAAAATCGGACTTAGGAAATCTTGTTGTAATTCAACATCTACCACTCGTGTGAAGTCAATGTACAAGTAATATCGACCTTCATATACATATAACTCATTCACTTCATCAAAACCACTTGGCATTGATTTTGCTAGCGGAATCAAATCATCAAAGCTCTCTAATTCAAAAACAGCGTCCTCTAACAACTGGAAGGTATCTGTTTCAAAATCTTGTGCATTGGTTGTGAATGGATCGGATTCAAACATATTTGCAAACTGACTTCCCTTGTTTTGTACATCTAACATACCTTCATTAAATAATTCATGTGGTGCATTTACAACTGTCACTGTTAATTCAAGACCGACTTCTTTCGCAACTACTTGAATCCAGAGTGGACCGTTCACTTCAAATTGATCATCGTCAATTTCATCCATCATGACCCAGAATAGTTCTTCGCCTTTATCTCGATTAAACCAAATTTCATCTTTTGTAAAGCCACGTTCTTCTATATCTTTATATGAAATCACAAGTTTTAGAGTATTGTCATTAATGCGTTCTATATCCATACTAAACAACTCCCTTCAGTTAGTTATGACTTACTGCAAATTGCTTACGTGAATAACTAACTCTACTACTTCTATTGTAAGTGTTCAACAGAAAAAAAGAAAAGAAAAAGATTCTATTAGCTATTGTATATGAATTGTAGAAAAGTCTCACATGAAATGCAATCGTTTTGACTTGATTTTTATATTTTAGTACGTCTTTTAAAAACGACGCACTTTAACATAAAAAAACTAGCGCACAATGTATTCACTGTACGCTAGTTTGCTAATTTACCATACGCTGTGCTTCTTGAAGTTGATAAGCACGTACTTTACGTGGTAAGAAACGACGAATTTCATCTTCGTTATAACCTACTTGCAAACGCTTTTCATCTAAAATAATCGGACGACGTAATAAACCTGGGTTATCTTGAATTAATTCATATAACTTTTGTAGAGGTAGTGTTTCTACATCCACTTTTAATTTTTGGAAAGTTTTAGAACGTGTCGAGATGATTTCATCTGTCCCATCTTCTGTCATACGTAAAATTTCTTTGATTTCAGAGATTGTTAGTGGTTCCGCAAAAATATTACGTTCTTTATATGCAATATCATGTTCCTCTAACCAAGCCTTTGCCTTACGACAAGAAGTACAGCTCGGAGATGTAAATAATGTTACCATCATATCTAGCACATCCTTTCAAATGTATAGAGCTAAACGATTGTTATTTTTAAATTAGAATAAATCTAATAAAGAATTATAAACTTATTATACAATACAATCATTCGTTTGAATATAGTTTTTTAAAAGTTTTACAATGTGTACATATTGTATCTACTAACACTTTTTCATCTATATCTAGTTTCGCTACATATATTTATTCCCTTATTCTCATAAACATAAACCTAGTTTTCAAAATATTTTTTCTCATTTAGCATACAACGACTGAAAATAAAAACCGAAAATACGTTCACCCCTTGACACGCTTGCATTTGCAGAATGTTTATCATATAATCAAAACAATGAAATAGTAGGCGAAGATGAAGAGTAGTACATCAAGTTTTGTATATTCAGAGAATCTGTGGTTGGTGAGAACAGATGATACACTTGGTCGAATGGACTTCGGAGCCAGCTTTGTGAACAGACAAAAAGTAACTTAGCTCGCATTACCTCACGTTACGAGGTAGAGTGGTCATATTTTTATGACAAGCTTGGGTGGTACCGCGGATTCAAAACATCATTCGTCCCTATTTTTAGGGAGGCATGATGTTTTTTTATTTGAAGGAGGAAGAAAAAATGAAAAAAAGAATTTTTTCAGGCGTTCAGCCAACAGGCGTCATCACACTCGGAAACTATATCGGTGCATTTCGTCAATTCGTAGAGGTACAAGACGAATATGATAGCATCTTCTGTATTGTTGATCAACATGCGATTACAATGCCACAAGATCCAAAAGAGTTACATGAAAATATCCGTAAACTCGCAGCCACTTACTTAGCAGCTGGGATTGACCCAAACAAATCAACTCTATTCATTCAATCTGAAGTACCAGCACATGCACAAGCTGGATGGATGTTACAATGTATCGCTTCAATTGGTGAATTAGAGCGCATGACACAATTCAAAGATAAATCATCAAAAGAAAATGTATCTGTATCAGCTGGTCTTTTAACATATCCACCGCTAATGGCTGGTGACATTCTTCTATATAATACACACCTTGTTCCTGTAGGTGATGACCAAAAACAACATATCGAATTAACACGCGATTTAGCAGAGCGCTTCAATAAACGTTTTGGTAAAACATTCGTTGTACCAGATATTCAATTACCGAAGAACGGTGCGCGCATTAAATCACTACAAGACCCTACGAAGAAGATGAGTAAATCAGATGCGAATGCAAAAGCAACCATTCGTATTTTAGATGAGCCAAAACAAATCGAGAAGAAAATCAAATCGGCTGTGACGGATTCAGAGGGTGTTGTACGCTTTGATGTTGAAAACAAACCAGGCGTATCAAACTTACTCATTATTGAATCATCACTTACAGGTAAAACAGTTGATGAAGTTGTAGCGAAGTATGAAGGTAAAGGATATGGTGACTTTAAAGCAGGTGTTGCAGAGGCTGTAATCAATCATTTAGCACCAATTCAAACGCGCTACAAAGAATTAATCGATTCACCTGAATTAGACCACATCTTAGATGAAGGTCGCGATAAAGCGAATGCGATTGCTTCAGCAACAATTGACCGTATGGAAGCAGCGATGGGCTTAGGTCGTAAAGTAAAGAAGAAAAAATAATACGCTATAAAAGCCATCATCTCATATGAGCATAAGAAAAACTGGAATCGCGCTGTGACGCGGTTCCAGTTTTTTGTTGCGAACATCAATAAAAGAAGGAAGGGGTTGTGCTTCTTTTTGTTGCGAACACCAACAAAAAAAGGAAAGGAGGTGTACTTCTTTTTGTTGCGAACGCTATGTTTTATGTAGCCTGTTTTAATATTTTCTTGCGTAGTAAACCATATTTAAAAAGACGATGGATAAATAGAGTGCGATGAATAATGATAATAATTGAAAAGCTGCTAACTCGAACGTAGATAATGGATTGAATACGATTAAAAGAACCAATAAGAAGCCCATACCCCAGAAATAACTCATATATATTGCGCGTTCTCGAATCTTCTGCGCACGTTCATCTTTCTCTGAAAAATGCGGCGTTAAATAGGCAAGACAAAACGCCATAATGGCTAGACCAAATGCCATAATTGCATTCGGAAATTCAAAGTCTAAAATCAACGGTAGGTTCAGTACAAGTGCATAAATGAATAAAATAGTACCTAATATATAAAATACCAGCTGTTTATTCTTCAACTATTCTCCTCCTCATAAATAAAAAGATCCTCAATCTGACATCGAAACACACGTGCTAATTTAAAAGCTAATATGATGGATGGATTATATTTTCCTTTTTCAAGTGAAATAATCGTCTGTCGTGATACCCCTACTTTTTCTGCTAATGCATCTTGCGATAAATCATACTGCATTCGCAAATCTCTTACATGATTTTTCATATTTTCCTCCGATGATTGTAAAGCTTACTTTACATTATAACTTCAAATAACAATAAATGGAATAAAAAAAGACACTACATCAAAAAGATGTAATGCCTTTGTATTATTATGCTTCGTATTTTTTGAATACAAGTGTTGCGTTATGTCCACCAAAGCCGAATGAGTTACTTAATGCGTACTCCATTGTTTTCTCTACCGCTGCATTTGGTGTGTAGTTTAGATCACACTCTTCAGCTTGGTTTTGAAGATTCATTGTTGGTGGAACAATTCCTTCTTTCAGTGCTAATACTGAGAAGATAGCTTCTACGCCACCAGCTGCACCTAACATATGACCAGTCATTGATTTTGTTGAGCTGATTGCTACTTTTTGTGCATGGTCGCCTAATACTTTTTTGATTGCTTCTGTTTCAAGCATATCATTGTAGTAAGTTGATGTACCATGTGCATTAATGTAATCAATTTGAGATGGGTCAATTCCTGCATCTTCAATCGCTTGTGTCATCGCACGTGCTGCACCTTCTCCGCCTGGAGCTGGAGCTGTAATATGATATGCATCACCTGAAGCACCGTAACCTACAACTTCACCGTAGATTTTCGCGCCGCGTGCTAAAGCATGTTCTAAACTTTCTAATACGACAATCCCTGCACCTTCACCCATAACGAAACCGTCACGCTCTTTATCGAATGGACGTGAAGCTGTTTTTGGATCTGGATTTAATGATAGTGCCGTATTTGCACAGAAACCAGCTACTGATAACTCAGTGATTGGTGCTTCTGTTCCACCTGTAATCATCACATCTGCATCGCCACGTTCGATTACTTTGAACGCATCACCGATTGAGTTTGTACCTGTAGCACAAGCTGTTACCGTACATGTGTTAATACCTTTTGCACCTAAGTGAATCGAAACTTGACCTGCTGCCATATCTGGAATCATCATTGGTACGAAGAACGGGCTCACACGACGTGGACCTTTTGTAATTAAGTTTGTGTATTGTTGTTCAAATGTTTCCATACCGCCAATACCTGAACCTAACCATACACCCACGCGCGGTGCGTTTGAATCGTCGATTGTTAAGTCTGCATCTTTTACAGCCATTGTTGCTGCCGCAAGTGCATAGTGTGTGAAGCGATCCATCTTACGCGCTTCTTTTTTCACTACGTATTCTTCGATATCGAAATCTTTTACTTCTGCTGCTACACTTACAGGAAATTTTTCTGCATCAATACGTGTAAGTGGCCCAATACCTGATTGACCCTTTTTGATGGCTTCCCATGTTGCATGTGCATCATTTGCTAAAGGTGTAACTGCACCAATACCTGTCACTACTACTCTTTTTTTCGTCATGTCTAAAACCCCTTCTTTCTAGCTCGTTAAATTTTATTTACCGTATCGTAATGCGATTGCGCCCCATGTTAGACCGCCACCGAAACCAACTAATACGATTAAATCGTCATCTTTGATTTTACCATTTTCTACACATTCAACCATCGCATTACCGATTGAAGCGGCAGAAGTATTACCGTATTTACTAATCACTGCTGCTACTTTATCCTCTGGTAAGTCTAAACGTTTACGTGCTGCATCAATGATACGAATATTTGCTTGGTGTGGAATTAAGAAATCAACGTCTTCTTTTTGGTAACCTGCTTTTTCGATTACATTCATCGCAGATTCGCCCATTTGACGTACCGCAAATTTGAATACTTCGCGACCATTCATTGCGATGTGGTCATGTTCATCTTGATATAAGAATTTACCACCAGAACCATCTGCTCCTAGTTCATAAGCTAATATACCACGACCTTCTGATACCTTGCCAACTACAGCTGCACAAGCACCATCACCGAATAATACGGCTGTGTTACGATCTGTCCAGTCTGTAATTTTTGATAGCTTTTCTGCACCTACAACTAATACATAATCATATGTACCTGCTTCAACGAAGTGCTTCGCTGTTACTAATCCATACATATAACCTGCACAAGCTGCCGATTGATCCATCGCCGCTGCCTTCGTTGCACCTAAACGTTCTTGAATCATACATGCGACTGTTGGGAATGGTTGATCAGGTGTTACTGTATTCACAAGAATTAAACCGATTTGATCCGCTGTAATTCCTGCGTCTTTAATTGCTGCTTCCGCTGCTTTAAAAGCTAAATCAGATGTATTTTCATCGTCTCCCGCAATACGACGTTCTTCAATCCCCGTACGTGTGCGAATCCATTCATCTGATGTATCCATAATTTTCTCTAAATCTGCATTTGTCACGATATTTTCTGGTACATAACGTCCAATACCAATTAAACCAGCTGCCATCTATAGCGCCCCTTTTCAAATACCAATTATTAATACCTGGTACTAATTATAATCGAACCGTTTTCAGTTTTCAACACTATTGACAAAACTTTGACAAAATCTACTGTGCGAATGAAAAGAGTATTTCAATTTACTTCTTCATTATGCTATTATTAATAGAGTACAAATGTAAAATCAGAGGTGAAAATCAATGAAATACATCGTTTTATTATTCTGGAGTGCTGTATTATTTACACTTTTAAATTATGTAACTTCTGCTATCGGTAACACACCATTCAACATGGATCAAGTGAAGCAAGGTTTAATCTTCTCAGTTGTATTTGCAGTATTCGTCGTAATCGTGGGCGCAATCCTTCCAAAAGGTGAAGCACAAGATATCGATTCACACAGACAATAAACCAAAAAGAGACACGTACCTGCGTACATGTCTTTTTTTATTTATTCAGTTGGACCACTATAACGGTTGGGTGTGATGGAATAATGATAAATTTCAATATCTTTATCAATAAAACCTCTACGCTTTGCACCCTTCAACGTTTCATACATATTTTCTCGTCCTACTGGATTATCTGTATGCAAATAAATTTTATTTGCTCGTAAACCATGTTCACAAAAGTACTTGACCAAATCATACCCTGTCGGCAGTAGATTCCCCTCTGCATCTTCCCCTAAATCGTGATCCAATGACAAAATATCCACCTCATGCTGTTGTAATAAAGTCACCGCTTCTTCAAAGGTTCTAGCAATTGTGAATCCTTTAGGACAATCTCGTAAATCATCTACATATACATTCATTTATCCTCACTTCTCTCTATAATAAAATTACGAACTTTTGTTCTCACCCTATTATATATCATAAGTCATTATTTGGTATATATAATATAAACTTCGCCGTATATTTTGGTATAAAAAAACACCTCAAAATTCAGTTTTACTTTTGAGGTGCGACATCCTGTATTATTTTAAAGATGCACTTTGTAAAAACTAAATATTTACAAAATGATATATGAACCATGCAATCATTATACCTATTAACATGCTCTTTATTGAAAATTTATTCTTAAAAATCTCCGTATATAGTAAATAAAAAACTGATACCATTACTATGAAAATCGGAATAATATGCTCCATATTATAAGTTATATCACCTGCTAATAATAGAATTAACATTCCGACAAAAAAATAAAATATTTGTTTAAAATTCATTAATGACTATGCCTCTTTCTTTATAGCAAGAAGTTGTACTTTTGTTGTGTACGTCAGTGAACCAAATAAATTATTTAATTAACTACAGAAAAAGCATTATCATGAGTATTCTTTTTAAAGAAATGCCACTGATACGGCAAAGTCTAAAATTTTATTCAGTGATGGGCTAAATATCTTTTTCTATAATTAATCATTCACAAACTATTTGGGGGATTCATATCCTTGAAAAACTCTAACATCAGCCCTGAAAAACCAAAATTCGAGATGTCATGCGCTACTTCTTCTTTTAACTTATTATATTCTGTCTCTGTCTCTATATTCAATAATTTTTTAAAACGATTTAAAAGTCTATTAGATGAAATATTTTCTGGGATATATCGAGTCTCTATAAATAATTTTTTTATAAAAAGGCTATTAGGAGCCATCATAAATGCTTTCTCAATATAATCCAACGCCAGCTTTTCAATAGCGAAATAATCAAAATTCTCATGTTCAAAAAGATACGGGGTAAGGTGCATCATTTGTCCAAATACAACGAGGAAATTAACATCTTCACTAAATTTCTTTTTTCCTTCTACAAAACACGCCAGTAAAGTACTGTCTAATAAACTCTCATTCAAATTTTCTCGATCCCCGTCCGATTCAGAAGTATGATACCAACAAAGAAATGCTAATTTACAAAGATATTTCGGTTCATTTGAATATTCCTTAACGAGCTGTTGTAACACCTCAAAAGTACGCATCCACTCTTTTTTATTTTCGAAGTAATCACTTTCCGGTACGATTAAATCCATTTTCTCACCTCTTTATTCTGCTTTAATTACCGTACGTATAACCATTCTATGATAACAGTTCATCATTATCACCTAGATGTAGGCCTCACAGGATGTGAGATCCATCGACGTTTGCACAGGACGTGCAGCATTTAGTCGATGTTCCTTGAAAAATTTTTGCGGAATTTAGTCCATATCCCTCAATTAATACATCGATACAATGAATTGAAAAGACCACATTTACAGATGAAATGAGGTCTTTTCAAATTTAGGTTTATTTATTTTTCATCCATCTCATTAATAATTCGTTTTTTATTATTTCTCTCGTACATGGCAATTAGCTCATAGATAGCGATAAATGCGACTAATATACTCACTGATACTATTACCATTAATGCGAAAACACCGCCATCCGATTCAATCATATCTGGAAATCTAAATGGGCCCTTCCAAATATAATCATCATCGATTATTACCGATACATTTAATTGAATATAATAATAAAAAATAATACTGAAAAAAATGACTCTTGAACCCTTACTTCCTTTTTTATGATTTGAATTAAGTAGCATTATCATTAGAGCTGCGGGCGTTAATAATAAAATCAGAAATGTTAAGTAATATACTTCTGTAAATGCGGCTAATCCTAAACAAACAATTAATAGAACTTCTATTATTAAAAAAACAAATATTCTTCTATTCATTCTCTTCCCTCACATTTCTACCTTTTATATTTCGGAGAACCAAAAATATTTTTTAAAGGGCCTACCATTCCATTTGGTCTCATTGAACGTTTTTGCAATTTTTTTAAACTATATACTTTAGAGGCCGTTAAAGCATTCTGACTATATTGCATTGATACCAATAGCACGTCAATAGATACATCTGAACAGTTATTTCTTAAAACACTATAATGAGGATTTTTTCTTTATACCTTTTGCATAACTGCAAGCTTTATCAAAGTTATCTGCAATATAAAATGATATTGTATAATTATATCTATATACTACAGAATTATTTACTTATGATAATTTTTAGTAATTTTACTTTTTAGTATTTTTTTCACGAATAAAAATAATTCATAAATCACAACTAATGCTCCTGTTAAAAGTAAAGTATATATGTACACAGCATTTGTAACACCTTCGTCACCCGTACCAACGATTTGTTCACCTTGTTCATTGAATAGTATTGGAGCCTTACCTATAGATGGTGTAAGTATTCCTCTCCAAACGACGTCTGGATCAATAATACTAAATACATTTAGTGCCACAATTACATAAACTATTATACTTATAATAATTTTTTGCGAGGTCTTTGCATCGGAAAATAAGTAGGCTATAACGGCTCCTCCTATCAACAATAACGGTGATCCTAATAAAATTAGCATAACAAGCGTTTTATATTTTAAAACAACGGCTAAAATTAATGCTATTAATATTAAAAATTCTGCAATGAGAAAAAAATATAACCTTTTATTCACCATATCTACTCCTAATTTTTAAAATTTAAATTCACTTTACTATTTTATTATCTTTTATATTTCGAAGAACCAAAAATACCTTTTAAAGACCCTACCATCCCATTTGGTCTAATTATTTTTCTAGTTTTCTTTAATGCATACGTTTTAGAGTTATCAAGTCCTTTATGACGATATTTCATAGAAGCTAACAAGACATCAATCAACACATCTGCACAATTGTATGTGGTTACATTATATTTTGGTTTATTTTTCTTTATACTTTTCGCATAGCTATATGCTCTATCGAAATTCCCTTTAACTTTTAATAAAAGTGACATATCCCTTGCCACCTAGCAGCTTTTTTTACAATGATAATCATTGCGTCATTATCATCAGTATCTATTTTAACGACTGGATTATTATCCCCATACGTATAACCAGTCTGAGGTAATGGATCATCGTCATCACCTAGATGTAGGCCTCACAGGATGTAAGATCCATCGACGTTCGCACAGACCGACACAATGTCGGTTCCATCGACGTTTGCACAGGACGTGCAGCATTTAGTCGATGTTCCTTGAAATTTTTTTGCGGAACTTAGTCGATGTTCCTTGAAATTTTTTTGCGGAACTTAGTCGATGTTCCTTAATTAATACGTCACCACGGTGGTTCGTAATGAATTGAAAAGACCACATTTACATCTGAAATGAGCTCTTTTCAAATTTGGACTTATTTATTTTTCATCCATCTCATTAATGTATGTTTCAAAAAAGAAGTCTCTAACCTATTTATTAGATTTTTTCTTTTGACTATATAAAATCGCTCCACTTATTAAAACAGAAATTAGTAAACTAACTCCAGTTAAAATAACAATCAATTCAAAGACACCTTGATCATTAGTTATAGCTTTGGGGAATCTAAAAGGCCCTCTCCAATCAAGTTGTGAATCAAAAATACTAAACAAATTTAGTCCAATGTAAGTATGTATTATGATACTAAATATCAGATATTGTGGCTTTCCCTTACTTTTTAACAATTCCCCTAAAATTAAAATACTCATTAAAATTATTGGTGAAAATATCAAAATGATAAATGCTGCATCGTACATTTTTCTTGTCGTGAATAAAGCTAAACAGATTAATAAAATAATTTCTATTAATACAAACAAATATTTTTTCATCTTCATTTAATTACCCTCATATTTTTATCTTTTATATTTTGGAGAATCAAAAACATCTTTCAAATAACTCACCCTTTTATTAAATCTCATTTTTTCTATTTTCCTTTAACTCAGATGACGATAATGCATCAATTAAAACACTTATACATAATAAAAATCATGAGCATAGGGTGCAGAGTTATTTACATAATTGATTCTCTTTTAATTATTTCTATTTGAACCTATTTATTTTTCATCCATCTCATTAACACTTCGTTTTTTATTATTTCTCTCGTACATAGCAATTAGCTCATAGATAGCGATAAATGCCACTAATAGACTCACTCCTACTAAAATAATTAACGGAAATAAAACTTCATCAAGCTCTTCATATTCAGGTAACCTGAATGGACCTCTCCAAGTATAACTATCATCAATTATTGCTAATAAATTCATTTGAAGATAAAAGGAAAATACAATAATGAAAAAAGTAATTCTTGAGCCTTTATTCCCTCTTTTATGATCTGAAACAAGTAGCATTATTATTAAAGTAGCTGGTGATAATATAAAAATCAGCAATATTAAAAAATACATCTCAGTAAATATTGATAATACTAAACAAGCAATTAAAAATAATTCTATTATAAGAAAAACAGCGATTTTTTTATTCATTCTCTTCCCTCACATTTCTATCTTTCGTTAAATGTTTGTTGCGCTTTTGTTGTGTATGTCAATGAACCAAGTAAATTCGTATCATTCATTCTATGTATTACTGTTTTTCTTTTTATAAAGTCGCCACTCATAAAGGACAGCTCCTATGAAATATTGAACAAATACCGCCTTATATAAAAATAATACAAGCGCCGTTGACATATTATCTCTTGATGAATCATAAGGTAAGCCATTTTCAAACTGGACATTACTAAAAAGAAAATGTAAAAACAGGCTTCCTATACTTCCAATTAAAATAAAAATCAAATTGCTTTGTGACTCTGGCTGTAACTTTTCTTTTAATAAATAGTTTCCAATAAACAAAGTGATTGGTGTAATGAGTACTAATAAGTAAGCTATACCTTCATATACACCATCAGTTAAAATACTGAACAAAAAACCACCTAGATGTAATATGCCAATCGCCACAATATTAATTAAGGTCAGTCTAATATATTTCATCCATATACCTCCTTTTAGTATTTATATTTAGAGTTACCAAATAACTTAGCAATTGGTTTTCGAATATTATGAACTTTTCCTCTTAAATTTAATCGTATATGTAAAACGCTCATTTACTTGTACGCAATAATTTTAATATAAATAATATATTTTTGATAAAAATGTAACATGTAAAAGATTAACATAAAATACAAATAGATAAAAGGGTTATTTAAAGAAATACTTATTTTATTAGTAAAATTTTATTTTTTACTTACATTCATCAAAAATAGGGCAAATAAAAAGGAACCACATCAAATGTGATTCCTCTTCCTAAAATAAATCTTATTTCACTTTAATCTCATTGTCTTCTACATAAACTGTTAGTGTGTCGCCAGGTACTTTTTCACCTTTTAATAATTCTTTTGCGACTGGTGTTTCTACATGGCGTTGGATGAAGCGACGAAGTGGTCTTGCGCCGAATGCAGGATCTGCTCCTTCTTTCGCAATCCAATGAATAACATCATCGCCAACTACTAATTTAATCTCTTGTTCTGCTACACGTTGTACGAGATGGTTCACGTACTTACGTGTAATTTCGTAGAAGTGCTCATCTGTTAATGCGTGGAACATGATGATATCATCTAGACGGTTTAATAGTTCTGGTTTAAAGTGTTTTTTCAACTCTGCCATCACTAAATCTTCCACCGCATGTCCTTCTGTATTGTGTAAATCAAGTAAATAGTGTGAACCGATATTCGATGTCATAATGACAACTGTATTCGTAAAGTTCACCATACGTCCTTGACTATCTGTAATACGACCATCATCTAAAATTTGAAGGAGAATGTTTGCGACATCTGGATGTGCTTTTTCAATTTCATCTAATAGAATGACCGAATACGGATTACGACGAACTGCCTCTGTTAATTGACCGCCTTCTTCATAACCGATATAACCTGGAGGTGCACCCACAAGTCGAGATACACTATGTTTTTCCATGTATTCCGACATATCAATACGTACAAAATGGTCTTCTGAGTCGAATAGTTGTGCTGCGAGTGCTTTCGCAAGTTCTGTTTTACCTACACCAGTTGGTCCTAAGAATAGGAACGAACCGATTGGTTTATTCGGGTCTTGGATACCTGCACGTGCGCGCCATACAGCTTCTGAAACAAGACGAACTGCATCATCTTGACCTACTACACGCTCATGTAGTGTATCTTTTAAACGAAGTAATTTTTCACGTTCTCCCTCTAACATTTTCGTTACAGGAATACCTGTCCAGCGAGATACAATACTCGCAATTTCTTCTGCTGTTACATCTTCACGTAATAACTTATCTGTACTTTCTACTTCCTCTTCTAAATTCGCTAACTCTTTTTCAAGCTCTGGAATTTTACCATGTCGTAGAATCGCTGCTTTATTCAAGTCATATTGATTCTCTGCTTCTTCTAATTCATGGCGATATTGGTCGAGTTTTTCACGTTTTTCTTGCACAATTTGAAGCGCATTTTTTTCACGTTCCCATTGTTCACGCATCGATTGTGATGAATCTTTTAATTCTTGTAATTCTTCACGTAGTGCCTCTAAACGTTTTTTACTCGCATTGTCGTCTTCTTTCATCAATGCTTGTTCTTCAATTTCCAACTGCATTTGTCGACGTGTAACCTCATCTAATTCAGATGGCATCGAGTCGATTTCTGTACGAATCATCGCACACGCCTCATCGACTAAATCAATCGCTTTATCTGGTAGGAAACGATCTGTAATATAGCGATTTGATAATTCTGCCGCGGCCACAATCGCACGGTCATGAATGCGTACACCATGATGTAATTCAAAACGTTCACGTAAACCACGTAGAATGGAAATTGTATCCTCTACAGATGGTTCGCGTACAAGCACTTGTTGGAAGCGTCGTTCAAGTGCAGGGTCTTTTTCGATATTTGTACGATATTCATCTAATGTTGTTGCACCAATACAATGTAGTTCACCACGTGCTAACATTGGTTTTAACATATTCCCTGCATCCATCGAACCTTCTGTTTTACCTGCACCGACAATGGTATGAATTTCGTCGATGAATAAGATAATATTTCCTTCTGCTTCACGTACTTGTTTTAAAACCCCTTGTAGACGTTCTTCAAACTGTCCGCGATAACTTGCGCCTGCAATTAATGCGCTCATATCAAGTTCATATATTTGTTTATCTTTTAAACCTTCAGGTACGTCTTTTTTTACAATACGTTGTGCTAGACCTTCAACAATCGCTGTTTTACCTACACCTGGTTCACCGATTAGAACGGGATTATTTTTTGTTTTTCGAGATAAAATACGAATGACATCACGAATTTCTTGGTCACGTCCAATAACAGGGTCCATCTTACCTTCTTTAACAGCCTCTACTAGATTACGTCCGTACTTCTCTAGCGGATTTTCTTCTTCTTGGTTCATTTGATTCATTTGCATTATTTTCCCCTCCTGTTTGACCATCTTTGACTATTGATTAATTTTATTATATCGACTTCATTTCAAAAACTCAAGTAATATGTTTGACCTTTTTTGACTTTCATATTTTTTGTACCATTTACTATTTATGTTAAAATAAAAACCAGTTAATTATGGAGGTGTTTTAATCTTGTTTGATGCAGTCCCCCAAATCGTCCAGCAGATTTTTAAAGCACATGGTACAAAACATCATTTCGTTCGTCATCAACATATTTGTACTACAGGTGAAGCGGCAACACATCTTTATTTTGTGGAAAAAGGTCGTATTGCTATTACAAAAGAGAGCGTTGGTGGTAAAGAATTAACACTTTGCATTGCGACGAAAAATGATTGTATTGGTGAAAGTATTTTATTCATCCCACTTATTACATACCCACTTTCAGCAAAAGTTTTAGATTGTTGTACCGTTTTTGCAATTTCGAAAGAACAATTAGAACATGAATTATCCGAAAACCTTGCAGCACTACGAGAATGTCTCACATGGATTCAAATCCAAAGAATGCGTGAACAAACTAAATTACGCGACTTACTGCTATATGGAAAAAAAGGCGCACTCTCCTCTACACTCATTCGTTTAGCGAATTCATATGGCGAAAAGAAAACAGACAAATCGATTCAAATTAGTGAAAAATTTACACATAGTGAACTAGCAAGTCTTTGTGCAACAAGTCGTGAAGTTGTAAACCGCTTATTACAAGAATTCAAAAAAGAAAAAGTCATATCAGAAGAAAATGGCTACCTTACAATCCATCGTTTAGATTATTTACAGCAGTTTTGTGAATGTGAGCAGTGTGTCGAATTTTTATGTCGTATTAATTAGACATGAAAAGAAGACCACTGCTTTTTTTTGCATGGTCTTCTTTATTTACTATATTTCGATTAGCTATATTCTAATTATATGTTTCATAAATTAACTACTTTTAATCACATGCATTTTCTTAGATTTTAACTCTAGAACCGTATCACATTGTTCTGCAATCTCTTTTTCATGTGTAATGACAATGACACATTTATTTTGTTCATGTGCTAGTTGTTTAAACAGACGAATAATTTCGAGTGAATTTTGTTTGTCTAAATTACCTGTCGGCTCGTCTGCTACAACAAGTCGCGCATCACAACACATGGCGCGCACAATCGCAACACGCTGTTGCTGTCCACCTGATAAATGTTGGACATTCTTCTTCGCCATTTCAGTGTCAATTCCTACTTTTTGCAACATCTCGAGTGCATATTCTTTACGATTCGCTTTTTTTGAATGCGTAATTTCAAGTGCTGCTGTTATATTATCAAGTGCCGATAAATAAGGTAGTAGATTATACGACTGAAAGACAATCGATACACATTCATTACGATAACGTGTTAAACCAATCTTTTTTAATGACTTCCCTTCGTAATAAATATCACCTGATTTTGGTGTATCCAGTCCTGCAATTAGCGATAAAAATGTCGTTTTACCCGAGCCACTCGATCCTAAAATACCGTATAATTTTCCTTCATCAAATGTCAGATTTAAGTCTTCATAAAGTGGTTCTGACTTCGATTGATACCAATAATTTAAATTTTCTACTTGTAACATCTACTATTCCTCCTTATGAAATTAAGATTTTTTTCGGTTGCATGCGCATAATGCCAATAGATGCGAGAATGACAGATAAGAAACTAATCGCAAGACCGAATCCACCAAGTTCTACAAGTTCTTGTAGCGACAATGTGATATCTAGTTCTTTAATTTGTTCAGCTTCTGCCACACTGTTTGCGCCGAATCCACCAAATCCACCGCCACCGCGTGGACCACCATTAGCATCTCCTTGTTCTGGACCACCTTGACCACCAGGGCCTCGTTGTTGTCCTGCATCTTGTGTTGTTGCAGTTTGTGTCGTTGTTTGTTGATCTAACAGTTGTTGCCCAACCATGTTGCCAACGAACTGTCCGCTCACACCAGCAATCACCATCGCCATAATTAAGACAATTAACATCTCTGAAAAGAACTGCGCAATGATTTTCACACGACTCTCACCAAGCGATAACAGAACACCAATTTCATATTTACGTTCACGAATCGTTAAAATAACAATTAACGCTAAAATAATCGTTCCTGCAATCGATACTAATAACACAATTTTCTGTGCGAAACTCTCTACATTTTTAAGCGGTTCAATCATTTGTTGGTACACTTGATCGTTCGTCTGTAATGTGTACGTATCTGTATCAACACCAGCTTTTTTAGCTGCTTTTACAAATGCATCCACCTGTTCTGGATTTTCTAATGTATAGACGATTGAATCGGCTGTATTTTTATAATCAGAACCTTTTAATGTGTTCGCAAATGTGTAAGATGTATAAATTTTGTTATACGGATTAAGTGATGCGATTTGCAATGCACGTGCATCTGCTGTTTCTGTTGATTCATAAATCCCGACAACTTCTAATGTATGTGATTTTTCATCTGTATCTTCTACTTTAATTTTGTCACCGACTTTTAAATCATTCGCTTCTGCAAGATTCTTCTCAATGACTGCGTGGTTTGTATTTTCATCTGCTTCTGTAATACCGACACCTTCTACAATTTTCGATGTACCACTTGTAAATGAAGAAACTGTATCTGTCGTATTCGTACCTGCAATACTTAAATCCCCTGCAGATGCCATGCCACCCATACCACCGCCTGGGCCACCTCGACCTTCTGTTTGCGTATCAGTTTCATCCGTTGACGTATCGTCTGACGTAATCGCTTCAAAGGATTTTGCGTTAGCAGAAGTTGAACTTGTCACATTGGACGTTGCAATACCATCTAATGCATTCAACTTGTTCATCGTTTTTTCATCAATAGGCGTTAATTTAAATCCACTTGGGTCTGGTTTCTCTCCTTCTTTTTCTGATGAACGCATTTCCTCCATCGCTTTTTGCATATTCGCTGACACCGTAACCGTTGCTCCCATACTTTTCTTCGCATTCTCTGTTGCCTTTAGTGAGGCACTCTGTATCGTTAAGCCTGCTAAAATAAAGATTAAGATTGCTGAAAAGACAATCGTTAATAACCCTGTTCTTCCTTTTTTAACTTTCATACTATGAAAGGCTCGTTTTAAAAAATTCATGTTGTACTCCTCCTATTTGAATGTGACAAGCTTGTCTGTCTTACAAATAAGAGTATGCCGCTCGAATGTATCAAGAATGTGTCAAAGAAAATTTTTTAGGTGTTTTATTAATTAGTTTTGAAGCTTTCGATATCATGTTGAAAAACCATATGTTGATGGTGATTGGTATGTTCCTATTCAAAAAGGTAAGATTAATGGGGCTAACTGGTGGAAAGTTGTTACTACATTCAAAATTAAATTTCGAAGAGGAGAATTTTATGAAATTATTTAAGAGAATATTAAAACTTAAAAATCTAGAAATTTTTAAGTTTTTCAAAGAAAGCAATACGGTATGTTACATTTTGCTAGAAGATTCTAGACGACCTCTTTCAAAAGAAGAAATAAAACGTGATCCATTATGTTATATGGATGAGGAAGATATAAATGAAATTTTAAATGTTTTCAAAATTTCATTTATAAGTGATGAGAAACTAGAAGAAGAAGATTCTTATTTTTTAAGGACTTTTTTCTCAGAATTAGTCAATAATACGGATGTCACTACTTTTATTATGGATGAGTTTGTAAAAAAAGATTTATATGATGATCCCGATTTAGATGAAGTTCCATTTTTCAATAACTTGTTGACGTATATAGATTCGGATATTGTATTAAGCGAAATAGATGATCATAAATGGATGTATTTATCTCAAGACTAAGAAAATATCACTCTAATTTATAATTTTTGTAGTAGAATACTTAAATTTTAACAAGAAAGGCTGTTTTTGTTTTGTATGGGCGTGTGGATGTGACTTATGCAGAAACAGCATCGCCCAAAATGAAAATTCGCAAATAGACCAAAAAGAGCTTCAGCATTTTCATGTGCCGAAGCTCTCTTGCTTTTAACTGGGATTTTGCCCCAGCCTCTTCTAACTATTTTATTTCTTTAAGATGTCATTAAATTGTTTTTCAAAAATCGGTGCAAAAGATTCGGCATACGTATTTGTAATATGATCATAATCACGATAGACAACCACATTACCAATAATCGGCCTGAATTCATCACCTATTTTGAAATACTGTGTTAAATCTAAAGTATGAAACTCTTGGCTCTTTTCAAGTTTAGTCCAAGCTGCTCCGTCTAATTGATTTTGTTCACGATTCATTTTCTCAATCGTTTTTTGTTCACCATCTTGATCAAGAGACTCTACAACATTGAATTTATAGCGTGGATTATCACGTAATGCTAAAACTTGGACACCCGCTTCCTTTAATTCACGCAGTGGATTTAAAAGATGTTCTTGAATACGTTCTTTATCTGTATTTGAAGCTGTCGCATGCCCTACTACTAAATCGATATCCTGTTCTTTAATATAGGCTAATGTATTTTCAACCCACTTAGACTTAATATCATCTTCATCATAGCCTGTTGAAAAACGAGTAGCGGAACGTGTAATATTGAGCACACGATAATCCGTTCCTTCAACTGCTTTTAATACGCCACCTAGCCATTGTTCGGAATGTGAACTTCCGACAACTGCGATGGTAGCTGTGTACCCTTCTTTTTTACCATAGACACCAACTTTTACATCCGCTTCTTTTTGAGTTTGATTACTACCATCTATATGCGATTGTGGTAAATCATTAAATACATTGGCTAAAGTTGGATATGCAGGTACATCTGGTACTTCAACTTTTCCAAGAGCTGCTACTGCTCCAGGATAATTTTCAACAGTTTTATTTTTAGCTTGTTGATTTTGCGCAAAAAGATTTGTACTCACTAAAACAGCAATTAAAATAAGGTTCACCGTTCCAATCCATGAGATTCTACGGAATGCACGACGCGTCGTAGAAGATTCGCGAATCGGTTTTTCAATGAAGCGCGTCATTAAGTAAGATAAGATGAATGAAGCAATAATAATCGTCATACCTTCTAAAAAGTTCGGATTCTCTCGGCTAATATTATAGTGGTAGAACGAAAGAATAACCCAGTGCCATAGATAAACACCGAATGACAAACCACCTAATTTAATCATGACAGGTGAGGCTAAAATACGACGCACACCAAAACGAGTTGTTACTGTTCCAGATACAATAATAAAGACCGCACAAGCCATTGGCCATAGTGCAATATATCCTGGGAACATTTGTGATACATCAAATAACATACCTGTTAAGACAAGGCCAATTAAGCCTAGCCATCCTAATATCATGGCGACTACTTTATTGATGCGAATGTATGCTAGATTTACACAGAGTAATCCACCTAACGAGAATTCCCATACACGTGTAAATGTAATGAAATAAGCAAATGGTTGGTTCACTGAAGTTAAATAAATTGAATAAATAAGTGATACGATGAATACACTACCTAAAATAAAATTAATTAATTTTCGAGTATTCGTGATTTGATATTTTTTAATCGCCCATAAAATAAATGCAAATAGCATAAACCAAATTATGTAAAATTGACCTTGAATGGACATCGCCCAAAAGTGTTCTACAGGAGTTTTCATTTGTTGGGAATCGAGATAATCCGTATTTGAAAATGCTAATTGCCAGTTTTCAAAATAGAACATGGAAGCAATAATTTCTTTAATCGTCTTATCTAGGATTGTTTGCGGTAATAAAAAGAAGCTAAGTAAAAGAACGACTGCCAATATAAAAAATACGGATGGCAATAAACGTTTTAATAGCTTAGAGATATAGGGTAGGAACTTAAACGTCCCTGTACGATTAATGGTTGAAATAATAGAGGTTGTAATTAAAAATCCAGAGACTACGAAGAATACATCTACACCACCTGAAACGCGATTAAACCAAATATGGTATGTGGCGACCAGAAGTGCTGCAACAACACGTAAACCCTCAATTTCGGGTCGGAATTTACGTTCAATTTGAATCAATTGTTTATCCATTTAAAAAAAATTTAATTCTCCTATCTTTATTTAATCATAAAAAAATGACCTTTACGATTCAAGTATCGAATGTGAAAGGTCATTCTATTCTTAACGTACGCCTAAAGCCATTTTTGCATAGCGCGTCATATTGTCTTTTGACCATGGTGGATTCCAAACAATATTTACGTCTACATCTTTTACTTCTGGTAATTCAAATAATGCTGTACGAATTTGGTCGATAATCATTGGTCCCATTGGGCAGCCCATTGATGTTAGTGTCATTGTAACCATTGCGACACCTTCATCATTCATATCTACGTCATAAACAAGACCTAAATTGACGATATCAATTCCTAATTCTGGGTCAATAACGTTTTCTAGTGCGCCTAGGATACTGTCTTTCATATCTTGATCGATTGCCATGAAAGTTTACCCCTTTCTACATAGTGTTTAATCAATCATAACAAAATTTAAGGCTTATGCCAAATACTCTGCAAACCAATCCACGTTTGCAAGCATACCTTTACGATTTACTTTATGACCTGAACTTTTTGATGTCATATGTTGCCACTTCTCAGGAGCATCTGCATACTGTTCTTTCATTGCTTCATAAAAAGCGTGTGCTGGTGCATATGGAACCATTTGATCTTTTTTACCATGCCAGAAGAATACAGGTCGTCCTGCTAATTTTTCAGGATGGCTACTAATTTCGAAGTAGGCTAGCGTGCGGTATAAATGTGCCAATTCTTCTTCAGAAAGCGGTAATGGTAATCCCATCGCTTCCACTTGTTCGATTTGTGCTTTTGCTAAATCAACATAGTTTGGTGTACCCATCATCACTGCTGCTACATCAATCCATGGATAGACAGTTAGACACCCTAATGTCGTAATCGCTCCCATCGATGTTCCACTTAGACCAATTTTTGTACCTTCTTGAATAATTCCTTTGTCTTGTAGTGCATGATAAATCGTCTCAACTTCTTCAATATTCGTTAAGACAATCTCCCAAAATCGTAAGCTTAATTGAACAGGATCGAGATGTTCATCACGATCACCATGTAACATGGCGTCTGGCATGATGACACGCATTCCTTTATTCACATAGTTATAGGCATAGTGTAGATTATGCTCTTTTGCACTTTCAAAACCATGTAAAAATAGAATGGTTGGTGTTGATGCATCCATCGTTTCATCATAGATGTGTAGTAGTGGGATATTGCCCCATTGTTCTTTTTTAATCTCCATTTCCTGTCCACTCCTTTACATTTCTACCCTTATCGTAACAGAAATTATTTTATGTGACGAATAAAAATGAACAAAATCGGGAAAAGGTCATTTTATAAAGCATTAGACAATTTAAGGAGGTATTGTATGGGGTTCCAAGCGATTTTTGCTTTAGCCGTTGGTATTTTCTTTTTGGTGCTCGGAATTTTCGCTTTAGTGAAAGGTAAATCTGTAAGATTAATTGTTTTAAGTTTTGTATATGGTGCAGTGCTTATAGTTTATGCGTTCTTTTATAATTCAATTAATTCTTGGTTGTTCTTTGGTGTCATTATCGTATTCAGTGCAATTGTATCCGCTGTAAATCCTAAAAAAGCAAATTAGTAGGATGATATGAAAAGAAAATTGGCAATTTCCAATTTTCTTTTTTATTATGACTTATTCACTCTTTTCGAAAGGAAGTTTTGACGGAATACGGTGTATAAGGGTAAAATTACGGGATAGAGAGGAGTTTTGCGATTCATGAAGCCTCATTTAATTGTGCTTGATTTAGACGGCACATTATTAACGGATGAAAAAGTGATATCACCTACGACAAAAGAAACAATCTTGCAAGCAAAGTCAGTAGGACATCAAGTAATGATTGCAACTGGGCGGCCTTTTCGCGCCAGCAAACATATTTATGAAGAACTAGGACTACATACACCAATCGTTAATTTCAACGGTGCATACATTCATCAACCTCATCACACGCAGTTTAAAACACAACATAATCCGATTCAATTACATACTGCAACGGACATTGTGGAATCTCTTCACGAATACCGTCTTGCCAATGTCATTGCGGAAGTGATGGATGATGTTTATGTTGAACAGCAAGACGATCCACTTCTTGCGATTTTAGGAATGGGTAATCCACGTATGACATATGGCAAAATTAAAGAGCATCTAAAAGATGATCCAACAAGTTTATTACTTCATGCGAGTGACCAAGAAGTTGCAATCATTCGTGAATTTTTAGAACATACGAAAGCAGAAGTAATTGATCATCGTCGTTGGGGTGACCCGTACCATGTAATCGAAATCGTGCGCAGCGGTATTCATAAAGCAATTGGTTTAGGGATCGTTTCAAAGCATTTACAAATTCCAAAAGAACATATTATTGCATTTGGTGATGAGGATAATGATTTAGAGATGCTTGAATATGCCGGTCTTGGCGTGGCAATGGGCAATGCGATTGGCGATGTAAAAAATATTGCAAATGAGATTACGGACAGTAACAACGAAGACGGAATCGCGCGTATTTTACGTGAACGTCTAAAACTCTAAATGAATTATAGGAGGTGTAAGCACATGAAACTATTTGCAGATAGCGCATGTGATTTACCACAATCTTTTTATGTAGATAATAATGTACATCTATTTCCACTACGTGTTGAGCTAGATGGCAAAGAATTCGACGATGTCATTGGCATTGATGTACAAAAAGTATATGACGAAATTCGAAATGGCAAATCGCCAAAAACCTCTCAAGTATCACCTGAAGTATTTTTGTATGCTTTTGAAGAACTTGCAAAATCAGGCGAGGAAGGTTTATATATCGCATTCTCTTCTGAACTTTCAGGTACATACAACACTGCTCGCATGATGCGTGAACAGGTGCTTGAAAACTATCCTGATTTAAAACTCGAAATTATTGATTCAAAATGTGCATCACTTGGTTATGGTATGGTCGTAAAAGAAGCGGTTCGTGTACGCGATCAAGCATACTCATTTGAAGATGTTGTAGCACGTACACGATTCCAAGCAGAACATATGGAACACTTATTTACTGTAGAAGACTTAGATTTTCTTGCTAAAGGCGGACGTGTTTCTAAAACAAGTGCTTTCATCGGTGGATTATTAAGCATTAAACCACTCCTTCACGTAGAAGATGGAAAACTAATTCCAATCGAGAAAATGCGTGGTCGTAAAAAAGTGTTTAAGCGTATTTTAGACGTAATGGAAGAACGTGGTGAAACACTATCTAAACAAGTCATTGCAATTAGTCATGGTGACGACCTAGCAGCTGCACAGGAAATGAAGGAAATGATTATCGAACGCTTCCACCCTGTCGCTGTTGAGTTACATGTGATTGGTTCGACTATCGCATGTCATGCAGGCCCTGGAACAATCGCTGTCTTTTTCTTAAACGAATTATATCCTGAAGCTCTATAAATCAAAAATCGGTTGAGACCTATGTGTTATAAACACATTAGATCTCAACCTTTTTTAAAGAGGTACACTATATTCCTTCCCCCTTCTTTTTTCGCACAACACCAATCACAATCGTAATCATAAGCAATACAAATAGTGTCCCTACAACCGCCAGTGATAGATACGGAAAATCCACACTTTTTCTTGGCTGGATTTCAAAAATTTCTGCCTGTTCACGATCTAATGCGACACGATACTTTTGATTAGGACTCGCATAGACTCTTTCTCCATCTAATAAACTTACCAATTCTCGATTCTTCCCAATCGCCTTTTCAGAAAGGTTCATTTGCTGTGTCTGATCTGTATTATTAACAACTACGAGCCATTTCTTTTTATCATCATATCGTTCGTAAGCGACAAAACCATCTTGATGATTTAATAACTTGAATGAACCATTTCGCAAGGCTGGATTATCTGAACGAATTTTTTGAAGCTTTCTGATGTAATCTGTTAGCTCATTATTTTCTTTAAATTCCATCATACCAAGTGTATCAGGTGGATTTTTTCCACTCATTTCATTTTCAGTACCATACATCATAATGGGCGTCCCTGGTAAAGTAAATAAGGTCGTTAGCGCCAATTTCAACTGTGGACTCGATTCACCTTTCGATATTTTGGTATGTTCTGAAAAACGTGTATTATTCACATCATCAATCATGAGTAGACGTGGATTAACTTCACGATCTTCTCGAATATTTTTCACAACCGATGTAGCAGTTGCATTCGGTTTTTTAAAGACTTCCTGAAAAGCCTTCATCTTTCCTACATCATAATCCACATCAAAATTCGCATCTGAGTCATCATCAGATAGGACGACTAAGTCAGGATTACTTGCTTTTAAAATCAGCATTAAATCATTTAAAAAAGTTGGATCTACACCTTGTATCCCTGTAAGTCGAATACCATCCACTTGATTATGATAAGCATAATCTGCTGCAGCTTTCATCAAAGCTTTTTTCACTTGTTTATTTTCTAAATTCCAATTAACCGTTCCCTTTTCAGTCGCAGGCTTCGTCCAACTCGCTTCCTCACCCTTTGGAATCAATACATTCTTTTCACTCACACCATTAATCGGAAAATCAGCAATCACTTTGATTTGCTCTTTATTTAAGGCTTCACGCATCTTTTGATAATCTGCTTCTGTCCCAAAGTAAGGTTGTAGTTGACCATAATCCACTACTTTTTTTCCGCGATAGTCTTCTGCTTTTGCTAGGCTTCCGAGTGAAATATATGAAAAACGCAATTTTTTAAAATAACTTGCCTTCGTTCGAACTCCTTCAAAATCGCCACCCATAAAAGGCTCTTTTAAGTTTGTCGGTCCATTATTTGCTGGATTTCCATCCACAAAACGATCAACAATAATGTCATAAATACTCTCATCGTGCATGTCCTGCTTAGCTTTTACAAAAAAGGTAGGCGAAATTAAAAAGAGTAAACATAACGACAAGATGAAAGAACTTATTTTTTTCATCTATCCTTTGCCACCTTTCATAGTCTATTCACTCTTATCCTTTACCCCCTTTAACGAAAAAAAGTAGTACAAACCATAAATTCGGTCTGTACTACTTTTTATAGATGGTTTTTTAGAAGAACTGGAAGCCCATTGGCAATTTGAAGCCTAGTACAAGTACAACGATTAAGCAGATAATAAAACCTGCCCACATACCACCAGTCGATTTACCTTTATTGCTGCGAACTAATACTAATTCCATAAAGGCGATTACACCTAAACCGAATAATAGTTTAAATCCGTACAACATACCCTGACCGTAATCAAGCGCTGTAATGAATAAAGCAACACCTGTTGCGATAATCAAAATATAGAATAGACGTAAAATCATATGTGTAATTTTGCGCCCTTTTGAACCTTTTTGCATACTAACTGCAACAAAGAATAAAATTAGTGCTACAACCCATGTCGTAATATGCAAATGAGTTTGTGAACCTAAAAATTCAAGCATGTTTTTCACCTCGTATAATTGTCATATTTCTTTTTCATGTTACCAAAGAGATGCAGACTATACAAACAAAAATACCCACAGAAAACGAATATAGGAAGAAGATACAAAAACATCGTTCTAAATAGCATAGATGCACAAATGCTACTTCTACTGTTCCCTTATTCAGCTAAAAGTTAACTGAGTAAAAAAGGAATTCTTATTGCTTAGGTTAGGACATTCGGGCAGCGAAACGGGCCATTGGTGGAAGTGTTCGGGCCACTCGTTCCTCGATTCGGGACATTCGCTCGTCCAATCGGGTCACTCGAGGGCGAAAATGGGTCACCCGACCAAATAACAAAAAAATCTCGACAGCCGAGGCATGTCGAGATTGAATAATATCTTATTCGAAACGGTTTACTAATGTACCGATTCCTTCGATTGATACTTTTACTGTATCGCCTGCTTTTAAATACGTTGGTGGAGTCATACCTTTACCAACTCCTGCTGGCGTACCTGTTAAAATCACATCACCTGGTTCCAATGTTACCATGCTTGAGATTTTTACAATCAAATCTTCAACAGTATGCATCATGTCACGTGTTGTACCATTTTGACGTACTTCATCGTTGACTTTTGTAACTACTGTTAGATTTTGTGGATTTGGAATTTCATCTTTCGTTACTAAATAAGGTCCCATTGGGCAAGACTCATCTAGACTTTTTGCTAAGAAGAATTGTTTATGACGTTCTTGTAAATCACGTGCTGTAATATCATTTGCAATCGTATAACCAAATACGTAGTCAAATGCTAAAACTGCTGGAATGTTCTTCCCTTTTTTTCCGATTACAACTGCTAATTCACCTTCGTAATCAAGTGAATCTGTTACATCTGCATGAACAGAAATTGTTTGCTCATCGGCAGCAATAGCTGTTGGTGCTTTTGTGAATACAACTAAATCTTCTGGTGCATGATCAGCGCCCATCTCTTTTGCATGCTCATCATAGTTTTTCCCTACGCAAATAATATTCTTTGTCGTACGTGGAATTGGTGCAAGCCATTCGATGTTTGTAAATGCATGTTTGAAAATAGCTGGATTTGGAGATTGTTCAGCCGCCTCTACTAATTTTCGCATTTGCTCTACAAATTCAAAACCATAAGTCATACCTTCAACAATTGTTTCAGAAAACGAAGGTAAGACATTTAACGATTTTTGAATTGCTAGTACATCCCAAACTGCTTCTTCTCTTTTTACTTTCGGACCAAATCCGATTTCATTGTTGTAACGAAATGATAAAATTTTCATGAATAGTGGCACTCCTTCTTTTTTTACAATAATACCTTATTTTCTATTAAATTTCCTCTATTTTTCAAATCTCTTTCCATACGTGACACTTTTCCAAAGCGCTTCTACAGGACCTTGTTTAAAGTACTTGAACCAAATCATTGAAAAAACGAGCTGAATCGCATAAATTGCGAGTGCAATATAGAATAAGTGTAACAGACTTAACTTGCCATACAAACCAAAACCAAAGCCATAAAATAAAATACTTTGGATAACAGATTGCATTAAGTAAGTTGTTAATGACATACGACCTGCTGCTTGAATCGGTTTTGTAATGATTTGCACCCACGGAATGAGTCCAAGAAGTACAATTAATGATACATAGCCTACCGTTAAAATCGGCGCCCCGATCACTTGACCAATACCTTCATAAAAAATCGAAGTAGGTTCATGATAAATGAGATTTTTTAAATAGAGCCCGAGTGACAACCCTATAATACATAAGACGAACCAAAGCTTCTTAAGTTCTCCTGCTCGTTCAATTAAACGCCACTGGCTTGCGGCAGCACCAACAAGCATGAATGGGAGGATTGTAAAGAATGCTGAAATCCACATCATAATTGAATATTGTAAAGATAAATCATTTAGACGTTGGAAAAAGATTTCAATGACTCCACCATAACGATAAGCCTCAATCGACTGTGCCACACCTGCTACATCTGTGTATTCAGACGAATCGGAAATAAATTGACTTGAAATATAAAATAAAACGGTTACTGTCAAACTGCAAATACCGAATAAAATAGTCGCAATAAGTAGTTGGAAAATCGGTCTTAACTTTAATAAAAATAATAAACCAAAACCAAGTACAGCATAGGTTGTCAAAATATCACCATACCAGATGAAAAAAGCGTGTAATAAACCAATCAATAATAGGAAGCTTAGCCGCTTAGAACCATAACCAATGAATGATTCACCAAGTTCCTTTGATTTGTTCATTTGCATCTGTAAACCATACCCGAATAAACCTGCAAATAAAGGGTAAAAACTTCCTTGTACAAAAATCGTTAAGTATTTTTCCATCTGTAAATCAGTTGGATGTTCTAAAAACTCACGTAATGACACATAGTTTACAGGGAAATTAAACGCCAATAAATTGACGAGTAAAATCCCAAATAAGCTAAGTCCTCTTAATAAATCTAATGTGCCAATACGTTGTTTCGTTGGTGCAAGTTGCATCAACTTCTATCTCCTCCTATACGTCAAACCCATGATGTGCAGCGAATGCATAAATCATCGTACGCGTAATTTGAATATCTAAAATTTCTTCAACAGCTTGCTTATATGTGTGTAACTGAATCGAATAGCGTCGACGTAATTCAGCTTCTAATCCTTCTGTTGTTTGCATTGTAGCTGTGAGACGGTCCGTCTTGTAATCGAGCAGTACCCATTCACCAGAAGTCGTTTGATATAAACAATCAATAATCCCTTGTACAATCTGTGCATCTCCGTCTTCATCAACAATCGCACGTGTGAATGGTAATTCTCTTTTTAAAATAGGCGCTGACTTAAACTCCTGTCCAGTTGGACTCGCAAAGAACGTCAGTAGGTCTTGTGGTTCAACAACTTGTGCTTCTTCCTTTGTTAAGAGCTGGCGTTTTACAAGTGTCTGCAAAAAGACTTCAATTTCTTCTACTGTTTCAAAACCTTGTTGTGGCACATGCTCCATCACTGCATGGACAGCAGTTCCTTTTTCAGTTCCACTCATATTCGTCTGTTCTTGCATGAATTTTGGTCGTGGACCTTGCGTCACTTCCACCTTCTCTTTCACAGGTTCAAAAATCATCTCTGGTTCTGCCTGATCTTCTAACAACTTCAATCGCTTCATTTCTGAAATAGACGTTTTCGATTTTTTACGCGTCGATGTTTCAAATGGATAGCGATAGTCCAGACGTTGATGAATAAGCGTAGAGAAAAATTGATTTTCTTCCGTTACAGATTTTGGCAATACCTCATATTCTTCTACTGCAACCGTCATATCCTGACAATCGACAATCTCTATTTTAAATCGTGAATGGTCGGGTGATGCTGTACGTTCCATTTCTTCGACATCGGCTAAATAATCAGGATGTCTTGCAATAGCTGGACCAATCCAATCAAAATAATTACTCGCTTTTGCACGCTGATGTTCTGGAAGCGGGTCGCCCAGTGCGAGTAGTTGCGCATCTTGCCACTTCTCTTGCGCACTCGCCCACTCTTTTACTGAACCAACTAAATAGAGTTTTTCTTTTGCACGCGTCATTGCAACATATAAAACACGCATTTCCTCCGCCTTCATCTCAAGCATTTTTTTCTCTTTCATCGCTAAATAAGGTAGTGATGTATATTCAATTCGTTTTTCAGGGTCAATCATTTTAACTGCTAATCCAAACACAGGGTCAAATAGATAGGATTGATTAAAGTCCATACGGTTGAATGGTCGCCCCATTCCTGCAGCGAATACATATGGGAACTCTAAACCTTTTGACGAGTGAATGGTCATAATACGTACGACATTTTCGGATTGTCCAATCGCTTTCGCTGTTCCTAAATCATCGCCTCTCAAGCGCATACGGTCGATAAAACGAAGGAAACGAAATAACCCACGAAATGCCGTTTTTTCATAAGCAATTGCTCGGTCATGTAAGGCACGAAGATTCGCTTGACGTTGTTTACCATTCGCCATCGCACCAACCATCTCATAATAATTCGTATCAAGATATACTTTCCAAATTAAGTCCGCTAACGAACCTCTACGTGCTAAATTCCGCCAATCTTCAAGTAATAGTAAGAAGCGCTGTAGCTTCTCTGCTGCCTCTGTACGCATCGCTTGCCCTTGCCCAACAAAAGACTTCAGTGCATCATAAAACGACGCTTTACGGTCTGCTAGACGGATTTCAGCTAGTTCATTTTCAGTTAGACCGATAAAAGGTGCACGTAATACAGAAGCTAACGGAATATCTTGGTATGGATTGTCAATTACTTTTAAAGTATTCATCATGACCATCACTTCGATAGCATCGAAATAACCGCGTGATAGTTCTGCGTATAACGGTATTCCTGCTAACTTAAATTCCTCTACAAAATCGGCAGACCATGTCATCGAACGCATTAAAATGACAATATCGCGATATTCAATTGGGCGACTGATAGGATTACCATGCTCGTCTTTTTTGAAGGCATCATAAATCAACTGTTCACGATTCATTAATTGTTGAATTTGCGAGATGATATAGCGTGCTTCTCGTTGTGAAGTACGTAATTCCTCAATCTCTTCATCCACTTCTTCCTCTTCTGTCGCATGCAGTACAGCGACCGTAATCGGCGTATCTTGTGCTGGATAAGGCGCAGCTGGTTTTAAACTCGCTGCTTCGTCATAGTCAATCTCGCCAACTTTTTCACCCATGATTTGCTTGAAGATATAGTTCGTACCATCTAACACTTCATGCCGGCTTCGGAAGTTCGCATTCAAATCAATTTTCATACCTGTATCCGTCGGTTCGTCTTGATATTGTAGATACTTATTTAAAAATAGCGTTGGTTCAGCGAGTCGGAAACGGTAGTAGAGTAGGAACCCAGCGCCTTGCTACATTGCCGTAGTAGGTTTCCAGAGAACCCCTCCCCGAACCGTACGTACTCCTCTCAGAGTATACGGCTCTCCACTTATAACAAACCTATCGTTGTTTATGAATTTCTTTATGACATTTTATACATACAACTAGTGTTTTACGTTGCTTGGCGAGCATTGTCCATTCCCAGTATTCTTTACCTTTTAAGTTCTTAATTTTATTCACATGATGAATTTCGAACTTCGTATCTGGGTGGTTATCTCCACATAATTCGCATTGTTTTGCACTTAGTCGTTTTTCTAAATCATTTCTGCCTTGATATACATACAAATTTGGTAGTTGGTCCATTTCTGATTGAAAGATTTCTTTCTTTTTTTCAAAACCATCTTTATAAAAGTAAGCTATTCTCTCACCTTGCTTTGTTTCATACTTTACGCCCCAGTACTTACCTTGTTTAAACTTAACCTTCATTTTTGATACTGTGGATTTATATTTATTCGCAAGTGTTTTCAGACAGCTATATTCCATTACATAACGCAGTTGCCACATTTTTCGATTTACATTTTCAGCTAAAGCATAATAATTATAAATCCCTCGTAATTCCGCATTATATGTTTCGATGATTTCTAAATCAGATAAACCGACAAGTCTTGGCCGATGCAACATATCCCATTGCTTGGCATCAATATCTTTAACCATTTTATTTTTGACAATTACTTTTTCAATCGTCCCTTTTGGAATACGTAGTTGTACATATCCTCTATATTTACGTTTTTTCACACCGTTTTTATCCTTTGCCACACTTAAATCATGGCTAATTGAGATATCGTAGCTTAAAAATCTTGCAAATTTTGTACTATGTGTAATGAGTGTTTTTTCTTCCGATAGTTCTAATTGCAAACGGTCTTTCAAAAACTCTTTCATTGCTTGTTTTAAACGTTCACAATCCTCTTTACTACCATTTACACCGACTATAAAATCATCTGCATAACGCACGTATTCCATTGCTTTATACGTATCGGTATTTGGTTCATAGTACGGTAAATTAAGCAATATTTTCTTATTCGCCTTATATTCTTCAATCATCTGTTGTCGTAAATTTTCGTCTTCTGTCGTATTAATTTTTTTATGCAAACGCTGATTACGCATATCATATTTTCGATATTCCGTATTTCGTTTACGTCCTATCTTTGGCTCACCTAAATCAAATGAAGGTTTTAATTTATTTTCAACATATTCATCAAATTCATTTAAATAAATATTTGCGAGTAATGGACTAATGATACCGCCCTGTGGTGTCCCGCTATAAGTCTTTTGGAATCGCCAATCTTCCACGAATCCTGCTTTTAAGAATTTCCACATGAGACGAATAAATTTCTCGTCCTTAATATGTTTTCGCAAAATATTGATTAGTACTTGATGATTGATGTTATCGAAAAATCCTTTAATATCTCCTTCAATGAACCAATTGACGCCCGTAAAGGTTTTCTTTATTTCGACTAACGCTGTATGACAACTTCTTTTCGGTCTAAAACCATGAGAATGATTTGAAAATTTCGGCTCATAAATTGCTTCTATAATCATACGACATACTTCTTGTACTAAACGGTCTGTAAATGTAGGGATACCAAGTGGTCTTGTATCACCATTTTTCTTTGGGATATGAATACGACGTACAGGTTTGGGTTGATAACTTTCATCTTTTAAAGATTCTATAATCCCATGAATTTTTTCTTCACCAAATCCATCTGCCGTTTCTTCGTCGATACCTTTTGTTGCACTACCTTTGTTTTTGTATATCTTTGTATAGGCTTTTATATAAAAATCTTCGTTGTATAAATGTCTGTATAGACGGTCAAATTCAAAACCGTCCTTCATTGCTTGTTTCGATAGATTGTATAAGACAATTTCTGAACTTTGCATAGAGCATTTCGCTCCTTTCTTTATTGTTTTATACGTTATAAGCTGCTCCCCTTCGCCGTGTAATAGGTTTTCCCTATCTCGGACTACTACGGGAGCTCCGTTACCATATTGGATATTCAGTACCTTTGTACATAGCCTAATGGCATTCCAACTTAGGTAATCCCCATTTAGTATATTGTATACAGGCTCGATTCATTGTCGGAAGGAACGTTCATCCTTTTCTTCAATCTTGAAGTGTGTCTATTCTTTCATCAATCAGAAACTAGATTTCAGCCTCAATTTATAGCGTTCGTCCATGTTCAGTTGCATCCATTTAGTACACTGAACAGAATAGATTCTAGGTTTCAAACGGTTTCCTAGACGGTTAGACATGACCCCACTCGGACTATTCTTCAAGCAGTTTAGCCTTCTTCCTTATATGAATCTTTTATATCTCGCCATTCAGTCGTAGCCTTTCCGTTTAGGCTAACTTATGACTTGTACCGACATGCTACACTCCCTTTTTGGTTTCCCGCCAAGATAAGTCGGCTGATATATAAACCGTTTCTGTAGTTTATTCACCGCCAAATGGTGAAATATACAATACCCTTATGGGCGCACAATTGACTGCTTTACGTCCCCAACCATGAACAGATTACCGTCTGCTGCATCACCGCGCTTTACTAATTGTAAGATGGTCTCTTGCAGTCGGTTTGTATCTTGATATTCATCGACTAAGACTTCTTCAAAACGAGCACGATAATCTAACGCAACTTCAGAAGGTTGTAAATCATCATCTGTTAAAATTGCTAAAGCAAAATGCTCTAAATCCGAGAAGTCAATCAAACCCTTATCTGCTTTAACAGCCGCATAGCGCGTACTAAATTGTTTCGTTAAATCAACTAATGTCTCAATGAGTGGCTTCATCGCACTCATTTCTTCTAGTAGCTTTTCAGGTGGGCGTGTGAAGTAAACCATTACAGAATCGTTGATGATTTTTTTAGCTTGTTCACGTTTCGCTTTTGCACGCTCTTTCATACCTTCATCGCATGTATCTTTCTTTTGTGAAGCAAGTCGTCCCCACTTGAACTGCGAGAAGTAAGCTTGCATCTCTGACCATGTACCTTCTGTTACAAGCGCGCGTGCTATCATTAATTGTTCTAAATCTTTTTCAGCCGTACTACCAAAAGCATCCGGACCATTCGGCTGAATCGCTAATTGACGTACTTCTTGCACTAATTGAATCGCCGCTTCCACTTGTAATAACAGTGATTGTTTAATAATTGCAGCAATCGGTAAGTCATCAATGTGTTGAATTCCTGTCACATCATATTGTTCTGGTAAACGGTCGAGCCAGTTAAACGGTTGCGGATTAACGCGAGACATCTCGTATAACTGCGCAATTAATAATTCCATCGCCTGATCATCGCGGTCAGATGTAAAAGCATCGACGAGACGATATACCTCTTGCTTATCTTCTTTTGCATAGGCTTCTTCTAATACTTCTGCCATGGTATCATCTCGTAATAAGGCAGCTTCTGTATCATTCGCAATACGGAAACCTGGATCGATATCGAGTAGATAGTTATATTGGCGAATAATATTTAAACAGAACGAGTGAAGTGTCGAAATTTGTGCCTTATTCATTAAAGAAAGTTGGCGGCGTAAATGCTGAGATGATGGGTCTTCATCAATCGCCTCTTCCAAAGCTTTCGACATACGCTGACGCATTTCAGCGGCAGAAGCATTCGTAAAGGTTACAACGAGTAATTGATCGACGTCGATTGGGTTCGTCGTGTCCAATACTTTTTCAATCATACGATTAATTAAGACAGCTGTTTTTCCTGAACCTGCTGCTGCGGATACAAGCGTATCTTGACCTTTTGCCCAAATGGCTTTCCACTGAGCATCTGTCCACGTAACACTCTCTGGTTTAGTTGGAATCATAAGTTGTCGACTCCTTTCGAATTTTTTCAATCACGGTATCGTCTGATTCAGCGCGTAATGTGCGATATTGTTGTTGTGTATCTGTTGTATCAAACTGACAAACTGCTTTTTGCGGGCAGTAGTCACATGCTGTTTTTTGTTTTAAGCGATAAGGGCTAATTTTTGTGTCGCCTGCTAAAATTCCTTCGCCTGCTTCTTGGTGTTTCTTACGGACGAATGTGCGTAAATCCTCTAATTCTTCACGCTGAATAACAGAAGACATTCCTTTTGAAACAGAACCATCTTTTTTCAAATAGGCAGGAACGATTTGTGAGCGTCCGCCGACATCTTCTAATGTTTCGTCCATTTCTAAAATGACATCTTCTGATTCCAGTAGTAAACCACTCATTTTAAACTTCTTCAGCATTTCAGCTTCTGTTTCAACTTCATTTAGCACGGCCTCTTGCTTGAGCATCGGATTGTGCATATGCACGTATAATACGCCACCTGGCTCTGCTTTTTCATCTAACCAATGCGTAGAATTTTCGACTGCAACATCTAAATACGTCAACATTTGAAGCGATAAACCATGATAGACATCATTCAAGTCGAGACGCTGAGATGAAGACTTATAATCAATAATACGTAAGTAAGATTCGTCCCCTACTTTTGTGGCGTCAATGCGGTCGATTCGTCCTCGCAGTTTCATTTCATGCTGATTTGTTAATTCGATAACCATTGGTGGGATTGCTTCTCCCGGTCCAAAAGCAGCCTCTACAGCGATTGGTTTGAATCCTGCATTTTTTGCATGGTGACGCATCGAAATCATCGTGCGTTCTACAATCATTGTGAGTTTACGTAAGATGTATTGATAGCGTGCTGTACTTAGTAAGATTTGATGGTAGAGTAGTGGCACGACGACTTGAACCGCGTCACGTGCGAGTTGTTTACACTGCTCGATGGAGAGTTCACGCCATTGAATATGTTCTTTCGCTGTTTCGTCTGAAATCCATTTGAGTGCTGCGTGGAATAAGTCACCGATTGTTGGTGGTTCTAAACGATATTCCGCACGTTCTTCTAAACGGAGACCGTATGTGGCGAAATGAGAGAAGGGACATTTAAAATATTTCTCAACGCGCGATACACTAGATGTAATCGTACGACCATATAGCTCCTCTGTAATCTGCTGTTCCAACGGTTCCGTTTTATTATGTGTATGTGTCGCATACATAAGACGTTCATAAATCGTTTGCCATGTTGGATCTTGTTCATAATAACTCTGTAATGCTTGCCATTCAGGTGATAATGGAACACCATCATGCTCACTTCGACGAATCTGCGCCATTAAATAAGCAAGTGCAGTTCTTGGATGTGAGATATACGCCCAGTCATCTTCAGATGTCAGTGCTTCATCTGGTGTCATAAAGATGATTTCTTCTGAGACACCTGTTAAATCTTGCAGACGTTTTATATATAAAGAAGGAAGTAATGATTTTCCTTCTTCATCACTCATCGCATAACTCACCACAAGCTTTTCAGAAGCAGCAGTTAGTGTACGATAAATGATTAAATCTTCTTCTAATAAACGCTCTTTAGAAGTAGGTGCAATCTCAGCGCCCAGTCTTGTAAACCATTCACGCTCAGAATCTGCAATCATTCCTTCGAAATCAATACGTGTTGGATAGACACCGTCATTCATACCGACAACATAGGCTACTTTAATATTCGAAAGACGTGCTAAATCTGTATTAACAACAGTTACTTGATCAACAGAAGGCGGAATACGCGCAAACTCTAACGTATCAAAGCCTTCATCTAATAGCGGAATGACTTCTTCAAGTGTCATCTCTTGATCTCCAAACATTGTTACAAACTGGTCGAGTAATTGAATGAAGCCATTCCAAGCTTGTTCATGCTCAGCTGCTTCAAATAATTTACCATGTTCTAATTCATCTGTTTGAAGCGTCTGTAACTTCGTATATACATGCAACTCTTCCATGAAATTGAATAATGCTGCTGCATAGTCTTGTCCTACTATCGCTTTTTCAAGTGCATCACTTAAACGTTTCATCGGTTCTAATAACAATTGACGTACCGCTTCAATTTCTGCTTGCATCGCTCGTTCTTCATCTGTTTGTGTTTTTTGATAAAATTCAAGGCCACGATATTTTTTATAAATCCAACGCGCATCGTCAAACCAACGTTCACGGTAGATGCCATTTGCGATGACATAGTTCTCCATACGATCTGCGCGCTCGCGCCAAATTGATTTATTTGCACCAACTGGGAAGAATAAATCCGTTTTCACTGCACGAAAGACAGGTTCATACATCCACCCTTTTTCAATTACTTCTAAAACAGAGCGACTTAACTCGATTAATGGATGATGAAGCATCGGTTTCTTTTGGCTGAGGAATACCGGTAAATCATACTCTTTAAAAATTGTTTCGATTAACGGATCATATACATCTGCTTGTCGATATAAGATGGCTACATCACGATAACGATGTGTTTCATCTTGTTGAATAAAATCACGAATATGACGTGCCACAGCATGAATTTCAGCCTTTCTAGTCGTCGCCGCATATAATTCAAGTCCACGATCTGCCTGTTCAGTCATCTGTTCTAATGGATAGTGATGTAGGTTTTTCTCAATATAACGAAGCACATTCGATTGAAATCGTTTCGCTTCTTGTAAATAGATGGCTGGATTTATGACAACACCTAATGAAGATGCATCATCACGTAATTTTTGAGCGAGCAACGCTGGGCGGTGGAATAAAGCTTGAGGATCTTGTGTATCCCACTCTGAGTCATAAGGTAAGGCAATCGTTACATCTTTAGCATGAACTATTAACTTTAATACAAGTTCATATTCACTCTTTGTAAATGTTTCAAAACCATCAATATAAATATGCGATTGCTGAATGAGCTGACTTTGATCGACCGCTTCAATTAATAGTGGAACATAACCTTCTGAATCAATATACGCCTCACCTAATTGCTCATCAATTGCCTGCATAATAAGTTGTAAATCATGCATTTTATCTTGTAAGCTTACAGGCGCATTTACTTGGTTAGCTAGTTGCTGCTGCAATCCTAGTAAAGTCGCATGATCTATATGATAATGACTAAATTCTTTTAAAACTGCTTCAATTTCTTCAGTGAATCCTCGTTTACTCGCAGATTTTTTAAATAGTTTTAAATCTGGTTGCAGTGTTTGCAATACATTTCGTACCAACATACGATAACCAAAGCCATTCACTTCTTGTCGGCTAATTCCACCCACTTCTGATAATACGCGCCATGCAAGTCGTTTAAATGTTGTAGCTTGCGCACGAATCATTCCTTTGATTCCACCTGCTGTTGTTAATTGATGTTCAGATGAGAAAGACATTTGGTCAGGCACAAGTAAAAAGAGTGGATTACCTGTCGGATTTTCTTTCAACTGTCGAATAATCTCTTGTTGTAGATACGTGGTTTTCCCACTTCCTGCACGACCATGTACAATCGTTAAAGCCATTTCATTTCCCTCCTTTTCTTCTTCCTTTATTGTACAAAAAATCCACAATGAAAACATAGATTCGCCTTTTTTTTATTTTGAAATAAAAAAGAGGACGAATTTCATCATTTCGCCCTCATAATGTTTATAATTTTTCATGATCATCTTTTTGAAGTGAACGTAAATGCTCTTCCATTTTACGATTATTTCGTTTCTCCACATACTTTCCACCAACCCACATTAGGACAATGATGAGAACAACGACGACTGATTTCCAAGGTTTTGTAATTAGGGATTGTAAGTCAGCTCCAATCCAACTAATAACTAAAATCATAATGAATTTTGCACACATAATCGTAATAAGATAACTTTTTTTCTTTAAATTCGAAAGTCCTGCTACCACATTGACGATGGCAGAAGGTGTAAATGGAAAACAAAGTAAAATGAATAATGGCATGAACCCTTGAATTTCTACCCACTGAATTAATTTTTTTACACCTGTTCGGTCCGTAACAAAACGAAAATATTGACTGTGACCAAATTTACGAATTAATAAAAAGACGCAGTAAGAACCCAGTACGGCTCCTCCCCATGAAAATAAAAAGCCTAACCACAAACCATAAGCAGTAGCATTTGCAACAACGAATGCAGCTAGTGGCAAAAATGGTAAAAATGCTTCTATAAATGGTAATAAAATTGCACCGAATGTTCCAATAACGCGATGTTGTTCAGCTAATTGCTGAAATTGATCAATGCTCAACCAATCTGGCACAGTTGTTACCCCCTCTAAAACATACAACTCATTACTTAGTATACGATGTAACTAAGTAGAAAGTTTCTGACAAGCTATTGTTAATAAAATAAGGTGAAACGCATAAATTAGCGCTTCACCTCATACGTTTACTGTACGAGTAGTAAACCAATACGGAAATGATCGTGATGGAACACGATATGTTGACGTAGTCGAACTTCTCCGTCTGTATCTAATACTTCAATTTTACATTGCGCTGCGTTTTGTTGAAGTGCACGATATAACTCTTCTTCTGAATGCACAGATTCCCCGTTCACTTTACGAATCGTTTCACCAATTTGTAACCCCATCGCCTCAGCAGGTGAATTCGGTAAAATGGCAGCAATGACAACCCCTTCATTCTGTGGTGTCACTGCAAACTTGCCTTTTCGTTCACTTAATCCGTAAATAAATGAAATGAGGATACGCCCAATGATTGCTACAAGAACACTTGCTAATCCTAAAATTGGATAGAAATAAGAGACAATCCCTTCAACGAACACTAAAGCTCCTAGTAAAACAATGGTACGACCCATTTGTGGATAGAAGTACATCGGTAACATCTTACGTGCACGCTGTTGAAAACCAATGACGATAGGAAATAGAATAAACCCATAATTTTCACCGCCTAATGAAAAGACAGGCCAGTAGGACACAAAGCTTGTGATTGTATCTCCTGGAATGACAAGGAAAACTGGAAGAATCCACAATCTTTTTGAAAGGAATGTAACGGCCTTTAAGCCGCGAGCAGTTCGTTGTAATCGTGGTGAAGCCAAGTCTGCCCCGTACTTTTGCACAAGCATACCTTCAGCAATTAGTAGAATCCCTATTAATAAAGGGATACTTGAGAGCATACTTAACTTAAAATCACTTGCATTAATTGTAAAACCAAATAATGTGAAGCCCCAGTTTTGTGTAAATGTTACCCATAGAACTAAGAATGCAATTCCGAATGGATATACGACAGATGCTAGTTGATAATAAAAGCTCACGACGAAAAGAATCGATAACACGGTTACTAGCATGATATATTCCATCGGTAAGACAATCCCAACTAATAAACTAAATAGGGATACACAGAAAGCCGCAAGCCAGCCTTCACGTAATAAACGAATCGTTTCAGATAGTCCCCAATGAATACGAATTTTAAAAGATTGACGTTCACGAATGACACGACGATAACCTAATAAAACGGTGAAGATGATGGTTATATAAAGTAAGGGGTTCATAAATAGACGTAAAACGCCTTTTAATAATTCGACAATAATGTCCCAAAACACAGTTGTTCCCACCTCTAAAAGATTTATTTATACCCCATTATATTAAGAAATGGTAGCTTATCATAATTGTACCAAAAGGCTGTTTTAATGAGTAGCATATTCTATTACATATCGACTATTTTTACCCTTTTCATACAAAGTAAAACAAGAGCTAACATAAAATAAGACTTCAGCAACAGTTTGCTAAAGCCTTAAAAGGTATTGAATTAATCTAATGACTTTACAACATCAGCAAGCTGCTGTTCATTCACTAAATTTAATTTTTGTTGAATAACTCCCTTTGTATTCACAAAGAATGATGTAGGGAAGTTTAATACATCGTATTTTTTAATAATTTCACCGCGTGGGTCAATCACAACAGGATACGTCATATTATATTTGTCAATAAACTTCTCAACATCCGTACTCTTACGTTCAGTACTCATCGCATTGACAGATAAAATGACAAAATTCTCATCTTTCGCATGCTCATTATAGTATGTAACCATGTGCGGCGTTTCAGCTTTACAAGGTGGACACCATGTCGCCCAGAAATTAATCATAACTTTCTTACCTTTAAAATCCGATAACGAAACTTCTTCACCTTCTAATGTTCGAAGCGTAAAATCAGGTGCTTTTTGCCCGATTGCAATACCAGGAATATCTTCTGGTTTTTTTCCATTAACGACTGTTGTTTTTTGTTCTTTTGGTTCTGTATTTTTTTGAATAATTGTTGTAACCGCAATGCCAATTAGCACAATTACTAAAACAAAACTTGCAATTCTTTGCCACTTCACGAAAGTTCGCTCCTTTTCATTTTAAACTGATACCATGCTGCATAGACAATAAATGTTAGGATCATCCATAGTTTAGGTTGTTGAAAACCGAGTGGTTCAACTAATAGTGTAAACAATAAATAAATAAGTGTCATACGTAACGCAAAACGATCTATTTTTTCAAAAGAACGTTGCCACAAGATTAAAATAAGAATAACCAAGTTAAAGAAAGCCATCAAAATGGTTAACCACAGTACACCATCATTTAAAAGTGCATACAAAAATTGAGAGCTACTATACATACTAAGCCAATAGAAACTCTGTTGTTGAATCGTATCTTTTTCGCTTTTCACCCGTAAGACACTATAGATGAACAAAATGATAGCTGCCAACGCAATACCAAATGTTCCACCATCAAAATAAATAATCGAAAGTGGGTAATTCATAACTTCTTGCCAATTCGTTAAAACATAACTAAATTTCCAAACTAATATAAAAAGAACAAAATAATTTAAAAATGAATCAATCCATTTTCTACGTTTTAAAATAAAGAGAAAAAGAATCGTTATACTCATTGCGCCTAAAACTGCGAGCGATGTTGCAGGTAATGATAGATTGAATATGGTGTACCACATATTATTTTGCATGGACATCCTCCTATACCCATTACGGTATAATATTCTTATATGAAATACAACTAAAAAAGCCGAGTTTGAAGTGATTTTCTCTCTCTTCAAACTCGGCTTCAATTCAATTCTCTCCTCTTGAATTGAATTATAGTGAAATATATTGCAGTGGGTTTACAGCACCCGTTGCTTGATTCACCCAAGAACCAATATGAATTTCAAAGTGAACATGAGGTCCTGTTGAACGTCCTGTTGAACCAATGTAACCAATGACTTCACCTTTTTTAACTGTTTTACCAACTGATGTACCAAAACGACTCATATGTGCATAAAGTGATGTGTATGTTTGACCATTAATATTATGTGTAATCATCACGACATTACCATATGTAGATAAGGGACTTGCTCGGAATACAACACCGTCTGCTGCTGCTACGATTGGTGTTCCTTCACTATTCGCAATATCAATACCATAGTGATATTCTGCTCCTGCACCAATGTCACGTCCTGCAAAACCTGAAGTGAATCGACCTTGTGCTGGTTTCATCCAAGTACCCGATGAAGATGTTGGCACAGATCCTACGCTTGCACTTGATGAAGAGCTACTTGAACTTGAACTTGAATTGGATGTTGTTGAAATCGCTGCACTAGCTTTTTTCGCTGCTGCTGCCTCAGCCATTTTACGTGCTTTTTCAGCTGCTTTACGCTGCTCTGCTTCGATTTTCTTTTGTACTTTCGAGCTGACACTTGCAACTTCTGAATAATGATTTTCTAATCCTTTACGCTCTTTATTCAGTTTTGCTTGTTTACGTTCCATTTGTGCTAAAGCTGATTTTTTCTTATCTTGTTGTTTTTTCAAGTTTGCTTTTAAGTCTTCTAATTCTTTTTTACGATCTTCTTGTTCAGCAAGTTTTTCTTTTACTTGATTTTGTTGTTCTTCTACTTTTGCCTGGTCAGCTTTTTGTTCTTCTACAATACGTTCATCCGCATTGACAATTTCATTTACTGCTGAGACGCGGTCGATAAAATCAGAAAAGCTATTAGAACCTAAAAGAACATCGATATAGCCAACTTGTCCACCTGTTTCTTGCATTGCGCGTGCACGTTCTTTTAAGATTTCATTACGCTCATCAATTTTCTTTTGAAGTGCTTCAATTGATTTTTGTAATTTTTCAATCTCGTACTTTGTCTGTGCAATCTTTTGCTCTACACCTTCGATTTTGTTATCTGTCTCTTGAATTTTCACTGTGATTTTCGAAACTTCTTTTGCAGACTTCTCAATTTCAGCTTGGGCTTTTGCAATTTTTTCTTTTTTAGCTTGAAGTTCTTTGCTGATTTTACTTTTCTTTTGATCCAACGCATTTTTCTCTTTTTTCAAATCACTAACAGATTCAGCACTCGCGCTCATAGTAGGTACTAAGAGCGTCGTTGCAAGTGCTGCTGCGATTACTTTATTTTTTTGTAACACAACAAAATCCTCCTATACTTTTAAAAACTTTCGAACAGACATAAAACTGCCGACTACACCAATTAATACACCCATGACAAATAGAATGATATCAACTTCCAAAATGAACGGCATGACATCTAAAATTTGAACAACACTGCTTTCAAGTTTTGGCGCAAGCGAACTATGCACAATGCTATAAAGCGTTGTGACACCGATAATTGGCAGAATTGAACCGATTGCTCCTAACCACATACCTTCTAAAATAAATGGCACACGAACAAATGAATTCGTTGCTCCAACCAATTTCATAATTTCGATTTCGCGACGACGTGCTGTAATCGTAATTTTAATTGTATTAGAAATTAAGAATGTCGCTGTTAATAACAACGCAATAATTAATACAATGCCTACTTTTTGACTAATATTTAATACATTAAATAATTTTTCAATTTTATCTTTACCATACTTCACTGTGTCGACAGCTGGATTTTTCTCAATCTCTTTTGCAACTTTTTCTGTTTGTTCAGGATCATCTGCCTTCACATACAGTACATTATGAAGTGGATTTTCTTGTTTAAATAGTGAAACATCATTACCAAAATCTTTGACTAATTTATCAAGCTCTTGTTTCTTCGACGAATACTTTACAGATTCTACACCTGGCATTTTTTCTACCTGTTGCTGTAATTCTGCTTCTGATGTTTCGTTTGCACTTAAATCAATTAATACTTTAATTTCAACATCATTCTTAATATCTGTAGACATCTTATTCAAGTTCATCATGATTGTTAAAAATACACCAACTAATAGTAGTGTTACTGTTACAGCACTAATCGATGCAAAACTCATCCAACGATTTCGTGCCATCGAGATGAAACTCTCTTTAAAATGACGCTTTATTGTATTAAAATTCATAACCGTAGTCACCCCCACGTTCATCTCGAACAATTTGTCCGTTTTCAATGGCGATTACTCGTTTACGCATTGTATTTACAATATCTTTGTTATGTGTAGCCATAATAATCGTTGTTCCTCTAGCATTAATCTCATCAAATAAACGCATAATTTCCCATGATGTTTCAGGATCTAAGTTACCTGTAGGCTCATCTGCAATCACGACTTTAGGTGAGTTAACGATAGAACGTGCAATTGCCACACGTTGTTGTTCCCCACCTGATAGTTCATCCGGGAACATTTTTACTTTTTTCGTTAAACCAACTAATTTTAAAACATCCATTACACGTTTTTTTATTTCTTGTGGATCTTTTTCAATTACTTCTAAAGCAAATGCAATATTTTCATATACATTTTTACGAGGTAATAATTTAAAATCTTGGAAAACAACACCCATATTACGACGCAAAAACGGAATTTCTCTATCTTTTAAAGTTGTAAGGTCTGTTCCGTTTACTTTGATTTCACCTGAAGTTGCTTTTTCTTCTCGATACATCATTTTGATGAATGTCGACTTACCAGCACCACTCGGTCCAACAATATAAACAAACTCACCTTGCTTAATTTGTATGTTCAGTCCCTTAACAGCTACTACACTATTCGGGTACTTCTTTACAACATTTTTCATTTCGATCATGTTCGTACCACCTATTATTATAAATTGTAGTTCGTTTCTCTTTGTGACTACTGAATTTGAGCACATAGGTATCTAAGAACTCAACTGCACTTCAATAGTATATCATCTAAAAATCATTTCTCTATTACAGTTCCATTTCAATTTACTCCTCGTTTGTAATACTTCGTCGAATTTCATCCATTCTACAGAAAAACAGGCTTTTTTTCACACAACTACTAGTATCTATTTTACTAAAATAATAGGGAATAAGTGACAAAAAAATAAATTTTATACGTTTTTTGTACTCTTTTTTTCAAAGAACAGACATTTTTTGTTTTTTTATCACAAATTTATTCATAGAAAACATGTCATCTCCTTTTTTAGCATTCACAACGAAAAACTGGAACCGCACTACAGCGCGATTCCAGTTTTTATGCTCATATGAGAAAGTGTTTTACAGTTATTTTCGTATATCCGAAACAACACTTTGTTTCAGCATCATCTATTTATACAGTATAACGAACAATGACAGAGCCTGTTTGTGTTTCGCCATCAATCGTTAATTGTTGTGCGTCAGGTACAACTTTACGGAAACGAACAGACTTATTGAACATTTGATTATCTTCACGTAAGAATTCAACATCTCCCAAAACAACATCCATCTTACCAAATGTAGAAGATAATTCACCGATTAAAGATACGCTTTCAGGAACATATAGCTCGATTGTTCCTGCTGCTGTATTGGCTTTAATGCGTTCTGTTTGTTGTGATTTCGATGTAACCACAACGTGTCCGTTTAGTGATTTCGCTTCAATCGAACGTAATGAACCATCAATATATACACGTCCATTCATCGTCTCTGCTTCAACTTCACGTCCTGCAACATCGCGAATATCAATGCTTCCGTTCGCTGATTCAACATCAACTGAATCGAATGTGATATCCGAAATATGAATCGAACCATTTTTCGTTTCTACATTGACTTGATCCGCATTAATGCTGTGTAATGTAAAACCACCATTGAATAGATTAGCACGAATACGACGATAATCGCCTTTCGGTACGTACATGATGACATCTGTTTTCAGCATTTTCGCTGTGTTATGAATGCGTAATGTTCCTGCATCGTTTCCACAGTTAAACTGCTTTTTAATTTCTTCATTTGATAAATCTTTTTGAGCGCCCACTCGGAATAATGGTGTAGCTGATACTTCTAAATAAGCCGAACCATCTACAGAATCACGAATGGTTAATTGACCGTTTGGCATATCCACACTGATGTTATCAAATAATGTATTTTCAATCGGTTCAATCCAACTAAATTTATTGTTTCCTGATGTCATCGAAGAGAAGTCAATATCGCGTACTTTATTGACTGCTGCACCAATAAAGTCCATGAATTTTGTACCGAATTCATTAAAATCACGCTTTATATCATTAATAAACTCATCTTCTTTTTTCGATTTTTCATCTTCCTGTGTACGCTTGTATGCTTGTTCTTCTTTTGGTTGCTCTTGTTCATGTGTTGATTGTTTAACTTCTTCTTTTTTTGGCGCTTCTTCAGACTTCGCACCTTTTTGATCCAACTTCTCTAGTAATGTAATTGCCTCTTGTGCGCTAATGGTGCCGTTCTCAACTAACTGTAAAATTCGCTTACGTTCATCTTGCATTGTTGTGGCCTCCTTATGCTTTAATACTTACTAATACGTTTGAATCAGACTGAAGGTTTCATTTTCCTGTTGCTTCTTGTAAATCTTTTTCCAAGCGTTTACGGTCACGCTCTAAGATTGGTAGTAGGTACTTCCCTGTATAGGAACCCTTCACCTTCGCTACTTCTTCTGGTGTACCTGTCGCAATGATTTGTCCACCACGATCTCCACCTTCTGGACCTAAATCAATAATATGATCCACCGTCTTGATAACATCTAAATTATGTTCAATAACAAGTACGGTATTACCACCGTCTACTAAACGCTGTAAAACTTTTAAAAGGCGTGCGATATCATCGACATGCAGTCCAGTTGTTGGTTCATCTAAAATATAAATTGATTTACCTGTTGAGCGCTTGTGTAGCTCTGAAGCCAACTTCACACGCTGCGCTTCACCGCCAGAAAGAGTTGTTGCAGGTTGCCCCATCTTCACATAGCCTAGACCTACATCGACAAGTGTTTGAAGTTTACGTGCGATTTTCGGAATGTTTTGGAAGAATTCCAGACCATCTTCAACTGTCATCTCCAACACGTCTGAAATCGAGCGGTCTTTATACTTCACTTCTAACGTTTCACGGTTATAACGTTTACCATGACATACTTCGCATGGTACATATACGTCTGGTAAGAAGTGCATCTCGATTTTAATAATCCCATCACCACGACAAGCTTCACAGCGTCCGCCTTTTACGTTAAAACTGAAGCGCCCTTTTTTATAACCACGTACTTTCGCTTCGTTCGTCGCTGCATAAACATCACGAATATCATCAAATACGCCCGTATACGTTGCTGGGTTTGAACGAGGTGTTCGTCCAATTGGTGATTGGTCAATGTCGATAATTTTCTCGATTTGTTCCATTCCTTCAACTGCTTTCACTGCACCTGGCTTTGCTTTTGCTCGATTAATTTTTTGTGCTAATGCTTTATACAAAATTTCATTAATCAATGTACTCTTACCCGAACCCGATACACCTGTAACCGCTGTGAAGACGCCAAGTGGAATATCAACTGAAACATTTTTTAAATTATTTTCTGAAGCTTTTTGAATCGTAATCATGCGTCCATCGTTTTGACGTCGTTCTACAGGTACAGGGATATATTTTTTGCCGCTTAAATATTGACCCGTTAATGATTTTTCATTTGCCATGACTTCTTTTGGCGTACCAGCAGCGATAATTTCGCCACCATGAACACCTGCTCCCGGACCAACATCAATTAAATAATCTGCCGCAAGCATTGTATCTTCATCATGCTCTACAACGATTAATGTATTTCCTAAATCACGCATACTTTGTAATGTTTCAATTAAGCGATCATTATCGCGTTGATGTAAACCAATAGATGGCTCATCTAGAATATAAAGGACACCTGTTAAGCGTGAACCGATTTGTGTTGCTAGACGAATACGCTGTGCTTCACCGCCTGAAAGTGAACCAGAAGCACGATTTAGCGTTAAGTAATCCAACCCTACATTATCTAAGAAAGAGAGACGTTCTGAAATTTCTCGAAGAACGAGCTTCGCAATTTTCATATCTTTTTCACTCAATTGTAGTTCTTGGAAGAAGGCAAGTGCTTCTTTAATTGAAAAAGTAGTGATTTCACCAATATGTTTATGGTCAACTTTTACTGCAAGTGATTCTGGTTTTAAACGATAGCCTTTACATGACGGACAGTTCGACTGCGCCATATATTTTTCCATTTGATCGCGTACATAGTCTGACGAAGTATCTTTAAAACGGCGTTCTACATTGCGTAATACACCTTCAAATTCAATCTCTTGTTCACGCGTTTTTCCAAACTCATTTGTGTAACTGAAGAAGATTTTTTCATCCCCTGAACCTTTTAAAATGATATCTAATTGCTCTTTTGATAAGTCTTTCATTGGTGTATCCATATCAATATTGAAATGATCACAAACGGTTTTTAACAGCGTTGGATAGTACTGTGAACTCGTTGGAATCCACGGCTCAATTGCGCCTTCATTCAATGTTAAATCGCGATTTGGAATAACCGCATCTACATCGACTTCTAACTTTGTTCCTAAACCATCACATGTTGGACAAGCACCGAACGGGTTATTAAACGAGAACATACGTGGTTCTAATTCGTCGACTGAGAAGCCACAGATTGGACATGCAAAATGTTCACTGAATAAAAGTTCTTCATGTTCCATTACATCGACCATTGCACGACCTTCAGCAAGGCGTAATGCTGTTTCGAGAGAATCACTTAGACGTGCTTCCACACCTTCTTTTAATACGACGCGGTCAATCACTGCCTCGATTGAATGTTTTTTGTTCTTTTCTAATGTTAAATCATCATCTAAATCACGAATTTCACCGTCAATACGCACACGCACATAACCTTGTTTTTTCAAGTCTTCTAGTAATTTGACATGTGTACCTTTTCGTCCAGAAACGATTGGAGATAGAATTTGCATCTTTGTACGTTCAGGATATTGCTTTAAACGATCGACCATTTGCTCAATAGTTTGCGATGCAATCTCAATGCCATGATTTGGACAGATTGGCTTACCAACACGTGCATATAAAAGACGCATGTAGTCGTAAATCTCTGTCACCGTCGCTACTGTTGAACGTGGATTTTTACTTGTTGTTTTTTGGTCGATGGAAATCGCTGGTGATAAACCTTCGATTAAATCTACATCAGGTTTATCCATTTGTCCTAAAAATTGACGTGCATAAGCAGAAAGAGACTCGACATAACGTCGTTGTCCTTCTGCATAGATTGTATCGAATGCGAGTGAAGATTTACCTGAACCCGATAACCCTGTCATGACAACGAGTTGGTCGCGCGGAATTGCCACATCGATATTTTTTAAATTATTTGCGCGTGCGCCCTGTACAATAATTTCAGTATTCTTCAAAATGGTCTCACCCTTCTGCTTTCAGTTCTAAAATCGTATCACGTAGTTCTGCTGCACGTTCAAAGTCGAGTGCTTTCGCCGCTTCTTTCATTTCGACTTCTAGTAATTCAATGAGTGATATACGTTCGTTCTTCGTTAATTTCTTACCTTCTGTCACCTTTGAAATATACGCTTCTGGCTCTTCCGCCGCTGTTGTTGCACGAATCACATCGCGAATTTCTTTACGAATCGTTTGTGGTACAATGCCATGTTTTTCGTTATAGGCAAGCTGAATGGTACGACGACGTTCCGTTTCATCGATGGCTTTTTGCATCGAATCGGTCATACGGTCTGCGTACATGATGACATGCCCGTTCGCATTACGTGCCGCACGTCCAATTGTTTGAACAAGTGAACGTTCTGAACGTAAGAATCCTTCTTTATCAGCATCTAAAATCGCAACAAGCGAGACTTCTGGGATATCTAAACCTTCTCGTAATAAGTTAATTCCGACAAGAACATCAAATACACCCATACGCAATTCACGAATAATCTCGATTCGCTCCAACGTTTTAATTTCAGAGTGTAGATAGTTTACTTTAATGCCCATCTCTTTTAAATAATCTGTTAAATCTTCGGACATTTTCTTCGTAAGTGTCGTAATTAATACACGCTCATTTTTCGCAATCCGCATTTGAATTTCATCAATTAAATCATCAATTTGTCCTTCAATTGGACGCACTTCGATGACTGGGTCAACCAATCCTGTTGGGCGAATAATTTGTTCTACCATTTCAGGTGTATGTTCTAATTCATATGGTCCTGGTGTTGCTGAAACGAAAATTGCATTATGAATATGTTTTTCAAACTCCTCAAATGTTAATGGACGGTTATCAAGCGCTGAGGGTAAACGGAAACCGTGATCTACTAACACACCTTTACGTGCTTGGTCACCATTATACATCCCGCGAATTTGCGGCAATGTTACGTGACTTTCATCTACTACAAGTAAGAAATCTTCTGGTAAATAGTCGAGCAGCGTATAAGGTGTTGCACCTGCTTCACGAAGCGTTAAATGGCGTGAATAGTTTTCGATTCCTGATGTAAAGCCCATCTCACGCATCATCTCTAAATCATAATTAGTACGCTGTTCTAAGCGCTGCGCTTCAAGTAACTTTCCTTCTTCACGAAGCACTTCTAAGCGTTCTTTTAATTCTGCTTCGATATTTTCAATCGCTACTTTCATTTTTTCTTCTCGTGTAACGAAGTGGGATGCTGGGAAGATCGCAACATGTTCACGGTCACCTAATACTTCACCTGTTAATGCATCCACCTCTCGAATACGGTCAATTTCGTCACCGAAAAATTCAACACGAAGACAATGCTCATCACGCGATGCTGGGAAAATTTCGACTACATCGCCGCGCACACGAAAAGTACCGCGAATGAAGTTTAAATCATTGCGATCATATTGAATATCTACTAATTTACGCAGTAATTGATTGCGCTCAATCTCCATGCCTGTACGAAGCGATACGACCATCTCTTCGTATTCTTCCGGATTACCTAAACCATAAATACATGATACAGAAGCGATGATAATTACATCTTGTCTTTCAAAAAGAGCCGAAGTAGCAGAGTGACGTAATTTATCAATTTCATCATTAATACTCGCATCTTTTTCAATGAATGTATCCGTCTGTGGTACATAGGCTTCTGGTTGATAATAGTCGTAGTAACTAACGAAGTATTCAACCGCGTTATTTGGGAAAAACTCTTTAAATTCACTATATAATTGTCCTGCTAATGTTTTATTATGTGCAATAACAAGTGTTGGTTTTTTCACTTCTTGAATCACATTTGAAATCGTAAACGTTTTACCTGTACCTGTTGCACCAAGTAATGTTTGATGTTTTTTCCCTGCTTTAACACCCTCCACTAATTCTGCAATCGCTTGTGGCTGGTCACCACCTGGTTGATAGGGCGCTTGTAAATCAAAATCATGTGACATGCGGCTGCCTCCTCATTTTCTCATTCTTCTATTTTAACATATCTCAAACCCTTTTACGAACATACGTTTCTTAATTGGAACAAAAATAAGATTTCTATTAAGTTACCCCTAATAGAAATCCTATGTCATCATTTATTCTTCATCAATCAAAGTGTCTTGTAATTGAATTAATTCTTTTGTAAATCGTTTAAAGGCTTCTTTATCTCTTTCGTCTAACGCGACATCAATTGCTTCACGAAGTAAGCGAATTTGTTGGTCTGCTAGAAGATGTTGTAAAAACATATCCATGTACAAATCGTTCAATAAGTCTTGACCTTGTAACCCTTGACTAAGTGGCTGTTCATTGTTTGGAGAGTTCTGCTGTGAGTAACGATATTCCATCTTCATCACCTCGAATACCTTTTTGCTATTATATGCGAAAAAGATTCAAGAAAGCAACTAAAAGAAACTATTTATTTCAAAATTATCTGACTTTATAGAAATAGCCCGTTTTCTAAAAACGCCACTTTTGTCTAAATACCATTGCTTATGGCTACAAAATCACATATAATCATTTTAATAAATTCCATTAATTGGTTTTTGTTAAACAAAAGAAAAAGGAGTGTCAAATATGATAAAAGATCGTCTACCTGTTATTCTTTTAGAAGATTTTCGATTTAATGATGCAATCCAAGTTCTTGAACCAGTCATTTCTAAAAACAATCAACAACGATTTACATATGTACTTGAAAAACAACGTGAATATCTCATTCAATCTTCTATTAAACGCGTCATTCGAAAATGTTGTTTTCTTTTTGGAACATCATTAGACGAAGCATTGCGTTTTTCTCGCACGATTACTAAAGCTACAAATAAACTTCCTATCGTACTTGGAACAACTGAACAACCTTATATTTTAATTCCTACCCTTTCTCCTGATCGTCCCTACACCATGTGGCTCGCACATCATGCTATTTTAAATTGCGATGTAAATTCTAAAGTGGACTGCGTTGTTCATTTAGATAATCAAATCCGTCCATTCTTTAAAACAAATGTCTCAACCGCTACATTACAAACACAACTTACACGTGCGATGTTTTTAAAAAGAAATTATCGTTTATTAAAAGATTTAATGCCTGAACCGATTTCTGAAAATCATGTGGTATTCATCGATTCCAATAACTTAAAACGATTAGACTAAAAAATAAAGAATCGCCGATAGACATCAGGATTCTTTATCTCTCATTTATTAAATTAACGAACGTAAATATGCATTGATGAATAAATCTAAATCGCCGTCCATTACTGCTTGTACATTGCCTGTCTCAGCATTTGTACGGTGATCTTTTACCATTGAATACGGGTGGAATACATATGAACGAATTTGGCTACTCCAACCAATTTCCTTTTGCTCACCACGAATTTCATCTACTTCTGCCTGTTGTTCTTCAACTTTTAATTGATACAATTTTGCTTGAAGCATGTTCATCGCTTTTTCTCGGTTTTTAATCTGTGAACGTTCAGCCTGACATGTTACGACAATTCCAGTCGGTAAATGCGTAATACGAATCGCTGAGTCTGTCGTATTAATATGCTGACCACCAGCACCTGTTGCGCGGTACGTGTCCACTTTTAAGTCTTCTTGACGTACTTCAACTGCAATTTCATTATTGAATTCTGGAATCACGTCACATGAAACGAACGATGTATGGCGACGACCAGCTGAATCGAATGGTGAAATACGCACTAAACGATGTACACCCTTTTCAGCTTTTAAATACCCATATGCATTATGTCCTTGAATCGATAATGTAACGGATTTAATTCCCGCTTCATCACCCGGTAGATAATCAAGTGTTTTCACTTTGAAGCCGTGTTTTTCTGCCCAACGTGTATACATACGTAGCAGCATTTCGCCCCAATCTTGTGATTCCGTACCGCCAGCACCTGGATGTAATTCTAAAATGGCATTATTCGCATCATATGGACCACTTAATAATAATTGCAGTTCATAATCGGCTACGCTCTTTTTAAATGTTGCGAGTTCTTCTTCCAAACCTTCATGCAAATCATCGTCTGGCTCTTCTTTTAAAAGCTCTAACGTCATTTCAAGATTTTCTTGTTCCTCTACAAGACGATGAAATTCATTGACGATTTCTTTTAACCCCTTAGATTCCGCAATGATTTCTTGCGCTGCATTTTGGTCATTCCAAAAATTCGGGTCAAGCATCATTTCATCTGTCTCTTGAATACGTGCCTCTTTGTTCTCTAAGTCAAAGAGACCCCCTAAAATCATTTATTTTCTTCGCTGTGTCATCTAGTGCATTTCGTACTTCTGATAATTCAATCATACATATTCCTCCAAGTAATTTTGATATTTATAACAGAAAAGAGGTTAGCCACAGAATAGGCCAACCTCTCTTTTTCTGATTTATTCAGTCGCACCGTGGCAGTTTTTATATTTTTTACCGCTGCCGCAAGGACATAAGTCATTACGACCGATTTCTTTTTCTTTACGGATTGGACGTTTTTTCTTCGGTTTTGAACCTTCTTCTTTCGGGTTCACCGCTTGTCCTTTTGCTACTTCTTCACGCTCTAAGTTCGAACGAATTTCCGCTTTCATTGCGAAACGGGCAACTTCAGAACGAATTGCTGCAACCATTTCTTCAAACATACGGAAACCTTCTTGCTCGTACTCACGTAATGGATCGATTTGTGCATAGGCACGCAGATGAATCCCTTGACGTAATTGATCCATTGCATCAATATGGTCAATCCATTTTGAATCGATTGCACGAAGTAAGATAACTTTTTCGAACTCACGCATACGTTCTTCAGATAGCTCAGCTTCTTTTTCATCGTATGCAGCTTTAATTTTTTCGCGTAACATCTCAATGATTGCTTCAGGCTCTTTATGCTCAAAGTCTGCAACACGCACTTCACCTTCTGGTAATAGTGTGCTACCAACATACGCTTCTAAACCTTGTAAATTCCATTCAGAAGGTGTATCACCTTGTGTATATGTTGCTACAGCAGTTGTTAATTCTTCATCAATCATTGACTCAACTAATTCACGCATATTATCTGTTTCTAGAACTTCATAACGCTCTTTGTAGATGATTTCACGTTGTTTACGTAATACATCATCATATTGTAGAAGACGTTTACGTGCATCAAAGTTATTACCTTCTACACGTTTTTGCGCTGATTCTACAGCTCTCGATACCATTTTCGATTGGATTGGTTGCGTATCATCCATACCTAAACGTGTCATCATCGCTTTCATACTGTCTGAACCAAAACGCTTCATCAATTCATCTTCTAATGATAGATAGAATTGTGTCGCACCCGGGTCACCTTGACGACCCGCACGACCACGTAACTGGTTATCAATACGACGTGATTCATGACGTTCTGTACCGATTACAGCAAGACCGCCTAATTCAAGAACGCCCTCACCTAATTTAATATCCGTACCACGACCAGCCATGTTTGTCGCGATTGTTACAGAACCCTTATGACCTGCTTCTGCAATAATCTCTGCTTCAAATTCATGGTTTTTCGCATTTAAAATCTTATGTGGGATTTTTAATTTTGTTAAAAGTTGTGATAATAATTCAGACGTCTCAATTGCTACTGTACCAATCAATACAGGTTGACCATTTTTATGACGTTCTGCGATATCTTGTGCAACTGCGTTAAATTTCCCTTGCATTGTTGCATAGATTAAATCTGCATGGTCTTCACGTACAATTGGACGGTTCGTTGGAATCACAATAACATCCATGTTATAAATGTTACGGAATTCCTCTTCCTCAGTTTTTGCTGTACCTGTCATACCTGATAACTTTTGATACATACGGAAGTAGTTTTGGAATGTAATTGTCGCCATCGTCATCGATTCATTTTGAATCTCAACGCCCTCTTTTGCTTCAATTGCTTGATGAAGCCCTTCTGAATAACGACGACCATTCATAATACGACCTGTAAAGCCATCAACGATCATCACTTCGCCGTCTTGTACAACGTAATCAACGTCTAAGTGCATCGCAACGTGCGCACGTAACGATTGGTTAATCGCATGGTTTAAGCCAACATGTGTTAAATCAAATAGGTTTTCAATATTGAAAGCACGCTCAGCTTTTTCAATCCCTTGTTCTGTTAGCGTTACACCTTTTGATTCAATATCATAGTTATAATCTTCATCTTTTTTCAGCATACGTACAAACGCATTTGATTGTTTGTATAGTGCAGCTGATTGGTTTGCTTGACCTGAGATAATTAATGGTGTTCTCGCTTCATCAATTAAGATGGAATCGACCTCATCAATTACAGCAAAGTGTAATGGACGTTGTACGCGTTCTTCTTTATAAAGCACCATATTATCACGTAAGTAGTCAAACCCAAGTTCGTTATTTGTACTATATGTGATGTCACATGCATAAGCAGCACGTTTTTCTTCTTTTGATAAGCTGTTTAAGTTTAAACCTACCGTTAAACCTAAAAATTCATAAAGAGGACGGTTAATCTCAGCATCACGACTTGATAAATATTCGTTGACTGTTACGACGTGTACACCTTTACCAGTTAGGGCATTCAAATAAACAGGTAATGTACCTGTTAATGTTTTACCTTCACCTGTTTTCATTTCTGCAATGTTACCACCATGTAATGCAGCACCACCCATTACCTGTACGCGGTAAGGGAACATTCCAAGTACACGCTTCGCAGCTTCACGTACAACCGCAAAAGCTTCTGGTTGAATTTGATCAAGTGTTTCACCATTATTTAAGCGCTCACGAAATTCCGTTGTCTTTTGTTGTAATTGTTCATCCGTTAATGCTTCCATCTCTTTTGAATACGAATCAACCGCGTCTGCAATCTTCTCGATTTTTTTCAGTTCACGTTTATTCGGATCAAAAACTTTATTAAATATGCCAAGCATTTCATTTCACATCCTATATAGTCTTATATTTCATTTTATCATTTTTAAAGTTCTTAGTGCAAACGAACGATATATTTATTTCTCTCATACGAGTTACTTGGTTTATTTTTTTGAATCGATTATTTCATTCGACTTAGAAATAGCCTAAATTTTTACTTTCACACGGCTTTTTGATTATATCATTAAAAAGGTGCGATATGATAGCATTCTTCATATTTTTTACACCAAAAAGGAGAACTAGCTGAACTAGTTCTCCTTCTATTCTAAAATAAATTATTGGTTTGTTTCAATTAAACCGTACTTGCCGTCTTTACGTTTATAAACAATGTTTGTTTCGTTTGTTTCTGCATCTGTGAAGATATAGAAGTCATGACCTAACAAATTCATTTGAAGAATGGCTTCCTCATCATCCATTGGTTTTAAATCGAATTGTTTTGTACGTACGATTTCTAAACTTTCTTCTGCATCATCCGCTACTCTCTCTGGCTCAAGCTGAATTTGTGCAAAATAAGTGCCTACGCCTTCACGCTCACGGAATTTACGATTCACTTTTGTTTTATGCTTACGAATTTGACGCTCTAGTTTTGCAACTACTTGGTCAATCGCTACATACATATCATCATTTCGATCTTCAGCACGAAGCATTAATTTCTTCATTGGAATTGTAACTTCCACTTTAGAGCTACGATCTTGATAAACTTTTAGGTTGATGTGAGCTGTAGCATCAATTTCCTCATTGAAGTATTTTTCAAGTTTTCGGACCTTATTTTCAGCATACTCTCGAATTGCTGGAGTAACTTCAATGTTTTCACCACGAATGTTAAATGTTAGCATATTAACTCCTCCTTCATGAACCTATATCTACTATATTCTACATTTACCCTGTAACTCCTTCTTTAAACGACGAAAAAATTATAGAAATATAAAAGAAATTTTAGAAAGTGCCTTTTTTAGCATCTAATACTTCTTGTCGACGACGTTGTTTTAGCTCAGAAACAATTATATTCTCTAACTGTGTACTTTCCACCATCTCAATGCCATATTGATAACCTTCTGGATGAAACCTCTCCCACCTAATCGCCCCTTGAGATTCAATCGTTTGTTTATATAAACAAAAAGATAGCAAGAGTGGATATTCTTTCTCTTCATCTGTTAGCTGTTTTGTCACTAACAAGCTCATACCACTCGGACTAATATCTAACATTTTACCCGTACGTGTTAAGGCTACTTGCTGGTCCACATTACAACTATATTGAACATCGACAGGCTTAATTAAAATATGCCTGAAAGATTCAGAACGTTTGTATTCCATTTTTACTACCTTCCTATCTTTATAATATTATTTTAATTATACCAAATATCAATTACTTTTATACTAAATAAATTATATATAACACAACCATTGTTATAGAATAAACGATATTTTGTCGACTTTTTGAACAATTCCTGGTTTTTTAATAGATGAAACACTTTTGTAGCCTATAAAAAAACACCCCATACTTCAACATATGAGGTGCTTTAAAAGTTACACTTATTTTTTTAGATTATCCAAATATTCCTGTACTTTATAAACAGCCATAAAGTATTTATAGCGTTGTACAGCCACTTTATCTGCTAATGAAAGTGGGCGAATGACCTGTCCTTCAATATTAAAATCTCGGTTAATGAAGTTATAAGCCTTATTCGCTTCAACCATTTTATCTCGAATCTCTGTGTACTTTTTCGGATCTATAGTACCTGGTGTTTGATTAATGTCATCATGTAGTTCTTGTGTTTCTTGAATCGCTTTTTCAAAATCTACAATAATTTTAATTGCTTCTGGAATTGTATCGACTTTACCAACAATTGATGTTGCCATATCGTATTTTTTATATGTTGTATACAATTTCGTTTGTGTAAAGAATTGCTTCTGTAAATCTGTCAATACATTATACGATTTCATCGCTACAATAATATTTTTAACAAATGTTTTGTCGCCTTTCTTCACTTTTAAGAAGTTCGCATCTGCCGCCTCAGCTACTTTAATATCTTCTTCAATTAATAATAGATAACGTTTTTCATTTTCTGGTTGTGCTGCTGGTCCAAATGCTGAATCATCTTGCTCTAAAATATTTTTCGGATTTTTTGACAGCTTTTTATAAGCTGCAATCGCTGTTTTAATTGCTTCTTTTTCAGTTACTGTATATTTTGCTGGAGCTGCTTTTGGATAAGTTACTTTATCGAGTTGTTTTTTAATTGTGATAAGTCCCTCATACAGTTTATATTTGGTCACAATCGGTTTATCAACAAATGTCAGTCCAATAACTTTTTTACTGCTGCCTGTATATTGCTGTGGTACAGATAAAAAATCATAAAATTCAGCTGCTTTAACTACATCTGCATATGTCGAATCTGCATTTAAAGCTGTTACTAAACGTGTGAATTCATCTGCTGTCGCTTTTGCATTATCTTCTTTATTTCCAAAGCCTAAAGAATCACCATACTTTGCATGTAAATCAGCTAATATTTTGCCATATACAGAGTAATTATTTTGAGCATTCGTTGTTAACTTCGCATACTCTTTATATAATTTTAGAGCTTCTACTTCATATGAATCACCTTGTGTATCTAATTTTTCATATTTTTTATCAACTGCATGTGCAGCACGTATATCTTTTTCATCCGTCAATAGACGATTGAAGAAAGTCGGGTCTGCAATCGAATTGCGTACAATTTTTTTAGAACCTGCTGGTAATTTTGTATAGGCTGTTAAAAACAAGTCCATATTTTCAATATTACTCATTGTTTTAGCTGTTGGATTAATTTGCTGATACTGACTATATAAGTCTTTCGACAACATGTAATCTTTGTATTGTTTTAATAATGATGCACTCACGATACTTAAAGCAGTTGAATCTAGTTTATTATATGCTAAGCGCATCGGTTCTAAACCCGTTACATTGCCTGTATTTGGATCATATACTTTTACTGCTTCTTCGAATGCATCTGCGTTTGCTACAGGAATTGCAAACGTATTTTCTAATTGTTTTAATTCAGGTCTATATAAGAAATACCCGCGTACGCCTAAAGATTCTTTTTCAAAATCACGTACTAATTTTATCGCATCACGCGCGTTATTTTTACCACTATTATTTAATGTCTTATAGCGTTCTTCATATTTCATCGCATCTAATAAATTTTGAACTTGCGTATAGTTCAACCAATCAATCGGATTATAAATTACTTCATCTGGTGCAAACTTATCTTTATAGTCAAGTTCTGGTTTATAACCAATAATTTCTCCTGTATTCACATCATAAATTGGAATATTATTACCATTAGAATCTTCTTTTAATCCTTCATAACTTGTATAGTTCGGTGAGTTATTTAAAATTGACATTTGAATTGGATTGAATTCTTTAAAATAAAGTAAAGCTTTTCGCATATTTAAAACGTCTTTTAAATTATCTGTCGATTGACTGAATGCATAGAACCATGCATCATATTTTACCCAGTTACCATTAATGCGCTGATATTCATATAAATTTTGAGCAACATCTTGAATGAATAATAATTGAATATATTCATCATATTTTTTCATAATTGCTGGATCAACAAATTGAACAAATTCAGGTGCTACTTTTTTATTCTGATCATAAATTGCCTTTAACTGGTGTACATTAATAATTTTACTTGTACGATTAATTGATTTTACACTTTCTTCAAATACAATGGCTGCTTTGATGGCTTTATCGTATTTCGCAGGAACTGCAGTAAGAATACCTTTATTAATGACATAATTTTTTACATCATCTGTTGCTTTTACATATTCTTTGTACACATTGTATAACTTACTTTCGTATTTTGTGTCATTCACATTTAATAATTTATACATCCCATCAATTTTTTTCGCTTCGATAATTTGTTTTTCATCATCCAATAAACGTAATTTCGGCTGTACCTTATCTTCAATTTGAATAACTGCCTTACCGAAAGTGTCCAACTTATTAAAAGCTTTTTTAGCTGTTAAAATATTTTCACGTTGTAATTCTGTTGTAGGTGTTGCTTTTAAATTAAAAATTTGATTATATACATCGACAATTGGTGTTAATTTTTTATATTTCTTCATTACATCGCTATCAACCAAATTATTATATTTTGCATAAGGTTTAATCGTATTTTCATACGTATTAATAACCGCTTTAATATTTGCAATTGTTGTCTTATTCACTAAATCATTAGAATAGACTTCCTCATACACGTTATTAATTGTTCTTTCAAATAAATCAACTTTATCTTGTGGTTCTTTTAAAGTAGAAGCTAAGTTTGAAATCTTTGTGCTATTTAAAATATACTTTTTTACCGTATCATTTGCATCTAAATAACTGTTAAAGACTGATTTTGCATCCTTTGTATAAGACTTTTGAGATGGCTTTAATGCTAAATACTTTTTATCGATAGTCATTGCTTGTTTGATTGCAGCTTCATCTTCTACAAAACTATCTACATTATGTCCTAAACTATCCACAATTGACTTTTTCGGCGCATCCAATTTACTATACAATTTTGTAGCAGCTAAAATATTATTTAATTTCGCTGTTGTGTAGCTCGGCTTTGATTTTGCCATCAATGTATCAATTTCTAAGATTGATTTTGCCAACGTATAATCTTTGGCTACTTTTGTATCAATCATTTTGAGAGCTGAAGGTTTATCTTTTTCAACTGTTTGATATAACTTTACTAAATTTTGAATATCTGCTTTTGTCGCATATTGTCCAGCAGCTGTTTCAAAATTTTTCACATGATCCAACTGTGTCTTATACGTAAGCGGTGTAACACTTAATAAATCCGAAGCAGAAACATAACGGATACTACGGTCATTTTCTTGTGCTATTTTTTTATACAAATCGAATTGTTTCATAATAGCAGCTAAATCATTTTTCGCAATACCATCATTAAAAGCTTTTGTCATCGCCTGACCCTTTTTAAACGCGGCGCTATCATTCGCATAATTTTTTTGTGTAGTTACTACCTCATCTACAATCGATTTTTGATCTGCGCCTAACTTCTCATAATTTTTAATAGCAATATCTAATGTTGTAATGTTTTTTTCATAAGGAATACGGCCTTGATTACGGATTTTATCAATTGTTTCTTGATCAAAACCTGCTGTAATTAAGCGTGCTTGATTCGTAATCGCAAAACTATTTGTTGAATTATAAGATTCTGCCTCTCTCAAATCTTTTACAACAGAAGGAATTGTTTCATACTTTTTATACTCAGCAAGTGTTTTTTTATCAACTATGTCAATTGGCTTTCCTTTTAGTCGTTTACCGTTATACGTTGTTGCCGTTATATTTTTATAAAGATTCACAGCATTTTGAACAAGAGTATAGCGATCTGATTGACCTGGAAGTGCATTAACTGCTGCTTCAAAATTATTTTTCAATGTTATTTCAACTTGAATTGTGTCCAGTAACTTTGTCAAAGTATTATCATTCTTCGTAAACTGATTTACTTGACGAGGACCTTTTGATGTTTCAACTTTTTGTTCACGATCTGTTTTATACTTCCCATGCAAATCGTATGCTTGTTTTAAATAGCTACTATTTGTTGGGGCTAATTTTTCATACTGCGTATCGTAATTAATAGCTAATTGAACAATCGGCTTTAATTGTAATAAGTAGTCGATTTCTTCTTGAGACCCACCTAAAATACGCTTTTGGTTATCACTTAACTTTTCATAAGCTACAATGAAACTCAAAATATCGCCACTTTTTTCAGCTCCTAATGAAAAAATGTCTGTTGTAGTAGCTAACTTCGTCAACTTACGCATATTTACATTTGCAGAGTTCAGATTATCGTAATATGTAATCTTATTAACGGTTGATTTTGGAACATATTCTTTTGCGGATTTTTTTAACTTTCCGTATTGAATCGAAACTTTTGCGGCTTGTGTTTTATAGTTTTTAGAAGATAGTTTAGCTGCTTCTTTTTTTAGCGAATTCACTTGATTCACCATTGGTTGAACAGCTTTCATATGCTTTTGAAGTGTTTTATAGTTAGAAACTTGTTTTTTATCAGCTTTTGATAATTTTTTATATGCTGTTTGAGCAGCTAATGTATTCTTAACATAATTGGATTTTTTGGAGTTGAGTGCTTTAATTTTTGAGATGACAGCTTTTGTTTTTTTCGATACGGTCACTTTTTTCTTGGCACTTACATCCATTGGTTGCGCTGCTGCAAGCCATGTCGGTACTGTCAGCATGGAAGCTAAACCAAATGCGATTAATTGCTTTTTCATGAAGGACCCTCCCTATAATAATTTTGTTAAACTAAGTTGTTCATACTATATAATTATTGAATCAATCTATAATTTTTATATCGTCCGTAGGAATACATTATTGAGGAAAAAAGATTTTTGTAACTTTTGTAATAAAAGCAACATTTTAAAAGTCTTACCGATATTATGAGAGAATAAGGAGGCGTTTTAACTATGCAAAAGACTGAATTAAAACCTAGCTACTACGATCAATTTTCATGTATTGGTGGAGCATGCGAAGATACATGTTGTGCTGGTTGGAGAATAGATATTGATAAAAAATCGTATCAAAAATATAAAAATGAAAAAAATCTCGCAATTAAAGATGTGTTAAAAAAGAATATTCAACGAAATCGCCAAGGACAAACTGATTTACAATATGGAAAATTCAAATTAGATACCGATGAAAAATGTACGATGCTTGATGAAGAAAACTTATGTACAATTCAAAAAACGTTAGGTGAAAAAGCGCTTTGTCATACGTGTACTGTATATCCAAGACAAAACATCCAAATTAACCAGACGTTTGAGAAAAGTTTAGACACTTCTTGTCCAGAAGCAGCTAGACTTATCCTATTAAACAAAGAAGGCATTGACTTTATTGAAGATGAAGCTATACAACATACATCTTATATAGAACATGTCGAAAAGACAGAGATAGAATATCAATACTTTTGGGATAACCGTATTTTCTTTATTAGTGCTCTACAACATAGAAAGCATTCTATTGAAACACGACTGTTGGTGATTGGACTTTATATTAAGAAAATTGAAAATTTATCGATTAAAGAACGTATGAAACAATCATCATATCTTAGTACTCACTATCTGGACTTACTAAATCAACTTGAAGAAGATGAATTGTTAGCAACATTCCAAACATACCCTTTAATACAAACTAAATTAGCTCATTATTTTTTAAAAGAATTTAATACAGACTCTGCTTACTTTAAAGAAATAGCTACTTCTGCTTTCAATAGTATAGACTTACTTGAAGACATTATTGCTTTTAGTGAATTTATCAATACGTATAAAAAAGATTACCAAAATAATAGTGATATTCAAATCATACTTGAAAATTATCTTGTAAATTTAGTTTTCACTAAATATTTCGAAAGTGAAGCAAAAACAAATATTCATTTCTTTTCATATCTTGTAATTCATTTTTCTCTTTTACGCTTATTAATAATCGGGAATATAAACCATATAGATATGAATAGTCAAAGTTTAGTTAAAATCGTTCAAAAATTTACTAAAGCTTGCTCTCATAGCTCTATTTACTTTGATGAAGCTGTTAACATTCTATCTGAAAAAGAATTCTCTATTGCTAGCCAAGCTATACATTTATTAAAAATTTAAATATCTACCCTATAGAAAAACGCGAAAAGGTAATATAAATTACATTTCCGCGTTTCTTAGTATTCTATTTTATTCATTGATGTATCACTTATTAGATTCTGATTTATTCTCTTTTATCAAAATATGTTCCATCTAAATTTTGAAGATGACTGTATGGGTTAACATAACGTGTCTCTGACTTCATGGATACTTGTAGTTTTTGCATATCTTCTTTAATACGTCCTTTATAGGTATGAAGACGTTCAATAATACCATGATTTAAATCACGTAAATATGCTTCTTTTTCATGTCCATGAAGTGGGCGTTCACCCAATTCTTCTAGCTTCGAAATTGTTTGTCCACGTGCATCAAGTAATTTATTAATTAAATCAATTTGTTCATCACGTTTTTCGTCTTTATCTTCTTCAACATATTCGAGTGTTTGATACAACTTTTCAGATAAAAGAAGAAGCTGTTGAACTAAGTCCATTATACAGAATCTCCAGATACAAATTGTTGCTTACGGTTGATTTGAATTACTTGTTTCCATGTATCACGAAAATCTGTAATTAAAACTTCTACTTCTTCAATTATTGAGACATCTAACTTTGCATTTGCCAATGTTAATTGATGATACATATATTCGTATAAAGACAACATATTTTTAGAAACTTCTATATCCATATTTAATGTAGCCATTAATTCCGATATAATTGCTTGCGCTTTTTGAATGTACGTATTTTTTAATTCGTATTGTTTTTCTTCAATTGCTTTTTTACTTTGTGTTAAAAATTTAAGACAGCCATTGTAAAGCATTAATGTCAGTTCACCAGGGGACGCGGTCGTAACACTATTTTGTTTATACGCATTATAAGCATTTTGTACTGACAAATCGAACAACTCCTTTTTATTTAAAACTCATTACTAAAATTATTGTGCAAAAATAGCTGACTGTGAATTTGCTTTTTGAATGGCCGATTCCATCGCTGCAAATTGCTTCCAGTATCGTTCCTCAATTCCTTTTAAACGATCTTTCCAATCATCAATTTTCATATTGATATCTTGTAAATTTTTCCCTAAAGCATATGAACTATCTGAAGCAGATTCTCTACCTGCTGTTTTTTCAATATTCTTCACTGCATTTTGAGCTGTAGTTTTTAACTCTGAAACAATTCCTTTTGTACCTTTTTCAGGGTCGCCTGTAAAAATACGCATGACAACATTTGGATCTTCTTCTAAAGCTTTTGTAAGTTTATTTTCATCGATTTCTAATTTCCCATTATCAGACCAAGTTTTCGAAGTGCTGATTCCAATCTTAGCTAACATGTCATCTGAACCTGCACCATAGTTCGAAATAGTACTTCTCATGTCTGAAAGTACTTTATTGATATTCGCATCACTTTTTAAAAGACCAGCTTTAGCCTTATCTTCCCACTTTTTAATTTCATCATCTTTTAATTCTGCTTTTTGTGCATCTGTTAAAGGTTGGTATGATAGATTCTTTTTCTCTGAAACTCGCTTATTTAAATCTTCAATTAATCCATTATATGTGGCAACAAATTCTTTTACTTTGTCTACAATGGATTTTGTTTCTGTTGTAGAAGATATTTTTGCTGGCGCATCTGTACCTGCAACGATATTATTCGTTACCTTTACTGTATAGCCCGACACATTATATTTATTCGATGTGCTTTCCATCTTTACACCGTTTACAACCATTGAACCATTCGTGCCTTCTGCTACTTTACCTGTACCAGTTGCCAATAAACCTAGCGCTTTAAATACACCGCCATCATCTTCGGTTACATTAATAGAACCATCTACTCCAGTTCCAGTTGAATTAGCTTGCAAAGAAATTTTATTTTCAGAAGCTAAAGCTGTGATACCTACACCCGAGTTATTAATTTTAGACATTAAATCAGAAATCGTATCTGTCGTTTTATAAGAAATTTCTTTCTCAGTATACGTACCAGAATCGTTAATTGCTTTAATTTTAATTTTCCCATCTGTTGTCATACCTAATTCTGATAATGTAGATTGACTAGTAACTCCAACTAAATCTCCTACTTTTTGTCCTGCTGTTGCTGCTGTTGCTTCTGTAATTGTTAAATTACCTGAAGCTGTACTGTTTGCCGTTACGGAAACTGAAGACGATGTACTTGTTGCCGTTTTAGCATTCCAGTTTTTTGACAAACCGTAATTATCAAATATTCCTTTTTCAAATGCAGATAACGTTGTGTTTACTTCTCTATAAGCGTCACGTTTCCACTCATATTTTTGCTTTTGTTGCTGTAGCTTTTCCATTTGGGCACTTTCAGCTTTCATTAACTTCTCCATAATAGAGTCGATATCCATACCTGACGCAAGACCTGTTACTTTATTTTTGTATTGTAAATAAGAGTAAGATGACGTTGCTGTATTTGAGTTATTAACATTATTCACCATTAACATTCAGCTCCCTTTTAAATCGTTTGATCAACAATATTGCCTATCATTTTTTGCATTTCGTAATATGCGTCTAGTAATTCCTTTGGAGGTATCTCTTTAATTACTTCTTCTGTCTTAGCATCGACAACTTCAACGTAATATTTACCTAAACCCTCATGAAAAATAAATTTCGAACTTTTATTTGTATATTCCATGAATTCATTTAATTTATTCACAGCGACTTGAAATGCTTCTTTTGTGGGATGGCCAGACTCATCGGTCATTTCTGAAATATTTGATGTACGCACTGTATTATTAGGAATAGGATTAGTAATCATTTTCTCTTTATTTTTTTGAGCATATACAGTACTTTCTAATGTTGTATCAGTTGAGATTTTCATAATTAACTCTCCTTTTTACAAAACGTTATTACCCTTATTATCGGTCGTTTCAAAAAAACATTCAGTAACTCATAAAAATCTACTTAAAAGGAGATGTCTATATTACATCCCCTTTTTTCTTTATTATTTAAAATATGACAAAACAAAATCTACATCTGCTTCATTCATCTGTGGGTGTAATGGTAATGTTAATGCACGTTCATACCATTGTTCTGCCTTTGGACATATCCCTTTTTTATAGCCCAACTCTTGATAATATGGGTGCCAATATACTGGAATGTAATGTACATGAACGCCTATATTAGCATTTCTTAAATCTTCAAATACTTCTTTACGTGTTTTACCTAAAGCTACTTCATCCAGTTGAACGGAGTATAGATGCCAACCTGATTTTGTATCTGCTAACTGGTTTGGTGCTTTTAATGTCGGTAACTGATTAATTTTTTCGGTATATAAATTCGCTAGTTCTTGTCTTTTTTCAATAAACTCATCTAGACGATTCATCTGTGAAATACCTAAAGCTGCTTGAATATCAGTCATGCGATAATTATATCCCAAATCCGTCATTTCATAATACCAATCACCTTGCTCTTTTGCATAGGCTGTTTGTGTAATACCATGCCCTCTAAATAAACGGAGTTTTTCATAATAGGTACGATTATTTGTAACAATCATACCGCCTTCACCTGTGGTAATTGGTTTGACAGGGTGAAAACTAAACATCGTCATATCTGCAGTGGCACCGACTTTACGTTTTTTATAACTAGCACCAAGAGAATGAGCGCCATCTTCAATAATAACTATATTATGTTTCTTACCGATTTCCATAAAAGCATCGATATCAACTGGTTGTCCTGTAAAGTCAACTGGAATAATGGCTTTTGTCTTTGAAGTAATCTTTTTTTCTACTTCTTTTGGATCTAAATTGTAAGTCTCTTCATCAATATCCGCAAATATAACTTCGCCCCCCATATAGCGCACACAATTAGCACTCGCAGCAAACGTAATAGGCGTTGTAATCACCTCATCACCTTGTGTAATACCCGCTGCATAACAAGCTGCATGAAGCGCCGCTGTGCCATTTGAAAAAGCAACAGCATAAGTCGCACCTACATAATCTGCCACTACTTTTTCAAATTCACTAACTTTTGGTCCCGTTGTTAAATAGGGTGACTTGAGTGTTTCGATTACAGTTTTGATGTCTTCATCTGAAATCTGTTGTGTACTGTAAGGTAAAAAATCAGTTCTTTTTTTCATTCAAATCACTCCGTTAAATTAAGTCGTCAAATGTAATAGGTGTTCCCATTGTATAACTTTTTTTAGCTACTTTTCCGATAAGATTAGGATAATATTTTGGCTCTAATCCATATCCAGGACGTACAATTCGAATATTTTCTTCTGTGAAAGATTCACCTGCTTGAATATCCTTCGCAACATAAATAGAACGTCTAAATTTTAATGACGCCTTCTCTTTCTCTGTTGGACCATACGTTACTTTACCAATTGCTTGCCATGCACGTTCCGTTTCTTCTACTAGTGCTTTCATTTCAGCAGGTTCCATTGAAAATGCGGCATCCACACCACCATCCGCACGACTTAACGTAAAATGCTTTTCAATAACTGTTGCACCTAATGCAACTGCAGCAACAGCCACGCCAGTTCCCATCGTATGGTCAGATAATCCCACTTGTACATCGAATAATTCACGCATGTGTGGAATTGTTGCAATATTTGTATTTTCTGGAGTAGCAGGATACGTGCTTGTACATTTTAATAGAATTAAATCCTTACAACCATTCTCTTTTGCTGTTCTAACTAACTCATCTAATTCTGCTGCGTTTGCCATACCCGTTGAAACAATCATTGGCTTTCCTGTAGCTGCAACTTTTTTAATTAAAGGTAAATCAGTGTTTTCAAATGATGCAATTTTATAAAGTGGCACGTCCAAAGTTTCTAAAAAATCGACAGCTGAATCATCAAAAGGAGTACTAAACGCTAACATACCTAATTCTTTTGCACGATTAAAAATCGGTTCATGCCACTCCCACGGTGTATAGGCTTCATTATATAAATCATGTAATTTTCTACTTTTCCAAAGACTTTCTTCATCTTTTATTAGAAAATCATCTCTTTCTACATTTAATGTCAATGTATCAGCTGTATATGTTTGGATTTTCAACGCATGTGCACCTGACTTTGCAGCCGCTTCTACAATTTCTAAAGCTCTTTCTAAAGACTGATTATGATTGCCTGACATTTCTGCAATAATAAACGGTCTTTGGTCAAAGCCAATTTCATATTGTTCTACTTTAATTGTCATACTAATCTCCCTCATTTATTAAAATACGGTCTTATTTCAAACCACTCTTCTTTTAAAATACCGAATAGATGTACATCATGTAATTTTTCATTAACGCTATAATGCTGTCTTAAAATGCCTTCTTGCTGAAAACCTAGCTTTTTATGAAATGCAATACTTTTTTGATTATATGCTAAGACTTCTCCTACTAACTTATGTTTGTTCATCGAAGTAAAATAATAATCTAACGCGCATACCCCTAGTAGCGTACCTAGTCCTTTTGGTGCTTCAATATTGCCAATATAAAATCCCCACTCGTATAAAAGTGTATTTTTAATTTTCGTAAATGTAACAACACCCATTGGCATCTCATCATAATAAAAGACTTTTACAATTTGATTTTGATTGTTTTTTAAATTCTCAAACCACTGTTCATGTTCTCTCACAGTAATTTTATTTTGATTAAACATCATACTTCGAATATGATGTTGATTTCTCCATTTCAATACAGTTGTTTTTGTAGATTCTGATAAGTCTTCAAGTCGACTTTTATTAATATCTAACATCTGCCATAACCTCATTTATTTTTTCTAGTAAAGGCTTTTTCATAACATACTCTTTATTAAATATTTTATTCATATTCAATTGCCAAGTCTTTAAGAGATTAGGTTTTTGAAAAATTTCTAAAACTTGATTATAAATCATTTCTTCAGATACTTGTATAGACTCACCTAAATAACAAATAGCCTGTTGTTCATTAAGGTTTTCTGTTAATTCTATCTGATTATCTGCCACAGTAATCACAATTCCCATCAAACCCATCATTGCACGTTCCCACGTAATTGTCCCACCTGATGTAATTGAAAAATGAGCTTTTGCCATTAATTCTGCCATATTATCCACTTGACAATGAAATTCACAAGAAGATAGCGATTGACAGTAAGCCTCTATTTCATAGCGTTTAGGGTTTATTGAACCTACAACTGTAATTATATGAAAAAAACGTTTTTTCTGTAATTTACCTAACGCTTTTAAGACTTTTAACGTTTCATTTGTTTGATCTACTGATCCAAAAAATATAAAAATCGTTGGTTGTTGATTAGTTGAATAAGACGCGTAAAATTCTTCTCTAACTAACATGAAATTAGGCCCTAAACATTGAATTGTTTCATTTGAGATATATTTTTGATAGCGTATTTCTTTATTTTTATAATAGTTCTGATCAAGTAATAAATCACAGTGATGGCGTCTATTAGCTAAATCATCAATTACCATTATTTTTTTCACATATTTAGATAATACTTTTTCCCACTTTTCGTCAATTGAATAATGATCAACTATAAGTAAATCAATCATTTCATTTTTTAATAGTTGGGTTGTTTCATTTACATCTTGTTTGTAGTTCTCTTTCATCCATTCCCATATATTAGATTTAATATATGGGAGTAACCTTACCTCAAAACCTTGTTCTCGAATATAATTTTCTAAGTCTCCATCTGCTTCTCGACAAATAAACTTGACCTGATGACCACAGTTTTGTAATTGGTGAGCTAATGTTAAACAGCGCATAACATGACCTGACCCAATATCTTGTGAGGCATCAACTCGAATAATAACTTTCCACATTACACTACAGGCTTTTGCACAATATCACGATTAATTTGTGCAATGTGTGGGTTTTTTAATAAAAAGTCGATGATATCTGAACTCGATACAAGTGGGTTCTTAAAATGACTAGCAATTTTTAATAGTACTTCGTAATCTTCTTTTGTATCCAATGTGATTCGCAATTGTGGTTGTTGATGATCTTTAGATACTTCATACATCGCTCTTTTAAATTCTTGTTTATATTCATAGGCATAGTATGTTACGTGCTCATAATGTCGTTCTGCATATGCATGTTCTGCGATATATTGTAAAGCACGATAAGAAATAGCTTCTACTGCTAAACCACGTGGTAACTCGCCTTGTAAATCTATAATGTCTATACTTGTATCATTTAGCTTTTCTACTAATTCGGAAGCAAGTTCATAATCTACAAATGGACAATCTGCTGTTACACGCAATATATAATCTGGCTTTATATCTTGAACTGCATCCATATAGCGTTGTAAAACATTTGTTTCTGAGCCTCTAAAACATTGTATTTGATTTTCTAAACACCATTGCTCTACTTGGTTATCTTTTTCTAAAGTAGACGTTGCAACAATTACATTTGCTACTCCTTTAATCTGTTTACATCTTTCTGTCACATAGTGTAAAGTTGTTTGTTCTCCCAGTGGCATAAGTATTTTTCCAGGTAAACGAGAAGAACCCATTCGCGCTTGTATAACTACTACAACTTTCATTATGTTTCCTCCCTTATTTATATATGTTTTCTTTCTACTACATTAATATCGGTTATTTTCAATAAAAATTATCTATTTATCTCAAATAAAAAAATGCAGTCAAATTGACTACATTTTTTCCACTAATTCTCTTAATTCTTCAACTGTTAACCAATCTTCATTATGATTACTAATATAATTGAAATCATCTGGTAACGTCTTTCCGCCTTTTGCATAGTCAGCTGACCACCAATTAAATTCAGGTTGAATGACATAGTAATCATCAAATTCAATTGTATGACGGGCATCATCTTCTGTAATCATCGCCTCATGTAGTTTTTCACCAGGACGAATTCCTACAATTTCAATTTTACATTCTGGACCAATTGCTTTTGCCAAATCGATAACATTCATACTTGGAATTTTCGGAACGAATAGTTCACCACCATGCATGCGTCCCAAACTATCAATTACAAACTGAACACCATGTTCTAATGTAATCCAAAAGCGTGTCATACGCTCATCTGTAACTGGTAATGTACCTGTTTCGCGCATCTTTTGGAAGAAAGGCACTACGCTTCCACGGCTACCTACAACATTTCCGTAACGAACTACTGCAAATTTTGTATGTTTATCACCTACATAAGCATTCGCCGCAATAAATAATTTATCTGAAGCTAATTTTGTCGCACCATATAAATTAATTGGACTACATGCTTTATCTGTTGATAATGCGATTACTTTTTCTACGCCTTGATCAATCGCTGCATCGATAATATTTTGTGCACCATGAATATTTGTTTTAACTGCTTCAAAAGGATTATATTCGCAAGCCTCTACATGTTTCATAGCAGCTGCGTGAATCACAATATCTACTCCATCAAACGCACGATATAAGCGCTCTTTATCGCGAACATCCCCAATAAAGAAGCGAATACGCTCATCTGTAAATTGCTGCTTCATTTCATATTGCTTCAACTCATCGCGTGAAAATACAATAATTTTCTTCACACCCATTGTTAAAGCTTTTGTAATAAACTTTTTGCCAAAAGAACCCGTACCGCCTGTTACAAGTACTGTTTTATTTTCTAAGTTATTCACTTTATTTCACCTTCTAAATTATATGGTTGATATGTTTGAATCGTTTCTAAAATATCATATTCTAAAATATCTGCACATAGATTATAATCTTGATTTTCTATCGCAACCACGACTTCTTGTAGTTGTTGATTTAAAGAAAATACATCTATTTTATTTTCATAATTAAGCTCACTTAATTTTTGGTTTACAGTTACTAACCACTCTAATCCTTCTATTAGATTAGCTACTTCATTTAATTGTTCTTCTGGCTTCTCCTCTCTTAAACTTTCAATCAAAGGATTTATATTTAATTTAATTCTTTCAATATATTCATTGTAGTTTACCATTGTTTCAAAAACGATTTGTTCCATTTTACACCTCTTCTTTTAATGTATTTAGTATATCTACTGTTTGTCGAGTAACTTTGAGCATTTCTTCATACATATATTCACTTTGCTTAAAAGAGAGTGCAAACTCTTCTTCACGCGAAGCATTTTTGGAACTTCTAAAATATCGTAATACATGTAAATTAATGGTGCTGAATGCATAAGATAAATTTGTATCTTGAATTTCTTTTTTTATTTTCGAATCAATCTTTTCTAATTTTTTCAAAACTTGCTCTTCATAGCTAACTTTACTGACATTACTTTTTAATACTTTTAATGCCCTCTCAAATAAAATAATGATTCCTTCATATTGTTGTATATCTTTTAGTAGCTGTCGTCTATAACTTGTCAAATTCTCTTCTACTATTGGATAACTATATTGAATTTCAACTGGTTTCTGTGCATAAGTTTTTAAAAACTCGCAGAAAGATATATTTTGAAAACTCTCTATATTCAATCCACCTTCCGTACAATTATATGAACGATTATGTGCTAATAATTTGGACTGTATAAACTCAAAAGCTTCTTTCATTTGTAAAAACACACCATTTGTTTTAACTAAATCACCGTAATACCCTTCACGTAATAACATTTCTGTATTTTTATTTTCTATACGATTCAAATTTCCTTTTGCATGAGTAAAGCCATCTGTAAATGCAAGATCTTGCCCTATTAAAGCAACTGGTCCATTAGTTAAAAAGAGAGCTAAATTATAAGCAACATTTGCTACAGAACTTCCACCAATCAATGTTTCAACTGAATCATTCGCATATTTTTCATAATGTGGAATTAACTGCTCTTCCATTGTTAAAAAACAATAATATGCATGTTTAAAGTTTTCTCTTATTCCATAATGGACTGTAGGACAATAAATAAGAGGGAAATCTGTAATCTTTAAATCTTTAAAATGTTGATAATTAACTTCCCCACCATCAACTGAAACGACTAAATCTGGTTTTATCCCTTGAGATAATAAAGAGTTAATTGTTGTTCCAGCAGCGATTAAAATAATCGACTCTCTGTATTGTTTTACTAAATCCAATTGTTTTGTCAGAGATGGTCCTCCAGAAGCCACTACTACTGGAAGGTTTTTTTCACTAAACAACTCTCGAATAGAATGGTCATTATAAGCATATTTTAAATTTTTCAAATAATTTTCGTTCCACTGACTAATAAAATACGTAATTGTATTTTCTGTAATTTGGTTAGAGCGAATGCGATCATTTAAAGATTTGACAAATAACTGTAATTCCGGACTATCTTCAATTATCTTTTCATAATTTATTGAAATTAACAAATTAATGCTATCAGTCACTTTTATATGTTGGTTTAGAAAATCTTGAATAGCTTGATGAGTGAATTCATTTAATGAAGAATCTGCAATATTCGGAGATATGAATGAATCAATTACAATTATTTTTTCATCTTTTTTTATTTTATTTTTAAGTTCCTCATATATATATCCATTACCATACCCAATTAAAATTTGTAAAGAAGCAGCCTCATATTTTTTTTCTACAAATCGTTGTGCTTCTTTTAATGGATCATATTTACTATGTAGATATATATTTTTATATCGATATACAGGTAAACCTATCTTTGAAGTATCTTCTATTAAATTTATCTGATTCATACATACTCACCTCATCCTCTATATCGGTTAAATTATTTTATTATCAAGACTTTATTATTGCATATGTAGAAAAATCAAAGCATTTTAATAAAAAAATAGTACACCTTTAATAGCAGAATAAACTGCTATTAAAGGTGTACATAAAAGTAATAATTTGCTTACTTCAATATTATTGTAATAATTGAAGAACGCCTTGTGGTTGTTGGTTAGCTTGAGCTAACATTGATTGAGCAGCTTGAGTTAAGATATTATTCTTAGTGAATGCCATCATTTCAGCAGCCATATCAGTATCACGAATACGTGATTCTGCTGCAGTTAAGTTCTCTGCAGATGTACCTAAGTTATTGATTGTGTGTTCTAGACGGTTTTGAACAGCACCTAGAGCTGAACGTGTTTTTGATACTGTATTGATTGCATCATCAATTGATTTAATTGCTTTAGATGCTGCAGTACCTTTTGAAATACTTGCTTTTGCAGCGTCAACGCCTAATTTAGTAGCTGACATTGTTGAAATTTTCATTGTGATTGTTTGACCAGCATTCGCACCGATTTGGAAAGTTAAACCATTAGTTGATTGAGAACCATCTAATAATTTTTTGTTGTTGAATTCCATTTGGCTAGAAATACGAGTGATTTCTTCTTGTAATTGTTTTAACTCATCGTTAAGATTTGAACGGTCATTTGTAGCTTCATCGTTCGTATCGTTACGAGATTGAACTGCTAATTCACGCATACGTTGTAAAATTGCGTGTGTTTCATTTAATCCACCCTCAGCAGTTTGAATTAATGAAATAGCGTCACTTGAGTTTTTAGAAGCCATGTTTAGACCAGAGATTTGTCCGCGCATTTTTTCTGAAATTGCAAGACCTGCTGCGTCATCACCAGCACGGTTAATTTTGAAACCTGATGATAATTTTTCTAAGTTTTTAGAAGCTGCTGCATTGTTTGCTGCTAAGTTACGGTGTGTGTTTAAAGCTGCGATATTGTGTTGAATTCTCATTTTGAGATTCCTCCTTGAATTTGTTTTAATGTCCACGTCCCTGTGGAGTTGTTCGGTATTTCTACCTTACACTATATATATCGAAGTGGGTTTTAAAATGTTTAGTATTTCTTTTAAAAATTTTTTAATTGATTGATTAACTGCTCTGTTACATCAAGAGCAGCCTTATTTTCATCTTGAATCGCTTTAAATATTTCATGACGATGTACTTTAATATGACGGGGTGCTTCAATTCCTAGCTTCACTTGATCACCATCAATGCTAATGATTTTTACCTCAATGCCATCTCCAATCATAATCGATTCACCAATTTTACGTGAAAGTACCAGCATTAGCGCACACTTCCTTCCAGTGGTTTTAAAGGATAACGAAGTGGGTGTTCGGCATTTTCGTGTAGAACAACTTGTTTACCAATTTGTTTCTTTACATTAATAGCAACTGGAGCTAATAAATTCATTGTTGAGTTTTCTAACGTATCTTTTAACGTCAAGATAGCATATACCAATACATCTTCTGATTTCTCAATTTGAAGTTGCTGTAAATCTTCTTGCTCTAAATCAAAAGCATAATTTGGTTTAAAATGGTATGGATAGGCTGCCATAAAACCAACAGATGGTGTTTGGACCGACTGTAACGTCACAAAAGGTGATTGTGCACCTAATGGAATAACGACAAACTCTTTTTCTTCTTCAAAAGCTGGAATACCTTGTGGAAATTGAATAATTGAAGCGGGATCGATTTGAACTTCACCTAAAAATTTTGTTTGAATTTTCACAGACTATTCTCCTTTAATTACAGTTGTTTCAACTTTTTCACGTTGAACAAGTGTCCCTGTTACATCACCAGGTGTATAATCATGAACGACTTTTCCTAATTGTACATCAATTTGTGGTTTTTGGGCTTTAATGCGAATATCCAAACTACCTTCTTGGTATTTAATCTTTACTGAACCAACAGATGGCTTCCATGTAATCCCAAGTCGCTGTTGTTCAAATGTGTCATGTTGTTTCGCAATATTCGATAATGTCAATCGCCCATTATCTTTTCTTATTTCCATCATTTGCTTTCCTTCTGAAGCACGTCTCGCTATTCCTTCCATGACAGCTGACTGACCTTTCGACGCAAATTTTTGAATCGACTCTCCATTTGAAATTAAACCTAAATCACGATAGGCCTGTGAGGAATCGACAAGTAATTTTGCGTCTGTATGTTGAATTTGAAGTGTTGCTGCAGGTTGCTCAATATGTTGCTGTGCTTGTGGTTGTTCAATATATTGCTTCGGCTGTAGGATATTTAAATCTACTTTAGCATCTTGTATATTTAATTGAATTTGATCAAGTTTCATAAAAACGCCTCCCTATGAAAAAAGCGCTCAAGCGATGCAATTCGCTGAACGCTTTTTATGACTATAAGAAATCAACTAATGTTGGTTGAATGATTTTTGCCCCAACTGATAAAGCTGCGCGATGAATCGATTCCTCTGTAATCAACTGTGTAATCGCATCTTCATATTCAACATCTTCGTTGTTTGAGATTTGTTTTGTTACGTTGATTTTTTGAGAACTTAAACGGTCTGTCATAACATCAATACGGTTTTGTTTTGCACCGACCCCCGCCTGCATTTCAAGTACTTTATCTGTTTGAGCTGAAACAGTTCCAACGAGATTACTTAAATCCGCACCTGTCCCTTTCAGACCTTGTTGAACTTGTTGCATCATTTTGTCGATACCTTCAAATAAACCACGTGCATTTTCATTAATTTGGAACGTAATTCCCTCATAGATTTCGATGTCGACTGAATTATCATTACCTCCTAAAGTTGGTAATGGATCATTTGCACCCGCATTCACAGATGAGTCCGCAAATAATGGCTGATCTGTTGCCGTACCCGCAAATAAATATTTTCCACCTTGCTGTGTATTGGCTAAATCACGAATTTGCATGCGTAATTGATCTACTTCTTTTTGCATCGCTTCTCGGTCTTCAGGTTTATTTGTATCATTCGCTGCTTGTGTTACAAGATCTTTTACACGTTGAAGTGCTTTATTTACTTCTGAAAGTGTTGAATCGGTTGTATCCAACCAGCTATTCACTTCATTCATATTACGAGTGTACTGTTCGTTTTTCGCTAATGTTGTACGATATCCCATACCTTTTACAGACGCGACTGGATCATCCGAAGGTTTTGTTAATTTAGAACCAGACGATAGTTGTTCTTGTAGTTTACCCATTTTCAAATAACTGCTATTTAAATTACGTAACATATTATTTGAAAGCATTGTTTGTGTAATACGCATTTATACGTCCTCCTTATTTATAGACCTACGCGCCCCATACCATTAATAATCTTTTCTAATGTTTCATCCATAACTGTTAACATACGTGCTGACGCATTATATGCTTGTTGGTACATAATCATATTTGTCATTTCTTCGTCTAAAGATACCGAACTAACAGATGCACGGTTATTCGAAATACTTAATTGCAGAGAAGATGAATTTTTAAACATGCGCGTTGCTTGCTCACCCATTACACCCACATCTCCAATCATACTTTGGAAGAAAGTTTGAGCTGATGCGTTATTTAAACCAGCTAGGGCTTTTGTTTTTAAATTAGATAATTCAATCGCAATTTTACCATTACCAACTTCATTAGCAGCACTTGATACAGCGAATTTATTAAAATCTTTTAAAATACCATCCGATACTTTGATACCACCTGCGCCATTTCCTACAAAGAAATCTCCACCCTGTACAGATGCATCAATTACGACGCCATTCGCATCTTTTTTCTCTAGAGTATATCCTGTTTTATGAATTTTATTGAATTCTTTCGCAAACTCATCTGCTAATTGATCTAATTCCGCTAATTTGTCTGAAAAGACACCATCTACTGCAGAAATCGCTGTTCCCGCTGTATTTTTATTTACGTAACCATAACTTTCTACGATTCCTTGTAAAATACCAGAACCTTTATTTAATTGGCTCATATTCACAGTAGCACCCGTACCGCCACCTGAACCCATTACAATATTAAATTGTGAGAAGGGAGTAAATGTTTTCGATTCATCAAAATTTGAATCGACAAGATTTCCACCTACATCAACTGTTGTCGTTTGTGGTGTTAATGTTGCCGCTTCTCGTTTATTTACTAGTTGAACTTCTGAACCATCTGCTAATTTCAAGAAAATATTATATGTTCCTTCAGCAGCTTCTTTTGAATTACCACCATTACCTTCTTTTTTAATCGTAATCGGTAAATATTGTGATAATTGGTCAACTAAAATATCGCGCTCATCATATAAATCATTTGGTAAATAACCATTTGGCTCTGAATTCGCAATTTGATCATTCAGTTGTGCAATCTGTTTTAAAATCGAATTGACATTTTTCGTTTCAACATTAATTTGATTTTTTAAATTCTCTTGTACTTCTGTTAATTGTTTATTCGTATAGTTAAAACTTTCTGCAAGTGTTTTCGCTTTTTCAATCGCTACTTGACGTGCCGCACTGTTTTCAGGCGAAGCGCTTAAATCCTGTAAAGCTTTGAAAAAATCATTAAATGCTGTATCAATACCATATGTTGACGGTTCTTTTAAAATGCCTTCTAATTGACCAATCGCCTCTGTACGAGAACCCCAATAGCCTAATTTCGTCGTCTCTTGACGGAATTGATTATCTATAAATTGATCGCGTACACGTTGAATAGAACCAGCTGTCGAACCTGTACCTAAATACCCTGGAATTTGTGGTGCATTCATCCCGGTACCTGGGAAACCGTTCGTTGGCTTTAAATTCACTGTTTGACGTGAATAACCGATTGTGTTGGCGTTTGAAATATTATGACCTGTTGTATATAAACCGGACTGTTGAGCACTTAAACCACGTTTACTCGTCTCAAGTCCCATAAATGTTGAACCCATCGAATCGCTCCTTTTAATAAAAATCACGCATATTCATTCTGTTCTTTTCATCGACATGAATCGAATTTTTTTAAGTATTTCACGTAAAATACATGCTTTTCGAGCAATCTTATATTTTTGAAAATAAAAAAGAAATCACACATCATTGTATGATTTCTTTATGCTTGTGAATCGAATTGTCCTGTTTTTATAGCAGAACGTCCACCAGCTTTAGATTGATAATTAATCTGATCTGGTTGTGGACGAAGTAAGTCTAATGTAAGATTCACGAATTGAAGTGACTGAAACAACATTTTTTGATTTAAGTCATTTTGCTTTTGCAATGTATCAATTGTTAAAAGCAATTCTTTTCGCTTTGTATCTAATTGTGCTGCTTCTTCACCTGTTACATATTTTAATAACTCGTTAATTGTCGGTTCTTTGTAGTCAATTTGATTCGCTTGAAAGAATTGTACAACTAATTTTTGACGTTGTTCCTCTAATTGACTAATTGCTGCGATATGTGACTGCTCATTTTTCATCGTTTCGCTTAATTCTTCTACATTCGATGTTTTTAAAATTTCGGTCTTATGATACGCCAATTTTAATAAACTACGATGCATCATGTTCAATTTATCCATAATCGAAATAATTTGCTCAGTTGACATCGTTCTAAAACTCCTTCTTATAGGCGATAGAATGTCGCTACATCGTTCGCTAATCTATTCGCATCTACTTGATACGTGCCAGCTTCAATTTGCTGTTTGATTCGTTGAACTTTATCAGCTCGTTCAGTTGAATAATCTTTTATCCCCTGAAGGTCCTTTGCTTGAGAAGAAATTTCGATTTGATCCGCAAATTTCATACCTGCGTTTTTTGTTGCTTCTGTTTTCAACTGCTGATTCTTGTATGGATTGATTGGATTCACGCCGTAATTATTTATCTTCATTTTCATTCGACCTCCTTCATTTATTGTTGATGTACTCCTTATTTCGGCAGTAAACATCATTGTTTTAGTAATAAATGCATAATAGAGTAACTATGACTATTCAAGAAATAACTCATTAGTTCAATATACTCATATATCGTTTTCTAAATATCTCTTAAACTATTTTTTTACGATTTCTTTTATCTTTTATCAGATAAATATGTTCCTTTTTCTGCTTTCTTCACAGCTTCTCTAAATTCTTGTCCTGCTTCAAACTTACGTAACTCACCTTTTAATTCATCTTGGCATGAACTACACAACTTTCCAGTCGTCGTTAAATGTCCACATTGATCACATGGATAACCTAAATTCGGGAACAGTGCTGGCTGTAAACGTCCTTTACGTACCCATTTGTGTAGCAAGTCTTCTTCTACACCTGTTGCTTCCACAATACGTTCTACTGTTGCTGCGCGATTTTCACGTCTTCTTAAAAAACGATATACGATTTCATATTGTTCTTCTTCAGCCATTGCACACTTCCCACAAATATCGCGTACACCATTATAATTAAAGAATTCTCCACATCTTGGACAATTTCTGATTTCACCCATGCTCCATTACCTCCACATTTTCAATCTACTATTAATGTCGACCATTTCTTCATGTAGTTTATCATAATTCACTTCTTCCCTGAGATGAAAATGACTTCTTCAACGGATTTTGCCCCTAATTCGAGTAAAATTGTTTTAGCATGTTTAATTGTCGTTCCAGTTGTGATTAAATCATCAATTAATAGGATTTTTTGCTGTGTTACATCTACTTGAGGTAAACTTTTGAAAAAAGAGGAGCTATTAATACGTTGTTCATATGTTTTTTTACTCTGTTGTGACATGGTCGTTTTCTCTAAAACCGATTGAAAAGGTAATTTCGCTTGTTGTAAAACGACTTCTACTGGTGAAAATGTTCGCTTTTTTTCCATCTCAACATGCATCGGAATCGGAATAATTAAGTCATATTCCATACCCCTTACTTTCTTTTTTAAAGCCTTGGCAAAAAAGTCCGCTACACGAATATCTTTTAAAAATTTAAATTGGTGCAGAACATCTTGCATAAATGAATTATAGAAATAGATAGCATGAGAATCGGATGTATATTCAATTTGTTCTTCACACTTTTTACAACAGTAAACGGAGGGTATTCCAAATAAAAATTGCGTGAAAGAACTTGGTTGCTGGATGATTTGATCACAAAATAAACAATGCATTATACACGCACCTCCTCACGATTCAAACGGATGATTTCGTTTCGAGCTAAATCCATCTGTCGTGTGATGCCTGCGTGAAAAAAACAGACGTCTCCTGTAGGATACTCTTTCGATCGCCCTGCACGACCGCTAATTTGAATGAGCGCACTTGCATTAAAAATAGTCTCATCTGCTCCTAGCACTGCTACTTGTAAATTTGCAATCGTAATACCTCTTTCTAAAATCGTCGTCGTTAAAAGTCCTGGCACATCTCCTTTTCTTAAAGCTTGTACGCGTTCTTTTCGATAATCATCGCTCGCATGAACAGCATGCAGATTCTCATGTAGTTGTTGAAAGAGTGGCGCTGCTCTCTCCATTAATTCGATTGTAGGAAAAAATAGTAGGAATGGTTGCTGTTTAGTAATGCACGACTCCACCCAATCGCTCAATCGTTTTGGAATGTGGTTCTTACGAAAAGACTTTTTATACGAGAATAAAGCAACAAAACGCGGTATAGGCAAATCAAAACCATGAAAACGTCGCGATAAAAAAGAATAGGTTTGCTGTTTTTCATATTTTTGTCGTTCATTTTTAGTAGGTGTCGCCGTTACTAAAATCGTTCTTCCCGTATCCTTTAATGCCTTTTTGACAGCGAATTGCAACGCTTCATCATAGGTGTAAGGGAACGCATCTGCTTCATCGACTAAAATTAAATCAAAAGCTTGTTGAAAGCGTAAAAGTTGATGTGTTGTTGCGATGATTAACGGACTATACATGAGTGAAAAGCCACTTCCACCGTAGAAAGCCTGTACAGGAATAGTTAAAAAAGCTTGTTGTATTCGCGGCATAAGTTCCAATACGACATCCGTTCTAGGTGTCGCGATGCAAACTCGCTTCCCCTTCTTTAGTGCATCTTCTATAATCGGGAAAAGCATCTCTGTTTTGCCCGCGCCTGTGACAGCGTGAATTAAATGGTCTTTTTCATGGACTGTACATTCTTTCACAACTCGCTGTTGCGAATCTGTTAGCGTTCCAGTCCACGTCATGCATAGTTCAGCTATATAATTTTTATAAGTTGGACCACACCATCTTATTAAATTTGTACAATTACTTACTCTGCCCATTTTTAAGCAGTTTAAACAATACGCGCAATGCCCTTTACACTGTTTACACCAAAATTCGTGTAGTCTTTTACTATGACAACGCATACACTGTTTTTGTTGAATTCCAGGGGTTTTGATGATCCATCGTTGTGTATTATGGTAGCGAATTATATCTTGTAAAAAAGGTAGTTCTTCTTCAATCCAAATTCTTCCTTGTAAAAATTGTTGTATTTTCAAATCGTAAAGAGGGATTTTAAGGGGGGTTTTTGTATGTAGGCAGCGACGTAATTTACGCATGGCTAGCCTCCTTATGGCACTAAAAAAAACACCTAGAACGAGTTGTCTAGGTGCTTCATGTAGAATATTGTTTAGTAAGTTAATCTTAACATGGATGATTGTCGAATACTATAGTATCATTCGACAAATATATTTGGAAAGCCATATTTATGCCCTCGTTTACCCATTATTTTGGAAAAATGAAGTGATTTTTTACCCATTCATTATTTTTTGAACCAACCTATACCAATCGATCCTTCACCTAAATGGGTCCCAATTACAGGACCGAAATAACTCATCTTAAATGAAGAATCTGGATAACGTGCAGCTAAATCATGCATCCACGCTGTTGCCTCTTCTTCACAATTCCCGTGAATAATCGCTACATCTAAAACTCCATGTTTTTGAATGGCTTCATCTAGCATCGTTTCTGCACGTTTCACGGCTTTTTTACGCGTACGAATTTTTTCAAATGGCACAATGACTTTATTTTCAAAATGTAATACGGGTTTAATTTGTAGTAAACCGCCGATTAAAGCAGCTCCTGCTGATAAACGACCACCGCGCTGCAAATGCGCTAAATCATCTACAATGAAGTATGCTTGCATAGAAGCACGCATTTTCTCTAATTCAGCAATAATTTCTTTCGCATTTTTACCTTCTGCCGCTAATTTTGCTGCATGAATAACAAAGAATCCTTGCACAGCACAAGCGATTTCGCTATCAAAACCGTAAACATCGATTCCTTCAACCATTTCACCTGCTTGTAACGCGCCTTGATATGTACCACTAATCCCGCTTGATAGATGAATCGTTACGACTTCATCATAGTCTTTTGCAAGCTCTTCAAATTTAGCAACAAATTTCCCGATTGGTGGTTGCGTTGTTTTTGGTAATTTCTTTTCATTACGTACACGATCATAAAACTCGCTCATCGTAATCGTTACTTCTTCTTCATAACTTGTATCATCAATGATGACACTAAGTGGCACCATATGAATGTTGTATGCTTCTTGTTCTTCCTTCGTCAGATAGGCCGTGCTATCTGTTACGATTGCTGTTGTCATAGTTCCGTTCACTCTCCTACTCAATCTATTTTATAAGATTTATGACGTAAATGGAAATAAAAAAAAGAGACCATCATTGAAATAAATGGTCCCAAAGTCCATTATTGCCCTTGGTTTGCTGCACTTCCAATTGCTTGTAATGAAGTGATTTTCCAACCTGAACTCTCTTTTACAAATTGTGTTAGTTGCTTACCTTCATCTCTTACTTCACTATCATTCTGTGTGACTTCGACTAAAATATCTGCATACACATTTGCACGATTCCCAGTGTAATCGGTAATTGTAATATTTGATGCTGTACGCTTCATATCAAAGTTTTCGAAAATATTGTTTGTATTCATTAAGTCTTCTTGAAGGTCAAAGCCTTCAGGATTTCGTGCTAACACCCGTTTATAACGGTTTAAATCTTGATCGTTAAATGCATCAATATATTCATTAAAAGCTGCTAAGATATTCATCTGGTCTTGCTTCGGAATATCTTCTGCTTCATCTACATCCCCTTCTACAACCGAATACCCTACAGTTTCAACATTTTCATCATGCCCTTCAGTGTCATCTTTTTTAGAAGGTTCTTTTTGCTGAACAGGTTGCTTTACTTCTTCTTGTGTTGGTGATGTATTTTCAGGTGTTTCTGTTTTTTCTTTTACAGGCTCTTGTTTTTGACTAGCTTGTTCTTTATGTGAAACAACAGGTGACTGTTGTTCTTCAGACGTTTGATCGTTTTGTGAAACTGTCATATCTTCATTACGATTTTCTTGTGTTGTATCTACTGCTGTTGAAGACGACTCTGTCTGCTTTGAAGATTCGCTACTGCATGCAGAAAGCAATAAGACACAAAATATCGCTAATGTAATATGCTTAAATGACATTTCCTAACCCCCCAGGTTATTGTAGCATGGAACTTACACACAATCTTATATTTTTCACTCCGATTAATGTACTTTATAGAACGATTTCTTGTCAAAAAAGTTGCCCTTTAAACTGCAAATAAAAAAACTCGAAACAGCAAATCACTGCTTCGAGTTTTCATCTAATAATTAACGCACTTCTACCCAACCATTTTTGATTGCTGTTACAACAGCTTGTGTACGGTCATTTACGTTCATTTTTTGTAAAATACTTGATACGTGGTTTTTAACTGTTTTTTCAGAGATGTATAATGATTCTCCGATTGCACGGTTACTTTGACCATCTGTTAATAATTGTAGTACTTCACACTCACGTTTTGTTAGTAAGTGGAATGGACGACGAATTTCTGTTTGATGGAAGTTACCTTTATTTTCACGTTCACTTAAACGACGGTATTCTGCTACTAAGTTACGTGTTACTTTTGGATGTAGATATGAACCACCCTTAGCTACGATTTTAATCGCACCAACAATCTCATCGGCATCCATTTCTTTTAACATATAACCCAATGCACCTGATTTTAATGCGTGTGATACGTATGATTCATCATCATGAATAGACAGCATAATTACTTTTGCTTCTGGATATTTCGCAATTAGTTGCTCTGTTGCTTCAATACCGTTCATTTGAGGCATGTTAATATCCATTAGAATGACATCTGGTGAATATTCTTCGTATAAACGAAGTGCATCGACACCATCGTCACCTTCTGCAATCACATCAAAAGTACTTTCGAAATCAAGTATTCTTTTTACTCCCTCACGGAATAGTTGGTGATCGTCTATAATAACTATTTTTGTCATGTTACTGTTCCTCCTATAGAAACGAAATCATATATTTATATTTACTTCTTTTTATCAAGCGGAATCGTTACTAATACAACGGTTCCTTGTTGTGGTGCGGAGTTTAATTCCATTTTACCACTTAATAGCTCTACACGCTCACGCATACCGATAATTCCAAATGAACCTTCTTTACTTTCTTCTGGATTGAATCCTGTGCCGTTATCTTTAATTGACATGACAACATGATCTTTTTTCCAAATAAACGTAACTAAAATTTCTGTAGCCTGACCATGCTTCATTGCATTATTTACACATTCTTGTACAAGACGGAATACAGCCACTTCATAATTGGTTTTTAAACGAATCGCCTCACCAATTGAAGAAAAATGAACTTTAGTGCTGGGATTATACTCTTCTACGGAGTGCAAATATTTTTTTAGTGTTGGCACGATGCCTAAATCATCTAATGCCATTGGGCGTAAGTCGTAAATAATTCGTCTTACTTCGTGTAATGCATCGCGAACCATCCCTTTTAACGAAAGAATCTCTTCTAATGCTTTTTCTACACCTTTTTCATCATATGTACGATTGATCAAATCTGTTCGTAAAAGTACATTTGCAAGCATTTGAGCGGGACCATCATGAATTTCACGTGAGATTCGCTTACGTTCTTCTTCTGTTGCTTCAATAATCTTAATTGAAAAGTCTTCTTTCAACTTAGCATTTTCCAAAGCTGGACCTACGTGTTTTAAATCATACGTTAAGTAATTTAACACAACATTCACTTGATTTACTAGATGATCTGCTTTTTCAATTGTGTCAAGAAGACTACGCATACGTCGTTCCAAGTCATCTCGACGTTCTCGTAACGTCTTTTCTTCAGCTTGTACCACTGAATGACGAATTTGAATCTTGTTAGCTTCCTCATACGCAACTCGTACTTGTTCTTCCGTATAGGAATTAAAGTTTCTTGATACTTCTGCTAAATATTGACGCGCATGTTTTGATCTTTCTTCTAATAAATCGTTCTCTTCTATGATATTCTTTATTTTATGACGAATATCATCTAGCTCGAGTTTCATTTCTTCAAATGAGCGACGGCTTTGTTCGCTAATTGTGAAAATATCGTGTTTTGATTCATCAATCGTTTTTACCATTCGATTAAATACTAAATCAAGTGACTTTATATCGAATTTGTCTTGTGCCATATCCATACTCCTTATAAATCATGCTACATTACAATTCTTAGTCTTAAGGTTGAATTAGTTAATTATATTTATAATAATTCGCACTGTCTATTCAATTATAACATTTTTGTGTCAAAACTATATATAAAATATTTTTCAAATCAGTGACATTTTTAAGGGTCTTACTATTTTTTTAACAAGGAGAAAACAAAATGAGAGAAAATTATAGAACACTTAAGTCTTTAGGGACTAAAGAACTTATCATTTCGAAGTCAAGATTTATAGCACATTGTACCAGAGTTGAGACAGAAGAAGAAGCTTTATCGTTCATTCAACACATAAAAAAAGAGCATAGTAGTGCTACACACAACTGTTCTGCTTACTTAATTGGTGAACATGATCAAATTCAAAAAGCAAACGATGATGGTGAGCCGAGTGGTACAGCTGGTGTTCCAATGCTTGATGTTTTGAAAAAACAAGGATTAAAAGATTGTGTTGTTGTCGTGACTAGATACTATGGTGGTATAAAATTAGGTGCGGGTGGATTAGTTCGTGCATATGGTAAAGCGACTTCACAAGGATTAGAAGCAGCTCAAATTGTCGAACGAAAATTACACAAAAAAATGAAGGTATCAGTTGATTACACATTACTAGGTAAAATCGAAAATGAAATTAGACAATCTGATTATATATTAGATGATATTGTCTATATGGAAGGCGTCGATTTCTTTGTATTCGTTGATCGTTTTCAAGAAGATACATTTAGAGAATGGATGACAAATTTAACAAGTGGACAATGTACTATCTCCGTTATAGAAGAGCGCTTTTTAGAATTTTAATTTTCAGCAAAAACATAGTATAATAAAAATCATTGTCTGATTTTATTTGACAAGCAACCATTTAAAAAACAATAGCGTCTTACAACCTAGAAGACATGAGTACGATGAAGACTATTTTTAAAGGAGAACTTTTATGCCAAGAAAAAGACAGGTTTACAAAAGTCACGTCAAAAAGAAACAAAAAAAGAGTGGCGGGATTTTAAAAGTAACCTTAATTATTTTATTGATTGCCTTACTCGTTGCAGGCTCTTACCTTGCCTATTTATATTATGTAGGTAAAAAAGCGGCAGATAAAGCTTATGATAATAACGGTCGCGTGAAATCTGAATTACGAACAGAACAAGTAAAACCGCTTGAAGATAATATTTCAATTCTATTTGCAGGTGTAGATGATAGTGAAAAACGTGGACAAGGAAATACCCATTCACGCTCAGACTCATTGATGCTTGCTACACTCAACAATAAGGATCATAGCGTAAAACTATTGAGTATTCCTCGTGATTCTTATGTGTATATTCCTGCGTTTAAATACCAAGATAAAATTACACATGCGCATACAGATTCAACAGGTATCCTTTCAACGATTGATTCTGTCGAGAATTTATTAAATATTCCTGTCGATTATTATTTTGAATTGAATTTTGATGCATTTATTCAAATCGTTGATGCACTAGATGGTATTGAAGTCGATGTACCTTACAAATTAGACGAGTTAGATGAAAATGATAAACGTACAGTTCATTTACAACCAGGTGTTCAAACATTAAATGGTCGTGAAGCACTTGCTTTAGCACGTACACGTCACTATGACGATGATTTTAAGCGTGGTGAACGTCAACAAATGATTTTAGAAGCAATTGCGAAAAAAGCAACTTCTGTTTCATCTTTCACAAAATATGATGCTTTACTAACAGCAATTGGTGACAATATGACAACGAATATGAAATTCGATGAGATGAAGTCATTCTTCTCTTATTTAAAAGATGGGATGCCTAAAATTACATCACTTAAATTAGAAGGAACAAATGATATGTCAACTGGTGTTTACTATTTTAAATTGAATGACGAAAGCGTATTAAATGTACGTCAACAACTTCAAAAACAACTTGGTTTAACACCTGATCAAAGTTTAGATTCTCATAGTAATAAAGGTGGGAATGCAAGCAATTCAACAACAACGAATGCGACTGATGATGAATCTACCACTACGGATAACGGCGTAGCCGGAACGAAAGAACAGAGTGAAAATCCATCAGATGGTAGTTATTCAAACTATAGTGGGAATAGTAATGGTGGACAAGACTATAGCTCAAACTCTTATAGTGATAACAACTAAATGAAATGATTGGCGTGTGTACATTTTGTACACACGCTTTTTTATGGGTTTTAAAGGTCGGGCGAGTGACCCGTTTCGCCCTCCAATGTCCCGAATCGAACGACGAGTGTCCCAACCACTTCTTCGAGTGACCCATTTTCGCCACACCAATGTTCGAATTCACACTGGAATAGTTAATTTAAGTCACCAAAAAAGGCTTCCAACAGAAGCATTCTGCTGAAAACCTTTAGTTACTCATTTTTTTATTTTTTTTTAACGAGATTGAGTAGCGGGCGATATTTCGCTCCTGCCAGTCCAATTACTTCTACAAATAATTCAATTACAAGTAATAAAATAATACCGAGTAAGATTGCTCCCCATAACTTAGCCATAGAGAAGATAATGGCTGCTAAACCGAACATCGCAGCAATTCCATAGATAATTAAGACCGTTTGGCGATGTGTAAAACCAATGCTTAATAATCGATGATGTAAATGTGATTTATCAGGCTGGAAAGGTGGTTGTTTATTTAATAAACGACGCACAATAGCAAAGAATGTATCAGAAATCGGTACGCCTAACATAATAATTGGAATGATTAAAGAAACGAATGTAACATTTTTAAATCCAAGTAAGGCTAATACAGAAATGATAAAACCAAGGAATAATGCACCTGTGTCCCCCATGAAAATCTTCGCTGGATGGAAATTATAAAATAAGAATCCGAATGAACTAGCTGCTAAAATTAGCGCCATCATAAGAACGAATACATCATTCATAATGAATGCCATGGCAGCGAGTGTTAATAATGCAATCGTTGACACACCAGCTGCTAGACCATCTAGCCCATCAATTAAGTTAATCGCATTCGTAATCCCAACAATCCAAATTAATGTTAACGGAATACTTAAATAACCAAAATCTAATTCGCCACCGAATGGCAAGTTAATTGATGCGAGTTGAATATCTCCAAAGAAAATGACAATTGCTGCTGCAATCGTCTGACCTAAGAATTTTGACTTCGCTGAAATTTCGAGCATATCATCTAAAACACCCGTTAAAATGATAATGAAACTTGCAATTAAGATTGGAATCATCGCATCATTTTCAGGTCGATAAATTAATATACCTATTAAAAACGCGAGGAATATTGCAAGACCACCCAATCGTGGCATGATTTTAGCATGCACTTTACGATAGTTTGGTCGATCGACGGCACCAACGCGATATGCAAGCTTTTTAACGAGTGGAGTTAGTAATACAGATGCAACAAAAGCTGCAATCAACGCGAGGTAGCTCATACTCTTCCTCCTTATATAATGAAAAACTGTTCTATACCAACAGTTCATTTTAATGTAATTCTAAATACACTGTATTATAGCATGAAATTTTAAAAAGAGAATAGTGTCTACTATTTATTTCTAACTATAGTATGTCCTATTTAATAAGACGCTTACATTTTTGAAGAGGTTGCAATAAAAGAAGTGCTTCTTCGCATCATTTTATATAAAGCCTAAAAACTACTTAGAAGCACTCATAAATTCCCTTATTTCCTTTCAATACCTACTTTTTTTAAAAATGAAACCTTATATTGAAAAACGTTCAGTTGATTTTTGCATCTCCTGTACCTTTTCATAAACTTGTCCCACTTCATATAGAACGGTTGAATGTTGTTGCTTATTCTCTTGTACGAGCTGATTTGTTTCTTCAATTTGCTGCGTACTACGTTTTAACGTATCACCTAATTGCTCAATTAATTCGACTGCCTGTTCTTTTTCTTTCTCAATTGTTTGAACATTTTCTTCTATTGCAGTGAAATGATATTGTGATGTCTCTAACCCTTCCATAATTTTCTTCATATTATTAGATGTTTTCTCTACAGCTCCCAATGTATCATGCGAACACTCTAAACTTTTCTCGAATGTTTCTGCCATGCGTGCACCTTGCGCATGAATTTCTTGAGATACATTTTGAATATGTTGTGCTGCTACATTCACTTGCTCTGCTAAATTTCGTACCTCAGTCGCCACTACAGCAAAACCTTTTCCACTTTCACCAGCACGCGCTGCTTCAATTTCTGCATTCAATGCTAATAAATGTGTTTGACGTGAAATCTCTTTTACACTATTTGATACGCGTACGATATCCGTCATTCTTTCTTCTAATATGCGGCGTTCTTCGTCTGCTTCACCGACTAAATGTTGCAACTTAAACATCGTCTGAACTGAATGGTGCATCGACTCATTACTTACTCTTGCATGTTTCACAGTTGTAACAGCACTTGTCGTCAATTCATCTAAACGCCCAATCATATCTTCTAAACTCTCTGAAAAATGCGTAACAAAATGAATAATTGCCTCTGAAGTTGCTTGCTGTTCTTGCGATTCTGCAAGCACTTCACTTAAACGAAGTTCCATATTCTCAGAACCATCATAAGACGCTCGCGTTGTGTCTTTCAACTCTCTTGTATGCTGCGAAATCTCCACAGCACCGAATTGAATCATTCGAAGTGTATCCTTCAATTGTTCTTTCATATGATTCATAGCGGCTGTTACGTCACCTAGTTCATCTTGTGTTTCAACCGGCACATCTGTAATACGTAAATTACCTTTCGCTACATTTTTAGCAGAATTTGACAAACTTTTCAATTGCAATTTAATTTGTCGATTTGTTATAAATAAAAGAAGGAATGATACGCAAATTGCAACTAGAAAGGAGCCGATTAATAATACAAGCGTACTTTGTTGGGAAGTTTGCATTTGCTTTACAATGTAAACACGTTCTTTCGATAAAGCTTCTGTTTCCTTCATAATTTTTTCATCAAACTGATTATATGTATAATATACTGAATTCAATTGTCTTCTTTTTGCAATGTTATCTTTTTTCTCAACGGATTTTTTTAAACGATTTTCGTATAAATCATCCATTGTCTGTAACACCGATTGCATTTCCTCTTGTCTTATAGACTGTACATTTTTGATTTTTTGCTGTACTTTTTCTTTTGCTTTCTGATAATCTTCTTCAAAACCTGGTAACGGATCACCCACATAATGATTGATGGCGATGTACAACGTCGCATATCCTTTTGAGAGACTTTCTAAATGATTTACTTCTGTTGATAATTCATTTAACTCATTGGACCATTTTCGATTTTCGATAATTTGACCAACTAACAGAATCGTCATAATCGCGAATAAAAGAATTGTTACACTTACTGCAAATAAATATTTTTTATAAATGGGTAGTTTTTTCCACACGTGCATCTCGCACACCTCCATATTCACTACATTACCATAGGTATTTGGAATTAAGTGGAGAATTACAAGACCTTAACATACCTTTTACATCAACGTTACAAGCCTTTAAAATACTTCTTTTTTCTATTTAACATACACAATTACTTCTTTAAAACATAAAATATGTTTGTAAGATAAATTTTTCATTTCTTTTAGGTCATTTTCATGTTACTATATTGAAGTTAGTTTTCCATCTGTAATTTGAATTTTCAGATAAAAACAAATATTTCGTAATTATAAATTATTTAAGTATTTTTTCGGAAAAGGAGTTCTGTATATGCAAAATCAAACATTGTCCCTTTGGGGAAAAATCTCAGTAGGTTTCATGTTATTCGCACTATTCTTAGGTGCGGGTAATATCATCTTCCCACCAGAATTAGGTCAAAAATCGGGTGACCACTTTGTCATCGCGATGATTGCCTTTCTAGTAACAGGTGTAGGTCTTCCATTACTTGGTGTAATCACGGTTGCAAAATCAGGCGGTGAGCTGCAAGATATGGCAAGCCGTATCAGTCCAAAATTCGGTATCATCTTTACAGCGATTGTCTATTTAGCAATTGGCCCATTCTTCGCGATGCCGCGTACAGGTACAGTTTCTTACGAATTAGGTGTAAAACCATATTTATCAGAAGCAACAGCAAATGCTTATTGGCCATTACTAATTTTCACAATTGTTTTCTTTACTGTTACAATGTTCTTTGCATTGAAGCCAAGTAAATTAATTGACTCGGTTGGACGTGTATTAACACCTGCTTTATTAATCGTTATTGCGACATTAGCTATTAAAGCAATCGTTACACCAATGGCTGGTCCTGGTAAAGCTGTTGAAGGTTATGTATCAAGTCCTTTCGGTGAAGGCTTTAAACAAGGTTACTTAACAATGGACTTTTTAGCCGCTTTAATTTTCGGTATTGTTATTGTTCAAGCATTAAAGGGTAAGAATATTACACATCGTCCTGCTGTTGTAAAAATCACAATCTTCGCTGCTTTTGTTGCGGCAATTGGTTTAGCACTTGTATATGTATCACTTGGTTTCATCGGTTCTTCTTCTGTTCAAACAATCGGTTTCATCGGTTCAGGTACAGAGATTATTACAAAGTCGGCTTATGAATTATATGGTTCATTCGGGAATGTACTATTAACAATCGTTATCATTTTAGCTTGTTTAACAACTTCAATTGGCTTGATGACAGCTTCATCTGAGTTTTTCTATAAAATCTTCCCACAATTTAGCTATAATACATGGGTGATTATATTTGCTGTTTTCAGTACAGGTATTGCAAACTTTGGATTAGCATCACTAATCAAAATTTCATTGCCCGTTCTATTCGCGATTTACCCATTAGCAATCGTTTTAATGCTATTAGTTCTTGCTTCAAAATGGTTTAATGATGCACGCCCTGTCTATATTACAGCGATGATCTTCACTGCTTTCATCAGTATATATGATGGTTTAGGCGCTGCTGGTATTACATTTAAAGCATACACTGACTTTGTAAATGCAATTCCACTAGCTGAATATGGTCTTGGTTGGTTCATTCCAGCATTAATTGGTGCCATTATCGGTTATATTATTTCTCTTATAATGAAGAAAAAATAATCTATAAATGAAAAGAGCGTGAAATCTACTTTCCGCTCTTTTTCTTTAAACATTAAAGACTTAAATAAACTGACTTTTCTTTTTATATAGTTTTTATGAAAAAGGGGTTGTATCTATCTCGAATTGTGATATATTTAATCCATTATTGATATACATTCACAAAATAGACATAATCAAAACATGAAAAGGACGTGACACAATGGATTCGCAAAATCTGTTGACAACTGTATTATTAGTTATTATTGGCTTGGTAATTTTTATTCCAATCATTTTTGCAATCGCTTTCTATTTATTAGACCGCAAACAAAAACAACACTCTATCTTACGTAACTTCCCTGTATTAGGACGTGTACGTTACTTAACTGAAAAAATCGGACCTGAGCTTCGTCAGTACCTTTTCGATGATGACAATAAAGGGAAACCATTTTCTCGTGAAGAATTCTTACACATCGTATTACCTGGGAAATACTTAGGTAGTGTAATTGGCTTCGGTTCAAAACGTAACTTTGAAGAAGCAGGTTTTTATATTCGTAACGCCACATTTACAAAACAAGTTGAAGAGATGCAAGCAGATCAAAGTAATCCTGTTAAAACACAAAAATATGTAATCGATCATGACGAGTTATTCTCTCGTAAAGAACATACTGTTCCTGTAGATGCGAAACCTTGGTTATTAACGGATGAAAACGCAGTTGTGTTAGGTCCAAACTGCCGCGAACCATTCCATGTAAAAGGAATGTTCGGCCAATCAGCAATGAGTTACGGTGCATTAGGTCGAAATGCGATCACAGCATTATCAACTGGTATCGGTCAAGTTCCTGGTTCTTGGATGAACACAGGCGAAGGTGGCGTATCACCACACCATTTAAAAGGTGGCGCAGATTTAATCGTTCAAATTGGTTCAGGTTTATTCGGTTTCCGTACTCCTGAAGGCGAATTTAACATTGAAAAAGTAAAAGAAAAAGCTGCAATTCCACAAGTAAAAGCATTTGAATTAAAATTAGCACAAGGCGCAAAAACACGTGGTGGTCACGTTGAAGGTGAAAAAGTAACACCTGAGATTGCTGAAATTCGTGGTGTAGAAGTTGGTAAAACAATCAACTCACCAAACCGTTTCCGTCAATTTGATGACTTCCCTACACTATTCAACTTTGTTGATGATATTCGTGAAGCTGGTGGTCTTCCAGTTGGTATTAAAATTGTTCTAGGTAGCCCTGAAGATGCCGATTCGTTAGCACGTTATATGGCTGAATCTGGTCAAAGTCCTGACTTCATCACAATTGATGGTGGTGAAGGTGGTACAGGTGCAACATATCAAGAACTAGCTGATAGCGTTGGTTTACCACTTCATACAGCTTTACCATTATTACAAGATGCACTTGTACGTTATGGCGTCCGTGATCGCGTTAAAATTATCGCATCAGGTAAAGTCATTACAGCTGATAAAGCAGCCATTATTCTAGCATTAGGTGCTGATTTAATTAACATCGCACGTGGCTTTATGATTTCAGTAGGTTGTATCATGGCTCAAAAATGTCATACAAATGAGTGCCCAGCTGGTGTAGCAACAACAAATCCGAAACTACAAAATGGTTTAATTGTAGACGAGAAGAAATATCGCGTATCGAACTACATTCTAAACTTACGTGAAGGTTTATACCGTGTTGCTGCTGCTGCAGGTATTGACTCACCAACTAAATTCTCAAAAGAACATATCGTTTATAAAGATGAACTTGGACGCGTGTACTCAATTGATGAACTACAAAAGAAAAGTGTAGCGCAACACGCACTTGTATAAATAAGAAAATACCCTCTCGGAAGATTTCTGAGAGGGTATTTTTATGTGGGATGATTTTGAGTGAATGAAGCGGATATCTGAGCGAGTGACCCACTTTCGCTCTCGAATGACCCGTTTAGAAGGGTGAATGTCCCGAATCGAACTTTGAGTGGCCCAAACACTTCAGCGAATGTCCCGTTTTGCCAACCGAATGGTCGAATTCACACATATATAGGCAACTCAAGTCCTTTTAGATTACTCAAAAGCCTTGAAGAAAGTACGAAGAGGGAGCAATTAAAGTCGTTTGAGCGAGTGACCCACTTTCGCTCTCGAATGTCCCGTTTAGAAGGGTGAATGTCCCGAATCGAACTTCGAGTGGTCCAACCACCAAAGCGCGTGTCCAAATCAATCATTGAATTCGCCCTACTCTTTATAACCTTAATAACATTTAATATAGAAGAAACTCTACAGTCATCTAGTATTTCCCCATCCATTTTATGTGACTTTTATGTGAAATACTGTACGTGACAAATATTTCAAAAGTAGGTTCAAAAGACCTCATTCTTGATATATTTTTATTATAATTGTTAATTTTCACCTTCACTATCAAATATGCATACTATCAAACTTGTTTTGAGTTGAAATGTTTTTGAAAAATTCATTTTACCTAAAAAAAATAGCGTTCCCAATACTTTTAGACTATGTTAGAATAAATACAAATATAAGGCTATTGAACCAAACATTTGAATGTTTTAATACTTTATTACATAAAAAACTTGTTTAGTTAATTTTATTAAAAGGTAATTGACTAAAGATGGTATTGATTCGAAGGAGCGTGAAATTAGAATGAAAAAGTCACTCTATGCAGCTGTAGCGGTAGGAGCTGCCGTTATGGTCGCAGGTCACACTGATGCAGAAGCCAGTTCAAAAACTTATACAGTTAAAAGTGGAGACAGTTTATATGTCATTGCAATGAAGCATAATACAACGGTAGCAAAGTTAAAACAGCTAAATAATCTAAAGTCTGACTTAATCTTTGTTAATCAAAAATTAAAAGTTTCATCTTCATCAAAAGTAACAACGCCAAAAAAATCAAGTTCAACTACGAATAAAAAATTGAATACATCAAGTACTTCTAGTAGCGTCTATACTGTGAAAAATGGAGATTACTTATACGCCATTGCCATGAAATATAACACAACAGTCGATTCAATTCGTCAACTGAATAATCTAAAGACTAATATCATCTACGTTGGACAAAAACTTAAAGTCAAAGGCAAAGTAACAACTATTTCAAAACCATCAACTACAACACCTAATAAAAAGCCTGTATCGAACTCGAAACCTTCATCTTCTACAAATACATCTGTATATATTGTGAAAAATGGAGATTATCTTGCGAAGATTGCAGCACAATATAACACAACAGTTGAAAATATTCGTCAACTGAATAATCTGAAAACTAACATCATTTATGTTGGACAAAAACTTAAAGTCAAAGGCAAAGTAACTGTAACAAAACCAAGTACGGGGTCTGGTTCGAATAGTAATACAAAACCAGTTAGCAACCCAACGAACAAAAATGGCCTCATTAACATTGCTAAAAGTTTTATTGGAACACCATATGCTTGGGGTGGAACAACTCCAAGAGGCTTCGACTGTTCTGGTTTTATTTATTACACATTCAACCAATCTGGTAAACAAATTGTACGTACCAGTGCAGCAGGATATTATAATATGTCCACTAAAGTAAGTTCTCCAAAGGTTGGAGATATCGTGTACTTTAAAAATACGTACGCAGCAGGTATTACGCATTTAGGCATCTATATGGGTAACGGTCAATTCATTCATTCTGGTGATAACGGCGTAGAAATTTCTAGTATTTATCAAAGTTATTGGAAAGAACATTTTGCAGGTTATGGTCGCTTATAATAAAAGCTGAGGAATCGCTAAAAAGCGGTTTCTCTTTTTTCGTATTAGGCTGTTTTTCTTCGACATATATTACATAGTGTAATATACGTCAGTAGTATTTTTTCTATTTCTATATACATATAATAAAAAAAAGCATAAATTCTCAAAAAAACATGAAAACCACCCTATAAAACTTATATTATCTGAATATTAATATCTTTAAGCTAAGTTTTTGTAATATAACTGTAATATAACTGTAACTGAATTAGCCTTGTTTGATGTGTTGATTTTTTATAAAGTTAGTGTAGTTAATTTTTACTTACGAATTTAAACAAAACGATTACATAAAAAACGAATTTATTGGAGGACTCACATGTTTAAGAAATTAGTTATCTCAACAATCGCCACGGGCGCAATCGCACTATCATCTTTATTTGGAGCAACTACGGATGCTTCTGCTGCTACTTCTAAAGCAGTTCAATACTCAGCTACAAAATATGTTTACTCAGGTGACGGATCACTAAATATGCGCTCTAGTGCTACAGTAAACTCTAAAGTTGTAAAAACACTTAAAAACGGTAACAAAGTCAAATTATCATCTAAAAAAGTTGTAAACGGTACAACTTGGGTTTATGGTACATATACTGGTAAATCTGGTTGGATGAATGCAAAGTATCTTTCATCTAAAAAAGTTAAAAAAGCATCTAACAACGGTTCAGCATTAATTTCTTATGGTTCTCAGTTTTTAGGTACTCCATATGTATGGGGTGGTACAACACCACGCGGTTTCGACTGTTCTGGATTCACTAGCTATGTTTACAAAAACAAAGCTGGCAAATCTATCCCACGTACAAGTGGCGCTCAATACGCAGCTTCTAAGAAGGTATCTCGCAGCCAATTACAAGCTGGCGATTTAGTATTCTTCTCTGTAGGTAGCAGCCGTATTACACACGTAGCAATGTATGCTGGTAATGGTCAATTATTACACGCTGCTGGTAACCGTGTTCAGTACCAATCTCTTTCTGGTTATTGGGATCGTTATGTAGTAGGTTACGGCCGTTTCTAATTCTTAAATTAATTCAAGTTGTCTAATTAAATTCGTGATAAAAGAGTAGCTCATGTAAAGCTACTCTTTTTTTGTATAGAAACAAGCTGAGGTAAACATACTACTTTCTTTTTTAGTGTTTGCAACGAAAAACTGGAACCACGACACAGCGCGATTCCAGTTTTTCTTATGCTTATGTGGGATAGTAGTTTTTACATTTATACCCCAATCTGTTTCACTATTCTTCTGTTGTACTATCTACGCTAGATGTATCTGCTGGCACATCTTCTTTTTCAGTATCTGTTTTTGTATCATCTTTACCATCTGTAGTTGGAGGTTCTTCTGTTTCTGGCTCATCTACTTCTGGTTTTTCAACAGGAGTTGTCGGTTTTTCTACAGGTTTTTCTTCTACTTGTTTACCTGTATCTACAGAACTGTTTACAATAATACTTGAAATCTCATACTCTCCAATATCATTGATAATAATTGTATACGCCACATTTTCTGTAATCGTATGTGTCTTTTTCGTTTTTGGATCTACATACTTCGCTACAGTATTCATTGTTACTGTTGCATAATCTTTGTTAATTGTGACACCTGTTACATTGTAATCAAGTGATTTAAACTGCTTATCTTTTGTATAACGTGATACCATCGCGTCTGCTTCTTTCATTGCTGGACGGTTTCCGATGAACGTATCATAGTATTTGTGCTTACCATTTTTAATGGATTGAATTAATAATACATAATAACTTTCCATACTTTCTTTTAAGAAGTTCTCATCAAAGTAAGCTTCATCTGCATGGTTATTATCAAACTCTGTATCTTCATTGAAATCAATCTTAATATCTTGCGCTGACCACTTATTCACTAGTCCCATCACAGAGGCTAGAGGAATTGCATAACCAATCTCCGGGTGATCTTCTAAAATAATAGAGTTAATACCGATGACATTACCTGTCTCAGCATTAATTAGTGGCCCACCACTTGAACCTTTATTTAAGCGTGCCGTAATCTCATACAAGTTTTTGTATGTATAATCGTCCACGAATTCAGCACCGATACTTTGGATAACACCTTCTGTAGTAGTACCGTATTGATCTTTTGGACTACCAATTGCAACAACTTTCGTCCCCACTTTTGCAGTAGCTGTATCAAGTACAAGTGGATTTTTTCCTTCTAAATCAGGTACTCGAATTAATGCAACATCTGTTTTATCAGAAATACCAATGACTTTCCCTTGGAATTCTTGACCCAATTCATTTTTCACCACAACAAACCCTGCGTCTTTTGCTACGTGCGCATTTGTTAAAATGTCACCTTTATTATTAATTAAGAAGCCAGAACCTTGTTGTAGATCAGTATAAACTGTATAAATTTGCGTTTTTGCATTAGCAATAATCGCATCTTTATTATAGGTCGGCATGTTGATTGGTGTTTCATCTTGGTTTGTTGTGTTTTTTGAAGAAGTTTCTTCATTCGAGGTTTCTTTCGTTACCGTACCTTTTGCATCTTTTTCGCCCTCATCTTTTGGCTCTTTTTTCGCTTCTTTTTCTTCATTTTGAACACGAATGTTGTTGTCTTTCGCCTGGTCATCTGTCTTAGTTACTAAAGCATAGATGCCAGCTGCAACAACTGCAATGAGGATGAAAGCTACTACTAAACGCTTAAACGCAGCCTTCTTCGGTTTAAAACGTCTGTTTTCACTCATAACATCCACTTCCAATCTTATTATATTGTCTACCATATTAACGGATGAACATATTAAAAAGTTTCATCGATATATGGCTGTTTTCACAAAGCATATCATATCACATTCTTTTTAGAAAATTAATGTGTCAATGTAATGAAATTTTTGGCACAAACTATGTCTATAGTGTGAATTTAATAATCATCCCTTAAAATCCATATTATTCCTAATTATTTTATCGGTTTATACATTCTTTTCTTTACATTTTCTTATATAATGAAATGGACTAAACTCGAAGGAATGAACAACTCGTGAATAAAGTAAACATTTTAAATATACCCATTACGAATACAACAAAAGCACAATTTTCAAAAAAAATGATGATTTTGTTAGAAAAACAAAAACGTCCCATTCAAATTGTCACAGCCAACCCAGAAATTATCATGTTAGCTAAAGAAAATCCTACATATGAAGGCTATTTACGTGCGAGCGATCATGTTATAGCAGACGGAATTGGTGTTGTTATGGGCGCAAAGATGCTCGGCACACCTCTCCAAGAACGCATTGCCGGTTATGAATTATTACTTGAATTTTTATCGCTAGCAGATGTTGAAAAACACCGCTTTTATTTTTACGGTGGTAAACCAGGGGTTGCTCAAAAAGCAGCTGAAGAAGCAAAAAAACGTTTTCCAAATGCCAAAATTGTCGGTGTTTCTGACGGCTATGGTGGCGATGGCGACGGCGTTCAAGTAGCTGAAAAAATTGCTGAATTAAAACCAACTCACATCTTTGTTGCGCTTGGTGCACCCAAACAAGAAGAATGGATTGCAGAGCATGCTCAACGCTTCCAGCACGCCATTATGATGGGTGTAGGCGGTAGCTTTGATGTTCTATCAGGACAAGTCAATCGTGCGCCAGAACTCTTTATACGCCTTAATTTAGAGTGGTTTTATCGCCTGATCACACAACCAACTCGTGCTAAACGTATGTTGAAAATCCCACAATTTTTACTCGCCGTACAGCGTGAAAAAAGAAAATAAATTGGAACCAGAACAGTGAACGGACTGTTCTGGTTTTTTAATTTGAGTCGGGTGTTAGGGACTTGAATTGACTAGACTTGTGCGAATTCGAACATTCGTGTGGCGAAACGGGACATTCGCTTAGGTTGTTGGGTCATTCGTTGTTCGATTCGGGTCATTCGCTCGTCCAAACGGGACATTCGAGGGCGAAAACGGGTCACTCGCCCGAAAAACCTAAATTGCTCCATTTAAGCACTTTCTTCAAGGCATTTGAGTAATAGGAAGGGACTTGAGTTGACTATGATAGTGCGAATTCGAACATTCGCCTGGCGAAACAGGTCATTCGCTTAGGTTGTTGGGTCACTCGCCGTTCGATTCGGGTCACTCGCCCGCCCAAACGGAACATTCGAGGGCGAAATTGGTTCACTCGCACGAACAACCTTAATTGCTCCCTCTCCGTACTTTCTTCAAGGCTTTTGAGTAATTCAAGAGAACTTAAATTGACTATGATAGTGCGAATTCGAACATTCGTGTGGCGAAACGGGACATTCGATTTGGTTGTTGGGTCATTCGTTGTTCAATTCGGGTCATTAGAGGGCGAAAACGGGTCACTCGCCCCTTCTCACACTATGAAGCCATTTTTTCCAAAAACCAAAAAGTAGGAATCGCACGTGGCGATTCCTACTGTTGTTATGTGTGAACACATAAAGTTTGGGTTATTAACTTGCGTTTGAATTATTTTGTTGCAGTAATTTTTGTGCCGCCAACAACTTTGTTAGTTGCTGCATCTGCACCTGTAGTTACTTCTACTGTTTCAACTACTACTGAATCTGCTGCTAAGATATCTGCTGCTTGAGTATTTGCTGTGAATACATATTTACCTGCGTCTGCACCTTTACCTGCAGCTACTGCTCCTGCGATCACTGTTGGAGTACCGCCTTTAGTAGCTGTTACTTTAACATCACCATCAACTAAAGCTGTTGCTAATTCTTCAGATAATGTCATTGTAATTGTACCGTCTGCATTGATTTTAGCTGCTGTTAATTCAGGAGCTACTGCATCTTTAAATGTTACTTCTGCAGTTGTTACGATTTCTTTTACAGCGTTACCTTTAATATCTTTGATACCTGTAATTGTGAATACACCTTTAGCATCTTTAGCAAATGCTGATTTTGGTAATGTCACTGTTACGTTAGCTGTTTTAGCTGCGCCAGTTGCATCAGTTGTAATTTTTGTACCTGATGGTAATGCTTTACCTGCAAATGTGTAGTTCGCTACATCTAAAATGCTTGCGAAGTCTAAATTATTTAATGCATCTGTTACTGTGTAAGTTAAAGTATATGCTCCTGCATTGCCTTGCTCTGCTGTGATAGCTGGTGCTACTTTATCTTCTGCTTCAACTACTTCTTCTTTCGGAGTTGTAATTGTTTTTGTGAATGCTGCTACTTCGTTGTTTGCTGCATCTTTGAATGTACCTTTTGCTGCATTGAACTCATATGTTTTCTCTGCATCTAAAGCTGGTACTGTTACAGTTACAGTTTTACCATCGATTACTGCTTTGCTACTTAAGTCAATTTCTTCTGTAGAACCGATGTATCCAGTCGATGCATTCTTCTCAAAGTAAGTTACTTTCGCGCTAGCGCCTAATACTACTTCTTCATCGTATGAAAGTACTAATTTACCTTCTTTGAATTCAGAAGAAACTAGTGTTGGTGCAGTTGTATCTGCTTCGAATTTCACTGATTGTGTGAATGCTGCAGATTTGTTTTTAGCGTTATCTAAAACTAAACCTTCTTGTGCATATAACATACCTGTGAATGTGTGATCTTTATCGTATGCTGCTTTAGCTGCTACACCTGCAGTATCTGAACCAAATTCTACTGTGTATGTTACAGATTTTTTATCTTCAGAAATTGAAGAGTAAGTTAATGAAGCTACTTTTGTACCGTTTGCTGATACATATGTTTTAGCTGCATCAATTACTTGGTTTGTTACTTCTTTATCGTATGCAACTGTTACAGTTAAACCTTTAGTTGTTACGTTTGTAACGACTGGTGCTACTGCATCTGCTGCTACAACTTGAGTTGTTACTGTAGCTGGGTTTGGATCGATTGTGTTACCAGCGATATCTTTTACATTTGTTAATTTAACTTCTACTGCTTCACCAGCTTTTAATGCTTTTGTGAAAGTTAAGATTAACTCATCTTTGTTAGTACCTTGTGATACTGTTGCTGCTTCGCCATTTACGTAAGCGATGCCTGCAGTTTGTACTGTTTCTGAGAATTTAACAGTTACTTTATTAGTAGTTGTTGCATCGATTGTAGCGATTGCTGATGATGCTGAAGCAATTACTGGTGCTACTGTATCTTTGTAGTTTAATACTGTTACATATTTAGGTGTAGATACTTTCTCGTCTGCTTTTGTTACGATTGCAGGTACTTCAACTGTTGCATCTTTAGCTTCGATTGCATCTTCTGTTGTGAAAGTTAATGTACGACCATCTTCAGATAGTTTACCAGCTGTTAAACTAGTTGCACCAACTTTTACTGTTGCTGCTTCTGCAGATTTTTTATCTACTGCTTTGTTGAATTTCACAACAAATGTTGTACCGTTTACTGCTTCAACTGAAGCAACTTTAGCGCCTACTTCGATACCTTTTTCGATTGCTACTTCTTTACCTTCGATAGTGAATGTACCGTTAGCAAGTTCTGCATCGTTGTACCATTTACCGTCGAATTCTTTGATGCCTTCGTTTACTTTAACGCCATCGTATAATTTACCATCAAAGATTACTAATTTATCGTTTTGTTTAGCGCCATCGTATAATTTACCTTCGAATAGTGCTAATTCAGTGTTTAATACTGCATCTTTGTAAAGGTTTTCGTTGTATAATTTGTAGCCTTTGTTTAATTTACCAGCTACATATAATTTATCAGCGTAAAGACCTGTAGATACAACTTTTTTACCTTTTACGTAGTAAGCACCGTTATAAGTACCAGTAGTTACTTTTTTCACGCCGTTTACATAGTAAGCGCCTTTGTAAGTTCCAGTAGCTACTTTACCATCTTTGTAGTATTTAGAAGCGTAAAGACCTGTAGATACTTTTTTAACACCTTTTACGTAGTAAGCTTTGTTATAAGTACCAGTAGTTACTTTTTTAACGCCTTTTACGTAGTAAACGCCTTTGTAAGTACCAGTCGCTTTTTTACCAGCTTTGTAGTAAGTTTTGCCTTTTAAACCAGTAAGTTTTTTACCGTTTTTGTAAACAGTTGATTTGTAAGTTACATAACCTTTAACTACTTTACCTGATTTAGCGTAAACTAATTTACCAGACTTGATTTTGTATTTGCTTGCTGCAGATGCATCCGTAGTTGCTACTGCTGATGTTACAACTGAAGCACCTAATGCTAGGGCTGCTGCAGTTTTAATTAATTTAAAGTTACCCATAATTGAAAATCTCCTTTTTAGTCACAAATGTTATTTATTCGTAATACACTCGAGTGCATGAGAATAATCCTAAACAATATCCTACATAAGTCCTTCATGTATCACTTATTGACTACTATATCACATCATTTCTTATTTTTTTAGCCTTTTTCTAAATTTATTACTAAAATATAGAATAATAATTTATTTTACCTAGTAATTTGATGATAATTATCATTAAATTACTATTTTATTTGTTTTTTATAATTTATTTTACTATTTTCTGAAAATTAATCATAAAATTACGATACTTTTCTACTTTTTATCAAAAAAATAACATTCGACATAATTATTACCTATAACAAGTACTTTCGAATCTAATAATTGGTATATTTTATTAAAATTTATGATAAATAAAGCTCTTTATTTACAAAATAATCAAATAAGGACTAATGAACCAGTCATTATTCGACAGACTTCGACTTTAAATTGTATTTTTTCACTTATGAATCAAGTCATTGTTTTTTAATGATTTCGCAATATATCCATTTAATTACAATTTTATAGCTTACTTCAGAAATTTATCAAAAAAGATATTACATTCTTTTAACAAAAACACTTAATATTACCTATCAGTTACAGGTTCCTTAAAATTTATTACAATTCACTATTCTGTAAAAATGTTACTGGGAATTATGTTTTAATTGTATTGATTGTATTTTGAAAGGAGTGAATCCTTCATGGATTCGAAAGCATTACAAGCAGAATTATGTAGCATGATTCAGCAAGACCCTGTAAAACCATCTGCACATCAATACATAGAATTGGCTAAACAAATAAAAGGAAAAAATTATTCACGCCTTTTAAAGGAAGGTTTACAACATTATCCGTGTAACCATGAAATTCGTTCCTTATTAAAGGCTAAAAATGAAAAGACTTTTGTACTTCGTAAAATGATAAAAAAAATGATTGGTAAAAAAGCTGCGTCTCGTTTTTTCTATGAAAGCTGTATCAATTACTTGTTAAATATAGAAGAAAAGGAATTAGCTAAAAAAATTGCCATACTTGGAATTGAGCAGAACAAAAAAAATAGCCCTTATCTTCGTTTTGTTACGAAAAAAGCTATGCAAATCTTTGATTGGAAATGGGCTTCACAATTATTCCCCTTGTTACATGATCAAGAAGTAACTACCACATCACTATATGATTATTCCGTTTGTTTACAATTACTTGGACAAAAGGAAGAATCAAAACAACTCGTTGAAACGATAAGAAATGAGAATCCTGAAGAATATAGTAAGTTATTTAAAGACTCCTACCGAAAATATATTATTTTTAATAATGGTAAATCACGTATCGAACTATACAAACACCAAATACCTAATGAACGTGTTGTCGCAACATTTGATACGATTGATAAAACATGGCATGATATACCGTTCTCATTTAACTTAATTAAAAAGAATGACATGGACTTAGTTGCCTTACGCCGCGACCACGTGCGTAACTTTCACCAAGATTTATCTCGAGAAGATTATATCGACTCTACTTCACCTGTTTTCTCTACATATGAAGATAAGTTTGCTTATGGAACGAGTTTAGGTGGCTATGCTGCATTATACTTTGGTTCCCTTATATCAGATATTCGTATTTTAGCGATGGCTCCTAGAAACTCTGCTAATCCAGATTATGGTGCGCGTACCATCGTTGTAAAAGAGCCTTTTAAACATATTTCTCCACATCCTGTTTCACATAACCCAAATATTACGATTGTATATGATCCGCAAAATTTAGTAGATGAACCATATATCAAACATGAAATTTTGCCGTCTTATCCAAAAGCACGTATTTTAAAGATTCCGTATGCTGGACATCGCGTACCTCGTTTTTTAGCACAAACGAAACAATTAAAGCCACTTGTTATGAACTTTTTACAAAAGAAACCGTTAAAAGAAATCGAACGTGGCGCATTGCGTAAAAAATCGTCTGAGTACTATTGGGTCGTTTCTGATTATTGCTTACAAAAAAATCATGCCAAATGGGCACTTGATTTTGCGCAACATGCAAAAGAGATGATGCCTGATTTCGACCGTCCTTATGTATCAATCAGTAAAGCTTTAGTAGCTCTTAAAAGATTCAATGAAGCAATTAAATTTTCAAAAGAGGCTTACGATAAATTCCCTAAAGAATATAAATTTGCGATTCTATTAGCAGAAGCTTATATAGCAAATGGGAATCGCGAGGCTGCCATTAGCGTATTAGAAGAATTCAGTTCACGTAAACAAGTTGCAAAAGTTAAAAAAATGTTAAGTAAATTAAAAAAAGATCTTATTCCCGTATAAAAAAGAACCTCAGATTTTAAAATCTGAGGTTCTTTACTGTCTATTCTGCTGCGTATGCAATGATTCCTTGCTCGTCATCCAGTTCAAGTCGAATACTTGTTGAGAATGGATTCATGTTTAAGTAATCTTCTACCCAAACACGAAGCGCTGAAATCATATTACCTTCTTTATACAGTGTTGACATGCCATTTGAGAATGCTTCTGCTTCAAAACCTAATTCGTCGTCATACATTAACTCTACTTCAACATCTTCAGGAATGATATTTTTCTCGCGTGCATGATATAAACAAATTGAGTTAATTACGTCTTGTTCTGGGATTACGATTTCCATGCTTTACGATCCTCTTCTTCTTTATCACGTTTGTTGTTACGGAACATTGATACGATTTTAGCGATTAACATAATAACGACTAAAATCGCGATTACGTTTACTAATAATCCTAAAATATTACCCATAGCACCCATACCTGATAATAAACCACCGAATAGTAAACCTGCTAAACCACCAAGCATTAAGCCTTTCATTAGGCCGCCTTTGTTACTTTTTTGCGCTGCTGATTGGTTTGTTGTTTTGTTGTTTGTTGTATTTGATTTATTTTGTACGTTTGAGTTTGTGTTGTTATTTGATGGACTTTTGCTGACATTAAAGCCGCTTTTGCCTGATTTATAGCCACGCGCATCTGCTGTTAATGGTTGAGTTGATGATAGAACTGGTCCTACCGCAGCGAATGTTAATGTCGCTACAAAAAGTGCTGCAATTATTTTTTTCAATTGAAAAAAACCTCCTATAATATGTTTAACACTATCATATCATGAAATATATACTTTCCGAAATAATATGTATGGTTCCGTTTTCAATAATTGTCGAAATTTTGTCAAAACACTTTTTATCCCAATTTAATGGGAAAAATCATTTTTATATAGCAATTTAATGTATTGTTTACTATGATTAATAGTAAGCTTATTTATTCAGGAGGAATTCTTTTGACAACGAAACTTTCAATTCAACAACGTTTTGAAGCACTTGATCTTTGGCATAAAGTTGGTTTTCAATTCGTCAAAGCTGAAAACGGTTACGCTGAGATTCATTTACCATTTAAAAAAGAAATTGAAAATACAAGCGGAACATTACATGGTGGTATTATCATGATGGCACTCGATAATGTAATGGGAATGGCAACGATGTCTGTTGGTTTTGATAATGTCCTAACGATTCAGATGGAAACGCGCTTTATTCGTCAAGGCGATGAAGGTATTCAAAAAATCACAGGTCAGGTCATCGAAAAAACACGTTCAACAGTTATTGTAGAAGGACGTATTCACAATCCAGCTGGTGAATTGGTAGCACTTTGTACAGCTACATTCAAAGGCATTATCGAAAAATAAATACGATGAAAAAAGGAGAAATCTGAGCGAGATTTCTCCTTTTACTATATAATTATACAAAAATTGGAGGTTTTACAGATGAATCGACTCGACTTTTTATTAGAGCAAGGAATCAAAGCATCACCTTCTGAAAGTTTACTTCATGTCACATTTAAAGAAGCCAATGAAGGACAATCTACTTGTCACTGGCAGATTACACCGGAACAATTAAATGGCAATGGTACGGTACTTGGTGGCTTTATTACTGCAGCCGCCGATATTGGCATGGCTTACGCTTTACTCAGTGTCGTAAAACCTAATATTGGCTTCACGAGTATATCCATTCAATCAACCTATCATCGCCCTGGTACAGTTGGTGAAGCAGAAATTCGTACAATCGTTAAGAAGTTAGGCAAGACGATTGCCTATGTGGAGTCAGAAGTATATCAGCGTAATCGTGTTATTGCGACGATTACTTCATCACTGATGCTTATTAAAGCATCTTAATTTCCAACGCGCATATAGGTGTACGTCGATTTACCTGTTGTTGGCTTTATTTTCACATAATACGTTGAGCCTTTTTTCAATGTCGTTTTCGGTTGAATAACGAGTTGTTGAGAGGCTCTTTTTACGGTTACTTTTTGTGTCGTGTCACCAATTTGCATGACATAGACTTTGGCGTTTTTCAATTTCGACCATGACAGTGTTTTAGACGGTTTAACAGTCATCGTTTGCTTGTTGTAAGACATGACATAGCTATTCGTTTTTACACTATTTTTCGCGAGAGCCTTTTGAAGTAATGCTTTATGACTCGTCTGTACTTCTGCTCCAACTACTGTTTTAACATTTGGTGTAACACCTACGCGATGAATCTTTGTAAATCCTGTTCCGGTTGTTGGACCGAAAAATTCTGCCATTGTTAATTTTAAATAGCCCTTATTATTTTTAAGTGGGAATAAGCCTTGTTGCACGCCTTTTCCATAGGTTTTTTGTCCGTAAACTGTCCCTAATTTTTGCCCCTTTACGGCTGCAGCTGTCATTTCTGAAGCACTTGCGGAATGCTGATTTACAAGAACCGCTACAGAACCATTAAATTGCTTTTTTTGTTTAACAGGTGGCTGATAGTAATAGGTTTTGTCCTTTGCGAATTTAATATAGTATGCGCACTTTGCCTTTTTAAACATACCAATTACTTTTTCAGCTGCTTCTACATCGCCTCCAGGATTACCACGTAAATCGAGAATCCAGCTATTCACATCTTTTAATTTCGCCATATGATTTTGTAAGTCACGCGCACTATTCGATGCAAAACTATTAAGACGAATGTAACCAACACCTCCTGCCAGTCGCTTCGTTTCAACATTTGGTACATTTAGTTTTTGGCGTTTCATTGTGTACGACTTCGTGTGATTCGTTTTTGGGTTCAAAACTGTTATCGTTACATTCGTGTTCACCTTACCTGCTAATAAGGCAATAGCTTGTTCATACTTCATTCCTTTTAAATTTTTGTTATTTACCTTTGTGATAATATGTCCTTTTTGAATCCCCTGTTTTTTAGCTGGCGAATTGGCAACGACTTCTGTAATTTTTAATCCTTTTGTATGGGCTAGCACTGTAACGCCTACTCCGACATAATTCATTTCGATACTATTGATGAATTGTTTCATTTGCGCAGATGTTAAATATTCTGAGTATGGATCGAGTTTACTCATTAATTGTTTAATTGTTTTTGCTTGTTGTAGCGTTTTGTCTGATACACCAGGATAGTAGACTTGTTTGACAATATTTTTGACCTCTGTAAGTGGCTCAGCCGCCTGTGCTGTAGGTGTTATGATGAACCCAATCCCCAAGAATACCGTTGTAAAGCTAGTTAAAAATTTCTTTTTCATTCAATCCCTCCGCTCTTTTCATGTAACGATTTTGACAAAAAATTTACTTAGTAATAGCTATTCCTATGCTATGATAGTATAGAATGCTAGTATGAAAGGTTTGAATCGATGAGAAAACTTTCAAATTTAGGGGCTATTTTTGTCCTAACAACCCTACTTGCTGCTTGTGGTTCTATTTCTTTAAATGGAAAGTATACAGCAAGAACTGATGACCACTCAATTGAAATGGACTTCAATGAAGATGCTAATCTTCTTACATTAAAAGATGGACAACATGAAACGATTAGTGAATACACCATTAAAGAAGGACAACTTCTGTTAAATGACAAACCGACTTATACAATTGTTGAAACAAATGCTAATACATATGAACTCTATCGAATTCAAGAGGATGGAACTATTAGCGACGAAGTGTCTTATACATTACAAAAGAAATAAAACATAAAAAACGATCTAAATAGGTTCTTCCCTTTTTCTTTACAGCGAACCAATTTAGATTGTTTTCTTTTAAAAAAGTAGATATATTTTTTGAAAAATCATCAGGTGTTCTAAGCGATAAAAAGTAGCTTCATCATAATGTTTTTTTAAATAATATTGTTGATTTGCACGATAAATTGGATCTATATCAAATCGCTCCCAATCTATTACATGATTAAGAAAATACCATGCATAAAAAAGACAGGCTAATTCAACTAATTTTTGATATGTATGTGCTTTTAAAGGTGTAATTTGATGTTGCTTTAGACAAAAACCTAGCCACATCTTCCATTCGCCATGTTCAAATGTAGATAGCTGTTTATGCATGTCGAATACATCTGGTAACATTGCAATCCATTCTTGGACTTGATGTTGAATCAAAAAATTTTTTCGTCTCTCCTTTTCATCTATAATCTTCTGCTCAATGTGAATAATTCCTTGTTTAAATTGTGTATAGAGTTTTAGAAAACATTCTTGTTCTTTTTCATACGTATATAATTGATATTCCTCTGTATAATTTTCACTTATGTATGAAACTTCTAATAAATTACCTAATCTACATAGTATATTCGATAAATCAAGTTCTCTTTTATACAAATCTTTTTGAAATATTACATCATACGATTCAAAACCAATAAACCACGTTTTCTTCATCTAAACACCCCTTCGGAATAGATCTTTTTTCCATATTATAGTACTTAATTCATATTAAAACAACTAATTTATGGAATAAAATGAGCGTTAAGGTTCAAAAAAAAGAGGCTGATTAATGGCCTCTTTCTTCACTGATGACGTATAACTAATACGTCACATTCTGCTGTGCGAACAATATTTTCTGAAACGCTTCCTAAAAGAAAACGAGCTGTCTTGCTAAGTCCAGATGCTCCACAAATAATTAAATCTGCGTTTACACGACGAGAAATCTCATGTGTAATCATTGTTCTTGGAGAACCTGCTTCCACAATAATATTTACATCTTCAATGTCTGCTAGTTCTGCTTCATTATAACTATCCATTAAACTTTTTGAGAATACCTCTGCCTCTTGTTGAAGCTTCTCTGCATTATGCGCTTCAATGTTCGCCCATGTACGTGTATCAATTATATTCACGATATACAGTTTTGCTTTATTCATTTTGGCAAGTACTACTGCACGATCTAGTGCTTTCTTTGCATTTTCGGAGCCATCCATTGCGATAATAATATTTTTATACATAGTCACACGATCTCCTCCTTAAATTAATGTATTCATTTTAACATTTTTTACCACGAAAAACAGCTATTCTATTGAAAACGAAGTACTAAGCAACCATCTTCTATCCAAAGTTCAGACACATGTTGTAAACCTTTAATTTTTCCTTCTCTTGGATGATGCGGATGATTGTCCCATGTCAGTAAAGATTTCTGTCCCTCAATCTCAAAAACATAACAGTGATTTGTCTTATGAAACACACGAATTAGATGAACAATATCACGAATACATGTATGATAGTGTGCCTCAGAAAAACCATCTGGTAAGCTCCCCCAGGCTAAAATAATTTCATCGGCGTCTTTAATTGCTAATTTAATCATATGCAAATTTTGTTTAATAATACTAAAATCGCGCATATTCTGCCCCTTCATGTGTTCATCTAGTTGATGAATATGATTTTCTCGAAAAGGGAATAAATTAACAATATTAACTTTACCTGCTTTATTAGGAAAATAGTGGATAACTTTTTGTACAACAGGATCTGCTAATGCTTCTTCTGTAGTTGTTGGATTTAACATAATAACTGTAACAGACTTATCCACTTCTGGATCACGAATAGCTTTTAAAAGATATCGTTCTTCTTCATTATCTGAATAATACGTAACCCCTTGATATTCTCCCACATTCAACGCCACTTTCTTCATATAGAGCATTCCCCCTTTATAAAATGAATTATACAATATTCGCCAAAACACTACTTACTTTTTTACTACATCTCTTTCCTATACCCATAAAAAAAAGACCTCAATAGTTATTTGAGGACTTAATTTGTTTTTTCTAATGCTAAGCGAAGACCAAATAGTAATAAGACGATGCCTGTACAGCCTTGAATTGACTTTTGTACAGTTGGTCTTTTGAGCCATTTCGAAAACACATCAATTAAATAAACATATAATAAAAACCAAATAATCGTCATCACCGCATAGATGATTCCCATCACTGCAAACTGTAACATATGGTTATAATTTGGCTGCACAAATTGTGGCAAGAACGTTAAAAAGAATACAGCTACTTTCGGGTTAGATGCACATGTAATGAAGCCTTGTAAGAAAAAGGATTTTTCTTTCCCTTTTACGACGATTTCTTCCTCTGTCGGCGGATTTTTTAATGTGCGCAATGCACTAAAACCGATATAAATTAAATAAGCTGCACCTATGTATTTTAATATAGTAAATAATGTTGCCGACTGCATTAGTAGAGCCGATAATCCAAGAACTGCAGCACTTGTATGAATAAGTAAACCCGAAACTGATCCCATAACGGTCTTAAAACCTGCTTTTTGTCCATACATAATCGAATTTTGAATGACCAAACTAGAGTCTGGTCCCGGCAAAATTATGAGTAAAAAAGACATCAATAAAAATGTCCCAAGGATCGCCATTTCCAACACTCCTTCTATTTTTTTCATCATCATACCATATATTTTTCGAGCAAAACGCTATTTGAGAAAAGTAGTTCACTTGTTAGTTTGATAACGTTTTAGCATGGTAAAACATGAAATATGCTCCTTTCGGAGAGCGGTGATTCCCTTTCGCGCGCGAGTTTGTCCCTTTCAATTGCGACGATTCCCTTTCGCGCGCGAGTTTGTCCCTTTCAATGGCGGGGATTCCCTTTCGCGCGCGGATTTGTCCCTTTCAACGGCGGGGATTCCCTTTCAATTGCCAAGATTACCTTTCAGCGGTGATGAAATTAGGGCACTCGCTCCCTGATTCAGGACATTCGAGGGCGGAAACGGGGCACTCGCCTAACAGACTAAATTGCTCACTCCCCGCACTTTCTTCAAGGCTTTTGAGTAATAGAAGGGGACTTGAATTGACTAGGCTTGTGTGAATTCGAACATTCGACCGGCGAAACGGGACATTCGAGGACGGAAACGGGACATTCGCCCCCTGATTCGGAACATTCGAGGGCGAAAACGGAGCACTCGCACAAAAAAGCAGCATGCAAAATCGCATACTGCTTCAACTATTAAATATATTGTGGTGCTTCTTTGATTTTGTGATGTGTAAGTAGGCTAACAATCACGAATGTAATCAGACCACATACAATTGGGAATGTAATACTGTGTACACCAAAGATATTTGGTGAGAATTGGGTAATGGCGATATAGAGAACGACTCCGACAAGCATGGAAGCCATCGCACCAAACTTATTCGCCTTCTTCCAATAGAGACCGAGAACGATTGGCCATACGAATACGGCTTCCAGTCCACCGAATGCGAATAGATTTAACCACACAATAATTTCTGGTGGATTTAGTGACATAATCACGACTAAAATCCCTACAACTGCTGTAATGATGAAACTCGTCTTTTTCACATGTTCATCACTTGAATCAGGCTTAATGTAATGTAGATAAATATCTTTTACGATTGTCGAACTAACCATCATGAGTAGTGCATTGACCGTCGACATAATCGCTGCCATTGGTGCAGCAAGTACAATTCCTGCGACGAATGGTGGTAGAACGTTCATCGTTAAAGCTGGCATCACTTTATCGCCTAGCTCGATTCCTGGTAAAACAGCGCGACCGAAAATCCCAACTAAGTGCATGCCGAACATGATGGTTGCGATTCCAATTGTACCAATTAAGATGGCACGATGCATACCGCGTGAATTTTTATAACTCATCGCACGTACAGCGATTTGCGGTAGACCAATAACACCGACACCGACAAGTATCCAGAAGGACGACACGTAGGCTGGTGAGTAGGCATGACCGACACCGAATGGCGATACGAGTTCCGCATTTTCTTTTACTAAATCACTCATAATATTGTCAATCCCGCCGCCTGCGATGACTACGCCGACTAATAGAATGATTGTACCAATGACCATGATCGTTCCTTGTAATGCATCCGTTAATGCAACTGCTCGGAAACCACCGATGACCACATAGACTAACACGACAACTGCGAAAATGAATAGCGCTGTTGTATATTTCATACCAGTTAGCGACTCAATTAGACGTGCGCCCCCTACCCACTGTGCGACCATCGAAGCGAATAAGAAAATAATAATGCTGATTGCTGATAAAATAACGACGGCGTTACTGTTGTAGCGTGCACGTAAAAAGTCGATGAGTGTAATTGATTTGAATTTGCGTGTAACAATCGCAAATTTTTTCCCTAAAATCATTAAAACAAAATAACCTGCTGGCAGTTGTGCAAGTGCAAGCAACACCCAACCAAGTCCTGTATTATAGGCAACACCTGGACCACTAATGAAAGATGAAGCACTTCCATATGTCGCCATCATCGTCATGGCTAGTAGGAACCCGCCCATTTCACGTCCACCTAAGAAATATTCAGATAGGAACGAATCTGATTTTGTAACGAATTTATTTGACCAAAAACCAATTCCAAAAATAATGACAACAAAAATGGCTAATGGCAGAATGACCGACCACTGCATTATTCTTCTTCCTCCTCAAAATCAACCTCTTTAAAGAAGAACTTGATTACAAAATAAATTAGGATAATCATAAACACAGTTCCTGCGATACAACTATAGAAGAACCATGCTGGGAAACCGAGAACATATGTATATTTTTCTGGATCGCCACTACCAAGCCCATACGCAAAACCGTACCAGATGGCGAAGTTGACGATCACAAGCCCAATCCCCATTAATGCTTCTCGATTCGCAATGCGATATCGATTATTTTTCATGTGGAAACACTCCTTTTTTGAAAATGGAAAACGTTTTCTCTCAATTTAGTGTAAATAACTTTTTAGTTAATGTAAATTTCATTATAATTAACATTAATTCAGTATTCTTAAACTAAGGGGTGGTTTTCAATGACATTTGAACAATTAAAATACATTGTAACCGTAGAAAAATTCGGAACGTTAAAGGACGCAGCCGAACATCTACATATTACCTTGTCTGCACTCAGTCAAGGTTTGAACAAGATTGAAGCGGAACTTGGACTTACATTATTTCAGCGCAATCGCACAGGTTCGACGATCACAAAAGAAGGGCGCATTATTGTGGCGCAGGCAAAAAAAATCTTATTCGCACTCGACGATTTATATGAATCTGCTGAAGTGTTACAAAATAAATTGACGGGCACATTAAAGGTCGCATCCATTCCAGGACCGTTCTTCCAACTTTTTGCGACAGCGCAGCAGATGAAATCCATCTATCCTGACATCAACATTCAAATTCGTGAACAAAACTCACAGACGATGTTGGAAGAATTGAAAAGCGAAAAAGTCGATATTGCACTCGCTGTTTACAACCATGAAGACTTAGAAAAATACCCTGACCTCGCCTTCACGAAGATTCAAGACTGTGAGGTGTTCATTGTCGCACATAAAGATTCCCCTGTCATTCAAGGAGGCAAGGTTGTGACGGAAGAACTTGGTGAACAGCCTGTCATTCTATTCGACGATAAAATCGTGATTGCGACGATGAATGAGATGAAGCGCGTCTTCGGACGAAATGATATCGTCATTAGTGTGAACAATCCGCATATCGTTCAGCAATATGTGGAAGAGAATAAAGCATACACAATCGGACTCGACTTAACCTTTAATCATTCACAACGATTCATGCAAGATATGTCTTCTGTGAAAATCGACTTTTTAACAGAGATTCCAACAACGCATTCATTCGGGATTGTGACAAAATCCAATCGCCATGAAACACAGTTGATGAAAGAATTTGCCTATCGCTTGAAGAAAGATTTCCAAGAACAGCAACCCAACTTAATCGAAATTTCATTGTAGTTAAGTTTCGGTTAAGTAAAAGTTTTCCAAGGTGGCAGGTGAGATTGGAAGTTGGTACATTCGCTGCTCGATTCGGGACATTCAACGACCAGGTTTCCCTTTCGCGCGTGGATTTGTCCCTTTCAATAACAGAGATTCCCTTTCGCGCGTGGATTTGTCCCTTTCAACGGCGAGTTTTCCCTTTCGCGCGTGGATTTGTCCCTTTCAATTGCCGGGATTCCCTTTCGCGCGCGGATTTGTCCCTTTCAAATGCCAGGATTCCCTTTCGCGCGCGGATTTGTCCCTTTCAAATGCCAGGATTCCCTTTCGCGCGCGGATTTGTCCCTTTCAAATGCCAGGATTCCCTTTCGCGCGCGGATTTGTCCCTTTCAATTGCTGAGATTCCCTTTCGCGTGTGAGTTTGTCCCTTTCAGCGACGGCGATTCCCTTTCGCGCGTGGTTTTGTCCCTTTCAATGGCGGCGATTCCCTTTCGCGCGTGGTTTTGTCCCTTTCAACGGCGAGGATTCCCTTTCGCGCGTCGATTTGTCCCTTTCAATGGCGGGGATTCCCTTTCGCGCGCGGTTTTGTCCCTTTCAACCAGACTAATCAAAAATGAGACCTCGCCTTTGATACGAAGTCTCATTTTAAATTTATATATTTACTTTTTGATTTTTACTCATAATGAAGCGCAATGCTGTCCAAATAATGCCGATGAATAAAAACATGAAACCGATTAGAATTAAAAAGAATGGTTCTTGTAATGTTCCATCAGCTGCTACTCGTGATCCAATTAAATTGAAAGTTAAAAAACTTAATGCACCTAAAATGATAGGTAATAAAGGTAATGTATATTTTTTCATATAGAGGTTGCTCCAATCCATTTTGTTATTCCTCTATATAGACTTCTATTTTATAGAAAAGTTTCTTTCTGTTTTACACGATTACGGCGTAGCCCATCTTCTAACATTTCTTCGATTTCCACAGCTAACTTTAATGGTTCGATTTGATCGATTGAAGAAATATATTGCATGAGCCAAAACTTAATACTCTCGCATGACGTGTACACTTCGACTTGGAAATATTCGTCATCAATTGGTTTGATTGTGACATCTTCACCGAAGAAGTCGATTACTTGACCGATGCTATACATCTTGCAGCGGAATCGAATATACTCAGGCATTCCACCAAACATATATGCTTGGTTTCGCGTGTAGTCTGATAAATTCGGAATATCTTTCAACTCACCAACTGCTTCATCAATCATCGTCACATCACGCATTTTATCCACGCGCATGAAACGCGGCGATGTACTATCATCATAATAATACATGAGATAGTATTTATTGATTTGCCAGATCAAATAGTATGGACGAATTTTTTTATAGCCATTATTTTCGTCTGGTCGACTTGGTACAAGCTGTTTATTCACGTCATATTTTAAATATTGTAACGTCACTTTTTTTCCTTTTTTAATCGCTTCTGTTAAGACGTCGATATTTTGAAATAATTGTTCATTATACTCTTTTTTATCTGTTGCTTTAAAATGAAGACGCGGTTCAAAAAAGTTCTTCAAATTCTGTCCGACAACGACTCCAAGCTTTTGAATTAAACTTCGACTCTGCTCTAAATCGATAAAGCGTGAAGTCGCAACGGCATCACTCAGTAAATGCGCCTCACCAGACGAAATCGTTGATTCCATATACACTTCTCGATTCGGCGTTCGTACTAAACGAAACGAGACAGTCTGTTCATATACCTCTGAAATTAACTCTAAATCCTCGAAATGATCGTAAATTGTACGTCGATTTGGTGCTTTTTCAAGTTCGAATACTTCCTGCACTTTTTTAGCTACTTCCGTTGCATTCATAGGATTTTCTTTATTAGAATACTGCTTTAATACATAGTATGTCAGAAATAATTTATTTTTAGTTGGTAACATTTTTCTAAATTCCTTTCAAGTGTGTAAAAAAATGCACATGCTATTTTATATGATGAGTGTAACAAAGCGAATAAGGATGTGGCGAAATGGATACGTATTGGTTTTCTAAAAAAACATTTGAACAACTTCAAGTAAAATATGAAACCTTACAATTTTCTAAAAAAGAGCAATATGATTTGTTAAATCAAGCGATTCAAATGGATCATAGTTCAGATAATTTAACAGAGGAGTTTTTAAAATATAAAGAAATTCAAAAAACGCTTCAACAAATTGAAGAAGTCATACAGCGAGCTAAAATCATCGAAGATTCTCCTGCCTATCAAAAGCGACTACCGAACGAAGTCCACGTGGGCACGATTGTCACACTTCAATTTAACGAAGAAGAATTATATCAATATACAATCGTCGGATATGGTGAAGGTGATTTACAGAAGAATCATCTTTCCTATACGACAGAACTTGCACAGGCGATTTTAAAACGAAAAATAAATGAGCGTTTCATTTTTGTACAGAACGGATTTGAACATCGCGTAAAAATTCTCGATATTAGACCTCAATTAAACTAATAGATTTTTTTATGTATGAATAGGTAATATACCTTCAATTACTTTTTTTTGCGGTGTATCGGGCTGTCCGTTTTTCGTAAATGAAGGTGCATGGCTATAGCGAAAAACATAAACATTCTTTTCTTTTTGCCACATTTGAATGAGATGCATCACATATTGAAAAGCCTCATCAAATTGGCGATTCGGGATGTAATATGGACGATCCCCCCACGCAAGTACAAATACATCGCTATTCATCAATCGCTCATGAATAAAGCGTCGATTTTTCTCCATTACTTCTTCCAATCTCGGATCAACAATTAATTCTCGTAGCTGCGTAGCAGTCGGCACATGATAGGGAAAAAGCGTCACAAACGATATACTTTGAAAGTCCTCTTTACTTAAAAATCTTACCATCTGATTCGTCATCGCATCGGAATATTGCTGCTCCGCTCCCATCGGATGTAAGTGTATAACAGTCACCGTCTTTTCCGACTCACTCTCCATATTATCTAATGTCAAAACATAACGAAGCAGATGCCGCTCTCCATCAATCCGAATGACATCACGCTCAATTGAATCTACAAATGTATTTTGGGGATACCTCGCCATTATCTATACACTCCTTTTTTATTTATTATATCAAATATATGGAATCCTATGGGTAGACAACTTTCTGTAAATGTTCATTCAACAGATGACCTGTTCCTTTGGGCGAGTGACCCGTTTTCGTCCTCGAATGACCCATTTGATCGGGTGAATGACCCAAAACGAGTAGCGAGTGACCCAACTCCTTCTCCGAGTGACCCATTTCGCCAACCGAATGTTCGAATTCACCCAAACCTAGTCAATTCAAGTCCCTTTCTATTACTCAAATGCCTTGAAGAAGGTGCGAAAAGCGAGCAATTTAGGTTTTTGGGCGAGTGGACCGTTTTTGACCTCGAATGTCCCGTTTGATCGGGCGAATGGCCCAAAACGAATAGCGAGTGACCCATTTTGCCAACCAAATGTTCGAATTCACACCAGACTAGTCAATTCAAACTCAAAAAACCGAACCCATCAAAATGAGTTCAGTCTAAAATCATCTATGCTTTTAAAGTACGCGTAGAGATAACGATGGGGATGAGTAGTAATGCTAATAATCCACCACTTAATGCTAGGACAGTATAACTTGTACCTGCAACAACCATTCCAGACAACATACCACCTGCTGCACCAGATAAGGCGATTAAAACATCGACTGATCCCTGTACTTTCGCTCGCGTCATCGGCTCTGTTGAATCAACAATAAGCGCTGTACCACTGATTAGACCAAAGTTCCAACCAATACCGAGTAATGATAGTGCAATAATTAAGACGACGATGGAATCACCTGAAGTCGTGGCGGCAACGATGCCTGCTACTAATAGCGTAACACCAGATGCTACAGCCATTGCTGGACGCCCGATTTTATCGACTAGTACTCCTGTAAAAAGAGATGGTAAATACATCGAGCCTACATGAAAACCAATCACGAGACCAATCGCACGCAAACTATGTCCATGATGTCCCATATGAACCGGCGTCATCGTCATGATGGCTACCATGATAATTTGGCTAATGACCATAATCGCTGCACCCATTCGAATACCCTTCCGATTATTCTCTGTTCGCTCAGTCGCATCCATCGTCTGTGTTTTTTGTTTGTTCTTATTTAAATGGAGCGCAATAACAAATGGATCTGGACGTAAAAAAATAAAAAGAATAATCCCCGCTGTTAAAAATGCTGCTGCCGATAAGATGAATGGACCCGCGAGCGGTGGAATACCGATGGATGTCGCAAAATCCCCCATCACTTCAACAAGGTTTGGTCCTGCTACTGCACCGAGCGTTGTCGATACCATCGCGATACTGACTGCTGTACCTCGCTGCTTAGGTGTTGCTAAATCTGTTCCTGCATAGCGCGCTTGTAAATTCGTCGCTGTTCCTGCACCGTAAATGAATAAAGAGACGAATAAGAGCCAAACATTTGCGAAAATCGCGGCAATGACAACTCCGACTGCCCCTAATCCGCCAACAATGAAGCCTGTTGATAGCCCCATGCGACGACCGAAGCGATTTGAAAAACGCCCCACCCATAATGCTGCGAGCGCCGAACCAAGTGTGAATAAAGCAGACGGTAGACCAGCAAAAGCGTTCGTCTGTAGTAAATCTTGCGCGAGCAATGCACCGACTGTAATTCCCGCCGCAAGACCTGCCCCACCGAAAATTTGTGAACATACGACAATCCAAAGTGTCCGTTTATATAACTTCTCTACTTTTTCAGGGTGTTCTATGTATTGTTGACTATTCAAAGCAGCACCTTCTTTTTCTCTAAGTTACATACCCCTATTAGTATATTGAAATCGTTAAAAATTGTCAAAAAGTGTCTGATTTATAGAGGTTTTGGGGCGAGTGGACCATTTTCGTCCTCGAATGGACCGTTTGATCGGATGAATGGCCCAACTACTTATTCGAATGACCCATTTCGCCAACCGAATGTTCGAATTCACCCAAACCTAGTCAATTCAAGTCCCTTTCTATTACTCTAATGCCTTGAAGAAGGTGCGAAAAGCGAGCAATTAAGGGCTTTTGGGCGAGTGGACCGTTTCCGTCCTCGAATGGCCCGTTTGATCGGATGAATGGCCCAAAACGAGTAGCGAGTGGACTGTTTCCGCCCTCGAATAGCTCGTTTGGACGAGTGAATGGCCCGAATCACCACTCGAATGGCCCAAAACCACCCCCACAACCTCACTCCTCTTTTCATCCGTCTTTCACATTCTATAGACATCTTATCTAATAAAATATATAATAAATCTATTAATTTACGAACATTAAGGAGATTTTTACATTGAATTATACGCATATTGTACGTGGGACTGCATTTACAAGTCGTTCACTGAAGGAGGTAGCGGTACTAAAAGATCATCTGTTTTGCATTGATGAACAAGGAATGATTGCGAAGGTATTACGTCCTGAAGAAGCGCATTTAGTAGACGCAAGCATACCTGTTACGACATTACCAGAAGGACAATTTTTACTTCCTGGCTTTATTGATTTGCATGTGCATGCACCGCAGTGGGCACAGTCGGGTACAGCACTCGACTTGCCGCTTTATGATTGGTTGAATACATATACATTCCCGCTTGAAGCGAAGTTTTCAGATGTTGATTTTGCAGAAAAGGTGTATACACATCTTGTCGATACGCTTTTAGCGAATGGGACAACGACCGTTCTCTATTTTGCGTCAATTCATAAAGAGGCGAGCTATAAATTAGCTGAGATTTGTGCAAAGCGTGGTCAACGTGGATTGGTTGGGAAAGTGGTTATGGATGATGCACAGGAAAATCCTGATTTTTATCGTGACGCTTCCACTGCTGAGGCCCTACAAGATACGGAGGAATTCATTATCGCGGTGAAAGAATTGGCGAAGTCAGTCAAACAAGGCGTTTACCCTGTTGTGACACCACGCTTTATTCCGAGCTGTACAGATGAGGCACTTCAAGGACTTGGCGAACTCGCGAAAAAATATGATACGCATGTACAATCGCACTGTAGCGAGAGTGACTGGGCGCATGGTTTTGTAAAAGATCGTTTCCAAAAAAATGATGCGTTCGCGCTGCACGACTTCGGTCTACTACGCGACAAGTCGGTTATGGCACATAGTAACTTTTTAGAGGATGCAGATGCAGACCTATTTGCTGAGACAGGGACGGCGATTGCACACTGTCCGATTTCAAATGCGTACTTTGCGAATTCTGTTCTACCTGTTGCACATCTTCATGAGAAGAATGTGGAGATTGGTCTTGGAACAGACGTATCGGGCGGCTTCTCACCGAGCTTATATGATAATATTCGTCAAGCTGTTATGGCTTCACGTATGCTAGAGGACGGTGTGAACCCTGACCTTGCGCCGCATGTACGCGGACGACAAGATAGCCGCATTACAGTGAATGAAGCGTTCTACCTCGCGACAGCTGGTGGCGGCGAATCATTAAGCCTGCCGATTGGACGCCTAGAAGAAGGCTACTGTTTTGACGCACAGGTGATTGATACAACGTCACTGCCAATTTTCGATGCGACAGAACCACTCGAAGACATCTTCCAAAAGATTCTCTACTTAACACGACCTGAACATATTCAACAAGTATTTGTTCAAGGTGAATGTGTACACAAGAAATAAATTGAACGCTCAATCGATTCAGATTGGGCGTTTTTTATATTCTAAAATATATTTTTTATTCCTATAAAAAGACTAATAAGCTATTTTTCACATTTATAAATAACTATAGACTGTAATCAAATTGATAAAAATATAATAGGAGACTAGGTATTTTTCTATATTCTCATCAACGACTTTTCTTCATCGTGATAATGAATATTATTAACAGTCTTATAGGGTGAATCTAAACCCCTTATTCTTTCATTATGTTATAATGGAAAAAATAAGGAGGTCGTTATGATGAAAAAACTTGGTTATGCACTCGTTGTCTACGTGATTGTTTGCGGGATTACGATTTTGCTACCTGCTTCACCTGGTTATGATGTTTGGAGTTGGAAACTACTCGTTGGACAAGTTTATGCGATTCCTGCCTTCATTGCTGCGTGGTTAATTCTTTATTTTTTGGGAAGTAAAAAAACCTTCAACCATTGAGGTCGAAGGTTTTTCTCTATTTATACCAAAACTTCATATTTGACACAATCATTCCCATCGCCCCGTAGACTTTCAATTCATAGTAGCCATCTTCAGTAGCCATTGTCGAGTCGAGTGTAAATTCACCTTTTAGTTCATCCTGTTTCGAGTACAATTCATACTTTTGCACGCCAGATGCGCCCATTACAAAAATATTAGCACCACCATCAGGATTATCAATTAGTTCATCTACATCAACCCATGTTTTATCCGGTACAACGGTGAACGTAATTTTTTGAATCCCGCTTTTTACAGGAATACGCATGAGAACACGCATTTTTTCAATATGATTGATTTGGTGGACTCCGTTATATTGTCGTCTACCTCGTACGTCACGATCTTCTTCATCTAGACTACGAGCGAAGCGATTCATCAATTGTGGTTGTAATTCGTCATATGTCACATAGGTAAATCGACGTTCCAATGTTTTCATATAGCGTTCAAATGTATCATTTGCTTTATATGCATAGGCTGTCCATTTGTTTTTACGCAGTGTGGCATCAGCTTCTGTCTTTACTTTTTCAGCTCGTTTCCAAGTTGTTTTTGCTGATTTCATATTATATTGTTTCATATAGGACTCGGTCTTCACTAAATCTTCCCATGCTTGTACAAAGCCAGCTAGTCGCTCCATCTTCACTTTTGAAGTCGTCACATATTTTTTTTGCAAAACATTCTTTTGACTTGTTTTGAGACGACTCGCTTTTAGTGCTTTTTCGTATGAGGCGAATTGTGTTTTCGTCGTCTGATAACGTGCTGCTAGATTGGATACATCGCCCTTTTGTTCGAACTTTGCTAATTGTTCCATTTGCTTAGTGAGTGCCTTTCCTTCCGCAACAAACTCTTGATAGGTCAACTCTTTGAACATTAATTGCTTCGTTAAAATATAGCCCGTCTTCCCCTTATATGTAACCTTCGTCCACGTCTTCCCTTTAGAATAAGAAGTAAAGGTGGTCTTCTGCTTCACAACAGCTAATTTCGTCTTTTTCGTTGAGTCTGTATATATACTTGCCCACGACACATTCACAATCGCCTTACTGCTGATTGCTTTTGCAGATGTATTAATCGAACATACGATAGGTGCTGCAAGTGATAGTGCCAATGCATACTTTCCAAGTTGCTTCATGTAATCGCTTCTTTCAATCTAGGTCTATACAGACATTATCTCACCAAATAATGGTATTTACAATGTGATAAAATTATCCATTTTCATCTTAAAAAGTTATATAATAGAAGAAAAGGAGGGGTGCATACATGAAGAAAAAGTTCCTGCTTAGCACAGGTCTTTGTCTGACACTATTTCTTGCAGCGTGTGGCGATGAAAAAGCGCCAGAAAACACCATTCAAGACAGAAAAACAGAAGCACAAGAAATCGAAGTCGAAGCAGCTACACTCGGATTAAGCGATCAATTAGCAGTCGATTTGCCAGAAATAACAGAAAATACACTCAATTTACGATTACGCTCACGCGAATACATCGACCAACAAGAAAAACTCTTTGCAAGCGTTGGCATCAAAGAAAAAGTCGATTCGACCATCACCCCGCAACAACTAACGGACAACGTCGAAGACTACTTTGAAACCGTCGTCTCCTTCAAAGGCGATGTCGTCTCCTTCCATGAAAAAGAAGAAGGTGCGCTACCTTACCGCTTCATTCATCTCTATGCAGAGGACGGACAATCCTACCTCTACATCACATATGAACCACTCGGCAACATCGCACTAGACGACTCACTCCAAGTCGTTGGCATCCCACTCGGTATCCATGAATTTGCCAATGTCGGCGGCGGCGTCACGAAAGCCATCGTATTATTTGGCGGAGCGATTGAAAAACAAACACCAAACGAAGGCTAACCTCGAAGATTCGAGGTTTTTTGTTTGAGGGAATTCTGCTCCTCGAAAGGGACTATTCTACTCGCGAAAGGGAATTTTTCACTTTGAAAGGGACTACTCCACCCTCGAAAGGGAATCTCGCTCCCCGAAAGGGACTGATCCACCCGCGAAAGGGAATTCTGCTCCACGAAAGGGACTAATCCACCCGCGAAAGGGAATTCTGCTCCACGAAAGGGACTGATCCACCCGCGAAAGGGAATTCTGCTCCACGAAAGGGACTATTCCTCGCCCCAAAGGGAATCTCGCTCCTCGTTTTGGGTCATTCGCTCATCCAAACGGGACATTCGAGGGCGAAAATGGGTCACTCGCCCGAAAAGCCTAAATTGCTCCATTTAAGCACTTTCTTCAAGTCTTTTGAGTAATTCAGAGGGACTTGAATTGACTAGGTTTGGGTGAATTCGAACATTCGACCGACAAAACAGGTCATTCGAATAAGTAGTTGGGTCACTCACTGCTCGATTCGGGTCATTCGCCCATCCAAACGGAACATTCGAGGGCGAAATTGGGCCACTCGCACAAACAAACCTCCAAATAAAAAAAGAGCCGCATACACGACTCATTTTACTTGTACTTTTTTATAGTTGCTTGTTCCGTTATCTGTTGTGACTGATACATAAATATTCGTTTTGGCTTTTTGCTTCGGCACTTTAATACTAAACGCACCTTTTGAATTACTTTTTCCTTTGTATTCTTTCTTGCCAATTTTCACAGTCACTTTGCTCTTTTTATACGTTGTTCCTGTAACGCGTGTCGCACCTTTTTTCACTGCTTTTACAGTTGGTGCTTTTGGTACAATAGTTGGAATACTTGTATTAATTTGATATGTGCCGAAATAACCTAGTTCTTTCACACCGATATAATAGACGCCTGTTTTCAATTTATTTTTTAATGTTTTCGATACGAGTAATTGATCGCTCGCGCCTGTGAAATAATTATGTGTGTCGATTCTTTTAAATGATTGGTTATAAATCGAAACTTCAAGCCACTTCATATGCGACTTTACTTGCACCTTTACTTCCGCTGTCTTTGGTACATTCAATTTATAATAATCGAGTCGATCACCAAAACTAATTAGTCCTGTAATTGGCGCAACATTCGGCTTGAGTGTTTGTGCTTTTTCTGGGCTATTATTTGGTTCTTTTTCATTATTACTTGCCCCTACAAATTTCGCCTGCATCTCGTATAATCCCATACTATCGAGGACACCTGTATTTGATATTTTAATGAGATACTGTCCTTTTTCCACGTACATAGAGCCGCTTCTTGTTACAGCTTTTGTATTGGTTGCTTGTTGGAAATCATTCACTTTCGTCATTTGAACTTGCGCCAAATTGTATAGCTCAACTTGTAAAAAAGGCATGTACGATTTTGTTTGAACTGTTAATTTCCCCGCTCGGTCTACCTCCACCATATAATAGTCTGCTAAATCGTCGAGTCCGAGTTGCCCTTTAATCTTCGTTTTATTTACTTCTATTGGTTGCGCTTGGTTCGGCTCATCATTCGGCTCTACCTCATTCGAACCATTCGTTTTCCAAGTCGCTCTCACTTGATATTTCCCCGTCTGACCAGAGAATGCTACACGATTCGTATGAATTGTGTATGTCCCAGCCTGCAAATAAACCGTCTCTTTTTGCGTAATTGGATTCGTTGGATCTGCCGCAAAGAAATGCATTGGCTTCACCATATTTGTCTCTTTCGAATTGTAGACGAATGCCTCCAATTCATTCATATACGACTTCACTTCCACCGTCACCTTACTCGGTTTCGTCAACTTAAATTGATATGTTTGCTTTGTTGTTGTATCGGTAATTTCACCGGTTGCCCACTTTCCCGATGTAAGAGTTGTTGCAGCTGAAGCTTGTTGCGGTATAAAAAAGATAGCGGCCAACAAAAGAATTCCTACTATATATAATCGTTTCATGTCAATCCCCTTTAATGTCTAATTATTCCATATTATTATCTCACTAAGCGGTGAAATAAACAATGGTGAGAGACTGATTCGTGTGCGAAAGGGAATCTTGGCTTTTGAAAGGGACTATTCCGCGCACGAAAGGGAATCATCGCTTCTGAAAGGGACTACTCGACTCGCGAAAGGGAATCTTGGCATTTGAAAGGGACTACTCGACTCGCGAAAGGGAATCTCGACTTTTGAAAGGGACTACTCCGCGCACGAAAGGGAATTTCTCACTCCGAAAGGGACTATTCCACTCACGAAAGGGAATTTCTCACTCTGAAAGGGACTACTCCGCTCACGAAAGGGAATCTCGACTTTTGAAAGGGACTACTCCGCGCACGAAAGGGAATCTCTCACTTTGAAAGGGACTATCCCGCGCGCGAAAGGGAATTCTGCTCTCCGAAAGGGATTATTCCGCGCACGAAAGGGAATCTCTCACTTTGAAAGGGACTAATCCGCGCGCCAAAGGGAATCTACGCTATCGAAAGGGACTATTCCACGCTCGAAAGGGAATCTTGGCATTTGAAAGGGACTATTCCACGCATGAAAGGGAATTTCTACTTCTGAAAGGGACTATTCCACGCGCGAAAGGGAATCTCGTCTTCCGAAAGGGACTAACCCACGCTCGAAAGGGAATCTCTCACTCCGAAAGGGACTATTCCACGCTCGAAAGGGAATCTTGGCATTTGAAAGGGACTATTCCGCGCATGAAAGGGAATTTCTACTTCTGAAAGGGACTATTCCGCGCGCGAAAGGGAATTTCTCACTTTGAAAGGGACTAATCTACGCACGAAAGGGAATTTCTCACTTTGAAAGGGACTAATCTACGCACGAAAGGGAATCTCGCCCACTACCATAAAAAAAGAACCGCATACGCGGCTCATTTTACTTGTACTTTAGTTGATTTACTCGTTCCTGCACCTGTCGTAACGGATACATAGACTTTTGTTTTTACTTTTTGTGTTGGGATTTTGATGCTGAATGCACCTTTGCTGTTACTTTTGCCTGTATATTTTTTGCTTCCGATTTTCGCTGTGATTTTACTGTTCGCATAGGTTGTACCTGTCACTTTTGTTTTCGTGGCTTTGGCTTTTGGAGATTTTGGTAACATTTCAGGTACGCTCATCGCGAGTTTATAAATACCGGGTGCTTGCTTTTCAACGCTCCAGATTTTCACGTAGTATGTTCCCCTCTTCACATTGAATACTGCTTTCGTGTTTCCAAATGCCATGCGCTCACCTACACGTTGCCCTTTTCGATTATAGAGCGTGAGATAGACCGTATTTTTCAATTGAACATTCACATGGAGTTTCCCATTCTTCGTCACGTTCACTTTATAGTAGTCGATGCTGTCACTCCAACTGAGTAGCCCCGTCACCTTTTGAACATTCGGTTTGATTACCTGTGCTTTTGAACGTGTGTTATTTGGCTCTTTTTCATTATTTTTGGCTGCTGTGAATTTTGTTTTAAATGTATAAATTCCTGTGAAGGTATGATACTTCTTCACCTCGATATAATACGTCCCCTTTTCTAAATAGACGGACATATTCTCTGTGACACCATTCCCCTCTCCACCTTCATAGAGGGAGAAGATATTTTTGATTTTCTCTTGATTTTGATTAAACATTGTTACATCTAAAAATCGCATATAAGCAGTCATATCTAACGATAGGCGCCCTGCTTCTTTTAACGTCACCTTATAATAATCGACTGAATCGTTCCAGCTGATTTGTCCTTTTACAGTTTTCTGTGTTGGCGCAATCTTCGTGGCTAATTGCTTATGATTGTTTGATGATCCTTCTGTAACACGACTATCCTTTACGGAAACAGTAAATTGATACTTTGTACGCTCATTTAAATGCGTGTGATGGATTGCACGAACTGTATATGTCCCCTTCTCTAAATATTCTATTGTTTTTTTCGAGACAGGTGTAGTCGCACTCGCCGCGATAAACTCATAATAAAGTGAATGAACAGTTTCGCCCTTCGCATCTTCTAATACGAGTTCAAAGTTAGAAGAATAGGCTGTTCCCTTTAATTCCACGCGACTTGGCTTCGTTACTTTAATTTGATAGGTGTGTTTCTCATCTTTTCCAAGTGTTCCACTGACTGTTTGCCCAGCTGTAATGGTTTTCGCTTCAGCCGATAAATGCGGCACTAAAAAACAAAGTAGACTCATCAATAGTGTAAGCCCTATATATTTTTTCATATACTCACTCCTCTTCCTAATTGTACCATTTATTATTATGTGAAAATAAAATGCTAAACGACTCATTTTGGAATGCCATCTGGTTCGATTGGTTTATGCTACAAACAAAAAAGCCGCAAATCGCGGCTTTTTCTTATGGTCGACTTATCTCTTTTCGAAGGCGTATCAACAGGCGGCTTTTCTTCTTTTGTAGGGCGGCGCGACTCATGCCAAGCATCGCCGCAATCTCGGTGTGATCGTACCCCTCGATATAATAGGCGTGGAGAATCATACATTCTTCGGGTGTTGTGTGGGGTGCTAGGAATTCCACGAAGTCGCGTGTACGCTGGCACCCTTCCCCTTGAATTTGCTCATGCAGGGCATCATCTTCTGTTGGTACGAATCGTTCCTCGTAACGCGCGCTCATCTTCAATTCGTCGAGTAATGCACCGCGAATTGTCTGGAATGCATACGGTTCAAAATCACCCTTCTCCGCATCGAATCGTTGCCACGCACGCCAGATGGCTACGCGCGCGGACTGGCGAAATTGCTCATGCTCCTTATAAATATGCAGTTTGCGCATGTGCGCGGAAATCATCGGCTCCAACTTCTCTAACATCGCTTCAAACGTCATCTCATACTCGCTTCTCACAGTCGACCATGCTTGTATTCCCTTGGGTACACCTAGCTTACTAAAATGTGCGAATGTTGGCGAAACGACGTTTTCCGAATGAATTTTTTCGTATGTATATGGTGGGGAAACCCTTGAAAAACCTCTATTCCCTCATCATTTCCCCATACTTTTCGTACACACTTTTTTTTGAATATGTCTTTTTCTGAAAATGAAGGAAAATAAAAAGAAAAAAGAGCTTGTTTTCGAAAAAGGGGAGTTTTTTAATGCATACATTTTTTAATATACCACTGACAATTCAATTGGACTTCATCGACGACATACTCTATGCGACACCAAAAAGAGACAAAATATGTCCATGTGGTGGAAAACGACATCTTCATCATAAAAAGGAGCAGGACATTCGCCACTCGTACACCTATGAGTACGGGACGATTACAATCAGATTGACCATGTACTACGAGCGCTGCCAGATATGCCACGTAACAACGCGACATGACGGTGGACTCGACGTAATCCATAAGACGACCGCGAACTACCGAAAACTTGTGAAAACCGTGGCGACAGAACACTCGCTTGGACACGCCGCAAACCAGTTTGACGTACCGAAAGCGACGATTCAAGGGTGGATGAGGGAATAAAGAAATAAAAAGATAGTAATTTTCTTATATATCATTCCATTTGATTTTCAAAAGTATCTGTTACAAATCGTTATTTATAATGTGATTCATTTATATGTTTTTATTATTTTTATTACATAATGTATATAAAAAGAATTTTACTAATAAAGATAGGTCAAAAGACATTTTTAAAAATGAAGTTTAAAAAGTGAAATAAATAGTATTACATTAATGGAATTAAAAGTAAAATATACAATATAAATATAAAGGAGGAATTCACATGAAAAAAAGATTTTTAGTAATAACAGCTATGCTATTCATCTGCTCAATCTTCATTTGGAATGTACCAGCTCAAGCAAAAACAAAAAATTTCTTAATGGATAAATCTAAGGTTTATACAATTAGTTACTACCATTATGAAGGCAAAAAAAAGAAAACAGAAAAATCGGTATTTCACTACAAAAAACAATACAAAAGTTGGATTGCTACAACGGGTGGCGAACTATGGGAAGAACAAAATAAAACCTACTATTCATGGGGCGGCGGCTACGGTGGTAAAGATGAAATCAAAAGAAATGCTAAAGTGGGCGATAAAGTCTATGGATATGGATCGGCTTCAAAATCGTATCTCGGTAAAGTAACTAGTATTAAAGCAACGGTTAAAACAAAAGCAGGCACTTTCAAAAACTGTACAGTCGTTCAAAACAAAAAGTTAAAACAATACTATGCACCGAACAACGGTCTTGTTCTTTCAATTGACTCTAAAGGAAAAATCGAGCGTGAAGTAACAAAGATTTCTAAAAAATAACCATGAGCCTAGTAGTCTGTTATCCGACTACTAGGTTTATTCAATTAAAATAATTGAAATGAATTGAGGGGACCTACAATGAAGAAAAAAGAATGGATTATAGTAGCTGTTGTATTCTTACTATCTATCATATCTTTAATGATAATTAAGATGTATTTTCCGAATGCAGTTGAAGTGGTAATGATAATAACCGTTATTATTTCATTAATTCTGTTATTTATATTAGGAAAAACAAATGCTAAGAAAAAAGTTTATTTTATTTTAATTACACATTTTTATATTGTTACATGTCTAGTTATGCTAATGAGTTTATTGGCAATAAAAATACTTACTGCTTGTGAGTTTACAAGCTTATTAAGTATAACTATAGCTTTAATGTTTGTATTTATTATATCTCTAGGTGTATTTCAAATCATAACCAAATATATGAATAAAAAAATAATTAAAGAAAATTACATAACAAATGAACTACTTGAACAATTGAAAAATTTGTCAAACTTCCTTACATTTTTTATTACTATTTTTTTATTAATTAATACAACTTTATCAACTACTTATAATACAAAGTTAAAAAATTTATCAGAAACTATATCTACACTAGAACTCTATTTTTCTTCTGATAAAAAGACACTATCTAAAGATGCGAATTTTTTTCAAAAAAACACCAACGATAATCTCTCAAAAAACAATTCAGAGATTGAAGAACACATTTTAGTAATTGAAGAATATATTATTGAGAAAGAAAAATACACAGATCAAAATAAATTATCTTTTGCAGAATATATCAAAAATAACAACATTAAAATTTCAAAAATAGATATTAAAACGGAACATTCAGAATTAGCTAAAAGGGTTCAAAATATTGAAAATTACCTTTTATCAAATGAGAGTTCTTCTTTTATATACTTTTCTAATAAAAATAAGATTTCAATTTTTTCACCCTATGATATTCAATCATTAAATGATTACTACTATCTGTTACTTACAATGATAGTTTATGTATTGGCAAGCTATTATCTTTTTATCCCCTTTCAAAAAAAGGATACTGAAAAAGAAGAGATAAATACATCTTCTACTAATAATAAAAATAGCTCCGAAGAAAAAGGAAACGTATCCTTCATTCAGTCTATTTCGAGTATTACTTTGGGGACAATACTCTTTTTATTTATCACTAACCATGATAAGAAAGATTAGTGTAACTTGTGAGAAGATTGTTGAATAATACAGATACTTTTAGATTTTAGCTTAAAAATGTATAGTCTTTTTATTAACAAGTCCACTATTGATATAGTGGACTTGTTAAATATGTGCGCAAAGATATTTTTCTATCTTCCACTAACCACTGTTCACATGTCATGATGTTGTCCTCCTTCTCCACAAAAAAAAGAACAAGTGATATTGTAGCCACCTTGTCCTTATGTGTATCTCTTACATCTCTTCTTTCAATTCCGTAATCAGTGTAGTTAAAACCGCAATCGTTGCGGCAATGAGTAATTTTTTAATCATGTTCAGCTCGCTTCACTTTCACATACTCACGACAGTTTTATAATAATGTCGTGAGTTTTTCTTTCAGAAATCACTAACAATTCGTTGATGTATCTCCCTTTTAATTCATTTCACCTGATACACCCTACTTTTTTCGTGAGTTCTTTGTTAGTTTTCTCGTGAGTTCTATTCGATTCACTCATCATTTTTTAAAAGAATTTTGTATTGATGAACACAATTGAGTGTGTACATGTCTCTTCCATTGTCGTAATTTACGGATGTAATCAAACAAGAAGCAGGTAAAGACGACCACTCTTCTTCTGTAAAATAGCGCTTATCTAACTCTTCTTTCTCCAGTTCCACTGTTTCGATTCCTATCTCTTTCTCATTCACCTCGAGAGCACATTCTTTCTGTAAATAATTCATTAAGTAGGCTTTACACGTTTTCATACAAACAACCTCCCATTTCATAATATTCATATGCAATGACCTCATCTTCTTTCTTCCACAATTCAAACATGACGGACTTATCTGTTCCGACTAAATAGACCGTCCACACTTCACCACTTTTATTCTTTAACTGACAATGATAAGCATGTGTACAATTCGCTAAGGTATCGATAGATGGTAAAAGATACTGATAGCGTGCTACATCTGGATGATGAATAGGTAATGTATTTACCGCTACTTCTACAATAGGTGTGGACATGTAAAAGCTTTGATGAATACGTTTTAAAACAAATGCATAAATAATTGGTCGAACCATTTTATAATCCCCCTAGAACGAGCAGATTGGTGGTTAATCCTTTATCATTTGGAAGGAAGGTATAAAGTAGAGGCTTTTTTTAAATATCCTTGAATAATTGCCTAATACCGCGTTTACAGCCATTTCTTCCATAGAAAAACACCTACTCGTTTAAAAGTAGATGTTTCGTACAATATGAGAATAAATAAACAACCAAATGAACTCATCAAATTAGATGTATAGCTTGTTCAAAAAGAAGAGCTGAAACATCAAAGAAATAATATCTATTTAAAAAAGGAAGTAGATACGGTTCTTAAATGGAGGTAAGGAAAGAAGGAACGCACACAAGCAGCAGATTTCCCTAAAATGCAGGATGTAAGAAACGAAACGATGAAAGAACAGCCTAATGAAAAATCGCTGTTTAAATAGCAAATACAAGCGTAGAGAGCAACTGATCGAATTCTAAAAATTTCATTAAAGTATATGATTGAACCACAAAAAAACTCCCATCTTCCGAAGAAGATAGGAGTCTTTGAATCCGTTTGCCCAATAAGGTAAGGGAATGTTGGATTTAATAATCGGTTAGATTATTTTTGTGTTGCAGTAACTAAAGTTGCACCAGTTAAAGCATTTGGAGTACCAGCAGTATCTTTAACAATTGTTGGGTTATTAATTGATGTTACAGTAACTGTTTGACCAATTGTATTTACACCAGTAACAGTAACGATTAATTGTTTAGTGTTTGTTAGGTCAGTTGTGACAGTGTAACCACTTGTTAATGTAACACCATTAACTTTAACAATGAAATCGGCAGCAGCATCGGCAGCAGCTGTGATTTTTTCACTGAATCCTAAAGTAATTTTACCATCAACTGATGAAACAACAGCAGATGTTAGTACTGGTTTAACTGTATCAGCTAAAGTAATAGATTTTGAACCAGCATCTGCAACATTACCTGCTAGATCAGCAATATTTTTATAACCTAATAAATAGTTAGCATCAGCATTTACATAACCTTCTGGTAAAGTAATTTTAATAGTATCGTTTACAGGCGAAGTATTTGGAACGCTTGTTGTTAATACTACAACTGTACCTGCTGGTAAAGCTGAGCCATCTAATGTGAAGTTAGATAATGTACGAGCAGAAGCTGCTAGTGTTTCATTAAACTTCAAAGTAATTACATTTCCAGTAACTGAAATATCTGTAGCAGGAGTTGTAATTTCTGGAGCTGTTTTATCTAGTGCAGAAGATTTTGTATTTAACGATAAAGTATAGTTTCCAGTTTCATTTGGCACTACTGCTTTATCCTTTGCAAAACCTTTAGTAAAGTTAAGTGTATATTCTTTGTCTGCATTTAATCCTGTAATGACGATATATTTACCATCCGCATCAGTACCAGTTGCATCAGAAGCCACTTCTGCTGTTAAACCTGATACCTCAGCACCTGAAGCATCTGTCACAAGAAGTTTAGAAGCTACTTCTGAAGTACTATCTAGAACTGTATCTAATTTAATTACAGCTCGAGTACCATCCCATTTAGTAGACTCAATAACAGGAGTTTTAACTGTACGAGTTAAAGTAAGATCTTTTGTAATACCAGCAGTAACATTACCAGTAACATCTTTAAAGTTAGATAATTCAACTTTTACAGATGTTGATGTTTGTCCTGTTGGGTATAAATCTACACCTGCTACAGTTGCATTTGGAATTGTAGCTGTATATAGTGTTTCATCTTCATCATCTTGTACTAATGTAACATTATTAGCGAATACTGTAGCATCACGATAAATTTTAGCAGTAGTACCAGCAGCTAATTCTTCTGAGAATTTGAATGCAACTACTAAATCACCATCTTGTGTTACAGATTGTAAAGTAGGAGCTGTTGTATCTGTAGAAATAGATGCAGTTTTAGTTGTTGCTTCAGATTTATTGCCAACTAAATCAGCAAAAGCAGCTGTATACACTGAGTATTCTGTTCCTGCTACAAGAGTATATGCAATTTTAACTGAATATTTATCACCAGCTACTGCTGTAATATCAGTTGCTTTTACGTTTACTCCATTAACTTTAACAATACCTTTATCGGCATTAGTAATATCAATTGGTTCAGAGAAAGTTACTGTAAAACCAGTTGATGAAGCTTTAACACTAGTAACTTCCGGAGCTACAGTATCGGCAAATACAAATGAAGTTGAATGAGCTTCTACATAGTTACCAGCAAGGTCTTTTACAGATTCTTTATTTACTTTCACAGTGTAGTTTGTTTTACCTGCTAGAGCTTTAGAATTTGCATTAGTTGGATCTAAATCAATGATTACTGATTTTTTGTCATCTTGTAGTTTTACGATAGAATCATCAGCATCACCAGATTTATCTAATACAGAAGTGTTAACATTTAAACTTGCATCAATTACATCGTAATTTGCAATGTTTTCAGCAGTTGTTTTGTCAACTGATTTGTTAAATGTTACTTTAACTTGTTGAGCGTTAATCGCCTCAACAGATTTAACTTTAGCGCCTACTTCAACACCGTTTTCGATCGCAACTTCTTTACCGTCGATAGTGAAAGTACCGTCAGCTAGTTCAGCGTTGTTGTACCATTTATCTTCGAATTTTTTGATGCCTTCGTTTAATTTAGCACCATCGTATAATTTACCTTCGAATAGAGCTAATTTTGTGTTAAGTTCAGAACCGTTGTAAAGTTCGTCTTTGAAGATTTTGTGACCTTCGTTTAATTTAGCGCCATCGTATAATTTACCTTCGAATACTACTAAACCTTTGTTTAATACTGCATCTTTGTAAAGATCTTCTTTGTATAATTTGTAGCCTTTGTTTAATTTACCAGCTACATATAATTTATCAGCGTAAAGACCTGTAGATACAACTTTTTTACCTTTTACGTAGTAAGCACCGTTATAAGTACCAGTAGTTACTTTTTTAAGTCCTTTTACGTAGTAAGCGCCTTTGTAAGTACCAGTAGCTAATTTACCATCTTTGTAGTATTTAGAAGCGTAAAGACCTGTAGATACTTTTTTAACACCTTTTACGTAGTAAGCTTTGTTATAAGTACCAGTAGTTACTTTTTTAACGCCTTTTACGTAGTAAGCGCCTTTGTAAGTACCAGTCGCTTTTTTACCAGCTTTGTAGTAAGTTTTGCCTTTTAAGCCTGTAAGTTTTTTACCGTTTTTGTAAACAGTTGATTTGTAAGTTACATAACCTTTAACTACTTTACCTGATTTAGCGTAAACTAATTTACCAGACTTGATTTTGTATTTGCTTGCTGCAGATGCATCCGTAGTTGCTACTGCTGATGTTACAACTGAAGCACCTAGAGCTAGGGCTGCTGCAGTTTTGACTAATTTGAAATTACTCATGAATGAAAATCCTCCCTTATTGGATATGATTAGCATTTGCTGTTTGAAATCGTCAGCTAACCATGCTTAGCCTAATTATCATCTAATAGGATAAGATTTTCCACCTTTTTTTATTCCAAAATATTGCACTTATAAAGGACTATATCATTATAATGCCATTTTTATCATTTATTTATTAGTTATATTTTGATTAAAAGAAATATTATTATTATAAAGAATAGTTTATTACCACTTTATTCTTTCATTAATACCTTTTGATTCATTTTTGATTTTTAGGATATATTTTCCAATACATTTTAACCATGTAACAATTGTCATATCACTTTTTACACTTTTCACATGATGTTTCTTCCTATTATATAGCGATTGTATTCTATCTTTTTTTACATATTTTTGAATTTACGATTGTAATGGATTTGTTACAAAAAGAAAAGACCGTCCTTTTTTTAGAACGATCTTCTCTGTCATTTATTGAACTTTTAAGATAGTTGAGCTAATCCAGCCTTTTGTTTTAGTTGTTGGTACGTAAACTTGATTCCATACGGTACCTTTTGCATCTTTCTTCGTTACGATTTTGCCTGAAGTATCTTGTACAAGTTTAACGAATTTGCCCTCGTCTAATACTTTGATAACTTTTGTACCTGTCGTACTCGCGTCGTTTCGGACATTCGCTTCTGTTGTCGTGCGTGCTAAATTCATAAAGCGTAAATCTGATTTCAGCACCCATGCTTCCTGCCCTTGAATCTTCACGCGCATCCACGTAGTTGCGACATCGTCATTCGTTCCGTCGATTGTCACTTTTGTACCGATGTTGTAATTCATTAGAACTTTACCGTATTCTGATGGCAGTAGGCGAACCGTTGTGAATTTCGTCACTGTCGCTGTGATACCTGCATCGAAGAATTGATAGGTTGGTGGTAGTGGCTTACCTGCTGGAATAACATTCGTGTAATTGAATACAGGTTGTGCTGGATCGAGTGTTGAGACTTTCGCCTTGTCATAATAAGTGGCGTCATATGGTTTCATATTCCCCATGATGCGTCCGATACTCGTCGCCCATGATTTATCCGAAGCATACTTCACATTCATACCTGCTGCTGATGGTCCATTATTGTAGATGGCTCCTGCTCGTAAATATTTACGATAGATGGCATCTGCATAATACTGCACGCCGTCATTTCCTGTTGGGAAGTAAAGCGCGCAACTCATCGCACATTTGTCATAGGCTTGATAACCGAAAAAGTTATTTTTATATTGTGAGATTTTCGAGCTACCCCAACCTGTTTCGACGATCGCATGCGCCAACATGAACTGTGCGTTAATGCCATAGCGTTTTTGCATATCTAAAAATACAGGAACAGCTTTGTATAGATTATTATTTTTGATTGTCGTTCCTTTCCATGCTACAAGGAATTGTTCCATCTCTGCTTGCGTGATATTCGATACTTTTCGAAGGTTCATGTATTGGTACGGGTTACCGAAGTAGTCGGCGCGCACCCATGCAAATTTCGAACCGATTTTGCCAAGATAATACGTTGTGTCGTTAACCACTTGTTGTTTTGTTGCGGTGAACTTCGTTGCTGGATACGATTTTAAATCTTTAAAGCGAATGTTGCTCGCATTCGTCGCTCCTGCTACGGTCGTCGCATTCCCCAGTCCAGTTAGGTATAGGACTTCTGATGAGGCTGTCGGCGCTTGAACATTTGCCGACGTAAGCTCTGTCGACTTCACCCAGCCTACTACAGTGTCCTTCCCTGTTGTTGAGAGGCGTGATAGCTCATAGTAGGTCGTGTTTCCTAATTTTGCTGAACGATTCATTGTAAATTTCTCTGTTTTCTCTGCAGTCGTCCATGTGCGTGTCGTCTGCTTCACAAGGTTAGTATAGAGTACAGCTGTCGACTTGATTGTCCCTTGTTTTGAAATCTTTTGATAGACAGGCGCTTCCACTGGTGGTGGTGTTGGTTCAGGTGTCGGATTCGTCATTGTTGTACGAGACGATAGCACCCACATCAGTTTATTATCTTCTGTTTTTCCGTAATACCACAGACCTGTGCCAATCTTCACTTGTTTTGAAATGGTGAACGGTTTGCCCTTCGTGAGCGTCTTCGTCACAATATCGTCTGCTGCGCCCCATGGCATCGCATAACCGTATCCACCGCCTGTTAGGTATGCTTTTTGATTGAGTGTGCTTTCTACGCCATAAGGATGCGTTTTAACGGCGTCTTTTTCCACCCAACCGATTGCCCCTAGATTATAGTAAACTTTTTTCTTGTAGCTTGCTTGCTCTTTTACCACATATGTATGAGGTGCTTTCGCGCCAGCCGTTTGCTTCGTTTTGTCATTCGTTAAGTCCGTTTGTAGTAGTGTATTTTTATCGTTTAGTTGCGCAATAAGTGATACTTTCGTCACAACAGGCTTTTCTGTCGCAGTCGTGAGCTTTTGATCGCTCAGTGACGTCGCTGGAAGCCATGTCGTCTGATTATTCACCGTACCGCGATACCATGTTGTCGTTCCTACCTTCACCGTTTCGGCATTGAGGAAGTTTTTATGTTTATAGGGAGCCATTGACGGAAAAATAACATTACGTGCTAAACCGCCCGGACGCGTGTAACCAGTTCCTATTCCTTTAATGTAGCGCGTCTTTTTCGTATTCGTCATCACCTTATAACTTTTACGCGTGATTGACTTCGACTTCACCCAACCGAGTGCTGCTTTTTTCGGATCAGCTTGGCGACTTACTTGGTAATAAGTTTCGTCACCTGTCTTCGTTGCGACTTTTGAAATATAGAAGATTTCATTCGTGTATTTAGTTGATGCCACTACACTCTTTTTCGAGCCAGGTGCTGTATAAATGCGTGATTTTTGTGATTTGAGTTGTCCCAATTGGCTTGTGTTACTCTGTTTATAGGTAGCTTGTGTCGCGGCTTGTACTGTCGGCGGCTCCAGAAGTTGTGTTGCCGAAGATAGTACAAAAGTAGAAGCTAAAAGTCCTATAACGATTGACTGTTTTTTCATTTGTTCTCCTCCTTTTGTAAGTTATCATATCATATTTTTAGCATGGGGTACGTCCTATTTTTCAAATTGCTATTTACGTTAGTATTGTACTTTTTTTCCTTTTCATGTAAGTTGAAAAGAGGATAGTTGTTAGAAAGGATGTTGGCATGGAGATTTCAAAATATCGTGAATCGGATTTAGAGGAGATTGTCGACTTATTCTTAGATACCGTACACGAAATTAATCGTAAAGACTACAGCCTCGCACAGCTTAATGCATGGGCTCCTTACGAACGACGCCAAGAGATCATCGAATCTTGGCAAAAAACATTGCGTGAACACATCTCCTACGTGGCACGCTGCGAACATAAAATTGTCGGATTTGCTGATTTAACACTTGATGGACAGATCAACCGCATCTATGTTCACAAAGACTACCAAAATCGAGGCATTGCAAAAAAATTACTATTTGAACTCGAAGAAGAAGCTTACCAACTCGGCTTGATTCATCTCGACACAATGGCGAGCACCACAGCAGTCCCCTTCTTCCAACACGAAGGCTACGACATCGTGAGCGAAGAAATCGCGATACGCAACCAGATTGCCCTACAAAACTTTCATATGCGTAAGGAATTATGACGAGTGACTCAGTGGAGTGACTCGTTTTTTTGTGGGGTAGTGTTTCGATAAGGCTGGACTTTCGGTAGAGACTTAAATTTTCTATGACAACTCTATTCTTATGGACATAATATTTGTCGAAAGGGACTGATCAGAGGCTGAAAGGGACTAATTAGAGGCTGAAAGGGACTAATGGTCGCGCGAAAGGGAATCTCGCTCTCCGAAAGGGACTATTCCGCGCGCGAAAGGGAATCACCGTCTCCGAAAGGGACAAACTCGCGCGCGAAAGGGAATCCTGTTCCTCGAAAGGGACAAATCTGCGCGCGAAAGGGAATCACCGTCTCCGAAAGGGACAAACTCGCGCGCGAAAGGGAATCCTGTTCCTCGAAAGGGACAAATCTGCGCGCGAAAGGGACAAATCTGCGCGCGAAAGGGAATCACCGTCTCCGAAAGGGACAAACTCGCGCGCGAAAGGGAATCCTCGCCTCCGAAAGGGACTATTCCGCGCGCGAAAGGGAATCCTCGCCTCCGAAAGGGACAAACTCGCGCGCGAAAGGGAATCCCCGCCACTGAAAGGGACTATTCCGCGCGCGAAAGGGAATCCTCGCCTCCGAAAGGGACAAACTCGCGCGCGAAAGGGAATCCTCGCCTCCGAAAGGGACTATTCCGCGCGCGAAAGGGAATCTCGCTCTCCGAAAGGGACTATTCCACACGCCAAAGGGAATCTCGCTCTCCGAAAGGGACTAATCCACGCGCCAAAGGGAATCCTGTTCCTCGAAAGGGACTATTCCGCGTGCCAAAGGGAATCTCGCTCTCCGAAAGGGACTATTCCGCGCGCCAAAGGGAATCTCGCTCTCCGAAAGGGACTATTCCACACGCCAAAGGGAATCTCGCTCTCCGAAAGGGACTAATCCACGCGCCAAAGGGAATCGCCTAATATTTGTGATAAAAAAGAGGAATCACGTTATGATAACGTGATTCCTCCTTTAATTTATCGATAGATTTTCATTAGGTCTGAACGAATCCAAACTTTTTTCGTTGAGCCTGGTTGGTAGACTTGGTACCAAGTTGCTTTTTTCGAGTCTTTTTTTGTAATGGGTTTGCTTGAAGATGTTACAAGTTTTAGCGCTGTATTTTTCTTTGCTGTTGTTACTTTAGAATAGTTTGTACCTGCATTTGAACGAAGTGTCGCATCGACTGTTGTAAACGCTAAATTCGTTGTTGTAATCTGATCGCTGCGCACCCATGCTTGTTTATTTTGATAACTAATTCTGTACCAGCGCGACTGAGCACCTTTTGCATTTTTAAAGTCTTTTACGTCTATATGATATGCTTTTAACGTAATTTTTTTGCCTTTTGCATAACTTCCCACGCGTGGTGCATATACATATGGAATTGAATAAACTGATGCACCTGAAGAATTAATTGTTGCCGAAATACTTGAAGGTAAAGCTACAAATGCACTTGGCTGTGGTTTCGTCGATGGAATCTCACTGCCGAAATCTTGTGCAATCGATACTTTTTTCGTCGATGCTTTTGCACCTTTATAATATGAACTATTATACGGTTTAATCTGTTGCATGATATTTGCTATTTTTTCGCCCCATGATGGATCCGTAGCGTATTTTACATTCATCGCTAATACATTTTTACCATAATAATAAGGACCACTAACTGTTAAATAATTATTCACAATGCGTGAAGCATATAATTTCAGACCATCTTCACCTTTAGGGAAATATTTTGAACATGTAATCGGACAAGTATCATATGCTTGGTAGCCGAATAGGTTGTTTTTATACTGCGAAATCGTCGAGCCACCCCAACCAGTTTCGAGTGCCGCATGTGCAAACATAAATTGTGCACTTACACCTGTACTACTTTGAGCTTTAATAAACTCAGGCGCTAACTTGTATAGAATATTATCCGGAGTACGCCCTTTTGATAAAATAAGTGCCTGTAAATCTTTCGCTGTAACATTCGAAGGTTTGCGTAAATCAACACCTACAAAGCCATTCGTTGTTAATAAATCTGAACGAATCCAACGTAATTTTGTTGTCCCTTCAATCTTCCCTTTATACCAATAAGTTGTACCTACTTTTTCATAACGCTCTGCTGCAAATGATAAACCGCGACGAATTTCTAAATTGTATGATCGATTACTCGATGTTGTCGCAGGCATTGTATAAGCATTATTGCGGCCTAATAAATACATTGTCTGTTTCTTTTTTGAAAGGAGTGTACGATTGTTAATTTTTAATACTTTTCCATCAATCCACCCCATCGATGTTACACCTTTTTCAAGGCGATAATATGTTGTTCCATCTGCTTTTTTCGATTCGCGAACATAGTATGTACGTTTTAAATCCGTACTTTTCACTGCTGTCGCTTTTGCTTTTTTAGAGGGTGTTTTGTAAAATTTCGCTTTCGTCGTTTTGATTTCAGCTACCTTATACTCACTCGCCGCCTGACTTTGTGTACTCGTAAATGCAAACACACATAGTAAACTCAGTACCCCCGCAATCATCCATTTCCACTTCAAATTTAAACACACCTTTCTTTTGTCCTAATTATACCTTCGTCCAATTACCTTATATTTATACAAATAATTGGATTTCTTAATATAATTGAAATATTTATATACTATTTCCTTCCTTTTTGAAATAGAAATAAACGTATATGACAAAGTTGTTATAGAATTGTGATGTGTGTAATATTTCTATTTTTGTATTTTCTTCCATTCTCGATAAAACGTACTTTTAGAAACATCTTTCATAAATTTTTGTAAGTCTTGTTTTAGCATATCTTGATGAAAATAACTCAAATATTCATCTAATTCTTCTTTAATTATTCGCTGACCTGTATAAGTGCAATTGGAACAGTTCCATTTCCTCCGACTTTTTTTCAGCATTTTCGAATGACATTTTGGACAGAGAAAGTCACTATTCAAGTGATACAATTTAAAATTATAATATTCTCCTAAAGTATTTATCCGATAATCAATCGCTTTTTCTTTTATTCTGTTAATAAATTTTTGTACATCCGTATTTTCAATATTCTCCTGATTTTGCTTATAAATAAACTGCTCAATTTCATCTAAATCTAAAATATGTGTCATGGTATTATCACTATTTACAATACTTGAGAGTGTAGGAAAAACTACTGCTCCATATATTGGAATATTATATTGATGACTATAATTCCATATTTCTAATTGTTTAATATATTTTTGAATTTGAGTTTCGGGACTTCTAAATTTCTGATCAGGTTGTCCTTTTATTTTTCGAATCAGTTGTTGTGGATTCTGTGTAAAATAAATATGTCCCGAAATATTTTTCACTTCTAAAATGATGATGCAACTCGATGTCGCAACAAGAAAATCCATTTGAAATAGCCCATTTTGATAGAGCGTGATATCGTGAAAAACATGAATATCTATTGTGTTTTTATAAGTATTTAAGCGTTTTGCAACAATTTCTTCTCCAAAGTCTCCAGCTTCAATCTTCGCTATATCTTGTTGAATACGTACTTTTATTTCATCCAAATGTAAACGTGCATAAAGCCTTTTTAAAATGTGCATTTTAGGACTAGAACGAAATTCTTTTTGGATCATTTCAAAATTCTCCTTTTTTATTTACTATACACTATGCATATTTTCGAGATTTTTTGTTTATACTTCTTATTTTAAAAAAGGCGTGTTTTTTTATTCAATTATTGGATTATAGATTAGAAAACTTGTTCATCATAAAAAGACTCGAGTTTTCCTTTTCAGAAGTTGGGATTCCCTTTCGGAGGCGGGGATTCCCTTTCGCGCGACCATTTGTCTCTTTCAAATGCCAGGATTCCCTTTCGCGCGCGGATTTGTCCCTTTCGGAGAGCGAGATTCCCTTTCGCGCGACCATTTGTCCCTTTCAACGACACCGTTTCCCTTTCGCGCGCGGATTTGTCCCTTTCAATTGCATCGTTTCCCTTTCGCGCGACCATTTGTCCCTTTCAATTGCATCGTTTCCCTTTCGCGCGTGGATTTGTCCCTTTCAATTGCATCGTTTCCCTTTCGCGTGTGGATTTGTCCCTTTCAATGGCGGGGATTCCCTTTCGCGCGACCATTTGTCTCTTTCAAATGCCAGGATTCCCTTTCGCGCGCGGTTTTGTCCCTTTCAAATGCCAGAATTCCCTTTCGCGCGCGGTTTTGTCCCTTTCAGAGAGCGGGATTCCCTTTCGCACGTGAGTTTTTCCCTTTCAAATGCCGAGATTCCCTTTCGCGCGACCATTTGTCCCTTTCAATGGCATCGTTTCCCTTTCGCGCGTGGATTTGTCCCTTTCAATTGCATCGTTTCCCTTTCGCGCGCGGTTTTGTCCCTTTCAGAGAGCGGGATTCCTTTTCGCGCGCGGATTTGTCCCTTTCAAATGCCAAGATTCCCTTTCGCGCGTGAGTTTTTCCCTTTCAATTGCATCGTTTCCCTTTCGCGCGACCATTTGTCCCTTTCAACGACGAGGATTCCCTTTCGACCCCAAGTTTGTCCCTTTCAACAAATAAAATTCAATTTAAACTAGTCAACTTAAGTCCCCACTCTACCTCCACACCATCTATTCACAACAAAAAAACTCTCGCCTAAGCGAGAGTTAAGAGTTAGATCATATTGATTTTTGGGCTGTGATGAATGGCTTGGTGTAAGACGTGTTGCCAGCGTTCTTTGTATGTGGCTTCTGCAAATTGTTCTGTTGCGTGTTGTTTTGCAGCTGCACCGAGTTTTAGCATGTGATCTGGGTTTTGGATTGCTTCAATCATGCTGGTTGCGAGTTGTTCGATATTGTCAGGTTCAACGAGTATGCCATTTTCATTATGCGTAATGTATGTCGTTGGACCGTATGTAATCGCATAAGAGATGGTTGGTGTGCCTTGAATCGCTGCTTCCGCATACGCATAATTAAGTCCTTCTGTTTTCGCTGTAATGATGGAAGCGAGGGCTTGTTGATAGATGTCTGCTACATTCGGATGGTAGCCTTTTAATGTGACAACTTTTTCAAGCTTTTCTTCTGCAATTAATTCTTGTAGATTCGCTTCTTCGTTTCCGACACCATAGATGTCTAAGCGTGCATCAGGTTCTTCTGCAATCACTTGTTTCATCGCTTTTATTGCATGTTGTACTTGCTTATCTTCAATAAGGCGTGTCACCATGACGAAGCGATTTGGATCACGTAATGCTTCACTTGGCATCGCTTCAACTGTTGGTGGAATGACATGAATATTGCCACGATTGCCGACATCACTGTGTAAATCAAGTTGCTGTTTTTCTGTTGATACAACCGTTGCATAGCCTTTTGGAATCGCATTAACGACTGACTTCATAAACTTTGGCATCGAACTACCAACTGTATAAGGTTCTTCTAAATGGTTATGTTCGACAACGAAAATTTTATCCGCATACTGATCTTCCACACCGAGTACGCGATCTGCTACACGTTCAGTTTCAGCTACAATAATCGGACGAACCGATTCTAAACGACATAATTCATTCACCCAGAAAGTTTGAAACTCTAAACGATTTTTAAAATCGAAGGCTTTTTGAATTTTCGGATCAAATAGGAAGACACGTTGTTGTCCGCCTGTTAAATAGTTGAACCAGATTGTTAAGTAACAGAAGCCATCTGGTGTAAAGTAACTCTCTTGATTCTTCTTGTTGTTTGCTGGATGATATAAAATTTCGCGTGCTTTATATCCTGCTGGATGGAACTCCTCACGCGAAATACGTACGCGATTGTCATTGAAGTAGTCGACGAATTGCAAACGACCATCTTCGTCCCAGCGCTTATATTTTGCATAGCGACCATTTTCAAAATAACGTGCGTGATTGCCAGCATCTTCTACAAAGAATTCGTCTTCGAATTTATGACGGTTCTTTTCGTAATGTGCTTTTGAAACAGCCGATACTTCCACCACTGCAAAGCGATCACGATAGTAGTCGTACAAATTCACAATATGCACATCATGTGGAAGATGACCTGTGACATGAAGTTCACGTTCGATTTCCGCATAGTTTGGTTTGTAGTCTAATGTTACAAGAACAGGTTGGTAATCTGGCTGATTGAGCAGACGTGCTTGTTTTAATACTGCTTTATGCAAGCCTCTTTGTTCCGTATTGAGGTCATTGCTTACCAGAAATAATGTTTTTCTCACCGCTTGTCACTCCTATTCTTATTTATGCTTACGCTGCTTCGCCAATTGGTCGCGGAATTCTTTTTGCTTGGCTGGTGTCAGCTTATTATAGTCTTTTAGGAACGCCATGTAGTTACGCATGACCACATTTGTTGGGCCGAATTCACGTAAACGCCCACCCTCAATCCATGCAATTTTTGTACAGAAATTACGTACTTGAGAAAGGTTATGGCTGACGAAGAAAATCGTCTTTCCTTGTTTTTTATATTCGAGCATTTTTGCGAGTGACTTATCTGTAAACGTCTGGTCTCCAACAGATAATGCTTCGTCGATTACGAGGATATCAGGATTCGCTGTTACACTAATCGCAAAGCCAAGTTTCGACTTCATACCACTTGAATATTGTTTAACAGGTTGATAAATGAAGTCTCCAAGCTCTGAAAACTCAATGATTTCTGGCATGACTTCTTTAATCTTTTCTTTTGAATAGCCCATAAGTAGACATTTGAATTCGATATTTTCAGCACCTGTTAAGGCATTGTTCAGACCTGACTGAATCGCAATGACATTCACTTCACCATTGACGATTAATTCTCCAGATGTTGGTGGAACGAGTCCGCCAATGATATTGGATAAAGTCGACTTCCCCGAACCATTAATACCAACAAGTCCGACGACATCGCCTTCTTCTACTGAAAAAGTGATATTTTCAATCGCATTAAAAGATGAACCTTTTTTACCTGGAAAGATCAGGTCAGCAATTTGCTGGCCCTTCGTTTCATACATACGATATTTTTTTGTAATATTTTTTAAAATAACTGATTCTGCCATTTGAGCATCCTCCATAAAGTTTAGACAAAGTCTGAGAAGCGCGCACGGAATTTATAATGTGCTTTTGCACCGAAGTACAAGAAGATCAGTATAAGTGCTAAGTTGTATAATGCGAGTTCCCAATGATTGATGATATACCATTCATGTGTTAGTAACCCAGCACGGTAACCTTGCGCTAAGAAATAGAATGGATTCAACATTAAAATATTTTGTAATAATTCGGGCATGTCTTTTGAGCGATCCCACAGAATTGGAGAGATGAAGAACATCCCTTGTAGAACCGATTGAATGACCATTTGTAAATCACGTACAACGACTGTCAGTGTTGATGTAAGTAATGTGATTGAAAAGGCTAACACATATGACCATAATACGAAAATGATGAGTTCGAAATAGTGCCATGTCGGATAGTATCCGCCAATCCAGAAGATGACCATAATGACAGCGAGTAGCGCCAAGTGACCATAATATTTTCCCATAATAATATAACTCGGTATGCTCGAAAGTGGAAAATTCATCTTTGCGACCATGGAGTATTTTTGATAGATTGATTTTGAACCTTGTAAAATAGCTTTATTAATAAAGAACCAGAAAGAAATCCCCGCTAACATCCAGTATACATACGGAATACCGTCGACTTCTGCGTTTCGACGCATCACATAGCCGAAGATGAACCAATACATCGCCATTTGGATGGCAGGATTTAAAATTTCCCATATGAATCCAAGATAGTTCCCCTGATTATCAATGCGCAGTTGGAATTTCGCTAAACGCTGAACCAGATAAAATGAATTCACCTGTTCTTTAATGATATTAATCATTGCTTTCATATTGTATTTTCCTCTATTCCCTGTATTTCAAATAATTAGAACGAAATGCTGCGAAAATTAGTTCCAAAACGCTCCGAATATTCATTGCTTATTATAGCATATTCGCACCCAATTTAAGACACAATGTCCATGCGATTGAAAAAGAGAAATCGCCTTGCGGACGACTCCTCTTTTCGGATTACTTTTATTAATTTAATACGGTTTCACATGGTTCTGTTTCAACAGTTGTTTCATCTTCTACTGGTGGAATGTAGGCCGGTGCGAGTGTTTGTTTATAGAATACGCGCTTCACAACACGCTCCGAAGAACGTCCATCTTCCCATTCACAGAAGCGATTTTTGAAACGTTCGTAACGAGCAGGATCTGCATGACCTTCTGTTAACGCACGATCAATTTCAGCGATGAGCTCATCTTCTGTTTTGACAATCTTACCTGGCGCATCCGCTTCAATATCAATATAAAAACCACGTAGGCGATCACGATAATCTTCTAAGTCATACATATAGAAAATAATCGGGCGATCTAATGTCGCGTAATCGAAGAACACAGATGAATAATCCGTAATCAATAAGTCACTAATTAAATATAAATCGGCAATATCATAATAATCTGATACATCAATAATGAAATCTTTATATGGCGTAAAATCGAAGCTCTCTGATACAAGATAGTGCATGCGCGCTAATAAGACAAAATCATCGCCATATTTTTCTTTCATACGATTAATATCAAATTGGAACTCAAAACGATATTTACCTTTTTCGAAAAATTGATCATCACGCCACGTCGGTGCGTATAATACCACTTTTTTCTTCGGATCGATATTCAATGACTGACGAATTTGCTGCATACGTGCCTCAGATGGGTTATGTAAGACATCATTTCTCGGATAGCCTGACTCAATTACAGGCCCTTTAAAATGGAATGCACGTGATAAAATCTCTGTTGAGTATGCGTTTGGACCTACTAAATAGCTCCAGTTTTTCGATTCTGAGATAATATTTTTACGATATTTCGAAGTGACTGTGCCTGGCATATGTACTTCCTCAATATCTGTCCCTAATCGCTTCAGCGGTGTACCGTGCCATGTTTGCAAATAAGTTGTACCTTTAGGTTTTTTCATCCATTTCGCAAGACGCACATTATTCACCCAATACTGTGCTCTCGGGAATGTCAGCAACCATTTTAAAGAAAAACGCTTCATATAAGGAACATTCATTTCTTTAAACATCGGGATACTCTCTTTATTTACAGACCAAATCAAATCAAATTCTGGACAATTTTCTTTCATATATTCATAAATCGCACGTGGATTATCACTATAACGTTTACCATGAAAACTTTCGAAGACAACTAAATTCTCGATGCGTGGCTTTTTTGCCATATAACGATAAGCCTTCTTCAAGACTTTTGTTAATATATTTTTAATAGACAAAGTTGTTCACTCTTTCAATTTTAATAATTTTTCAACATACATCATACCATATTCCTATGATGAATCTTTCTATTTTTTTAAACTTTCAATATTTCGCCTTCAAGAGAATATGCTATAATAAAAAAAGTAGTAAAAAATTAAACTAACTTGGGTGAATCTATGACAAAAGAATTGTTAATTCAACTGTTTTTACTTATAAATAAATTTTTCTTCGCACTTTTTTCCATCTTTCCGACACGTAAAAAGATGGTTTTCTTATGCGATTTTGGCGATAACGCCGCTTATACAATACAAGCACTAAACGAACAAGGCTACTCAGATATTATCGTACTAAAAACGTCTCGTTGCAACGAAAATTTTTCAAATCTTAACGTAAAAAAGATTATTTTATTTGAGATGAAAGACTTACGTCAATATATAGGTGGTTTGTACCATATCTCTACTTGTAAAACGCTATTAATCGACAATTATGTACCGCTTTTAAATGTGCTGCCGAAACATATCGAATGTATTCAACTTTGGCATGCAGCAGGTGCAATTAAAAAATTCGCACTTTCTGATCCGAGTATCGCATATCGTACACCAGCAGCAGTTCGTCGCTTTCGAAAAGTTTATAAACGTATGGATAAAGTGGTTGTCGGTTCGGAACAAATGGCGAAGATTTTCCGTCTAGCATTTCATAAGGATCCGGATGCGTTTTTACGTACAGGGATTCCGCGCACAGATTTTTATTTTGACGAGTCGCGTGTTACTGAGGTACGCACACGCTTATTTGAAAAATATCCAATCTTGCGTGAAAAGAAAGTTCTATTATACGCACCAACTTTTCGTGATTTAGAATTAACTACACAGCAAATTCCGATTCACTTTACAAAATTGATGCAAGATGTCGGCGATGAATATGTATTGATTATTAAATTACATCCTGCTGTTCAACATACAGTGGAAAATTTAGTAAACCCTCAAATTATCGTACTCGACAATCAAGTGCCAATTCATGAAGTACTAACGGTAACTGACTGTTTAATCAGTGATTATTCGTCAATTCCGTTTGAGTATGCGTTCTTTAAAAAGCCACAAATCTTCTATCCATATGATTTAGATCAATACCGTATGAGTCGTGGATTTTGGAGTGACTATCCAACAATGGTTCCCGGACCTGTTGTGGATAGCGACGAAGAATTAGTACACGCAATTCTTCATCTCGATTTTGATGCAACTGTTATACAAGACTACTCGAGCCATTGGAATACGTATTCTACAGGTCAATCTTCTAAAAACTTAGCAGAATACTTACTAACTCACTTATAACACATCTTTCTTTTTTTAAATGGGTGTACTATAATAACCAAAAGTATGATTTTGGAGGCAAATTATGAAAACCGTTATTACGTATGGCACGTTTGATTTACTACACGCTGGCCACATCAACATTCTTCGCCGTGCTAAAGAAATGGGCGACTACCTAATCGTTGCCATTTCGTCGGATGAATTCAATGCACTAAAAGGCAAAAAAGCTTACTATAGTTTCGAAGATCGCAAAATGATTTTGGAAGCGATTAAATATGTAGACAAAGTCATTCCTGAAGATAACTGGGAACAAAAAATTGAAGATGTACAAAAATACAATGTAGACTTATTCGTAATGGGACACGATTGGGAAGGCAAATTCGACTTCCTATCTGACTACTGCGAAGTATGCTACTTACCACGTACAGAAGGCATCTCAACAACAAAAATTAAAGAAGACTTAAAACAAGTCCAACGCTGAAACGATTGAAACCGAAAACTCTCTGAGATTGCAGAGCGTTTTCGGTTTTTGGTTTTTGAGTGGTAGGGATTCCCTTTCGCGCGTGGATCAGTCCCTTTCAGTGGCGCCGATTCCCTTTCGCGCGCGAGTTTGTCCCTTTCAAATGCCAAGATTCCCTTTCGCGCGCGAGTTTGTCCCTTTCAATGGCGGCGATTCCCTTTCGCGCGCGAGTTTGTCCCTTTCAATGGCGGCGATTCCCTTTCGCGCGCGAATATGTCCCTTTCAACGACATCGTTTCCCTTTCGCGCGACCATTTGTCCCTTTCAACGGCGGGGATTCCCTTTCGCGCGCGAATCTGTCCCTTTCAACGACATCGTTTCCCTTTCGCGCGACCATTTGTCCCTTTCAAATGCCAAGATTCCCTTTCGCGCGCGGATTTGTCCCTTTCAGTGGCGGCGATTCCCTTTCGCGCGACCATTTGTCCCTTTCAAATGCCAAGATTCCCTTTCGCGCGTGAATCTGTCCCTTTCAACGGCGGGGATTCCCTTTCGCGCGCGGTTTTGTCCCTTTCAACGGCGGGGATTCCCTTTCGCGCGCGGTTTTGTCCCTTTCAATGACGGCGATTCCCTTTCGCGCGACCATTTGTCCCTTTCAAATGCCAAGATTCCCTTTCGCGCGTGGATCAGTCCCTTTCGGCGAGCAGGATTCCCTTTCGCGCGCGGATTTGTCCCTTTCGGCGAGCAGGATTCCCTTTCGCGCGCGGTTTTGTCCCTTTCAGTGGCGCCGATTCCCTTTCAACGGCGGGGATTCCCTTTCGCGCGCGGGTTTGTCCCTTTCAACGGCACCGTTTCCCTTTCGCGCGCGAATCTGTCCCTTTCAATCGCATCGTTTCCCTTTCGCGCGCGAATCTGTCCCTTTCAACGGCACCGTTTCCCTTTCGCGCGACCATTTGTCCCTTTCAGTGGCGCCGATTCCCTTTCGCGCGCGGTTTTGTCCCTTTCAGTGGCGGGGATTCCCTTTCGCGCGCGGTTTTGTCCCTTTCAGTGGCGGGGATTCCCTTTCGCGCGCGGTTTTGTCCCTTTCAACGGCGGGGATTCCCTTTCGCGCGCGGATCAGTCCCTTTCAACGACGGCGATTCCCTTTCGCGCGCGGATCAGTCCCTTTCAACGGCGGGGATTCCCTTTCGCGCGCAGATTTGTCCCTTTCGGCGAGCAGGATTCCCTTTCGCGCGCGGTTTTGTCCCTTTCAACGGCGCCGATTCCCTTTCGCGCGCGGGTTTGTCCCTTTCAGTGGCGGGGATTCCCTTTCGCGCGACCATTTGTCCCTTTCAAATACCAAGATTCCCTTTCGCGCGTGGATCAGTCCCTTTCGGCGAGCAGAATTCCCTTTCGCGCGACCATTTGTCCCTTTCAAATGCCAAGATTCCCTTTCGCGCGCGGATTTGTCCCTTTCAGTGGCGCCGATTCCCTTTCGCGCGCGGTTTTGTCCCTTTCAAATGCCAAGATTCCCTTTCGCGCGCGGATCAGTCCCTTTCAAATGCCAAGATTCCCTTTCGCGCGCGAGTTTGTCCCTTTCAAATGCCAAGATTCCCTTTCGCGCGCGGTTTTGTCCCTTTCAACGACATCGATTCCCTTTCGCGCGCGGTTTTGTCCCTTTCAACGACATCGATTCCCTTTCGCGCGCGAGTTTGTCCCTTTCATAATCAAAAATTCACCCCAAACAAAAAGCACTCACATCCATGAGCGCTTTTTCACATATTAGTTTTGTTTAGCGATTTCTTGTTCGAATAGTTCATCCCATTCTTGGTATTGGCGTTCGCGTGTATATTTTTCATTGACGACTTGGTATGCATGTTCGCCTACTTCTAGAGCTTTTTCTGGTGTGTATAACCAGTCTGTCATCGCTTCTGCCAATGCATCGATGTCACCGTTTGGTACAACTTTTCCTGTTGTGCCATCTGTTAATTCACGTACAAGGTAGTTCACTTTGAAGCTGATTGCTGGTACTTTTTGTGTCATCGCTTCTAAAATAACTAAACTTTGTCCTTCGTAAATTGATGTAATGACTGTGAATAAGCCTTCGCTTAATTTTGTGAAAACATCGTTTGTATAAGGTAGTAGTTTTACTGATTTACGTAATTTTAAGTCAGCAATTAATTTTTTCAAAGCATCTTTTTGTGGACCATCACCGTAAATATGTAACTCAGCATCTGGTACTACTTCTACTGTTTTTTTGAATGCTTGGATTAATAAATCAAGACGCTTCTCTGAGTTATAACGACTGATTGTGACAACGCGATTTAGATGTTTTTTCGTCACTTGTAGTTCGCTTTCCGCTACATTCGAAATAACATGGATATTCCATTTTCGATCTGAGAATTGTGTCTCGATATCAATTTTTTGACGATTCGTTAAAACAACGATTGGTGCATCTTCATCTTTATTATTCAATACATGTTTGATATCCGGTTTTACTTCACTACCGATTGTATATGGTTCTAATAAATGGTTCGTATGGATTGTATAGATACGAATCGCTTTCTCAGCTGGAATTTGTTGTACTTTTGGACTTGTGCCCGGTCCATCACAAATAATGATTGGTTTTACTTCTTCTAAATCACATAATTCCTCTAAAAAACTCGCATGAAATTCTAAGTTAGAAGGGAATACTTTTGCTTCTTGACGATCTGGGCTAAATAATACAATTCGCTGCGGCTTACCTGTATTATGATTAAACCAGCGTGATAAGTAGCAAAAACCTTCTTTTGTATAATAATGAATTTGCGTTACTTTATTGTTAGATGGGTGATATGTTTCTTTTTGTAGTAAATAACCGTCAATATGATAAATTTCGCGTTCAATGCGTACACGTATTTCTGAGAAATAATCGACAACGCGTAAACGTCCTTCGTCATCCCATCGCTTATATTTTACATAGCGACCATTATCGAAATAGCGTGCTACTTTACCATCTAGTTGGTAATGGTAACCTTCTTCTTCTCGTTGTAAATTACGCTCATACTGTGCACGTATTTCTTCATTCACTTCACCACGGGTAAATTTATTACGATAGTATTCAAAAATATTAATAACTTCTGATGTTTCTGCAATGCGTCCTTCATATTTCAGCTGTTTTTCAATTTCAGGATAGTTTGTTTTGTCATCCAATGTGACAAGTGCTGTACTATATTTATCATTATCGAATAAATGCGTACGTGAAAACATCACGCTATTAATACCGCCTTTATTGATGTTGACATCATTCACAGCCATAAAAATTTTTCTTTTCATTAATTTTGTTCCCTCCTATTTTCGTTCCATACAAGATATAACTAAATCAGCGACACGTTCTGTTGATTTTCCATCTAAATCATCAAAAAATTTATCTGTGAAATCTTTGTAGTCAACATGTGGATGATTAAATTGATTTTGTAGTACACGCACCATTTGCTCGGTATCTCGAACGATTTCTCCAGGTGTAAACTCTTCATATGGGACATAAAAATCACGTGCTGAAATATATTCTTCTAAATCAAAACAATAAAAAATCATCGGTTTATTTAATAAAGCATATTCAAAACAAACAGATGAATAATCTGTAATGAGTACATCTGTAACAAATAATAGATTATTAACACTTGGGTATTTTGTTAAATCAAAAATTTTATCCCGATATGCTTCTGGAATTGAGATTTTCTTTTTAACAAATGGATGCATTTTAATAATAAAGACATCTTCTTCACCCAGTCCTTCATAAATCTGGTCTAAATCAAGTTGTTCTTTTGGAAACTTAGCACTTGATTGACCATTTCCTCTGAAGGTCGGTGCATATAAAGCTACGCGCTTCCCAATAAACTGTGGGTATTTTTCATAGACTTCTTTTATTTTTTGCTGTTTATAAAATTCGTCAAAAAAGACGTCGGTTCTTGGTACTCCTGTTGCAACAACACAGGATTCATCGATGCCAAAGCCCTCTGCATAGAAAGGAGCTACGTATTTCGAGCTAACAATCGCCTTTGTATAATTGCGATGTGCATTCGAATCTGGTTTTGGACCACCTGGTTTACCAATTCGACTAAAGCCAAATGTTTTAAAAGCACCTACCGCATGCCAGATTTGAATTAAATCGGCACCTTTTCGAATTTTCAATGGATAAATCATCGGATAAAAATCATCGAGTAAAATAACTTTTGAGCGCGCCAAATTATACGCTAATTGAATAATTTCAATATAGCGTTTGCGTGTTTTAACGGATGGCTTTAATAAAAAGTAGTAACTATAATTTTTCTTTCTTTGCAACTCATCGTAAACGAATTGGAAGTTATCACTCATTGTTTTGCGGCTGTCTGATAAAATCGAAATGCGATTTTTGTTAATTGGTAGTAATGAAAACATTTTATAAAGCATCTGAAAGACTTCTTTTTTAAATCGCCGATCAACTTTTTGCTTGAACGTCAATTTTTTCGCCATGTAACTTCCCTCACTTCGGTTCAAAGATGTGTTGAACAATTTTTTCCGTAACTCCCGATACATCACCAATATTTTCGCGTACCATACGCTCTGTATTTAAGTACTCATGCTGGTAGCGTTGATTAATCCATTCGATTAATTGCTTGCGACTATGCAACAAGTCACCATCTGTGATTTCTTTGATTGGACGATAGAAACCTCTATTTTTTGTATATTCCTCTAAGTCTGGAATATAGTGCGCTAACGGTTTTTCAAATAAAGCAAATTCAAAAATAGCAGAAGAATAATCTGTAATAAAAGCATCTACATGTGGCATCCAAGCATTTGCACTCGATTGTAGATCCACATATATTTGTGGGTGATTCATTAAAGGTGTCCAATCCCGTGTATTTTCATATGGGTGTAATACGATAATAAGTAGTGTATTTTTCGGTAATTGCTTCACTATTTCTTGGACTTCATCTGTCCATCTAAGTAATGATTCTTGGTGAACTTTACCTGCTCGATACGTAGGTGCAATTAAAATTTTCGTCATATTTTTCTTTTGATGCGAAAATTTAACAGGCGGTGGCGCAACATGGCACATTAACTGTTCTGCACGCGGCGAACCCATCGCAAAAATTTGTGTATGCGACATACCAAAAGCTTCGGAAAAATATTTGGCGGAAATATCAGTTGAGACATATGCAGCGGTATAATGTTGGTGAATTGGTAATATTTCAAGATACTTTTCCGAAGGTCCAAACTGTGTATTACGTGTGCTAAGTCCAAATTTTTTAAACGCGCCTGTAGCATGCCAAAGTTGAATAATGCGTGTACCTTTTCTCGGCGTAACAAGATATCCGGCTAAAAAATAATCATCAATCAATATGGTTTCTGCATCGCGTATTAACCATAAATCTTTTAAAATAGTGAGACCTACTTTTTTAGCAGATGTTTGAATATAGATTTCTTTTGATGGAAATTGTTTTTTTAATTCTTCAAAAACCATTTGTAGATTACCTTCTAATTTTGAACCTCTATAGAGAAAGAACACCACTTTCTCTTTTCGAATAGGCGAAAAGAGCGTGATGAGTTGATAATAACTATTCACTATTTGTTTATACCATTTTAAAATAGTATATTTTATCGACATATTAGATCTTCCATTCCATCACACTTTTGCCCCAAGATCGTGATAAATCTTCTTCAAAAGCGCGTGTAATATCTTGCACAGACTCCACTCTTGTGACATTACCTACAAGTGTTGATAAATATTCAGGAATTTCAGGATACTTTTTATACAGATTTACAGTACGTTGAAAATCGAGTGAGCCACTTCGACTGCTACCAATCAATGTTAAGCCCTTTTCAAGTACCATACGTGTATTAATTTCTACAGGAAATTCACTCACACCAAGTAAGCAAATTGCACCTTCTGGCTTAATAATATCAATCATTTGATCAATCGCATACTGGCTTCCTTTACCACCTGCACATTCAATCGCATGATCGATTTCGTAATTCTCTGGAATTTCATTAATAAAAATAGCCTCATCCACAAATGTAAAATGATCTAGTTTATATTGCGTTTTCCCGAAAATCGTTACATGGCAATCTGGATACATGTACTTTAAAATCAAACAAGTAATATAACCTAAATTACCATCCCCCCAAACACCAAAATGTCCACGACGCTTAATCGCCTTCTGTTCGAAACGACTGAGGGCATGTGTTGTAATCGTAACTAATTCTGTAAAAGATGCGACGTTTGGGCAAACATGTTCAGGTAACGGAACAATGCGGTCACGCTTTAAAAAGACATAATCTTGCATAAAGCCATCATACCCACTTGAACGGAAGCGGCTTGAACGTAAATAGTTTTCAGCGACATAAGGATCATCTTCTGTTGGTGTATTTGGCACCATCACAACACGCGTACCTACTGGAATTTCGTGTTTTGGGTCATATGCTACTTCACCAATTCCTTCATGTATTAGCGCCATTGGTAACTTTTGACGCATCGCTTTTGCGCCACGTCGACCTGTGTAATAACGCTGGTCGGCTGCACAAATGGATAGATGTGTCGGACGCACAATGATTTCCTCGCCTTGTAAGGAACGGTCTTTGTAACTTAACTCAAATTGTCTAGCAGATACGAGTCGATAAATTTGATTAATCATTATTTATCCAAACTCCCTTTCAAAATTGAGTTTGCTACGTTTAAATCGTAAGGTGTCGTTACTTTGATATTAAACGTCTCTCCTTTAACGATTCCCACTTTCTTACCTTTCATAACGAAAATTTTGGCTGCGTCGGTTAAAATTTCTTTTTCATCATCGCTTAGTGCTTGATATAGCTCACGTAACTCGGCTATATTAAATGTTTGTGGCGTTTGACCTTGATACATAAAATCGCGTCTCGGAATATCCGAAATAAATTCACCATCCTCTGATGCAACAATCGTATCAATCGCATTAATCACAGTATCAACTGCTCCTACTTCTAACCCTTTTTCAATATTTTGCTCAATAATACGATGCGTCAAAAATGGACGCACCGCATCATGAGTAATTAAAATATCATCTGTTTGAACTCCTGCATTTTTTTCAATGGCATCAATAACTTTCATAATTGTATCATTTCGATCACGTCCACCACTTACTACTTCAATTCGTGGGATTGAAAGTCCATACTTTTTTAGTAAATCTCGCGTATGTTGTACCCAATCACGTGGCACGGCGATAAAAATCTTTTGGATTCGTGGATTTAGAACAAATTTTTCAACTGTATGAATAATAATCGGTTTATTTTGTAACGACAAAAACTGTTTAGGCATCGGAACATTCCCCATTCGTGTCCCTTTACCGCCTGCTAAAATTCCTGCATAAATCACTATAACAACCCCTTATTCATTGTTTTCATATGCTCGGAACATCCAATTATGTATGTAGCACAAGGCTACTTGAGTGTTTGAATGAATTGTTCCATGCGATTCATCGCTTCAACAAGCGTTTCCATCGCATAAGCATACGTAATCCTTACATACCCTTCTCCCAATTTTGAAAACGCTGAACCCGGCACAACGCCCACGCCACCTTCAATCATTAAGCGTGTCGCAAATTCTTCAGATGTCATACCGAACTGCTGAATCGATGGGAAGATATAAAATGCACCTTCTGGCTTTTGTACTTCAATTCCCATTTTGATCAATCGTTCATACACATAATCGCGACGTTGACGATAGGATACATTCATCACTTCTGGTGCATCTTTAGCTATTGTTAGTGCCGCAATAGCTCCATACTGACTTGGAACAGCTGCACATAAGATGTTGAAGGCTGACACTTTTAATGTCTGTTGAATGAGATGTTCATGCCCCATGATGAAACCAATTCGATATCCTGTCATCGCATGTGATTTTGATAACCCATGAATTAAGAAAAGACGATCTTTTATTTCTGGATATGAACCAAATGAGCGATGTGCATGGTCAAATGTATTTTCACTATAAATTTCATCTGAAATAATATAAAGCTGTTGATCTTTTAAATAGTCAACAATCTCATCCATCACATCATGACTTAATGTGGCACCTGTCGGATTTGTCGGATAGTTAAATAAAATCGCTTTTGTTTTTGGTGTCACACATGCTTTTAAACGCTCGAGTGATGGCTGAAAATGCGTATCTGTCGTATCTAAATAGACTACTTTTGCTCCTACACTCTCAATCACAGGAACGTAACCTGCATACATCGGTGCTGGCACAATCAATTCATCACCAGGTAATAAAATCGTACGTAATACGGCATCGAGCGCTTGACTTGCTCCATTCGTCACCATTACTTCCGTTTTTGGATTATATGAACACTGATACTTCTCTTTGAAAAATGCTGCTACTACTTCACGAAGCTCTAGTAATCCTGCATTGCTTGAATAGCCCGTACGATCTTGCAAAATCGCCTGTGCTGCTGCTTCTTTTACTGCCTCTGGAGCATGAAAATCGGGTTGACCAATCGTCAAATTGAGTGCTTCTGGATAATTTGCTAATTGATTGGCAAAACGACGAATGCCTGAAATTTCTAAGTTGGTAATGCGTGAATTCATATCTAACGCCATGGGTAAAATCCTTCTTTCAAATATACATTTATTAGTAGCCATATTATACGCCTTTTCTCTATAAATATCATACGTTAACATCATGCTTTTTTGTTATTTTTTAGGTGGTTTTTACATAGATTTAATATTAGGGGCGTGGATGAATGAGTGTCGAATTTTGTTGAAAGGGACTGATCCACGCGCGAAAGGGACAAACTCGCGCGCGAAAGGGAATCCTCGCCTCCGAAAGGGACTAACACGCGCGCGAAAGGGAATCCTGCTCGCTGAAAGGGACTGATCCGCGCGCGAAAGGGAATCCTGCTCGCCGAAAGGGACTGATCCACGCGTGAAAGGGAATCTCACTCTCTGAAAGGGACTGATCCACGCGCGAAAGGGAATCCTCGCCTCCGAAAGGGACAAACTCGCGCGCGAAAGGGAATCCTCGCCTCCGAAAGGGACTGATCCACGCGCGAAAGGGAATCCTCGCCTCCGAAAGGGACTAATCCGCGCGCGAAAGAGAATCCTCGCCTCCGAAAGGGACAAACTCGCGCGCGAAAGGGAATCCTCGCCTCCGAAAGGGACAAACTCGCGCGCGAAAGGGAATCCTCGCCTCCGAAAGGGAATCCTCGCCTCCGAAAGGGAATCATCCGCGCGCGAAAGGGAATCCACGCCTCCGAAAGGGACTGATCCACGCGCGAAAGGGAATCCTGCTCGCCGAAAGGGGCTGATCCACGCGTGAAAGGGAATCTCACTCTCTGAAAGGGACTGATCCACGCGCGAAAGGGAATCCACGCCTCCGAAAGGGACTAATCCGCGCGCGAAAGGGAATCCTCGCGCGCGAAAGGGAATCTCACTCTCTGAAAGGGACTGATCCACGCGCGAAAATGGGCCACTCGCTCCAAAGACCTAAGTTGCTCCCTCTTCGCACTTTCTTCAAGGCTTTTGAGTAATTCAAAGGGACTTGAATTGTTTATGTTAGTGTGAATTCGAGCATTCGACCCGTATTTTGGGTCACTCGCTGAAGAAATTGGGTCACTCACACCTCGTTTCGGGCCATTCACCCGTCAAACGGGACATTCGAAGGCGAAAATGGGCCACTCGCTTCAGATTCGTTCTCCACAAAAAAAGCACGACGCATCTACGTCGTGCTCTACAAATATTAATGATTTAATACTGCTTTTAAGAAGTTTTGTGCGCGTTCTGTTTTCGGGTTCGAGAAGAATTCGCTCGGTGGTGCAACTTCGACGATTTTTCCTTCTGCCATGAAAACAATCTCGTCACAAATTTCTTTTGCGAAGCCCATTTCATGTGTTACAACGACCATCGTCATACCCTCATGTGCAAGTTTACGAATCGCATCGAGTACCTCTTTTACCATCTCTGGGTCGAGTGCTGATGTTGGTTCGTCAAATAGCATGACTTCTGGATCCATCGCAAGCGCACGCGCAATGGCAACACGCTGCTGTTGCCCACCTGATAAACGTCCAGGGAAGGCATGTACTTTATCTCCTAGCCCAAGTGACGTTAATAATTCGACTGCTCGCTTTTCAGCTTGTTCTTTTGACTGTTTTTTCACTTTGATTGGCGAAATCGTTACATTATCTAAAACACTTAAGAACGGATATAGATTAAAGCTTTGGAATACGAAACCGATATTCGTACGTGCTTTATTAATATTCGTCTTTTTATCGTGAATCGAAATACCATTTACAATAATCTCACCTGAATCAATCGGCTCAAGTGCATTAATTGTACGAATGAGTGTAGACTTCCCCGCACCAGAAGGACCAATCAATGCGATGACATTGGATTTTGGTACTTCTAATGAGATGTCCGTTAATACATGATGTGTACCGAAACTTTTATTAACATTTTTAATTGAAATCATCTGCGTTAGCCCCCTCTTACTGCTCGTTCTTTAACATGCGTTTTTCAAAATAGCGAATGAGTAACGATAATGAGAATGTCATGATGAAGTAAATCACCGCAACGAATGCCCATATCTCTAGTGCACGAAACGAACTCGATACAAGGTTTTTCGCTTTTAATGTTAAGTCAACACCTGCAATAACCGACACTAACGACGAATCTTTAATTAACATAATAAATTGAGACGCTGCTGGTGGTAATGTACGACGAATGGCTTGCGGTAAAATAATATAACGCATCGCTTGAAAATTCGACATACCCGATGAACGTGCTGCTTCCATCTGTCCTTTTGGTACAGATTGAATACCTGAACGGAAAATTTCTGCTAAGAATGCCCCTTCAAATACCGCTAAACTGACAATCGCACTCCAATATGAGCTAAGACCGAAAATCGCACCTAGACCGAAGTACACGAACATTAATAGTACAAGTAATGGCACGCCACGCATGATTTCAACATACGTGCTTGCAATCAAACGAACACCGATATTACGTGAAATACGACCAAAACCGAAGATGATACCAATTGGTAAGCTAAGCAACAGGGAGATTGCTGAAATTTCTAGTGTTAGTAAAGCCCCTTCGAGGAAGACGTCGATATTATCAGGGATGACGCTCCAATCGAACTCGTAGTTATTAAACATATATACTCCTCCTAAATACCGCTTGAAATGACAAAAAAGAGGTTTCCCTCTCTCTGTCTAATAAAATCAGAACGATTCTATTATTGTTTTGGGCTTTCTACTTGGTTTAACCAGTTGCTATCTTCAAACCATTTTTTCTTCGTTTCTTCTTCCTCTTTAGAACCTAAATATTCTTTTAAGAAGTCATTCACGTATTTTACTGTTTTCTCATCGCCTTTTTTAATCGCGATTCCTAATTTATCTGTTGCAAGTAAGCCGTCTAAAGCTTTTACTTTACCTTCGTTTTGTAGTGCATATACTTTAATCGCTGGCTCATCATATACAAGTGCATCTGCTTGACCTTGTTGTACTGCAAGCGCTGCTGATGGGAAATCTTCGTATTCTTTAATTTCCGCATTCTTCAGTTCTTTTTTCGCTACGATTGAACCTGTTGTACCGATTTGAACAACGACTGTTTTACCTTTTTCATCTACTTCTTTTAAATCTTTAATTTTGCTATCGCTTTTTACCATAACGCCTTGACCTGTTTCATAATATGCATCCGCAAAGCTTACAGCATTTTCACGTTCTTTTGTAATGGTCATACCTGCAAAAATCATATCAATTTTACCTGTTTGTAAAGCTGGGATCAGTGCGTCAAAGCCGAATTGCTTCACTTCAACTGTTGCACCCATTGATTTTGCTAGTGCTGTTGCTACATCAATATCGTAACCAACCATTTTGCCGTCTTTATCAATCATTTCGAATGGGTAGTAACCTGCATTCGTACCAATGATTAACTTTTTATCTTTTTCTACTTTTGAAATTGTTGAATCATCGTTACTACCACCATCTTTTGATGAATCATCCTTTGCTCCACATCCTGCAAGTACAACCATGACGATTGCCACCATTGCGATTAACCATTTTTTCATATTCAAAACCCCTTTGGTTTGATTTATTTTGTTTATATATGAATTATATTTCATTTTTATGCAACTGTCTAGATGTAAAATTAATATTTATTCATATAAATTCATTAAAATAGCCAATTATACATTTATAATGAATATTTTATGCATATGACTTCATTATTTATTCATTATAGGTACTGATTTTAATAATTGTAGAATAGATTGTCCTTGTTGCATGTGCATCGCCATCGCATACTGTGCAGCTTGTTGTAAAATCGATGCCTTTGTGAAATTCATCATCTCTTTTGCAATATCCGCATCTCGAATACGTGACTCTGCTGAAACTAAGTTTTCATGCGTATTCATCGTGACATTATAAGCATGTTCTAGGCGATTCATATATGCACCCAACTTAGAGCGCTGTTTCGACACTTGATTAATCGCATCATCTACTTCTGAAATCGCTTTTTCCGCATCTTCCCTTGTGCCAATGGACGACGTGTCTGGCAGTCCCATCCCAGATAGACTTGCATCCCCTAAATACAAATCAATCGTCTGTCCTGCATTTGCACCAGCCTGAATTTTAAAAGGCTGATCTTTGTAATCTCCATTAATCAAATTCTTTTGGTTAAACTGTGTATCTTTTGAAATACGTTGAATCTCTTTTTTGAGTTCCTCATATTCCGTTTGAATTAATGCGCGGTCGTCATCTGTCAGCGTATCACTCGCAGACTGAACAGCTAAATCTCGCATCCGTTGAAGAATGGCGTGTGTTTCGTTTAAAGCACCTTCTGCTGTTTGAAGCATAGACATACCATTTTGAATATTTTTCCCTGCTTGATTCAAACCACTAATTTGCGCGCGCATCTTCTCTGAAATTGCAAGTCCTGCTGGATCATCTGCTGCTCGATTGATTCGATACCCCGTCGCAATTCTCTCAAGCGCCTTGTTCGCCGCATTGAATTGCGTATTCATCGAACGCCAAATCGATAGTCCTTGCGCATACCATTTGCCGATTATTTGAAACACCTCCTTCTCACTCTTATAGCAATTATCGGAAAATAAACAGTTTTTGTAAAGTTTAACGCAGATTTATATGGGATAAATACTAAATAGTACGGGATGGGAGTGAATTCATCGTATGACCGAGCGTAAAAAACGGAAATCGGATGTATATGATCGCGTGACCTTAATTTTTAGTCTTGTCGTTCTATGTGTCGCAATTTTTCTATTTTTTATGAAATGGTGGCTCGCCAATTGAGTGCTTGCGCGGCGTACAGCAAGCACTACATAGAATTTTGAATAGTTTTGGGATGAGTGCCTAACTTCGGTGGCGAGTGACCCGTTTGGACGTTCGAGTGACCCATTTGGCGGAGTGAATGGCCCGTTTTTGCGGGCGAATGACCCGAATCAAACAACGAGTGGCCCATCTCCCTCCTTTTCAAGCATAAAAAAAGGAGTGTTCTCATGTAAGTGAGTCACTCCCTTGTCTTCTAAATTGTCGTTTCATCTCGATTGTATTAGGTTCCATTGCCATCATCCATTAACTGTTCAAACATTTGTTGATCCTTATGATCTAAAGCATAATCAATCATCCGTAATCTATTCATATCTTCCATTTCACTTACAAGTTGAGCTGTTTCTTCATTGATATTATTTTGAGCTCTTTTAGTTTCCGTGCTTAGTTCTAAGTCTTCTAGAATCTTTTGCAGATGATCATGAATGTTTGATACAAGTAGTAGTTGATATAGCGGTAAACGAATAAAACGACTGCTTTTTTGGAATACAAAGACATCGGATAAATTTTCGATTTGCAATGTTTGTAGATTGATGATGATTTCTTTTCCTTCAACAGGTATGAAATGGAATAGCTCATCATCTTTTAAAATCGAAAAGTATTGATACGCAAATACGAGTTTTAAATGGTCGCCATCTCTCTTGGTGTAGAAAGGTTCAATTCTTCTGATTTTTAACATGTTCACCCCTCCTGTAATAAAGCTTAAGATGTCTGAATATTAATGTCTTTGCGTAGAACTTTACCACCATTCTTTTTGAAACAAACCAACCTTATTATGGGAATCAACTGTGACAGTTGTTACAACAACACTTTTAAATACATAAAGTTTTTTTCTTTATTCATTCACGTTCGTCCTTAAAAGCGATATAATAGAAAGAACGATTTTTTTCGGGAGCGGATGATGAATGAACATGAATATTGCAGAAATTGCAAAAGCAGAAGAAGATATAATTCGAAAGTATATGGGGCAAATTTCAAAAATGTTGCCCCCTACAAAACAAGAGTCGGAAGAATTAGTGCGCCGTGCAGCTTTTCTTGTACGTCATAACTACGTCAAAATCATTGATTATGATTACAAATTGCATAAAGCCCTTTTTGTAGTCCAAGATGCAAGTCTCGCTACGGTAACATTAAATTTGAAAGACCATTCACTTAACTGCTCATGCGCTATGAAAGAAAGCCTATGCCGCCATCGTGTTGCGGCGCTTTTTGCCCTCTACCAATACATTGACTCTTTATCAAATTGGTTGGAGCAATTCCGTTCTCGTGCACAACAAGAACAAATGACCTTATTTAAAGAAGAACGAACGCCTGAAAATTGGTTGCGTTTTGTACAAAATGTTTATAAAAGAAACTTATATCATCAACAACAGATGAATCCCTATCTGCTCGATGGTATTTTTAATGACATGATGGAACAAATTCGTAAACAGCGTCCTTTAGAACGTGAATGGCAGCCACTTTTTGATGTATTTACACATGTTGCATTACTATCGCATACGTGGAAACATCTATCACTTGCTAATACGGAAGCAGCACAAAGTTTTTATCGTCGCTTTATTCAAGATGAAATTGAACGTCTTGAAGTGAATGTGCTGGCAATGTCGAAAAAGTCACGTCTGTTTGCATTTGATCCTTTCTATAATTCACTAAAAGAGATGAGTCATTACTTCCTATTAAATCAAGGCGGGTATGTCGAAAATCGTATCGAAATCTACCTATTAATATGGAATCATATTTTTACGAATAAAAGAGATCGTGAAGTTGAACTTGAAAAGTTATCAACTGCTCGTCAATATGAAGATGACCTATCTATTCCATATATGAAATCCATATTTTTAGTAATGCTCGACCAAACAGAAGCACTTCAACCCTATTTAGATGAAATTGAAGCAAAAGATTTACTATCATGGATTGAATTGGCTAGAACAGCTGGTTTGAATCAACAAGAAGCTGTTCGCAAAAAAATTATCGAAACAATCATTCCATTTATGGGTACATTTATTCAGGAATATCTTGCGCCACCTCATCGCATGTCTTTTGTTAAACGCTTTGATGAAGAAAGACAGGGTGTAGAGCTATCGGAAGAATTAGAAGAAACATTGTTTGCAGCGTATGGAAAATATGGTTTGCAGCCTTATTCTCAGTTTTTAATTCGAAAGAAGCGCTTCGATGATTGGTCTGCGCTACACCAACTCTACCCAACTTCTCTCGCTTTTTTAGAGATTTGTGGTTTGAAGACGGTTGTAGAAGAACGTCCATCGGTTCTTTTATCACTCTACCACTCATTAATTATGGAAGAGATTAATCAAAAATCACGTCAACACTATAAGTCTGCTGTTCGCCTTATGAAAAAAATGAAGGCAGTCGCGAAGAAAAGTGGAAAACATGAATTTTGGAATCAATATGTCACAACCGTTCGCCAAAACTATAAGCGTATGCGTGCATTGCAAGAAGAAATTGAGAAAGGAAATCTGATGCTATGACAACAACAGCTTTTACAAAAACAATCGGCCTTTCTATTGATACATTACCGAATGGACAGTTTCATCTTACAGGATATGATGCAAATGTTGGTCGCCCGCTTCGTTTAGAAGAATGGGTGACACAACTTTACTATAAACACGAAAAAAGCTTTTTCGGATTAGCAATTACAACTAAAAATGAACAAGTCTTTTTAACGACACTCGAATTAATTGAATTATTTTCGTCTTATTATCGTCATCCATTTGTTCAGTATAAGGGACTAAATGAACAGGACGAGCAATTTCTCAAAACAGTACAAGAAGCCGCTGATTACTGGTTTAAAAAAGACTTATGGCAACATGTTGAAATAGACGAGCAAGTATCATTCCACCTTCCCATCTCACAAGATGCAAAAGATTTACTTCTGCAAGCACTTCAGATGACACTCACAGAAGCTGCTTTAACAGAAGACGATTTACCTGCACTTGTACCATTTTTCCGTAATGGCGGTTGGCCAATTCGCGAAAAACAAATTGATGATGAAGTCATGATTGGACTTCGATTACGTGAACCAGAGGAAGGCGAACAACTGTGGCAACTTGAAACGGTTCTTCGTCCGACAACAAAAACAACTTATTGGACACCACCTGTACGTAAAAGACACTTAAAGATTGAACATGTCTTACCAGCAAAGTGGGCGGATTATGCTGCTTCGATTCATCAACTACAACAGCAAATGATGCATCTTTTAGGTGACCAACCTTATATGGTAGGAATTCCAGATGAGCCATTCCTATGTGTGAATTTAACGGATACGGATGTGCGCCAATTTTTACGTGGTGACTTCGTTCGTTTACAAGCACTTGGGTTTGAAATTGTCTTACCTGCTTGGTTGAAAGAATTAAAAGAGTCTAAGTTCAAAGTACGTGCCAATGCAAGTACTTCATCGAACTTCAAATCTGCTGCTGGTCTGCAAGAGATTCTAACATTCGATTGGAAGGTCTCATTGAATGGTCACGATATTCCGATGGACGAATTCAAACGTATGGTAGAAGACCAGCGTGAATTTATTCGTGCAGGTACAGAATGGGTGCGTGTAGATGCAGCATGGATGCAAGAAATTCAGCGCTTGATGAGTCAAACTGAAACAGAGAACTGGACGGTGAAAGATTTATTATTCCAAGAGTTATCCAGTTCACTCGACATCCCGCTAGAACTAGATGATGATGACGACCGCGATGATCCGATGTTGCAGCTCGAACTTCAAGCATCTTTAAAGGACTACGTGCAGAAAATGATGGAGAAACAAGGACTTCCTGATTTACCGGTATCCCCTTCTCTACAAGCAACATTGCGCCCTTATCAGCAAGAAGGTTACAACTGGTTATCATTCATGCGTGAACAAGGATTTGGGGCTGTACTTGCAGATGACATGGGACTTGGTAAAACGATTCAGTTAATCTCTTATCTACTGCGCGTCTATGAAGAAGAACAACCGACAGAGCCGACGATTATTATTTGTCCGACTTCCGTACTTGGAAACTGGCAAAAAGAGATTGAGCGATTTGCGCCTTCACTGACGACGTATTTACACTACGGTGCGAAACGTTTAAAAGGTGAGCAATTTACAGATTACTTACAAGACAATGGAATCCAAATCATCTTAACAACGTATGGTACGGTAACACAGGATATTGAGGAACTATCACTGCTTCATTTTACGAATATTACGCTGGATGAGGCGCAAAATATTAAAAATATGAATACGAAGCAATCGAAAGCGATTCGTCGTTTGAATGGTTCACATCATATCGCCTTAACAGGTACACCTGTTGAGAATCGTCTATCTGAACTATGGGCGATTTTTGATTTCATTTACCGCGGTTACTTGGGCAGCTTCTCTCGATTCCAAGAGTCGTTTATTGCGCCGATTGAGCGTGATGACTCAAATGATGTCAAAGAGAGGCTTCGCAAAAAGATTCAACCATTCCTACTGCGTCGTACAAAACAAGACCCTGCACTTCAGCTAAATTTACCTGAGAAGCTAGAGCAGCGTGAATACTGTGCTTTGACGGAAGAACAGGCAGTATTATACGAGAGCTTTATTCAAGAGACATTGCATAAAATTGAGACATTGAGTGGTTTTGAACGTAAAGGGTTAATTTTGAAAATGCTGAATAAATTAAAGCAGTTATGTAACCATCCTGCATTATATTTAAAAGAGGCATTCGATGAAGCACCTACGATGATAAAACGCTCTGAAAAGTTGAAACATATCGTGTCAAAAGGTGCTGAAATTATTGATAACGGTGAACAATGTCTGATTTTCACACAGTATATTGGTATGGGCCATTTACTGCAGCATTGCTTCTCGGAATTATACGACGTGGATGTACCATTCTTAACAGGAAGTATGCCAAAACAACAGCGCGATTATTTCGTTGAATCATTCCAAAAAGGTGAATTCCCGATTTTCATTCTGTCATTAAAAGCTGGCGGTACAGGGTTAAACTTAACTGCAGCGAATCATGTATTACATGCAGACCGTTGGTGGAATCCAGCAGTCGAAAATCAAGCAACAGACCGCGCATATCGTATTGGACAAACACAATTTGTCCATGTGCATAAATTTATTACAACAGGTACGATTGAAGAAAAAATTGATGCCTTATTAACAGAAAAACAAGCTTTATCGGAAGAACTCATCCAATCAAGTCAATGGATTACAGAACTTGATGATACGCAAATTAAAGATTTACTTAGTTTTTCATTTTAAATAGAGAGAAGGAATCGCATGAAGATGTGGTTCCTTCTTTTCTTATGTATAAATGGAAAGAAAGAGCCCCCCAGCTCTCTCTTTCGCCTACATACTCCCTCATAGAGCCCTCACTATTGCATTGGTTGTTGCGCTGTAAAAGCAGCTGGTAATTGAAAATCCTCTACTTTTACAGTTGGTTCTGGATTTTTCAATTGTAAAAATCGCACTTCTAAAGCTAGCACATCTGTAATATAAATTCTCTTTCCTTCATCATTCGTGTAGTTACGCGACTGCAATCGTCCGATTACCCCGACTTGTGATCCTTTGCCACAATATTTCACCATGTGTTCAGCTAACTTCCCCCATGCTGTACAAAGAATAAAATCGACGTCGTTCTCTCCTTGCTGATTTTTAAAATTCCGATTGACCGCAAGTGTAAAACGCCCGACACTTTTACCGTCTGCTACTGTCCTTACTTCTGGTGCTTTCGTTAATCTCCCAACAATTGAAACGTTATTCAATGTTTCACCCCCCTTCTATTACCGCTATACTAAAGGATGCCGAGATTTTACGCAAAACGGCGTTTTCGTATTTCCTATATGGTTCAACATAATATTTTCAAAAAATAGACACGAATCGAGCAATTATTACATGCAAGTTATGAATACGGCATGTTTTCATATGTTATACTTATAACATTAAAAAAAGGTAGGTGGTTCATCTGAAAACATTCAAAATGCTGTCAATTGAACGCTTTAAAGAAGACACATTTATTTCCTATCCACTCATTGATGGTATTATCATCAACCAAGAAAATAGCCATCATACTTGGATTCTCGAGATGTACGTTGATCACAAATATGCAGAAGATTTTCTACCACTTATAGATACAGATGAAGTGATTGAGGTACGTGCGGTTATTTCATATCCTGATAATGAACCTGCAGGATTTCGTGTACTCGTTCAAGGTATTAAGTACTTTGAAAATGAAGTATCCATCCTCATGAAAGGAACACTCAAAACACATCGTCGCCAATATGCCGAGCAACTACTCGATAAATTAGTCGAAGAAGGTTTAACAGGTGACGAACTGTTAGCACGATTCCGTTCCGACATGATGACACGTCCACGCCTTCAACCTTAATATAGTAAGAACACTCCTACTCTAAATGAGATAGGGGTGTTTTTTTATAAAATGGACTACTAATTTTATGAAAGGGAATTTCGACTGTCGAATGGGACTTTTTCATACGCGAAAGGGAATTTCGACTTTTGAAAGGGACTTTTTCACACACGAAAGGGAATCTCGACTGTCGAATGGGACTTTTTCACACGCGAAAGGGAATCTCGACTGTCGAATGGGACTTTTTCACACGCGAAAGAGAATCTCGACTGTCGAATGGGACTTTTTCACACGCGAAAGGGAATCTCGACTTTTGAATGGGACTTTTTCACACGCGAAAGGGATTCTCGACTTTTGAAAGGGACTTTTTCACACACGAAAGGGAATTTCGACAATCGAAAGTGGAATACTCTCACGCACAAAAAAAGAACCGCATCTCAGCGGTTCTTACATACATCATTTATTCAGCTTTTGGTCCAATTGCAAATAGGATGTCTGCTTCACATACTAACTCATCGCCAACAGTCACTCGACCATGACCTTTACCCATTGTGCCACGTAACTTCACAAATTCTACTTCCATTGTTAGTACGTCTCCTGGGATTACTTGGCGTTTAAAGCGTGCGTTATCGACACCTGTTAAGAATACGATACGACCTTTAAAATCATCTGAACTTAATAGTGCTACGCCACCTACTTGTGCCATTGCTTCAATGATTAATACACCTGGCATAACGGAATAGCCAGGGAAATGCCCTTGGAAGAATTCTTCATTCACTGTTACGTTTTTGAAGCCTTTCGCGCGCTTTCCTACTTCTAATTCTGTAATGCGATCCACTAATAAAAATGGATAACGGTGTGGTAAAATTTCTTGAATTTGATTCGCTGTTAACATATAAATCCTCCTATTTCTCTGTACCATCCATAATATCGAATACATGCGTCCATGTCGATGGTTTAAATACATCTAACATATCACCATCGCCAATTACGCCATAACCAATCATTAACCCAACGAAGGTTGCGATGAATAGGAGTACGATGATTACTAATAAGCGTAATAGCATAAATTTAATAGATTTTTTCGCGTAACTTTTACTCGAAAGTTCCTCTACTATCTCTTGTTGCTCTTTACGCGCCTGTCTTGATACCGTAGGCGTTACCTTCTTTTCAGCTCGTCTATCTTCCATCGATTGTTCTCCTTCTAGTGTTTATTAACGCATACCATTAATAAGACCTAACATTTGGTCAGCCATTGTAATAGTACGTGCATTCATTTGATAAGAACGCTGTGTATTAATTAACTCAGACATTTCTTTAGATAAGTCTACATTAGAAGATTCCAATGCGCCACCTTCAACTGAAATTTGCGCACGATCATTACCAACAATCAAGTTTGCAATATCACCTTCATTTGGATATTGCGCTGCGATATCATCTGAATAACGTAAGTATTTATCTTCATCTTGTTTTAACAAGTTGGGTTTACTTACTTGTGCAATCCCAAGCTCTACATTTTCTCGACTACCATCTGCAAATGTTACGTTCATTGTACCATCTGGTGTTACAGTAATGTCTGATACATCTTTATCGAATCGAATTGAACGTCCATTTGAATCTGCTACGTCATAACCATCCGAATTCACTAAACTCGTACTGCCATTCGCATTCGGCGATAAGTAAAAATTCCCTTGACGCGATAATACAAGTCGATCAGAAGAAGGGGATAAAAAAGTGAAATATTGATTCTCTTTCGTTAGAGCAAAGTCTAATTTACGATTCGTCTGTGTAACATTTCCGACTTTCGTATTTAATTTTGTTTGCGCAATTTGAGCACCTACACCGATTCGAATACCAGCTGGTGATTGACGTGGTGCGCGGTCTCCTGTGTCATTATTAAATTGTTGATACAACATTTCACCAAATGTCGCATTACGTGCTTTATAACCTACCGTATTGCTATTCGCAATATTACTTGATACAGTATCGAGTTTTTGTTGTAGTTGCGACATTGTATTTGTTGCTGTTAGCATTGTGCGTAACATTTAAAAATCCTCCTATACCTTACCGATTTCATTTACTGCTTTATCCATACTACGGTCATAAGCTTGCAAAACTTTTTGATTCGCTTCAAAGACACGGTACGCTTCCATCATCGTTGTCATCGTCTGTGCTGAGTCGACATTTGAACTCTCTGTAAATCCTTGCTGCATCGTAAATGTAACACCATTTGCATTATATGCATTCGGTAAATCTTGATTGTTTGCAGTAAAGTATAAACCGTTCTCTTGTTTTTCAAGTGCATCTGGTTGATTAGAATATGCAACACCTAAACGCCCTACTTGCTGTCCATCTACAGTAATCTCACCAGTTGACTTCAACGTAAATTCGTTATTTTGTAACGCAATACGGTTGTTGTTTTCATCAAGTACATATTCACCGCGTGCAGTTGTTAAAAAGCCCTGCCCATCAATTGTAAAGTTACCGTTACGTGTATAAGCTTGACGATTATCGGCTGTTTGCACTTTAAAGAATACTGCTCCTTGTTTACCCGTCTGTGGATTCACTGGTAAATCTCCATCTAATAGTGCCACATCCGTATTACTCTCTGTTTCCACAATCGAACCCTGCAAAAAGTTCGGCAATGTTTCTTGCATATAAACGCCTGTTCCTAAATCACCGATTTGCTGCATATTACTAGGATTAAAGCCGTTCTGAAGCGAGGCTGCCCCCGTTTTTTGAATACTAGACATCAGCATATTTGGAAATGATCGAATCGTCGATTGGTCCGCTTTATATCCTGGTGTATTCGCATTGGCAATGTTATTTGAAAGCATCTCTGTACGACGTTGCTGCGCAATCATACCTGTAGCTGCTGTATAAAATCCTCTAAACACAAGCATTCATCCCTTCTTAAAAAATTCACTAATCTATTTATCGGCTAAAAGTTACTTTTTTGAAATGTTATTTAGGTTATCTAAAATCATACCTGTTCCAAGAACGACACAATCCATTGGGTTTTCAGCTACATATACTGGCACCAATAATTCTTCTGTTAAACGACGGTCTAAACCACTAATTAATGCGCCCCCACCCGTCAGCATAATTCCACGATCAATAATATCCGCTGAAAGCTCTGGTGGTGTTTTTTCAAGCACATTCTTTGCAGCTTTAATAATCATCTCAATAGAATCTGAGATTGCTTCTAACAGCTCCTCAGAAGTAAAAGAAATCACTTTTGGTAAACCTGTCACCATATCGCGTCCTCGAATGTCCATTGTATCATTTTTATCTGCTAATATCATGGACCCAATTGACATTTTTAAGGACTCTGCTGTACGTTCTCCTACTAATAATTTATACTTCTTTTTTATGTAAGCCGCAATATCTTGATCAAATTGATCACCTGCTACACGTAGTGACTGTGCTGTGACAACTTCACCCATGGATAGAACTGCTACATCCGTCGTACCGCCACCGATGTCGATGACCATATTACCTGAAGGTTGGAAGATATCCATGCCTGCTCCAATCGCAGCTACTTTTGGTTCTTCTTCTAAATAGACTTCACCACCACCTGCACGAACTACCGCATCACGAATCGCTTTTTGCTCTACTGGTGTAATATTGGAAGGACAACACACAAGCACACGTGGCTTCGACATAAATCCTCTTAATTTTAATTTTTGAATGAAGTATTTTAACATGGCTTCCGTAATATCGAAATCATGAATGACACCGTCTTTTAATGGTCGAATCGCAACAATATTTTCTGGAGTACGTCCAATCATTTGACGCGCTTCTTCCCCAACAGCTAGTACCTTTTTCGTATTTCGATCAATCGCTACAACAGAAGGTTCGTTTAAAATAACCCCTTTTCCTTTTAAATATATGAGGACGTTCGCCGTACCTAAATCAATGCCTACGTCTTTTGAAAACATCATGAGTGCCCCTCTCAGTTTATCTTATTTTTTCCTATTATTAGGTACTATTTTATCATAGCTGTCTATTAATTACATTAAGGCTCTTATAAATTAATTAAGGCGATCTTTTTATTTAAATATAAAAAGTCCATTTTTCACAGACAATTCATGTCTAGAAAAATGGACTTCTTCGTTTTGAAATTAATTTACTTGGAATTCTCTTTCGACAACTTCTTCTGTGTTTGATACACGCTCGATGTCAGCACCAAGAGAAGCTAGTTTTTTGTGGAAATCAACATAACCACGATCTAAGTGTTTTAATTCAGAAACACGTGTAATACCGTCTGCTACAAGACCTGCTAAAATAAGTGCTGCTGCTGCACGTAAATCTGTTGCTGCTACTTCTGCACCTTGTAAAGATGAAGGACCTTCGATAATTACTGAACGACCATCAATTTTTGCTGTCGCATTCATACGACGGAATTCTTCAACGTGCATAAAGCGATTTTCGAATACAGTCTCCGTAATGACACTCGTACCTTGTGTCACTAACATTAACGCCATCATTTGCGATTGCATATCTGTTGGGAAGCCAGGGTGAGGAATCGTTTTCACATCTACTGCTTTCAATGGCTGTGTAGCGCGTACACGAAGTCCTGAAGCCTCTTCAGTGATTTCTACGCCCATTTCAACCATTTTCGAAATCAACGCTGTCATATGCTCTGCTTCGGCGTTTTCAATGACAACATCGCCACCAGTAATCGCTGCAGCTACCATAAATGTACCTGCTTCAATACGGTCTGGAATAATATGATGTGTTGTTCCTGTTAGTCGTTCCACACCTTCGATACGAATTTTATCTGTACCTGCACCGACAACACGGCCACCCATTTCGTTAATAAAGTTTGCTAAGTCTACGATTTCAGGTTCTTTTGCTGCATTTTCGATAATTGTTGTACCTTCTGCAAGTGCTGCAGCAGTTAAAATATTTTCTGTTGCGCCCACACTTGGGAAATCTAAATAGATTGTTGCACCTTTTAAACGACCTTCTGTTCTTGCTTCAACATAACCATGTCCATTTGAGATTGTTGCACCCATTAATTCAAAACCTTTTAGATGTTGGTCAATTGGACGTGAACCGATTGCACATCCACCTGGCATTGCAACTCGTGCATAACCGTTACGTGCTAATAATGGCCCCATAACAAGAATTGAGGCGCGCATTTTACGAACGTATTCAAACTGCGCTTCTGATGAAAGTGTTTTAGAAGCATCAATTTCAACTGTATTTGTTTCAGGTGAAAAAGATACGTCAACATTTAAACTTTTTAATACTTCATCAATTGTATATACATCTGCTAAGTTCGGAACGTTTTTAATTGTATTCTTTCCTTCTGATGCTAAAAGCGTAGCGGCTAATACAGGTAAAACGGCATTTTTGGCACCCTCTACACGTACATTTCCTTTTAATACACGACCGCCTTTGACGATAATTTTATCCATTAATCTGTCCCTCCGAACTCATATTCTGTCATCTCAGTATTTATTTTATCTATTATTCGTTCATAAAATTCTAAATGTATGATGTCATTTATTAGTAACAAAACAAGTACAATATTACCTTTTTTCCAGATGTATTTCAAGCACCCTTTAAACTATTTTCAAAATGTATTTTGTATTACTATAGATACTGAGAAGACGCTAGAACACAGACTTTCATCTCTTTATAGGTAAATGAACCACTGTAAGAACAGTACCCTCGAAATCAGGACATAAAACGCAAAACATCTATGTATTACCTGACTATTTCCCAGGCAATTATTTCTCTCTCTCATTTCAATAGCAATATAATATTGGATGCTTTATGTGCAAACCCTTTAAAATTACGCCTTTAACAATTAAAACAAATATTGTAATTGACGCGACCAGTTTAAAAACTGTAAAAAGAAATTCGACACAGCTGTTCCTAGTGCAATACTCACTAAGATCAATAGAAGTTGGATTTGAAATACTCTCCCTTTTTTGAAGATCTGCTCATACATCAAACTCTGCAATGAGTAAAATGCGATACCAATAAAAAAGATATGCGAGATCAATCCTAAAAGTGCACTCGTTCCAATTGTTGCATTAATCGAATCCAAATTCCATTTCCCCTTTCAGTAAAAATACACATAGGTTTATTATCTCAATAAATGAAGCATATTGCTACAAAAAAATGAAGTATAGGTTAAAAATCGTCCCATTTACCAGTCAAATTTTTATCATATTTCCAAAAGAAAAGCGATTGAATACATTTTTTATGCAACCCACTCTCTATTAAAACATACAGATGATTTATTTAAAAGGAAAATAAAGGTTTTTCATGATTTGAAATGGGTATTTTTTATGTATAAACAAAAAAACTGTCTTAACAAGCCAACAAGAGTTGGTCATTAAGACAGTCTTTCATTAAATTAGATGTTACCCTCTTTAACGTTGATACGATTCATTGCGCGTTTTAGCGCTGCTTCAGCACGCTTGAAATCTGTGTTTTTGTCTTGTTTTGCTGCTAAGTGCTTTTCTGCACGTTGAAGTGCTTCTTTCGCACGAGCAAGATCAATTGAATCAGCTGGTTCAGCAGAAGGAGATAAAATCGAAACTTTATCGCCACGGATTTCAACGAAACCGCCGCTTACTGCTACTAAATCAGTTGTTTTATCTTTTTTCAGACGAACAACCCCAACTTCAAGTGGCGCAACAGTTGGAATGTGACCTGGTAAGATCCCCATTTCCCCGCCTGTTGTACGCACACTTACCATTGAGACTTCAGAATCGTATACTGGGCCGTCGGGAGTGACAATGTTGACTACAGTGGTCTTCATATTTTTTCCTCCTCGTCCCTAATATTAAAGTGTTACGCCTAAACTTTTTGCTTTAGCAATAACATCATCGATGCCGCCCACTAAGTGGAATGCTTCTTCAGGGAATTTATCGTATTTACCTTCAAGGATTTCAGAGAAACCTTTGATTGTATCTTTTACGTGTACGAATGATCCTGGTTGACCAGTGAACTGTTCCGCAACGTGGAAGTTTTGAGATAAGAAGAACTGAATACGACGAGCGCGGTTTACAGTTAATTTATCTTCATCAGATAATTCATCCATACCTAAGATAGCGATGATATCTTGTAATTCGTTGTTACGTTGTAAAGTTGATTGTACACGACGAGCGATATCGTAGTGCTCTTGTCCAACGATTTCAGGTGCTAATGCACGAGAAGTTGAAGCAAGTGGATCAACCGCTGGGTAGATACCCATCTCAGATAATTTACGTTCAAGGTTAGTTGTTGAGTCTAAGTGAGCGAATGTTGTAGCTGGAGCCGGGTCAGTATAGTCATCGGCTGGTACATATACCGCTTGGATAGAAGTAACAGAACCTTTTTTAGTAGAAGTGATACGTTCTTGTAATTTACCCATTTCAGTAGCAAGAGTTGGTTGGTAACCTACAGCAGAAGGCATACGACCTAATAATGCAGAAACCTCAGAACCTGCTTGAGTGAAACGGAAGATGTTATCGATGAATAATAGAACGTCTTGTCCCATTTCATCACGGAAGTATTCTGCCATTGTAAGACCAGAAAGTGCTACACGCATACGTGCGCCTGGTGGCTCGTTCATTTGACCGAATACCATCGCAGTTTTAGTGATAACGCCTGCGTCAGTCATTTCGTAGTAAAGGTCATTACCTTCACGAGTACGCTCACCAACACCAGCGAATACTGAGATACCGCCGTGGCCTTTTGCGATGTTGTTGATTAATTCTTGGATTAATACCGTTTTACCTACACCGGCACCACCGAATAAACCAACTTTACCACCTTTGATGTAAGGTGCTAATAAGTCTACTACTTTAATTCCTGTTTCAAGAACTTCAACTGAAGTTGAAAGCTCATCGAATGTTGGAGCTTCACGGTGAATTGGATCACGACGATCAGAAGCTGGAATTTCTGGTTTACCGATTTCTAAGTCGATTGGTTCACCAAGTACGTTGAATACACGACCTAAAGTGTTTTCACCGACTGGTACTGAGATTGCCATACCTTTGTCAGTTACTACTGCTCCACGTTGTAAGCCATCAGTAGATGACATAGCGATTGTACGAACAGTATTGTCGCCTAAATGAAGTGCAACTTCAAGTGTAAGAACTTGAGGCTCTTGATTAGGCTTTTTAATTTCTACAGTTAAAGCGTTATAAATTTCAGGTAATGCGTTGTTTTCGAACTTAACGTCGACAACAGCACCCATTACTTGAAGAACGTGTCCTGTGTTCATATACTTTTTCCCTCCTATCAAACTATTACAGTTTGAGATGAAGCTTAGCCTATTCTAAGGCTGCAGCTCCACCTACGATTTCTGTAATTTCCTGTGTAATAGCCGCTTGACGTGCACGGTTATACAAGACTGTTAAGTCATCAATTAATTCTTTAGCGTTATCTGTAGCGTTTTTCATTGCTGTCATACGTGCAGCATGTTCACTAGCTTTAGCATCTAGTAACGCACCATATACTAAACTTTCTGCGTATTGTGGAAGCAATACTTCTAGAATTTCGTCACCTGATGGTTCGAATTCATAAGATGCAGTAGAAGTAGCTGGCGCGATATCAGTGATTGGAAGTAACTTTTTCTCAACTAATTCGCTAGAAATAGCACTTACAAAATGGCTATAACACATGTAGATTTCATCATATGTGCCATCTGTGAACATACCAACAGCTTTACGAGCAATCGCTTTAATATCTGCAAATGCAGGTTGATCTGGAAGACCAATTTCTGCGTCCACAACTGTGTAGCCTGTTTTCTTAAAGAAATCAGCTACTGTACGACCTATTGCAAAGATGACTACGTCTTCTTTCTTTTGGCCACGTTTTTCCATACCGTTTAATGCAGTACGGATTACATTCGTGTTGTAAGCACCTGCTAAACCACGGTCAGAAGCGATAATTAAATATGCGCTTTTCTTAACTGGGCGTTCAATTAGCATCGGGTGAGAAGCACTCGATGTTCCTTGAGCGATTGCAGCTACTACTTCTTGAATTTTAGCCATATAAGGTACGTACTTTTTCGCATTTCGCTCTGCACGTGACATCTTAGAAGATGATACTAAGTGCATCGCTGATGTGATTTTACTTGTAGATTTTGTAGAGTTAATACGTTGTTTTACCTCACGTAATGTTGCCACTGGTATTTCACCACCTTACCGTTTTTTTAAAAGTTCGTTTTCACTAAATTAAGCTTCTTCTGAGATTGCGAAAGTTTTCTTGAATGCTTCAATAGTTGATTTCATATCTTCATCAGCTGGAAGGCCTTTAGTTTCACGAATTGTACCTAAAACGTTTTTGTGGTTTGCATCGTTAGCATCTAACCATAAGTTAAATTCGTTTTCGAAACGAACGATGTCATGTACAGGGATATCATCTAAGAAACCTTTTGTTAAAGCGTAGATGATTGCAACTTGACGCTCAACTTTTAATGGTTTGTTTAGATCTTGTTTTAGAACTTCTACTGTACGTTTACCACGCTCAAGTTTAGCAGTTGTAGCTGCATCTAAGTCTGAACCGAATTGAGCGAATGACTCAAGTTCACGGAATGTAGCTAAGTCAAGACGTAGCGTACCGGCAACTTTTTTCATTGCTTTAATTTGTGCAGAACCACCAACACGAGATACTGATAAACCTGGGTTGATCGCAGGACGTACACCAGAGTTGAATAAGTTAGCTTGTAAGAAGATTTGTCCATCCGTAATTGAGATTACGTTTGTTGGGATGTACGCACCGATATCACCAGCTTGAGTTTCAACGAATGGTAATGCAGTGATTGAACCACCACCGTATCTTTCGTTAAGACGAGCTGCACGTTCTAATAAACGACTGTGTAGGTAGAATACATCACCAGGGTAAGCTTCACGACCTGGAGGACGACGTAATAATAATGAAAGCTCACGGTAAGCTGCTGCTTGCTTAGAAAGATCATCATATACGATTAATACGTCTTTACCTTGTAGCATTAATTCTTCAGCCATTGATACACCAGCATAAGGAGCTAGGTATAACATTGGAGATGGAGAAGATGCTGACGCAGTAAGTACGATAGTGTAATCTAATGCACCGTGTGCGCGTAGAGTTTCTACAACGTTACGTACAGTAGATTCTTTTTGACCAATTGCAACGTAGATACAAATCATATCTTGGTCTGCTTGGTTTAAAATTGTATCGATTGCGATTGAAGTTTTACCAACTTGACGGTCACCGATGATTAACTCACGTTGACCACGACCGATTGGAACAAGTGCGTCAATCGCTTTGATTCCTGTTTGTAAAGGTTGGTCTACTGATTTACGAGCCATTACACCGAAAGCTGGGCTTTCGATTGGACGAGTTTTAGTAGTGTTGATTGGACCTAATCCATCAACTGGTAAACCTAATGTATTTACTACACGACCAATTAGTTCTTCACCAACTGGTACTTCCATAATACGACCTGTACGACGAACTTCGTCGCCTTCTGTAATGCCTTGTGTTGGACCTAAAATAACGATACCTACATTATTTTCTTCTAGGTTTTGAGCCAACCCAAGAACACCATTAGAGAATTCTAATAATTCCCCAGACATGGCATTGTCAAGACCATGAGCACGAGCGATACCATCACCGACACTGATGACTGTACCAACTTCGCTAACTTGCATCTCAGATTGGAAATTTTCCATCTGCTGTTTAATAAGAACACTGATTTCTTCAGCTTTGATGCCCACGTTTGTCACCTCTACCTCTCACAATAATTTTGGATTAACCTAGTAATGCACGACGTAAACCGTTCACTTTGCTTACGATTGTATTATCGTAAATTCGGTTTCCAATGATTAATTTGATTCCACCAATTAATGATGAATCAATTTCGTTTGTAATATTTAATGAATCTTTACCAACTTGCTTAGCAAAAGTTGTTGAGATTCGTTCAAGTTGATCTTCAGTAAGCGCTTCTGTAGAATACACAATTGCATCTTCTACACCTGACTCATCATTCGCAATGCGGATAAACGAATCAATCACACTTACAGTTTCGTCGATTCGGTTATTAACTAAGATAACTTTTAGTGCATCGACAATAATTGGTTGTACAGATGAAAAAATTGAATCAATTAGTTCAAATTTTTTCTCTGTTGTTAGGTTAGGAGCTACTAAAAGATTGAATAAATCCTTAGACTCTGTAAAAACGATTCTTACTTCACGTAAGTCAGCTACTGTTTCAGCAACTACGTTTTTTTCCTTTGCCAATTCATATAAGGCTTTAGCATAGCGATTCGCTGCAATGGATTGACTCATCGAGCTTCCCCTGCCTTCGCAATCGTTTCTTCGATAAGCGTACGATTATCTTCTGTAGAAACTTCTTTGTTAAGAACTTTAGTTGCTGCCAGTACAGATAGTGAAACCACTTCTTCACGAACAGCTGCGATAGCTTTTTCTTTTTCGCTCTCAATATCACGTTTCGCTGATTCTTGTAAACGAACTGCTTCAGCTTTAGCTGATGAAACAATTTCTTCTTTTTGAAGAATTGCTTGTTGTTTAGCGTTCTCCACAATCGCTTGCGCTTCTGTACGAGCTTCTTTAAGAAGGCTACGTTGTTCTTCTAATAATTCATGTGCTTCTTTACGACTTTTTTCAGCTGATTCGATTTCGTATGCAACTAATTCTTCACGTTGTTGCATAATTCCCATAAGTGGACCCCATGCGAATTTTTTAAGAAGAAGCATTAATACTACGAATACTACTAACGTTGCTAAAATTGTACCGTATTGGTTTTGGCCCGCTGCGGAACCTAGCACTAAATAATCTAATAACACGATTGTTTCACTCCCTTCAAGAGCTTAGAGTCAATTGAAATTTTTTTTATAATTGAATCTTGTTTAAGATTTGTAGTCTAAAGGAATTTATATCAGTAATGAAACCGATATAAATGAAAGGCGAAGTGACTCAACTAATTAAGACTTCGCCAAGAAACATTGAAGACAAATTATTTGTTCATTACGATGAACGCGATAACTACTGCGATGATTGGTAATGCCTCTACTAAAGCGACACCGATGAACATTGTTGTTTGTAATACTCCACGTAATTCTGGTTGACGAGCGATCCCTTCAACTGTACGACCTACGATAAGACCGTTACCAATACCTGCACCTAGTGCACCTAGACCAACTGCGATTGCTGCTGCGATTAAACCTAAACCCATTGTAAATTTTCCTCCTTGGAAATATGATATTTTTTTGTTGTTTAGCTAATCCCTAATGAATACGAATTAACTGGTTTATAATTAATTAATGGTCTTTGCTCACTTTGTGAGACATGTAAACCATTGTTAACATAACGAAGATGAATGATTGGATTGCTCCAATAAATACTGAGAATGCTTGCCATGCCATCATTGGAATGAAAGCTGCTAAGAAACCAGCACCTGACCACGCTGTAGCCAGACCTGCCAATAATCCTAATAATACCTCCCCGGCAAAAATGTTACCGTAAAGTCGTAGACCAAGAGTTAATGTATTTGCAAGTTCTTCAATAATCTTAATTGGTAGTAAGAAACTCATTGGAGACACGAATGTCTTCAAGTATCCTTTCATACCTTGTGCTTTTACACCATAGTAGTTTGTTAAGACAAGAATCATAACAGCTAATGTTAGTGTAACAACCGGATCTGCTGTTGGTGATTTCCACCATAAGTAACCATCTACAGAAATTGAGAATGGTAGACCTAGCATGTTCGCTACAAAGATAAACATGATTAATGTAATACCTAAGATGTGGAATTGACCACCTGTCTTCCAGTCCATGTTGTTTGAGATGATGCCTTTCACGAAGTCCATAACCCACTCCATGAAGTTTTGCATACCAGTTGGCTTTAACTGAAGTTTTCGTGTTGATACAACCGCAATAATGAATACAATCACTGCTGTGATTAATAACATCATGACGTCTGCTGTATTGAAGCCTAAACCAGCTATTTCAAAATAAGGATTTTTATGTTCCACTTGTTCGTTCACCTCTCTTTCACATGCGCTTTGCTTATTTAGTTTTTCAACTGAACTATGATCCTATCTACAAAAAGTAGAATGTACGGAATCATTAATCCAACGACAGTACTAGCTACGTTAAAATACTCAGACCAAGTTATTGCAACTGCTGCTGCAAGTAAAGCTGATCCGTAGCGAATAAGGGTACCTAAGGACTTAACCTTTTGTCCCTGACGTGTCTTACGATCAAAGCTTTCCATTCTTCGGACCAGGTTCCAAAAATTAAATAGACCACAAAGGGCACCTAATGCGAGACCTGCGAATAACGCGTGGTACGATGTAAAGCCCCAGCCGATTGCACAAACGATTAGCAAAATAATAAAACCTATTACCTGCTTTTTAAAAATCCGATGCATTTCTACCATTTGGTCTTTAGTCTCCTGAATCTTTTTTTCGAATGATGGATATAAAGCTGACCACCGGATGGAACGTAGCTAATTGTGGAACATATTAAGGGTAACCGTTACCAAAGTAAGCATTGCTTAACTTAATCGGAAACTTATTATGTATTATTAGCTAACATTTAATGAAGTACCATCGCTCCATATAAGAACCTTTACACGTCCGAAAACGTTAAAAGAGTCAAAAGCTAGGGATTTGCCTTATACGTCAATAACCAAACTCCATAAAAAAAAGAGGTACGGCTTGATATTCAGACATAGAAACCCTTATCATTCTTACCCTTTGTTAGCATACAATAGTGAATATTTCATGTCAATTGGTTCTGCATAAAAACTTCACAACCTGTACACTTTTGTCAAATAGTCGACAAATTTAAGAAAAAACTTGGAAATGTTCTTTATTTCTCGATTTAACTTTAAAAACAAAGACTACTCGACTAAGAATATTCGTATTCTAGCTGTTCGAGTAGTTTTTGTTTTTTATTTTTCTAGAAAAGAGATTAATGCCTCTACAATACGCTCTGATGCATGCCCGTCACCATACGGATTCGATGCTTGCGCCATTTGATTGTATAATGCACTATCCGTCAATAATTCTTTTGTTAAATCATAAATGGTCTCTTCTTCCACTCCAGCAAGCTTGAGTGTTCCTGCTTCAATTCCTTCTGGTCGCTCCGTCGTATCTCGTAGCACGAGAACTGGTTTACCCAGTGACGGTGCTTCTTCTTGAATCCCACCTGAATCCGTTAGAATCATATATGAGTGCGATGCGAAATTATGGAAGTCAAATACTTCAAGCGGTTCAATTAGATGAACGCGTTCATGCGATCCTAAAATTGCACGCGCTGTGTCACGAACCGCAGGATTTAAGTGCATCGGATAAACCACTTGCACGTCTTCATGTTCATCTAAAATGCGATGAATCGCGCGGAACATATTTTCCATCGGTTCACCCAAGTTTTCACGTCGGTGTGCAGTTAATAGAACCATTCGATTGTCACCAATTGCTTCAAGTACAGGATGTGTATAGTCATCTGCAACAGTTGTCGCTAATGCATCAATCGCTGTATTTCCTGTCACAATAATTGAGTTCGGCTCTTTATTTTCTTTTAGAAGATTTTCTTTTGCTTGTTCAGTTGGTGCAAAATGAATGTCCGCTAACACACCTGTTAGTTGACGATTCATCTCTTCTGGATATGGTGAATATTTATTCCATGTACGAAGTCCAGCTTCTACATGACCAATCGCTACTTGATTGTAAAAAGCAGCTAAACTCGCCACAAATGTAGTCGCTGTATCTCCATGCACAAGCACAACATCAGGTTTTGCCTCTTTCATAATTTGATCGAGACCCTCTAGTCCACGTGTCGCAACATCAAGAAGTGTTTGGCGTTCTTTCATAATATTCAAATCATAGTCTGGAACAATCTTAAAAGTTTCTAATACTTGATCAAGCATTTCGCGGTGTTGCGCCGTTACCGTCACAACTGTATCAATCTGCTCTGTATTTTGCTGCAACGCTTTTACAAGAGGCGCCATCTTAATGGCTTCCGGCCTTGTACCAAACACAGTCATTACTTTCCACTTTTTCATGTTTTTTGCACCATCCCTGTACAACGTATTATTTTGTACCAAATAAACGGTCGCCTGCATCACCTAGTCCAGGTACGATATAGCCATGGTCATTTAGTTTTTCATCTAATGCCGCAATGTAAATATCGATTTCTGGGTGTGCTTCTTGAATTGCTTTTACGCCTTCTGGAGCCGCAATTAAGCACATGAAGCGAATATTTTTCGCGCCGCGTTTTTTCAGTGAGTTCATTGCTTCAATTGCAGAACCACCTGTAGCTAACATTGGATCAACGATGATGAATTCACGTTCTTCAATATCAGCTGGGAATTTTGCGTAGTATTCTACCGGTTGTAAAGTTTCTGGATCGCGGTATAAACCAATGTGTGCTACTTTTGCAGCTGGAATTAGTTTTAACATACCATCTACCATGCCTAAACCAGCACGTAGGATTGGCACGATTGCCATCTTCTTACCTGATAATACTTTTGTTTTTGTTTTTGTAACAGGTGTTTGAATTTCGATTTCTTCTGTTTGTAAATCACGTGTGATTTCGAATGCCATTAATGTAGCTACTTCGTCAACTAGTTCACGAAACTCCTTTGTTCCTGTATTGATATCACGGATGTATGATAATTTGTGTTGAATTAATGGATGGTCGAATACATATACTTTTCCCATTTTTAGTTCTCTCCCTACTTTTGTTTATCTTGACTATTATAACAGAAATAAAACGGCATACAAATGTCAATATTTTCATTTCTCATTTTGACACATTTTAAGTTTTCATGTGACGGATTAGAGCGAAATAAGATTTCTGAAAATTCATCTATATAATAGAAGAAACTCCAATAAAAAAGTGAATTTTAGTCAAAAAAGCGTGACTTCCTACATGATTCTATTCCCCATTCTATTTGCTTTTATTTAATAGGAGTGAATCTAAAGCGAAAATTTATATCTTTTAGAAGCTTACTATTGAATAACGAAGATTTTTTAAAAGGGACTGGTTCGCGTGCCAAAGAGAATTATTCTTCCGAAAGGGACTATTCTGCGCACCAAAGGGAATTCGACTCTTCGAAAGGGACTATTCTGCGCACCAAAGGGAATCTTCTCATCTGAAAGGGACTATTCTGCGCACCAAAGGGAATCTTCTCATCTGAAAGGGACTATTCTACGCGCGAAAGGGAATTTGACTCTTTGAAAGGGACTATTCTACGCGCGAAAGGGAATTCGACTCTTTGAAAGGGACTAAATCTCGCGCCAAAGGGAATCTCGCTCTTTGAAAGGGACTAAATCTCGCGCCAAAGGGAATCTCGCTCTTTGAAAGGGACTAAATCTCGCGCCAAAGGGAATCTCGCTCTCCGAAAGGGACTATTCTGCGCACCAAAGGGAATCTATTCTTCCGAAAGGGACTTTTTTGCATGCGAAAGGGAATTCGACTCTTTGAAAGGGACTATTCTACGTGCCAAAGGGAATTCGACTCTTTGAAAGGGACTATTCTACGCACCAATGGGAATTCGACTCTTTGAAAGGGACTATTCTACGCGCCAATGGGAATTCGACTCTTTGAAAGGGACTATTCTACGCGCGAAAGGGAATCTAATTCAAAATCCTAACAAAAAAAGAAACCGCCCTCAGGCGATTTCTCCATTTTATAAATTAGTCTGCGTAGATTGGGTGTGCATCTGTTAATGATTTTACGCGTGTAATTGCTTCTGCCTTGATTGCTGCATCGTTTGGATTTTTCAATACAAGTGCTATGATTGAAGCAACTTCTTTCATATCTTCTTCCTTGAAACCACGAGATGTAATCGCTGGTGTACCGATACGTACGCCTGAAGTTACGAATGGTTTTTCTGGGTCGAATGGAATTGCGTTTTTGTTCGCTGTGATGTGTACTTCATCTAATAAAGCTTCTGCTTCTTTACCAGTTAGGTTTAGTGAGCGTACATCTAATAGTAATAGGTGGTTATCTGTACCGCCTGAAACTGTTTTGATGCCTTCAGCTTCTAGTGCTTCACCTAATACTTTTGCGTTTGTGATGACTTGTTGTGCGTATGCTTTGAATTCTGGTTGTAATGCTTCACCGAATGCTACTGCTTTTGCTGCGATTACGTGCATTAATGGACCACCTTGAATTCCTGGGAAGATTGATTTGTCAATCTTTTTACCCCATTCTTCTTTACAAAGAATCATACCGCCACGTGGGCCACGTAATGTTTTGTGTGTTGTTGTTGTTACAAAATCAGCATATGGTACTGGGTTTTGGTGAAGACCAGCCGCTACAAGACCAGCGATATGTGCCATATCCACCATGAATAATGCGCCTACTTCGTCTGCGATTTCGCGGAATTTAGCGAAGTCGATTTCACGTGGGTAAGCTGAAGCACCTGCTACGATTAATTTTGGTTTGTGCGCTAATGCTTTTTCGCGAACATCGTTATAGTCGATTACATTTGTATCTTCTGTAACACCGTATTCTACGAAATTATATTGAACGCCAGAGAAGTTTACTGGGCTACCATGTGTTAAGTGACCACCATGTGCTAAGTTCATACCCAGCACTGTATCGCCCTGCTCAAGAATTGTGAAATAAACTGCCATGTTTGCTTGTGCACCCGAGTGAGGCTGTACGTTAACGTATTCTGCACCGAATAATTCTTTTGCACGATCACGCGCGATATCTTCTACGATATCTACGAATTCACAACCACCGTAGTAGCGTTTCCCAGGATAACCTTCTGCATATTTGTTTGTTAATACAGAACCCTGTGCTTCCATTACTGCTTTTGTTACGATATTTTCTGAAGCGATTAACTCGATGTTTTCTTGTTGGCGTGCAAATTCTAATTCAATTGCGTTAAATACCGCCTTATCTTTTGCTGCAAGTTTTTCCATTTCTCTTTGCCCCCTAAATAATTAATTAATCTAATGTATATACTGCTCGTTCTCCACCGACTAGTTTTAAACGAGTTTTTGCAACTGTTACAACAGCTTCACCAATACGTTGGACAGATGTTCTAACAGGAACTGCCACCCTCTTTAAATGCATACCGATTAATGTTTGGCCGATATCAATTCCTGCATGAGCTTGTACAGTCTCTACAACGACGGGATCTTGTAAATGACGATAAGCATATGCTGACATTGATCCTCCTGCTTTGACGACTGGAATAACAGCAACCTCTTCTAATTGATAGCGTTCTGCTGCTTCTCTCTCCATTGTTAAAGCACGATTAATATGTTCACAGCCTTGGAATACTAAATAGAGTCCATGCTGTTTTGCAAATTGTTCAAGTGGTTGATACAGTGCTTCTGCAATTTCCAACCCACCTGCTGTACCGATTTTTGCACCTTTGACTTCAGATGTGGAACATCCGACAACAAATAACTGCCCCTTTTTAAAAGTGGCTTGTTCTGCTAATTCATTTAATAAGATGGTTAGATCTTGCGAGATTGTGTCTAACATGATCATGTCTCCTTACGAATTGCGCTTATTTTTGTTCTTCAAGTGCAGTGATTTTTTCGATGCGGCGTTCATGACGACCACCTTCAAAATCTGTTTGTAACCAAGTTGCGACAATTTCACGCGCAAGGCCAGGGCCGATTACACGTTCACCCATTGCGATAATGTTTGAATCATTATGGCAACGTGTAGCTTTTGCTGAGAATACGTCATGTACTAATGCACAACGAATTCCTTTTACTTTATTTGCAGCGATTGACATACCAATGCCTGTACCACAAATTAAAATACCTTTATCGAAATTACCTGAAGCAACACCTTCTGATACTGGTTTTGCATAATCAGGGTAATCTACAGAGCTGTCGTCTTGAGGTCCAAAATCTTCATAACTGAATCCTAGCTCATCTAGTAAGGCCATAATCTCCTTACGTAAATTGTTTCCGCCATGGTCAGATGAAATTGCGATTTTCAATTTAATCCCTCTTTTCATTATGTTTAAGGTTCACTACAATATTACCATTTTTACATTGAGAAAGACATATATTTTCAAAATTTAAGGTCCTTCCACGCCCATAAGACGAACATTTAAAACTTAAAAAGATTATATAGTTAAGTTATAGATAGTAATCAGAGCTTTCAAATAAATAAAACATCTCTTTAAATCCATAATACCGAACTTTGCAGATTTATACAATACGTTAATTTTTCTGATAATTCTTACTATATGGACAAAAAATGTTATCTTTTTTCCATTTTTACTTCTTTAGTGAATCAAAACCTATTTCAAACCTGAATTTCTTTCAACAAAAAGAGATGGACTGAATCGCCCATCTCTCATTTTTTTTCGTATTGTTCTACATATTCAATGATTTGTTCCATATAACGAATTAATTGTTCATATCGTTCCGTCGTATAGGCATCCATCATCGTACGTAGATCCGCATAGCGTGTCGTTACATATTTTTCGCTATCAAATGTCGTAATCATCGCCCAATTCTTTTTATACTTGTCGAGCTTTTTCTCAAGTATCGCACGTACGCGATAACAATCGACATATTCAAGATTGCCCAAACCAACCATCATATCATCAATGCCAATCGCTTGTTCGAACACTTTATAGATTTTTCCAGCGAGCTGTTCACGACCTTTTTCTGTAATCGTGAACATCTGCTTATCTGGACGATGTTCTTCATGCAGTACTTCTTCTACTGCAATCAAACCTTGTTTTTTTAGCGATTCAAAATTATAGTATAGCCGACTTTCTGATAGTGAGTTATTCAAATCGAGAATTTTAAAGTCAGCTAATTTTTTCTTGAGTTGATATGGATAGGCGCTCTGTTCCATTAAGTTACTTAAAATAAATATTTGAATACTCACTTCTTCAGCTCCTATATGTTGCTACATTATTTAGCTGTTGCTTCTGCCTCTGGTTTGTCGAGTGGTAGTGGACGGTGTAATAACCAAGCAATGATGATGTTAATTAACATTGCGACTACGCCTACTGCTACTAGTCCCCAAATAAATGGTGCGGCAGATGTATTACCAAAGATGTTTGCAAAGTACGCTTGAACCGAATAGAACATTGGCGTAATGTGGCTACCCCATTGGAATGGTGCGTACATCATATCGTAAGAGATTGTTGCACCATTTGAAATTGTTTGGTAAAGCAGTACTGGAATATTCACAATCATACCTGCATCGCCTAATAAGAAGATGAACATAGCTGTGAAGTTGAAGCATACCCAGTAGTTTAATGCTTGTTGTCCCCACATTTCGAAGAATGCTTTCGATCCTTCTAAATGGTCGATTAATAAGAATGAAATAATTGTTGAAGCAATACCTGCAATCACACCAATGATGATTGATGCTAATTGCATATACGTGAAGAGACGTGTTTTTGTCGCTTTACCACGATTTAATTTGAATGCACCTACTAACATCATTGAACCAATCATGGCACCAATATATAGTGACATCGTTAAGAACATTGGTAGCATGTTATTTTGCATGCCTGCCGGTACATCGTTGATAATTTTAATGTTACCTTGATAGCTTGTTTGAATTGCTTCAGCCATCTCTTTTGCTTGTTCTTTTGGAACTTGTAACTGCGCTAAAATTCCTTCAGCTGTTTGCGTTGAGAATTGCTTACTTAGTTGTGCATTAATTTGACTTGCTACTTGTGTCATTGTTGAAGATACTGCTGTGGCAGATGCTTCGTTCACACTAAAGTCAATTGATGAACTTGTTTTACCATCTTGTAAATCTTTTGAGAATGTTTTTGGAATACGAACAACCATCGCTACTTCGTTGTCGTTCAATTCTTTCATTGCTTCTTTATTCGTTAAATCTTTTTCAATATGTTTAAATGGTAATTCTTTTTCAAGACTTTTTGCGATTTGTTTACCATATGCACCTTCGTCTTCGTTTACGATGGCTACATGTAAGCGGTCGATGTTTCCCGGAAGTGCCGAGTAACCAGCTAAAAAAATACCAAGCATAACTACGACATAAAAAATCGCCATGAACATAGCTGAACCAATACTTTTACCTTTAATAAAATCTTTGAATTTCATATTCTATGATGTTCCCCTTTTTGTTTTCATTTTGAATTAAAATACTTTAATTAGAGTATTTCAATTGAAGTATTGAATACTATATAATAAAAACATCCATTCGCGCAATGAGAAAATGAAGTCGATTTTAAAAAAATATCAAAATATGACGAAAGCGTGACAAGTATGTTTTAAAAGTCTTGACCAAATAATTCACCTTTTCTATAAACTTCAAAATTGAAGGTGAAGAGAACACTCTTTTTTAAATGTTCTATGGATTAAATCCATCTCTGAAATAAAAAAAGAAACCACTTTCCCCAAGTGATTTCTCTTTTCTACTATTATATTACTTAAATTGCTGAATGGTTTTATGCAGTTCTTCTGATTGTACTTGTAAGTTGCGTGATAGGTCATCCATTTGCGAAATCGAACGAGCTTGTTCTTCTGTCGCACTACGAACTTCCTGCGCTCCTGCACTTGTCTCCTCAGCAATCGCTGCTACTTCTTGTGACTGTTGTGCTGTTTGTTCAATATTGTGTAACTGTTTTCCAACAAATGTTGAGATTTCATCTACTGAAGATGCCATCTTATTCACAATCTGATTCATACTTGAAACAGCGTCTGTTGTTTCGTTGACACGTGCCATTTCATGTTCTGCAATTTCAACTTGTGACGTCATCTTACCTACAACTTGTACAACGTCTGCTTGCATCACTTGAATTAATTTCGCAACACCTTTTGCTGCTTCCGCGCTACCATCCGCAAGTTTACGTACTTCTTCTGCTACAACTGCAAATCCTTTACCATGCTCACCAGCGCGCGCTGCTTCAATTGACGCATTCAATGCCAGTAAATTCGTTTGCTCTGCAATTGAACCGACTAATAAAATAATCTTCTCAACTTCATTAGCATTGCGTTCTAATTGGTGGATATCTTGTAACGCAAGACGATTCCCCTCAGCCATATCTTGAATCCCCTTCACAAGTTGTTCAATGGCTGTTGTTGTGCGATTCAGTTCACCAATCATTTTTCGAGAATACTCTGAAGAAGTTACTGCGTGATTATTCACTTCATCTGCTAGTGAACGTACATCTTCCATCGCTTCAGCTGTATTTTGAATCGAGATGGCTGAATCTACAGCGCCTTCTGAAATCTGTGCGATTGTTTGGGCAATGGCATCCGACTGTTCTAAAGCTTCTTTTGATTCTACTGATAAAGCGCGAACCGTTTGATTCGTTTGTTGAAAATTATCTTCAATACTACTGACCATTTGACGCAAGTTGACAAGCATCGTTTGAAAAGCATTCGCTAAAGATTCGATTTCATCTTTTGATTTACGAACCTCAATTTCTTGATGAATATTCCCTTTTGCTGCTTCTAGCGCTACTTTTTCAAGTTGTTGTAACGGCTTAATAATAAAGAACGCTAAAATTGCTGCTAAAATACCAGACCACATAACCCCTAAACTAAACGTTACAATCTCAAATACTAATACATTGGAATCGGGAAAGAACGTAGGCTGAATATATTGTATAAATACTAAGCTCGTCCCGTATGTAATGACTGCTAATGCTACTACAAATAAGACTAACTTTTTACGTAAACTAAATGCGTGCTTATTTTCTTTTTCCATGTATTAATCCTCCACTATTTTCGATTGAAGTGCGTCAATCAAACGTTGTAGTTCTTCAAATGTACGACGATAGACATCTACACTTCCACCGTATGGATCCGATACATCTTTTTGCATATTATATACGTATTCATGTAATGTAAATGCTTTATCCGCAATGTGTGGGTATACTTGCAATAGTGCATGTAAATGCGATCCTGTCATCGTCAAAATTAAATCTGACTGATTTAATCGATTTACATCTACTGGTGAAGACTGATGTTGCGCTTCAATTCCATGTTCTTGTAATACAATTTGTGCATTTGTAGACATTGGAACACCTGATTGTGCATAAACACCTGCTGAATATACATCCACATTTTCTAATTTCTTATGTTTCAAAATTGCTTCTGCCATTGGGCTTCGACATGTATTACCTGTACAAATAAAATAAATTTGCATGGCGCACCTCTCTTATAGTTAAATTATACCTTAAATAGAAGGAAAAATGATACATTTTACCAAAAAAATATTATGCCTAAAGTATCAACTATGACTTCGTACATTATTTATTTCCATCTATTTTTATTATATTCATCTTAACACATACTATCTAGAGAAAAGAAAAAAGAGAATCACTTGATTGCGTGATTCTCTTTGAAAACTTTTATTTATACCAATTACCGCCTGCTGATTTTTCAAGTCGGTTCATAATAGCTGAACCCACACCATCTGTCGTTGTCGCAGTTGCGAGTACAATGTCTGCATCCGTTGCGTCACAAGCACGTAATGCATGATACAGATGTAACGCCATCTCTTCTTGTGTATCTTGTCCAAATGAGAAGAAATAATCCGCTTGCTCACACGCATAATTTTCTGGCGCGAGTAAAGCTACTTTTTTATTTTCTTTATGCAGCGCTTGAATTGCAGACTGGATTTTCTCTTCATCTTTTTCAATCATATAAACAGGCGCATTCGGTGCATAATGTGTATATTTCATACCGGGCGCTTTTGGGGCACCTTCTTTTTGTTCTAAGTGTGTTGGTTGATGAACTTCTCCAATGACAGCTTCCAACATTTCTTTTGTGACACCACCCGGACGTAGAATGGTGGGTATATCCAATGTGCAATCAATTACTGTTGATTCCACACCGATTCCTGTTGCGCCACCATCTACAATCATCGGAATTCTAGCTGCTAAGTCTTCTTCTACGTGAATACCTTCTGTTGGACTTGGCTTACCACTTCGGTTCGCACTTGGCGCAGCAACTGGTTCACCTAGATGTCGTAACAATTGTAGTGATACGGGATGGCTTGGCATACGTAAACCAACTGTATCCAAACCAGCTGTTACTTTTTCAGATAGTATATTCGGCTTCACTTTACAAATAACAGTTAGAGGGCCTGGCCAAAATGCATCCATACATTTTTTTGCCTTATCATTTACATCGATTACATAGCGATCAATTTCTTCAATTGTTCCAATGTGAACGATTAATGGATTGTCAGATGGTCGACCTTTTGCTTCATAAATCTTAGCAACTGCCGCATCACTTGTTGCAACGCCACCTAGTCCATAAACTGTTTCGGTAGGAAATGCGACAACCTCACCTGCTTTTAATAATTGAACTGCTTCATCATAGGCAGAAGTAAATGTACCATCTGGATTGACGACTACTCGTTTTGTCTCCATTTTGTTCTTCCTCCCACACAATTTTTCAGAAAGTTATGCACATTTTTGATTTTTCGATTGAAATTGTGGATATTTCGTGAAATTCTGTGCATAAATTTTTCAGAAATATACGAATTTATTTGAAAATAGGTGCTTTAGACTTCTTATAAGTATTGATACTACGCATTTCGCACCATTTTTTAATTATTTTATAAATGTAAAGGTTTTATACTTTACAGCTGTGGATAACTATCCGATTTCACAAAAAACCATACGATCTTGTCCAAATAAATCTTTTAAAACTTCTACTTTTCCCTGTGGAAAACTTTTTTTCAATAAGTTATACACAGCTTCACCTTGTTGATAACCTATTTCTAAGCCAATAATTGCTTGGTTATGCACAATATGCGGTAACTCCTCACAAAGTCGACGATACAACTGAAGACCATTTTCTTCAGCGAATAGAGCTGTATGCGGTTCATGTTCTAATACTACTTCATTCATCACATTCACTTCGTCGAACGCAATGTACGGTGGGTTTGATAGTACAACATCGAACTTTTGATGTTGAACAGGTGCTGTTAAATCACCCTGCAAAAAAGTGACATCTGCTTCTAACAGTTGTGCATTTTGTTTTGCAGTTTGAAGTGCATCTTCACTTAGGTCAGTAGCTGTTACTTGCAGACTCGGGCGCTCTTTTTTTAGCGTAACTGCAATTGCACCACTGCCTGTTCCAATATCCACAAGTGATAATGATGCATCACCGAACTTTGCTGTCATCCGCTCTAGTGCTTGCTCTACTAATTCTTCCGTTTCTGGTCTTGGAATTAATACAGCTTCATTCACTTGGAATGTACGACCGTAAAATTGTTCTGTTCCAATTAAATATTGAACTGGTTTACCAGCGATATGAGCGTGGATTAGCTCCTCAAATTGTTGTTGCTGTTCTTCCGTTAAAGGCTCGCGCATGTTCAACATGAGACCTGTATAATCAACAGCTAAAACATGCTGAAGTAGTAAGCGGGCTGCATTCGCCTCACGATTTTTTTCCTCTAAAAAAGAAGAAGCCCATTGAAGGGCCTCGAAAACTTGCTTACATTCTTGGTTCATTTAGTTGGTCCAATTTTTTCGCTTGTTCTTCCATAATTAGTGCATCGAATACTTCATCGAGCTTACCTTCGATGATTTGGTCTAATTTTTGAATTGTTAAGCCAATACGGTGATCCGTTACACGGTTTTGTGGATAGTTGTATGTGCGAATACGCTCCGAACGGTCACCTGTACCAACAGCTGATTTACGTTCTGCATCGTATTCACTTTGCGCTTCTTGTTGTAATTTATCATATACACGCGCACGTAAAATTTTCATCGCTTTTTCGCGATTTTTTAATTGTGAACGTTCATCTTGCATCGCTACAACAACGCCTGTTGGAATATGCGTCATACGTACAGCTGATGCGGTTTTATTAACGTGCTGACCACCTGCGCCTGATGCGTGATAGATGTCGACACGAATATCTTTTTCTTGTAAGTCTAATTCTACTTCTTCTGCTTCTGGCATAACCACTACTGTTGATGTAGATGTGTGTACACGACCTTGTGATTCTGTTTCTGGAACACGTTGTACACGGTGTGCGCCACTTTCATACTTGAATTTTGAGTAAGCGCCTTGTCCATTAATCATGAAGACAATCTCTTTATACCCACCAAGTTCTGTTGGATTCGCGTTCATAACTTCGATTTTCCAGCCTTGTGTTTCCGCATATTTACTGTACATACGGAATAGAGAGTTTGCGAATAAGGCTGCTTCGTCTCCACCTGCTGCTCCACGAATCTCCATGATTACGTTTTTACTGTCATTCGGGTCTTTTGGAATTAAAAGTACTTTTAGGCGCTCTTCTAAGCCTGGTACTTGTACTTCTAGTTCTTTTAATTCTTCTTTAACCATTTCTTTCATATCTGGATCAAGCTTTTCGTCTAACATCTCTTTTGCGTCAGTGATTTGCTCTTTAATTGATTTATACTCACGATACACTTCAACTGTTTCTTGAATATCTGATTGTTCTTTTGAATATTGTGCTAATTTTTTATTATCCGATACAACGTCCGGGTCACTTAATAACTCATTTAAACGTTCATAACGGTCCTCAACTGCTTGAAGGCGATCAAACATATATTTTCACCTTTTCCTTTCTTATTCCTAATCTATATCATGTTTTATCTATTTATTGTCCCTATAATAGTATAAAGAAAAAGAGTAACTCTTGCTACTCTTTTAAAAATCATCCTATATATTTTACCCTAAAAAACGACTTTTTTCATCACTTTTCTACAACAGATGTCTTACCTTCTGGTACAAAGTGATGATGACGACATCTTGGCTCGTATGCTTCAGATGCACCTACTAAAATAACAGGATCGTCCGCTTTTGCAGGTTCTCCGTTAATTAAACGCTGTGTGCGACTAGCTGGTGAGCCACATTCGCTACATACAGCTTGTAATTTCGTGACTTGTTCCGCAATCGCCATTAAAAATGGCATCGGTCCAAATGGAACGCCTTTAAAATCTTGGTCAAGTCCAGCTAAAATCACGCGATAGCCATGATCTGCTAATTTTTGTACCGTTTCGATAATATCGTGACCAAAGAATTGGGCTTCATCAATTGCTATAACATCGTACTCGTCTGAGATATAATCCCACATTTCTGATGGTTCTTGAATCGGATAAGCAATAACGGTTGTGCCATTATGTGATACAACGGCTTCTTCACTATAACGATTATCAATTTGTGGCTTGAATACTGCAATGCGTTGTTTCGCAAATTGTGCACGACGTACACGACGAATTAACTCCTCCGACTTCCCAGAGAACATACTACCGCAAATTACTTCAATCCAGCCATTTTGCTGCGTTACATACATTGGAATACCCCTTTCTTCATTCTATAATTATGGCATTATTTATATGTAAATTCAAAATTTTATATGATGTAAAACGATGATTTTATTTTAAACAACGTGCTTTATACTACAGGAATCTACCCTTTTTATCAAGGTTAAATACATGGTCATTTTCGCACTTTTTTTAAAAGGAGTTTGGCGTTGAAAGGGACTGATTCGCTTACGAAAGGGAATCTTCGCTTTTGAAAGGGACAAATCTGCGCGCGAATGGGAATCTCCTTCGACGAAAGGGACAAATCCACGCGCGAATGGGAATCTTCGCCTTTGAAAGGGACAAATCCACGCACGAAAGGAAATCTTCTCCGACGAAAGGGACAAATCCACGCGCCAAAGGGAATCTTCGCCGTTAAAAGGGACAAATCCACGCGCCAAAGGGAAACGCCGCCTGCGAAAGGGACTATTCCACGCGCGAAAGGGAAACACCACCATCGAAAGGGACAAATCCGCGCGCCAAAGGGAATCTCCCCCGACGAAAGGGACTATTCCACGCGCGAATGGGAATCCACACCTATATAAAACGAAAAATACCTGCTAAGCGACGAAGCGCCTAGCAGGTATTTTAATAATTCGAGTTGAATTATTTAAGACCGTATTTTTTGTTGAAACGATCAACACGTCCATCAGCAGACGCGAATTTTTGACGGCCAGTGTAGAATGGGTGACATTCGTTGCAGAATTCGACAACGATGTTTTCTTTTACTGAACCAGTTTTGAAAGTGTTACCACAAGAGCAAGTTACTGTTGCTTCTTTGTAATCTGGGTGAATACCTTGTTTCATGTTTGTTTCTCCTCTCGCCCTGAACCATCTGGAACAGAGTAGTTAATATCAAACTGTTGCCTTACACGACCCAGAATCATCTGTCGCATATGCAACACGTAATGATTGCATCATGAATCAAATTATAACAAAGACCTTATTTGAATGCAATTTATTTTTCTCGATATGACATAAATAAAATGTTTTGAGCCTCTATTATGTAAGATTAAATAAGCCCTTTACCATTCGTTGCTTTTTTCATACTTGAATCAAGCTTTTCAAAAAATTCTTCATTCGTTTTACATGTACGTAGTTTTTTCAAGAACTTCTCTGTAAAGTCAGGTGCATCCGCAAATGTTTTACGAATTCCCCACAACTTATTCAATTGTTCTTTTGGAATGAGTAATTCTTCTTTTCGTGTTCCTGAACGACGAATATCAATCGCTGGGAAAATACGACGCTCTGCTAAATTTCGATCTAAGTGCAATTCTAAGTTCCCTGTACCTTTGAACTCTTCATAAATCACTTCATCCATGCGTGAACCCGTATCAACTAGAGCAGTTGCTAAAATTGTTAGACTTCCGCCCTCTTCGATATTACGTGCAGCACCGAAGAATCGTTTTGGACGATGGAAGGCAGCTGGGTCAATACCACCTGAAAGTGTACGTCCACTTGGTGGAATAACCAAGTTATAAGCACGTGCTAAACGTGTAATCGAGTCCATTAAAATAATGACATCACGTTTATGTTCCACAAGGCGCATCGCACGCTCTAATACTAATTCTGCTACCTTTACATGATTTTCAGGTAATTCATCGAATGTCGAGCTGACAACATCCGCTTGAACAGAACGCTCAATATCTGTTACTTCCTCAGGACGTTCATCGATTAATAAAACAATTAATTCAGCTTCAGGATACTTTTCTGTAATGGCATTCGCTATTTCTTTTAATAATAGCGTTTTACCTGCTTTTGGTGGCGCTACAATCAACCCACGTTGTCCAAAACCAACCGGTGCAACTAAATCCATAATTCGTGTTGATAATTTCGTCGGTGTTGTTTCTAGTTTGATTTGTCGATCTGGATATAGTGGTGTTAAAGCCGGAAAATGAACACGTTCTTTTGCAGTCTCAGGATTCTCACCATTTACTGCTTCTACGTGTAGTAAACCATAATAACGTTCGTTTTCTTTTGGTGGACGTACTTTACCCGTTACTTTATCTCCATTACGTAAGCTAAAACGACGAATTTGAGATGCAGAGATATAAATATCTTCAGAACTTGGCGAATAGTTAATTGGACGTAAGAATCCGAAACCTTCTTGTGAGACGATTTCTAAAATCCCTTCCATGAAGAAGTATCCTTCCTGTTCAGCTCTTGATTTTAAAATAGCAAAGATTAATTCTTTTTTCGTTAATTTACTATAATAAGATACTTTATACTCTTTTGCGAGCGCATAAAGATCCTTGAGTTTCATATCCTCAAGTTGTGAAATTGTTAATGCCGGCATATTTATTCAACACCACTCTTATATTATTTTTTTATTTATTTTATATGCAATGCATGGGAATTTAAAAGAGATGTATAGAAAGAAAGGGCTCGACAGCTTGCGCTGCCGAGCAATTATATAAGTAGAATGAGAAAGTTTTGTTTAGTCTTCCATGTATAAGTTTGGTTTTTTCGTTAAACTATGGCGACCTTCTACAAAACGGACAGTACCAGATTTTGCACGCATTACAACTGATTCTGTTGTACAGTGTCCACCTTTGAACTGAACACCTTTTAGTAATTCGCCATCTGTTACACCTGTCGCTGCAAAGATTGCGTCATCACCTTTTACTAAATCATCCATGTATAAAACTGTGTTTACTTCAATTCCCATTTTTTCACAACGAGCGATTTCTTCATCGTTCGATGCAACTAAACGACCTTGGAATTCTCCGCCTAGACATTTTAAAGCTACTGCTGCGATTACGCCTTCTGGTGCACCGCCTGTACCGAATAAAATATCTACACCTGTTTCATCAAATGCTGTATTAATAGCTGCTGCTACGTCGCCGTCATTAATGAATTTAATACGAGCTCCCGCTGCACGGATTTCGTCTACGATTGCTTGGTGTCGATCACGTTTTAACAACGTTGCTACAACATCCTCGATATGCTTGCCTTTTGCTTCTGCTACAGCTTTTAAGTTATCTGTTACAGATGCATTAATGTCGATTTTTCCAGCTGCTTCTGGTCCAACCGCAATTTTGTCCATATACATATCTGGTGCATGAAGTAGATTTCCTCTATCTGCAATTGCAAGTACTGTTAACGCATTACCGCTACCAGCTGCTACGATATTCGTACCTTCAAGTGGGTCTACTGCGATATCTACTTGTGGTCCATTTGGATCTGAACCTAATTTTTCACCGATGTATAGCATTGGCGCTTCGTCCATTTCACCTTCACCGATTACTACTACTGCGTCCATTGGAATTGAGTCGAATACTTGACGCATCGCTGTTGTTGCTGCATCATCTGCTTCGATTTTTAATCCTCGGCCCATCCATCTTGCTGATGCGATTGCCGCTGCTTCTGTTACACGTACTACTTCCATTGATAAACTGCGTTTCATCTTTTACTGTTCCTCCCGTTTGCCACTTTTTCTTAATAGTGGAATGGTTTAAACCAAATCTATTGTAGCACAGTGAGAAAATTATAGTGCTGTTTTCAACAAATTGTTCACTATTTTTCTTCTGTTACAGCGGCACTTGTTAATGTAACTTTGTCAATAACAGCACCTAAACCACGCAATTTTTCAATGAGGCCACTATAGCCTCTCTCAATATGATAAATGTCGTGAATTTCTGTTTCACCTGAAGCCAGTAAACCTGCAATAACAAGCGCTGCGCCTGCTCGTAAATCTGTCGCTGTTACAGATGCCGCAGTCAAAGGTGTTGCTCCTTTAATAATAGATGAACGACCCTCTACTTGACCTGTAGCTCCCATACGCTTCAATTCTGCAATGTGTTTAAAGCGCGCAGAGTACACCGTATCTGTTACAACAGATGTACCATGTGCTTGTGTTTGTAAAACGGAGAATGGTTGTTGTAAGTCTGTTGGGAAGCCTGGGTAAACAAGTGTTTTAATGTCTACTGATTTTAACTTCTCTACTTTTGGAATATGAATTTTTTCTTCATATTCTTGTACCTCTACGCCCATTTCACGTAATTTTGCTGTGATGGGTTCTAAGTGAAGCGGGATAACATTATCGATTGTAATTCCATCACCAATTGCTGCGGCCATAATCATATATGTACCTGCCTCAATACGGTCTGGAATAATCGTATGTTTTGTACCACTTAAACTTTCAACACCGTCAATACGAATCACATTCGTGCCAGCACCTTTAATTTTTGCGCCCATGCTCGTTAAAAGCGTAGCCACATCAATAATCTCTGGTTCTTTTGCAGCATTTTCAATAATTGTTTGTCCTTTTGCAAGCACAGCTGCCAACATAATATTAATTGTTGCACCTACACTGCTTACATCTAGATAAATTTTTGCACCTTTTAATTCATCTGCACGTAGATAAATAGCGCCATGCTCATTGGTCACTTTTGCGCCAAGTGCTTCAAATCCTTTAATATGTTGGTCAATTGGACGTGGTCCTAAGTAACAACCACCTGGAAGTCCAATGACTGCTTGTTTAAAGCGACCTAACATCGCACCCATCAAGTAATATGAAGCGCGTAGCTTTTTCACATTACCGTTTGGTAGCGGCATATCAATCATGGTCTCAGGATTAATTGACATCACGCCATCTTCAAATGTGACTTGTCCACCGATTTCTTCGAGTAAAGATTTCAACGTCCACACATCTAAAATTTCTGGTAATCCTTCAATTGTTACTGGAGAACTAGCCAAAATCGATGCAGGGATTAAAGCGACAGCGCTATTTTTAGCGCCGCTCACTTTAATGGTTCCTTGCAGACGTTTTTGACCTTGAATTTTATAAACGTCCATTTAGAAATCTCCTTGCTTATTGATCTTTATTTGCCCAATCTTTCATGAATCCTTCAATACCTTTGTTTGTTAACGGGTGATTAAATAATTGCGCTAACACATTATATGGTGTTGTAGCGATATGCGCGCCTGCTAATGCAGCTTGTGTTACGTGTTGTGGGTGACGGATTGATGCTGCGATGATTTGAGAAGGAATTTCGTGGATGGCAAAGATTTCTGCGATTTCACGAATTAATTCTACACCGTCTTGACCAATATCATCTAAACGTCCAATGAATGGTGATACATATGTTGCGCCTGCGCGTGCAGCTAATAGAGCTTGGTTTGCAGAGAAAATAAGCGTTACATTTGTTTTAATGCCTTCTTTTGTTAAAGTTGAACAAGCTGTTAAACCAGCTGGTGTCATCGGTAATTTTACTGTGATGTTCGGGTGAATTTTTGAAAGTTCTAGACCTTCTTTAATCATACCTTCTGCATCAAGTGAGATTACTTCACCAGATACTGAACCATCAACTAATTCTGCGATCTCTTTTAAACGATCGTGGAATGAGATGTTTTTTTCTTTTGCTACAAGTGATGGGTTTGTTGTTACACCTGAAATAATCCCCCATGAATGTGCTTCTTTAATCTCATCAAAGTTTGCTGTATCAATAAAAAATTTCATTATGTTTTCCCCCTGAAAATATGACAAATGGAGAAGCATGAATTTTAAAAATCCACACTTCTCCTACATTATACTTCATATTAAATTGAATAGGAATTATGCTTTTTGTGAACTACCAAATTCACGCATTTTACCAATCACTGTTGTTTTGATTGCTTCGCGTGCTGGACCTAAGAATTTACGTGGATCGTAGACAACTTTATCGTTTTCTAAAATTTCACGTACTGCTTTTGTAGCAGCAATTTGGTTTTCTGTATTCACGTTAATTTTAGCTGTTCCTAATGAAATTGAACGTTGGATATCCTTAGTTGGAATTCCAGTACCACCATGTAATACTAGTGGTAAATGCGTTAATTTCGAGATTTCTTCCATTTCTTTGAAACCTAAGTTTGGCTCACCTTTGTATGGTCCGTGTACTGAACCAAGTGCTGGTGCAAGACAGTCGATGTCTGTTGCTTCTACCATCTTACGGCATTCTTCAGGATCAGCGTACATGATACCACCGATTACGCCATCTTCGTCACCGCCAACAGTGCCTAATTCTGCTTCTACAGAAACACCTTTTGAATGTGCATATTCCACTACTTTATGTGTAATTTCAATATTTTCTTCAAATGGGTGGTGCGATGCATCGATCATTACAGACGTGAAACCTGCATCTACAGCTTCTTTACATTTTTCGAAGCTTGAGCCGTGGTCTAAATGAATGGCTACAGGCACAGTTGTACCGTAAGATTCCATTAACCCTTTAACCATGTGCACAACTGCTACAAAACCGCCCATGTATTTACCAGCGCCTTCAGATACGCCTAAAATTACAGGTGATTTTTCTTCTTCTGCTGCTTGAAGAATTGCTTGTGTCCACTCTAAGTTGTTGATGTTAAATTGTCCTACTGCATACTTTTCTTCTTTTGCCTTGTTTAACATTTCTGTCATCGATACTAAAGCCATAATATAAAATCCTCCTTCAGGATGCGTGCCATATCAGTCAGCACATTGTATTATTATTTTATCAAAAAAAAATCCCTAATTCTACCTCGTCACCCTAATCTTCCAACAAATTATTGACGGTATTTTGCAATTCTTTAATATCAAATGGCTTTGTAAAGTAATGTGTAGCACCAAGTTCTTTTGCTTGATCTAATAAATCCTGCTCACCATAAGCTGTCATCATAATAATGGGCATCTTTTGACCTAACTTTTGCAAATGTTTCAAGATTTGAATACCATTGGCTCCGGGAATACGCATATCTAACAACATACAATCCATGATGATATTTTCTAAAAAACGAATCGCTTCCAAACCGTTTGCGGCTAAATAGGTTTCATAGCCGGCTTTTTTAAATACTTCGTTTAATAAAAGGCGAATTCCTGCTTGGTCATCTACAATTAATATTTTCTTCATTTTTTTCTCCTAACAGCTCTACTTATATATTCCCCAAAATCTATGATTCAGTCCTATTTTTACATTCTATTTCAACCATATTATAATATAACTTATGAGGTGAAAAAAGAATGTTAAAAATGTTAACAACGCAGTTAAATGGTTTATTCCAAAGAATTAGTGGCTCGGAAGAAGAAGCAATTGAAGAGACAGCACGCCTTCTTGCGCAAGCGACGTTTGGACATGGTCGCGTATTCTTTGTTTGTTATGATGAATTACATGCGATTGAGATGAATGCACTACATGCAGAGGAGAAGTTTACGAATTTACATGCATGGAATGATTCCATTACACTTACCGAGCAAGATCGTGTATGTATCTTTACACGTCATGCAGATCACCCTGAAGCACTTGCTTTTGCAAAAAAACTGTATGAACAATTCATTCCTTTCGGTGTCGTGACATCCGAAAAAGCAGAAGACGCTGGTGCAATGGCGGATTATGCCTATACGTATATCTCAATGGGCATTCGAAAAGGTTTACTACCGAATGACTTGGGTGAGCGTATTGTCGTACCGCATACACTCGCTGCCTCATTCATTTATGAAGCGATAAAAATTGCCTATGATGAAATGGTTGACGGGGAATAATTTAAATGAAGAAAGAGGCTTGGATGTAAATCCAGCCCCTTTTTTATTTACTATACTTCATTTGCTTCTATGAATGGCAAACCTTTTTCTTGCAAGACTTGTTTATAAAAAGGATCTTTTCCTATCGTGATAATGTAATCAGCTACTGCTTCTACTTCGTCTAAATGATGTGTCGTCATGACAATTGTACAAGTCGACTTTAATTGTCGAATGAGTGCTTGAATTTCATAACGTGATTTTAAATCAATCCCTACAGTTGGTTCATCTAAAATGAGAAACTTCGGTTGGTGTAATAAGCCGATTAAAAGATTAGCTTTACGCTTCGTACCGCCCGAGAGTTTTGAAATAGGCTGATGTAAATCAACGAGATGTAATTGCTCACAATAACGCTTAATTTGTTCGTCAGAGATGGCGCCTTTTTTTTGCTTTTTGAAAAATTGAATGTTTTGCTGTACTGTCAGATGGTCCCAAAGCGCAATTTCTTGTGGTACAAAACCGATGATTTCATGTATTTGTTTCGAAGTGATCGGACTATTTTGATATAAAATACGCCCTGTATTCAAGTGTTCAAGTCCCGCAAGAATATGCAGTAATGTTGACTTTCCTGCACCATTTTCTCCGAGCAGAACGGTTACTTTTTGCTCCTCAAACATTAAGTTAAGGTCGTGAAACAATGTCTTTTTACCAAATGCTTTTGTAGCCTGTTCAATTGCAATCATATAATCCCTCCCATCAACTGTGTTCCGATATAAATGACACTATACACAATCGTCCAGAGCGTCGTCATCCAAAGCATATGACTGTTCGTTCTAACAAAAAAGAAAAGCCATGCGAGTACGATTTGGCTCGGTATTAACCAGAGTAGATTTACGATGAGTGGCGATTGTACTTGTAGAATCCATACACTCACACTTCCGAGTATGTACACAAAGAGGAGTGAATATACGCTATATCTACTAATTAATTTCAACCAAGCGAAACGATATAATTTCAGTCGATTGAATACATTAAATTGTCGCATACTTCGTAAAAAGATCACTTGTAAACTCAACAAGAAAATGAGCCCGCACATAAAGAATGTATTGAATAAGCTTCCTGTTGTCGTTCGTGTAGTAGATGTCGCTTTTTGCAGTTGATTCTTTGGTTCGTTCTTTTCATAGGCTTGTTCAATTTTCTCAATCGGTTCTTTGTTCTTCAGTTCATCTTTAATCATATATGGAATTTGCTGTTTATAGAGTGCCTGACTGATTAATTCTGTTGCAATGGACGCGACTAAACCATCTGCTTGCACAAGGCGAACTGTTCCTTTCGTACTTTGCGAAGCTAAATTTGTCGAAAAGCCTTTTGGAATGATGAGTGCCACGCTCGCTTCATTCAAACGAATTTTTTCAGTCGCTTCTTCCGCGTTTGATAAGGATTGAACAGCGATGTAATCCGATTGTTGAATTGACTTGACCCACTCTTTTGACTGTTTAGACTTGTCTTCGTCTTGTATGAGTATCGGAATTTTAAATACTTGCTGTTGGCTTTTTTCAAATAAGACAATAAGGCAAACGACTGCGATACAAGTTAATCCATATAAAATCCATTGTTTTTTCATCGGTATTTCCTCCAAACTAACACAACACACCATATGAGAACAATACTGCTAATCTGTATATAAAAAACAAATGTAAAGTCGGTAATGTAATTTTCATGTAGTAAATCTAATATGCGTTGAAATACTTGGGCAAATAGATTTTCTTTCATATGCCACTGCTGTGTATAAAGTGTTGGAATAACTGCACCTGAGAACACGAGTAGGTAGAGTAAGATAAGCCATTTTCCAATCGAAAAGCGAACCCATTCACATAGCGTAAATAAGAAGAAAATTGATAAAATATAACTAAGTAATGTCGTTATTAAATACAAGCTATTATAGGCTTCGAATGCCGTAAATGGAACAATGCAGATTGTCATAATGATTGAAAAAAGAACTGTCACGGTTGTCGCAAATAACCCTCTTGATAAAATCAAACGTTCTTGAACGAATGGGTAGAGGCGTAGACGCTGTTGTAATGCTTGCGATGTATTCATATGCAGTAATGTCGAAACCGTCCAATAGATAATCAGAATTGATAAGAAGTACGCACTTACGAGTACATAAGTCGATAGTTGATACGTCTTCACTTCTTCCACTTCAAATGCACCTTGACGGTCTAATCCCGTCACGAGTAAGCGAATCATCATCGAAACGAATTCTTCATCTGTCGCTTTTTTCTGGAATTCTGCGAAAGTTAGAATCCCACTCTCTGCTAACATCAAGCGACTATATACGGAATCTGCCAATTGCTGAATCACAATACTTTGAACAGATGTTTCGTCATATGTATAGACGTGAATTGGTAGTTCTCCATTCTTATAAAAAGCTTTCGTCATTCCTTCTTTTAAAACAATATAACCGTCAATCTTATGATTTTCTAAAGCTTTTGTTGCTTGTTCATTCGTAAAGGGTTTGAGCTTAAATTGATTTGAGAACTCCTCCCCCTTACCGACTGCTTGTAAAATCATATTCGTTTCGGTAGTTTGATCTTGGTCAACAATACCAAGTTGTAGGATTGTCTCCTTTTGTTGATGGGCGTTGAACCATAAAAGCGCAGCTAAAATGAGTCCAATAAGCGCTAAAACATAGAGAAGCACATACCACTTTTTCAATAAAAAAGAGTGGTAAATGCCCATTAAGTTCATGATTGACATTTACACACTCCTCCTATTTTATAATCCGCCTAAACCCATAAATAACGAAGCAAATACGTTTGTTACTTCTTCACGTAATTTGATTACTTCATCTTCCGTCATGTCGTTCACATTTTTCGCGTTTGGAACGTCTAGTTTAAGTGGTTCTTTTAATTTTGTTTTTGTATCTACAAATAGTTTAATATTTTCACCTTGTACATCAAAAGCAACTGTTCCTTTTGAGTCTTGGCTATTATTCTTCACATCTGTTGTCATCTCTTGATTGTACGTAATTTTGAATGGATCTTCATCTGGAGCTGTAAAGTTCAGAGCCATCGCATTCGTACGCTTCTTACCATCAACTTTTTCATCATTTGTCAGTTGAATTTCAAACATCGGTGTATCTTGGTCTGATAATTTAATTGTGTAGTCATCTTTAAAGTCTTTTGAACCTGTTGATGAACCTTCAATTGTGAATGCCCCTGTTTGTTCTTTGTCTGTTCCAACAACTTTTAATTGTACTTCTTTGTCTACTTTTGTATCAGCGACAATGTGTAATTTTTCTTCATCAATACCAATTACGATATCACGTTTTAAAATTGTTTTACCATCGACATAAATTGTTGACTTAATCGCTGGGAAATCGGCTGCTTTTGTTTCTTTTAAACTTTTTAAAACTGTCTCTAACTCTTTTTTCACATTAATTGTTGCATCTGATTGCTTTAATAGCTTTTGTAAATCTTTATCATTCGATGCTTCTTCCACAACTGCAATTGTTAAATTCTTCACATCTGTATTTTTCATGTCTAATGTAATTGTATCAAGCTTTTGCTTTTTACCGAATACGTCGACTTCTTCGCTACCTTTTTTGAATAAGTCATCATTTAATTGGTCGATTGTGAATTTCATATAACGATTTACTAAGTCATTTAGCTCATCTTGTGAAATCGGTGTACTCATGATGCTGTTTAGGTTTAATGTATCATTCGTTAAACCATCTTCAGTACTCATTTTTTCCCCTGTTAATTTTTCAAGTCCTTCAATAAATTGATCATTATTGAATTGTAGCGGGTTCTTTAGAATTGGACCTTGTAAATATTGATATTTAGCGTCTGCACTCCAAATGAATGCATCCATCTTGCTATCTCCAATTGTCGGATTAATTGCCAATTGAGATGCACTATTTTTCGGATCATGTGCTGCACTTAATTCAATTTTTGATGATTTAATTAAATCTGCCGGAATACCAAGACCACTTGTAAGTGTTTCAGGTAATTCAGCACCTAATGTAATACTCGATTTGTAAGACTCATTTGGCATTTTATTTGATAACGCCATTTCATCTTTGTATCGTTCAGAAAGATAATTGCTTACATCTTCATAACTTTTCTTTTCACTTAATAAATATTTATTCTTTGGCGTATTTGTAAAATAGTAATATACGCCAAAACCACCAGCTGCAACTAGTACGACTAACGCAACGACGATGGCGATTGCTTTTTTTGTCAAAATTTCCACCTCACATTTTTAATATACTCATCATACCTAATATCCCTTTTTTTAGAAATAGATTTTATCATAAATATAGAATTTTATTACTTAAACGAGCATTTATATACTTAAAATACCTTCTAATGCACAATCTTATTTTCTCTATACCCTTATTTCGAATTCAAATGTTTTAATTTTAATATTTTTTTGACTGAGATATTTCTCCCGCTAAAATAGTGTTCGGAACAAAATATTCATGTTTCTTTTTAGAGTTCGCAACGAAAAAACAGAACCGCGCCACAGCACGATTCCGTTTTTTTCTGATACCTATAGAAGATGATGTTTATACACCGATGTTCCAGCAACTATTTCTTCATTATTATTTCATTGTTGCGCCAATAAAGTCGCGGAATAAAGGTTGTGGACGTTGTGGACGTGAGATAAATTCTGGGTGGAATTGTGCTGCCACAAAGAATTTCTTCTCAGGTAATTCTAAAATTTCTACTAGTCGACCATCTGGTGATAAACCTGAGAATACAAGACCTGCTGCTTCCATCGCCTCACGATACGCATTGTTAAATTCATAGCGGTGACGATGACGTTCATATACTAACGACTCTCCGTAGATTGCTTCTGCTCGTGAACCTTCTTTTAATTTACATGGATATAAACCAAGACGTAATGTACCGCCTAAATCTTCTACATCTTCTTGGTCTGGTAATAAGTCAATAATTGGATGTGCTGTATCTGCATCTAATTCAGCAGAATGCGCATCATCTAATCCTAAAACATTACGTGCAAATTCAACAGCTGCCATTTGCATACCCAAACAAATACCTAAGAATGGTACATCGTTCTCACGTGCATATTTAATCGCTTCAATCTTACCTTCTACGCCGCGATCTCCAAAACCACCCGGTACAAGAATACCATCAACTTTTGATAATAAAGATGCTACATTTTCAGCATTCACATCTTCTGCATTAATCCACTGAATGTTAATGTCAGCATCATGTGCATAACCAGCATGTTTTAATGCCTCTGCTACTGAGATATAAGCATCTTGTAATTCGACATACTTACCGACTAATGCCACTGTTGTTGTTTTAGATAGATTTTTCACACGATCAACTAAAGCTGTCCACTCCATCATATCTGCTGCTGGCGCTTCCATACCAAAATGGTCTAATACAATGCCATCTAAATTTTGTTCTAATAGTGCTAGTGGAATATCATATAAGCTTTCTGCATCTACACACTCTACTACTTCATGTGCATGTACATCACAGAATAGCGCAATTTTTTCTTTCATACTTTGTGGAACAGAACGATCTGAACGTACAACTAAAATATTTGGTTGAATACCTAATGAACGTAACTCTTTTACAGAGTGCTGTGTTGGTTTTGTTTTTAATTCTCCTGAAGCTGCGATATACGGTACTAATGTACAGTGTAAATACAATACATTTTCACTACCTAAATCACGTTTTAACTGACGAATCGCTTCTAGGAACGGTAATGATTCGATATCACCTACTGTGCCGCCAATCTCTGTAATGACAATATCTGCATTCGTTTCGCGCCCTGCACGTTGAATGCGGTCTTTAATTTCATTTGTGATATGTGGAATAACTTGCACTGTTCCACCTTCATAATCACCGCGACGCTCTTTTTTCAACACAGTTGCATAGACACGACCTGACGTAACAGTCGAATGTTTACCAAGGTTAATATCAATAAAACGTTCATAGTGACCTAAGTCTAAATCTGTTTCTGCACCATCATCCGTTACGAATACCTCACCATGTTGATACGGACTCATTGTGCCTGGGTCGATGTTGATGTAAGGATCAAATTTTTGTGTAGTTACTTCTAAACCTCGATTTTTTAATAAACGACCGAGTGATGCTGCTGTGATCCCTTTACCCAAAGATGATACGACGCCACCTGTTACGAAAATATATTTAGTCAAATTGACTACCTCCTTAGTAATGTGATTCCAATCATTTTGTAAAATGAAAAAACGCCCCCATCCTGCAATTTTGCAGGGGGAGCGTCGTATTTACACGGTCAATCTCCTTTTTAAGGGAGCCCAAATAAAAGAGTATTACTTTTGCAGTTGTAAGTCAAGAATTTTGTTGTTATGACGTAAAAGTGCTATTTTAGGAAGGGCTTTCATTCCTTTTGTACCGTATTTCGCTGACAGAAAAAATTTTTAAAGATGATAATTATTTTTGTCGGAAAGTTGCTTTTTTTATCAATTCATATAGAAAAAAAGTACGAATTCCTTATAAGAAATTCGCACTTTTTTAAAACGAGATTATTTAAAACCTTCTTCTTCCTCGTCTTCTTCTAAATCATCTTCATCTTCATCTAAATCAATTTCGATGTCGATTTCTAATTCTTCTTCGTCTTCATCTAAATCTTTATCTTCATCAATGACATCTAGAACTGCTAAATCGTCATCATCTTCGTCGTCATCGTCATCATCATATGCGTCGAATTCTTCAACTAAGTCTAAGTCGATTTCGATTTCTTCATCATCTAATAATAAATCGTCATTTAATAATGCCGCTTTTACTTTTTTCTTATGTGTTTTAACAGTTGGTGCAATCTCTTCTTCTACTTGATCAATTGCATACCATTCTCTTAAGCCCCAACGATTTTCAGCTAATACCATGAAGCGTCCATCGATGTTCATGTCTGTGTAGAATTGGTTTAAATACGCATCCATTTGTTCTGGTGTACGTGCATTTAATTTTTCAAGTTCTGCAATGATTTCTGTGAAAGCAAGTGGTTGCTTTTGTTCAGTTAATAAGCCATAAGCTAGGTTGACTAGCGATTCTTCTAATAATTCTTCTTCAGTTAATTCACGAAGGTTCAATTCGTGCACGTCCTTTCCTAAATACATAAAGTATGATGTTACTATTATAAACGCAGTGTACTACATTGTACCACAATCATTTAGTTGTTTTGTTGACTTTTATGCGCGTGTAAACAATATAGAATAAATAAAATGAGAGCAATAAGATTGGAATTGCGCCCAGTTGCTTATTATACATGAAATAAGTCGCAATCAATAGTCCTATTAAAATGATACCTGGAACGAATTTCTTCATCAATTTAACGCTCCTTAAAAAAACTCTTTACCTGTCATTATACAAAAAAATAATGATTTTGTCCTTATACAAAAGAAAGCACCTCTTTTGTATCGAAATACGCAAGAGGTGTTGTGTCATTCTACTACATATTACGACGGTATTGTCCGCCCACTTCATATAATGCATTTGTAATCTGCCCTAGACTCGCATAACGAACTGTTTCCATTAACTGTTCGAAAATATTGCCATTTGTTTTCGCAACATGCTTTAATTTTTTAAGTTGCTCTTCTGCTTCATCACGATGTTTTTCTTGGAAAGTGCGTAGATTTTTTAATTGTAACTCTTTTTCTTCTTTCGTTGCACGTGCTACTTCCATTGAATCAATCGATTCGTCTGACTCTTCATTTGGGTTCAAGTACGTATTCACACCGATAATCGGTAATTCACCTGAATGTTTTAGATGTTCATATAACATGGATTCTTCTTGAATTTTACCACGTTGATACTGTGTTTCCATCGCACCAAGTACACCGCCACGGTCGTTAATACGATCGAATTCTTCTAATACAGCTTGTTCGACTAAATCCGTTAATTCTTCAATGATGAATGAACCTTGTAATGGATTTTCATTCTTCGCTAAGCCATACTCTTTTGTAATAATCATCTGAATCGCCATCGCACGACGTACAGAACCTTCTGTTGGTGTTGTAATCGCTTCGTCATATGCATTTGTATGCAGCGAGTTACAGTTATCTTGTAGCGCCATTAATGCTTGTAGTGTTGTACGAATATCGTTAAAGTTAATCTCTTGCGCATGTAAGCTTCGTCCAGACGTTTGAACATGATATTTCAACTTTTGACTACGCTCATTTGCACCGTACTTATTACGCATTGCTGTCGCCCAAATACGACGTGCAACACGACCAATCACCGTATATTCTGGGTCTAAACCATTCGAAAAGAAGAACGATAGGTTCGGTGCAAAATCATCAATATGCATACCTCGACTTAAATAGTACTCAACATATGTGAAACCATTTGCCAGCGTGAATGCTAATTGTGAAATTGGATTTGCGCCCGCTTCTGCAATATGATAGCCAGAAATCGATACAGAATAGTAGTTGCGAACTTTATGGTCGATGAAGTACTGCTGAATGTCACCCATCATACGTAGCGCAAATTCCGTAGAGAAGATACATGTATTTTGCCCTTGATCTTCTTTTAGAATATCTGCTTGAACCGTCCCACGCACAACATTCAACGTATGTTCTTTCGTCTCCATAAATTCTTCGACGGTCAGTGTTCTGCCTAACTCTTCTTCACGTTTTTGCACTTGTTGGTCGATTGCTGCATTCATAAACATCGCTAAAATAATCGGTGCTGGTCCGTTAATCGTCATCGACACCGATGTAGATGGTGCGCATAAATCGAATCCATCATAGAGTTTTTTCATATCATCTAATGTACAAATACTCACGCCAGATTCCCCAACCTTACCATAAATATCAGGACGTTCTGCTGGATCTTCACCGTATAATGTTACGGAGTCAAAAGCTGTTGATAAACGTTTGGCATCATCATCTTTTGATACATAGTGGAAACGACGATTCGTACGTTCTGGTGTTCCTTCTCCAGCAAATTGACGCTTTGGATCTTCACCTTCACGTTTGAACGGGAATACGCCTGCTGTGAATGGGAACTGTCCTGGAACATTTTCACGATAGACAAAGTTTAAAATCTCACCGTAGTCTTTATACTTTGGTAAGGCTACTTTCGGAATTTTTGTACCTGATAAACTTTCTGTGCGTAGAATTGTGCGAATCTCTTTATCACGTACTTTTGTTACATATTCATCCCCTGAATAATCCGTTTTTAACTGCTCCCAGTTTCGTAAAATCGTACGTGATTCAGCTGTTAGTTGTTCTTCTGTTTGGAAAGCTAATTGCTCTAAAACTTGGATTGTCGCCTCATCTCCACCATTTGCTTTCACTGCTTCAATTGAGCCATGTAATGTAAATAGTCGACGTGCGATATCTACTTGTTCTGCTGCTGTTTTATGGTAGTTACGCACCGTATCTGAAATCTCTCGTAAATAATAACGACGGTCATTTGGAATAATGACATTTTGTTTTTGTGTCTTAACGAATTCTTCATAGCTTGTTTGCCAATCTAAATCCATCTTCTCATTAAATGTACGAATAAGTGCCGCAAATAATGCGTTTGTACCTTTATCGTTAAATTGACTCGCAATTGTACCGTAAACAGGCATGTGATCAATTGGCTCATCAAAACGCATATGACTACGCTGATACTGCTTTTGCACTTGACGTAGTGCATCTTCTGAACCTTTACGTTCAAATTTATTAATAACGATTAAGTCGGCATAGTCAATCATATCAATCTTTTCAAGTTGTGTTGGCGCACCAAACTCACTTGTCATGACGTACATTGCGACATCTGAAATCGTCGTAATTTCATTATCACCCTGTCCAATACCAGATGTTTCAATGATGATTAAATCGAACCCAGCGACTTTCACAACATCAAGTACATCACGAATAGCATGCGATAGTTCTGTACGTGAATCACGTGTCGCAAGCGAACGCATATAGATGCGCTGGTCGAAAATCGCATTCATACGAATACGGTCACCAAGTAGCGCACCGCCCGTTTTTTGCTTCGTTGGGTCAATTGACAAAATCGCAATTTTTTTATCTGGGAATTCAGAAAGGAAACGACGAATTAATTCATCTGTTAATGAACTTTTCCCTGCACCACCTGTTCCTGTAATCCCTAAAACAGGTGTATGTTTTGAAGCCTTTCTCGCCTGCTCTAAAAAGGCTTCATTTGCGCCATTTTCTGCATACGTGATTAACTTCGCAAGTGTCGGTACATTCTCAGTTGTAACTTCTGGTATTAAATCGATGACATCATCTTCTGGTAATGGCTTGTCAGAATCATTAATCATCTTTGCCACCATGCCATCTAGTCCAAGACGGCGGCCATCTTCTGGCGAGAATAATCCTGCAACACCATATGCATGTAAATCTTTTAATTCGGCTGGGAGAATAACACCTCCACCGCCGCCCCAAATTTTAATATGTGGTGCGCCCTTCTCTTTGAGTAAATCGTACATGTATTTAAAGTACTCGACATGTCCACCTTGATAAGAAGATACTGCTACACCATGTGCATCTTCTTGAATCGCTGCATTGACGACTTCTTCTACAGAACGGTTATGCCCAAGATGAATAACCTCTGCACCCTGTGCTTGTAAAATACGACGCATAATATTAACGGACACATCATGTCCATCAAATAAACTTGATGCCGTTACAAAACGAACTGGACTTTTACTTTTCACTTTTCCCATTCTATGACCTCCCCTTATATAAAAGAAGGGCAGTAGAGATTGATGCTTGTTCAATTTCTACCACCCACTATAAATGCCCCAACATCATACAGTTTGCTTCATTATTTTTGTAGCATACGTGAAATAACCATACGCTGAATTTCTTGTGTACCTTCATAAATTTGTGTGATTTTCGCATCGCGCATGAAGCGTTCTACTGGATAGTCTTTCGTATAACCATAACCACCAAATACTTGTACAGCATCTGTTGTTACTTTCATCGCCGTATCACCAGCCATGAGTTTCGCCATTGCAGATGCTTTACCATATGGTAGACCTTCTCCTTCTAACCACGCTGCTTGATATGTTAAAAGACGTGATGCTTCTGTTGCTGTCGCCATATCTGCTAGTGTAAAACCGACACCTTGATTTTCAATGATTGGCTTACCGAATTGAACACGCTCACTTGCATATGCAACTGCCGCATCTAGTGCGCCTTGTGCAATACCAACTGCCTGTGCTGCAATTCCGTTACGACCACCATCTAATGTCTTCATCGCGATTTTAAAACCATCACCAACTTCACCTAAGATATTCTCTTTTGGAACGCGGCAATTTTCAAAAATAATCTCCGTTGTTGGTGAAGAACGAATCCCCATCTTATCTTCTTTCTTCCCAACAGAGAATCCTTCAAAGTCAGATTCTACGATGAATGCTGTCGTACTACGACGGTCATTCGGGTCCGTTAATGCAAATACAACATAAATATCAGCTAAACCACCATTTGTAATGAAAATTTTCGAGCCATTAATGATGTAATGGTCACCGTCTTCTTTCGCAACAGTTTTCATACCCCCTGCATCCGAACCAGAAGCAGGTTCTGTTAAACCATAAGCACCAATCTTCTTACCTTCTGCCATCGGGCGTAAGTATTTTTGCTTTTGTTCTTCTGTACCGAATTTATAAAGCGGCCAACCTGCTAAAGACGTATGAGCGGAAATTGTGACACCCACTGAAGCATCTACACGCGATAATTCTTCTACAACGATACAGTACGCTAAATAATCCATTCCTGCGCCGCCGTATTCTTCTGGCCACGGAACACCTGTTAAACCAAGTTCAGCCATTTGTTCGAAATGCGTACGATCAAATCGTGCTTCTTCATCACGCTCTGCTGCTGAAGGTGCGATTACTTCCTCTGCAAAATCACGAACCATTTTCTTTAACATCTCATGTTCTTCTGATAATTTAAATTGCATATTCATTTCCTCCCGATTTTAAAGTTCTTTTGAAATAACTAAACGTTGAATTTCACTCGTACCTTCATAAATCTCTGTTACTTTGGCGTCGCGGAAATAGCGTTCCACAGGATATTCTTTTGAATAACCATAGCCTCCGTAAACTTGGATAGCTTCAGTTGCTACTTCAACTGCAATTTTCGAAGCAAATAATTTCGCCATTGAAGCTTCTTTTTTACAGTCTTCACCACGTTCGTATAATGCTGCTGCACTATAAACTAGTTGTTTCGCAGCTTCTACAGATGTCGCCATATCAGCTAATTTGAATGCAATTCCTTGATGTTTAATAATCGGCTGATTAAATTGTTGTCGCTCTTTCGCATAACCAATCGCCGCTTCAAGTGCTGCTTCTGCAATCCCTAAAGCCTGTGCTGCAATCCCAATTCGTCCAACATTTAAGTTTGCCATCGCGATTGTAAAGCCTTCGCCTAGTTGACCTAGTATATTTTCTTCTGGAACAAATAAGTTTTCGAATGTCAGTTGTACCGTACTTGAACCATGCAGCCCCATCTTCTCCTCATTTTTACCAATTACAAGTCCTTCCATCGTGCGCTCCACAATAAAGGCTGTAATTCCTTTTGTCTTTTGAGTTGAATCTGTTACTGCAAATACGATATAGACATCTGCATAACCACCATTTGTAATGAATACTTTTGAACCGTTTAGTTCGTAGCCACCTTCTACTTTTTTTGCAGAAGTTTTAATAGAAGCCGCATCTGAACCTGCTGCTGGCTCTGTTAAACAAAACGAACCTAAATATTCACCACTCGCTAATTTTGGAACATACTTTTCAATCTGTGCCTCTGTACCAAATTTTAAAATAGGATTCGTTGCAACCGATGTATGCACTGATAAAATAACGCCTACTGTTCCACTTACTTTAGATAATTCATGAATTGCCAAAATATAAGAGATAAAGTCCATATCCGAACCACCGTATTTTTCAGGTGTCGTCATCCCCATTAGTCCTAATTCGCCCATCTTCGTTAAAACGGCTGTTGGAAATTCATCTTTTTCCATATTCGGTACGAATGCCGCAACCTCCGTTTGTGCAAAATTGCGGACCATTTTTTGTAGCATTGCTTGTTCTTCTGTTAATTGGATCGCCATAATGGAACTCTCCCTCCATAATTTTTCAAGTCGTGCTGTTCATGGCTTGAATCTGGTTCCCCAAACATCTCTAGATGATGATGGTTTCTTATTCGTACACATAGAAGCCGCGACCGCTCTTCTTACCATACCAACCTGCTGCTACATATTTACGCAGTAGCGGACATGGACGGTATTTACTATCTCCAAACCCTTCATACAATGTTTCCATAATATAAAGACATGTATCTAAACCGATGAAATCAGCAAGTGTTAATGGCCCCATTGGGTGATTCATCCCCATCTTCATCACATCATCAATGGCCTCTACACTAGCAACTCCTTCATACAGTGTGTAAATCGCTTCGTTAATCATCGGCATTAAGATACGATTGGCAACGAAACCAGGATAGTCATTTACTTCTACAGGTGTCTTTTTTAGTGCATGCGTTAATGTTTCAATCGCTTCATACACTTCATCTTTTGTAGCAAGTCCACGAATGATTTCAACTAACTTCATCACTGGAACTGGGTTCATAAAGTGCATGCCAATAACTTGCTCTGGTCGCTTAGTTACAGCTGCAAGCTCTGTAATTGGTAATGACGACGTATTTGTTGCGAGAATCGCATGTTCTGGTGCTAACGCATCTAAGTCTTTGAAAATTAATTGCTTAATCGCCATATTTTCTGTTGCAGCTTCAATGGCTAAATCAATTTCCTTTGCGCGTTCCATTGTTGTTTCAAGTGAAAAACGAGCTAAGATTGCATCTTTTTCTTCAATAGTAATGCGCTCTTTTAATACGTTCTTTTCTAAGTTTTTTGTAATGCGTGCAATACCTGCTTGTAACGATTGTTCTGATGTATCACAAAGAAGAACTTCATACCCTGCTGTTGCACAAACTTCAGCAATCCCTGCACCCATTTGCCCTGCACCAATGACCATAATTTTGTTGATTTCCATCTCTCGCTTCCCCCTTATACTTCAATCATAATCGCGTCGCCTTGACCGCCACCTGAACAAATTGCCGCAATTCCAATGCCACCGCCACGACGTTTTAGCTCATGTGCTAATGTAAGAACAATTCGAGCACCTGATGCACCGATTGGATGTCCAAGAGCTACTGCTCCACCATTTACATTAATTTTTTCTTCATCTAAACCTGCAATTTGCTTACTCGCTAAAGCTACAACTGCAAAAGCTTCATTGATTTCGAATAAATCAATTTCATCTACGGATTTCCCTGTTTTTTCGAGTAATTTTTCAATAACTAACCCTGGTGTTTGTGGAAAATCTGCTGGTTCTACGCCAACTTCAGCGTGACCAATAATTTTCGCAAGTGGTGTTAAACAACGCTTGTTTGCTTCTTCTTCATTCATCACAACGACTGCACATGCACCGTCATTAATACCTGGTGCATTCCCTGCTGTCACCGTTCCGTCTTTACCGAATGCTGGCTTTAAGTTCGCTAATACTTCTACTGTAGTTCCTTTACGCGGCGCTTCGTCCACACGAATGACAAGGTCTTCACCTTTTCGTTGCGGTACAACGACGTCGACAATTTCTTGTTCAAATACACCATTTTCAATTGAAGCCACTGCACGTTCTTGACTGCGTGCCGCAAAGCGATCTTGTTCTTCTCTTGAGATGTTTAATTCCTTCGCTGTCTTATTTCCGTAAGTACCCATGTGAACATGCGCTGGGTCAAATGCGCAAGATAGACCGTCATAAACCATACCATCTACTAATGTTGCATTATTCATACGTAAGCCAAAGCGTGCATTCGGTACATAGTACGGTGCATTCGACATAGATTCCATACCACCTGCTACGATGATGTTCTCATCACCTAAACGAATGAGCTGGTCTGCCAATGTAATACTGCGTAAACCAGAGGCACATACTTTATTAATTGTTTCTGTTTTTACCGACCAAGGAATACCTGCTTTTGCTGCTGCTTGTCTTGATGGAATTTGTCCTTGCCCTGCTTGTAATACATTTCCCATAATGACTTGATCGATTTCTTCAGGAGCTAAGTGAATTTCCTCTAAAGCACCTTTAATCGCAATGCCGCCTAAATCACTTGCGGATAATGAACTTAAAGAGCCTCCAAACTTGCCAAAAGCTGTTCGAGCACCGCTAACAATAACTGATTGATTCATGTTCATAACCTCTCTCTTTGTAAGTATGCGCTTTCAAGTTCTTGTCAAAAGAAAGAGAGTGGGAATTTCCGCACTCTCTTGTAAAACCTAAGAATAAAATAGGTTTGTTTTTCCTTATTATATAATAAATGTATTTTTAAGGAAAGTGTTTTTGTGCGATTTACACAGTTTCTTCTATTTCATCCTCTTTTTCTGTCGGAGGTGGTGTATGTTCACCGAAAACAGAACGCTCAAGAATTTCTGCTACATCATATGTGCCAACTGATTCTTCCACTTCTTTCGCTTTCGTACCATCCGATAACATCGTTAAGCAATATGGACAGCCTGCTGAAATCATCGAAGGTCCAACTGCCAATGCTTGTTCTGTTCTCGCAACATTGATGCGATTTCCTACATGTTCTTCCATCCACATGAGACCGCCACCTGCGCCACAGCACATCGCGTTTTCACGATTACGTTCCATCTCCAGTAATGTCACACCTGGAATGGCTTTTAAAATGTCACGTGGTGCATCGTACACTTCGTTGTAACGCCCTAAATAACATGAATCATGGAAGGTGATTTTTTCATTCACTTCATATTGTGGAACAATTTTCTTCTCTTTCACTAATTTCGCTAGTAGCTCTGTATGGTGATACACTTCACCTGACCAACCGAAATCACTGTATTCATTTTTGAAGATATTATAAGCATGCGGATCAATCGTAATGATTTTTGTAACGCCTGCTTTTTCAAATTCTTTAATATTTGCTTCTGCTAATTCTTGGAATAAGAATTCATTTCCTAGACGACGCGGTGTGTCACCTGAGTTTTTCTCTTTATTACCAAGAATCGCAAATGGAATGCTTGCTTCATTTAATAAGTGAGCAAAAGAAAGTGCAATTTTTTGTGAGCGACTATCGAATGAACCCATTGAACCAACCCATAATAAGTATTCGAATTCTTCGCCTGCTTTTTGTGCTTCTTTTACGGTTGGAATGTGTAATTCTGGGCGTTGGTCGCGCCAGTTTTCTTTTTCTTTACGATTTAGTCCCCATGGATTTCCTTGACGTTCGATATTTGACATCGCGCGTTGTGCATCTGGGTTGACCTTACCTTCTGTCATCGTTAAATAACGACGAAGGTCGATAATTTTTTCTACGTGTTCATTCATTACAGGGCATTGATCTTCACAGTTACGACATGTTGTACATGCCCAAATTTCTTCTTCTGTGATGACATCCCCAATTAATGATGGGTTATAAATATCTTCTACTACTGCTCCTTCTACTCCACCTGCCATCGCCAATTGATTTCCTTTTGACTGGTTGAATAGGAAGCTTGGAACCCACGGTCTTTGAGATGTTTGAACAGCACCTTTATTCGTTAAGTGGTCACGTAGTTTCAACATTAAGTCCATTGGTGACAGCATTTTTCCTGTACCACTTGCAGGACACATATTTGTACAACGACCACATTCTACACAAGCATATAAATCAACTAATTGTAGTTGTGTAAAATCTTCAATTTTTCCTACACCGAATGTAGGCATCTCTTCTTCATCTTCTGATTCCTCATCCATATTGAAGTCAATTGGTGTTAATTTACCAACAGGACCTAGACGGTTGAGATATACGTTGACTGGACCAACAATTAGATGCGCATGTTTTGATTGTGGAATATACACTAAGAAAATGAGTAAGAATAGTAAGTGAACCCACCACATCGCATAGAAACCGGCTGCTGCTGCAACAGGTGAGAAGAAACTAAAGATTGTAGCGACTCCAGATGCGACTGGCTCTGACCATGTTGTGTCTTCTCCGTTCCAAATTAACCCCATACCATTACCCACTAATACAGAAACCATTAGGCCACCGATGAAGATTAATACTAAGCCTGATTTGAAGTTACGTTTTAAACGGACAAGCTTCTCAACATAACGACGATAGAATGCCCAAACGACTGCAACTAAAATTAAAAGCGCTACAATTTCTTGGAAGAATGTGAAATATGGATAGAGTGGTCCAAGCGGCAAATGTGAGCCTGGTTTTAATCCCTTCCAAATGAAGTCGATTGCGCCAAGTTGTACTAAGATGAAGCCATAGAAGAACATGACGTGCATAATACCGCTTTTCTTATCCTTCAATAACTTTTTTTGACCAAAAACCATCACCCAGATTTTATGTAATCGAGCTTTTACGTTCTGATCAAATTCTGTTTTCTTACCGAGCTTAATGAAATCGTATCTTGTTTTTAAAAGATAGCTAAATAGGTACACTGCATAAAGAACAACTACTAAAAAGAGTACCCAGTTTAAAACGAGTAGACCATTCATTGTACTTCCCCCCCTGTGATAACCTATTATTTCCCCTTTGTTACCACCTTTTTCATATATTTGAAACGATATATATACTTCTATTGTAGGTTATGAATGGATATTCAGTCAACAAATTTCATGCATTATGCTGTTTTTAATCGCAAATATGCTCGTAAATGCTGATTTTATTTAAAAATAAAAATAAGAAAAGACATTAGAATTCTCACTTCTAATGCCTTTTCTATACTTATATTATTTCAGTCTATGTAAGTCATGTTGTAAAATTTTTGAAATATTTGCTACTTGTTCGGCTGTTACGCCAATCAAAACCATCGTTGAAGGTCCTGCTGAAGCAGTGGAGTCGTAGGGTACATTTTCTACATCTACCACATCGATTAACTCCAATTGCTCTAGCTCTTTTTGTAAGCCTTTCGAACCAAGGGGAATCACTTGTGTAATATGCTGATTTTTTAATGCTTCTACAATGATTTGTAGATTGGCAATTTGATGAACGTTTTGTAATAGCTGTTCGCCAACAAGCGGTCGACCATATGTAAACCAATGGAGTTTAGATAGATTGGGAAGTGGTCGCTGCTTTTCACCAAGCATCGTAATGCCAAATCCAGACTGTAGAGTTGGCATGTTCGTTTCGGTACTTCCACTAATCGCTGGAACAGGTATTTGCACTTCTTCAAAAACGCGATTGATTCCCGTAATATACTTGCCCCATGCTTCTTCACTCGTAAAGTTTAACAAGATGATTTCTTTTGGAATAGCCTGATTCGCTAATTGTTCAAGTAATGTAACGCGTGTAGAGTAGTAACTCGTAACATCATCTGGCACATGAACGACATCTAATTCTTTTTCGCCGATTGCGCCAGAATTATCACTTGTAATTACTAAATTCCCAATCTGTCTTGCATTTCTCATGAAACTTCCACACCTGTTCGAACGAATGCTTTTTTAAGTAGTGGCAAGAGTATTAAACCAACTACAACATTAATTAATGTCGCGACTAAAATGCCTGGTGCTACTGCAAAATACATCGCTGGTGATAATAAGAAGTAGAATGGGAGTGGTGAGAGTACACCATTTGATAAAATAATCCATGCCCATGCTAACTTCTTCATTCCTTTACGATAAATAATGGCTGCTACACCCACAACAACTGCCATCTCAAGCGCAATGAAGATATGAAATGGTAATGTTAACGGGAAACCTGAAGATAAAGCTGTAGCCATATGTCCAAGTGCTCCCGCTGCTGCTGCAAGTGGTGCTGGAATAAATGCAATACTAATGAACGCTGGAACTGAATCCAATGCCGGCGTCCCCGGCGGTACAGGAATTTTAATAAAAGAACCAATTACGGAAAGTGCGACAAACATTGCAGTTAAAACTAAAAGTCTAGTCTTTTTCACGTTTGTCACCTCCCTTCTTGGCGCGACCTCCGTCCTTAAATACTTTCGCACTTCTTGCGTATTCAACATCTGGTACATTTAGACGTGAATTGACAACGCGCGCTACAGCGAATAAGTAATCTGATAAACGATTTAAATAACGCTGTACAACAAGAGGTACATCTCCTTCTTCTGATTGTTTTAATAATGTCACCATTTGACGTTCTGCACGTCGTGTAATCGTACGTGCGATGTGTAAAGTCGCTGCTGCTGGTGCGCCCCCTGGTAAGATGAATTTCTCTAATAATGGAGGTTCGTCCATTAAAATATCAATTCGCTGTTCCATTACTTCGATTGGTTCATCTGTCATTTTGTAATGACGTTCTTTCATTACGTTTGCTAAATCACCACCGCAATCAAATAATTCATTTTGAATATTTTCTAAATCTTGTAATACATCTTCAAATAATGCTGGATCTAATTCTGATACAGCCTTACCAATAAATGAATTTAATTCATCAATCGTTCCATAAACTTCTACGCGCGCATCATCTTTATCAACGCGTCCTCCAATTAAGCTTGTTTTACCTTTATCACCTGTACGTGTATATAAATTCATTGTGCCATCCTTCTTTCTATTTAATCTTTTGTGGAATTCCATACCAAATCCGTGTAATTGTTTGACTTTCTGCAAATAAAAGTTGATACAATCTACCTAAAACATCGCGTAATTTTCTTTTTTCAGAAACAATTGGAACGATACCTCTACCAATGTCTTCTATAATGACATAGATTGATTTGTATTTAAAACCATTTTTTACAATTTTGTTAAAAAAAGTTTCCGCTACTTCTTTTTCAGGTTCATTTAGAAAAGGTTCAATTTGCTTCTCTAAGTCAGTAATAACAAGTATTTCAGCATGTTCATTTTCTATATTACTGTGTTGTAAATCATTACACCATTCAACTGTTTGCGTTTTTAATTGTTCCGTTACATATTTTCTTTTTCCGTTATATGCGCCACCGATAATGATATGCATCGCTTTCCCTCCTTAAAATCTTGAAATGACGTAAAAGTGAGTTCGTACATTTCATCATGTGAAATCGACCAATCCCAAAATACGGTCGGTGTCGGCGCATATTTCATAAGGAGAATACGAATCGTGCCACCATGTAACACCATCGCACATTTCTCTGCTTCAGTTATTTCAGAGATGCCCATTTCTACACGCTGTTGAAATTGCTGAAAGCTCTCTCCATTAGGCGGTGCGACTTGAAGCGGATCATCAATCCATGCACGATATACTTCATCTTCTTTTAAATCTTCATACGTTTTCATTTCAAAATCACCGAAATTCGTTTCGCGAAAAGCAGGAATTCTATGAAAAGTGGCATGTGGATAATACTGCTTGGCTGTTTGTTCACAGCGCTTTAAATCACTACCGTAGACGATTTGTACAGTTGAATCAATGATTGGAAGCTCACTCTCTATAATCCCTTCATCCGTCCATCCCACATATTTTCTCTCTACATTCCCCTGTGTTTTCGCATGGCGCACTAATGTAAGAGTAAAAGTAGAATCCATAACATCAACTCCATTCCTTCGATGAAAGCACCGTATAAGTCACCTGAACTACCGCCAAAATGTTTGATTGTCCAACTACGATAGAGACGTGACATGCCTAATACAAAAAGGACAAACACAGCGATAATTAACCATGCCTGTGTAAATATTCCGACAAGAATTGCTACGACTAATAAACTACCAAAAATCGTATAAATAAACGGCTTCATTAAAATATGTGACTTAAAAAAGGCGCCCAGTCCTGTTTCTTTATTTGTCGGTGTTTGAACGAGGTAGTATGCCATTCCTAAGCGTGCTAAAAAGGGAATAAATAAAAACCAATAGATAGAGATGGCATCTGTCGCAACGAGTTGTGCAAAAAATAAAACTTTAGCTGCTAAGAAAATCACGAGTGACATCGCACCAAAAGCACCGATACGTGGATCGTCTAAAATCGCATGACGTTTTTCTCGGTCACGATATGAAAAATACGCATCACTCATATCCACAAAACCATCTAAATGTAGTCCCCCTGTTAAAATCAAACCCGTTAAAATGACTAAAAACGCGATTAATAGAGACGACCAATTCGTATAATGCATCAGCAGTTGATAGACACCGTACATGATTGCACCCATACATGCGCCGACAAAAGGAAGCATACTAAACATCATTGTCACATGACGTTTTGTCATCGGAAGTTCCTTATTGACGGGAATGACCGAAAAGAACTGAACTGCGAGTAAAAAACCTGTCATTTACTTTCCTCCTTTCCAGTAGTGAGGAATACCATAATCCATCTCGATTGCTACGGCACAAAAAGAGACAAGCCATTGATGAAACAGACCGATTTGCTTTCGATAAAATTCCACTTCTTCACTCTCATATTTACTCTCATCAAGCACTTCATTCGATACAATGAAAAATGGAATGTGCTGTTCGTTCAAATGACGACACCATGCTTTCGCTTCTTCTACTCGCTGTTGAAAACGCTCTGCATGTTGCCACTGCATAGATTTGTCGTCCAACTGTACATACATCTCATTCGTCAGCCATGTCGTGACACAATCCCATAGCACAACTGCATCTTTTGGAATTCGATTTACGAGTGTCGCAAAATGCGTCGGCTGTTCAATGGTCGTCCACTTTAGTGATGTTCGGTCTGCTTGATGCCATGCAATGCGCTGCTTCATCTCATCATCGAATGCAACACCCGAAGCAATATAATACATCTTGCGATTCGTCTGTTGTGCAGTTTGTCGAACAAGTTGTTCTGCAAATGCACTTTTACCACTTCGAACGCCACCTGTTATAAAATGGCTGTTTGTTGAAACCACCACGTCATCTCCTGTTCTACGATTTTCATTTCCTCAGCTGTTTTCAAACCCATGCGAAGCCACTCACCTTGTAGTACGCGATAATTTTCAGTATGACGGAATACGATGCCCTTTTCTAAAAAGTAGCGATAAAACTGCTTGGTGTGCTGTGGATTTGGTAATTGAAAACAGAGATAGTTCGTCTGACTATTAGCAACGACACAACCTTGATTTCTTAAGTATTGACGCCAATTTTCACGCTGTTCAATTGTAGTGTCGATTGTCTGCTTACGATATTCTTCCTCTTGCAAACACTGTGTTCCAATCGTTGCGGCTAAGCTATTCACATGCCAATGTGCTGCATAAGAAGCTAATTTTTGAATCAATTGTGGCTGCGCAATCAGATAGCCCAATCGAATACCTGCTAATCCGTACATTTTCGTCATCGAACGCACAATGATTGTATGCAAAAATTGCTCGCTGCATGGAATCATCGTTGGCTCTGGTTCTAACCAATCCATAAATGCTTCGTCTAAAATGACGTAGCAGTTGAATTGTTCTCCCCATTCCATAATCGTCTGAAGCTGTTCTTGTGGTGGTAATACACCTGTTGGATTATTCGGTGTACAGAGATAGATTGCCTTCGCCTGCTTCATCTCTTGTTGAATTTGTTCCATTGGTAAAGACCATGTACATACATTTTCAACCTCTACATGAATCAATTGTGCTTCATGAACGGATAAAGTTGCTTCATACTCTGAAAAAGTTGGATGAACAAGAATGACACGTTGTTTCGCTAAAAACATTGCTAAAAAAGTAAATAGCTCAGCTGCACCATTACCTACAAGTACACATTCTTTTGATATGTGATGCTTGTTCGCTATCGCACTTAAAAAAGGTTCTCCTTGTGGATCAGGATACTTCTCTATTACTTGGACATATTCCGTCCATGAATTTCGGATAGATTGTGGGATCCCCGCTACATTCACATTTTCACTTAAATCAATCATGTGTTCAGGTTGTGGGATCCCAAGTTGTTGAAATAGTTTATGTGGATTAGCTCCATGACTGGGTAGCATAGTAGATGACACCTCCTAAAATCGAATAAAGTAGCCAAAAGTAGATACTCGCTTGCTGCATTTGTCGAATCGTTTTTTGAATATCTTGCGCTTGTAATGGTTTCGTAGAGTATCCCATCTCTGCACGATGTGAAGCAACACCTTCATAGTAGTTTAGGCCACCTAGTTGAATACCAAATTGATATGCAGTTGCCGCCTCTAAATAACCACTATTCGGACTTGGGTGCTTTTTCGCATCTTGTAGCCATGCTTGTAGTCGCTCGCGATATGTATAACTCGTTTCATTATTTGTACAAGTGATGATGAGAAATCCTGTGATACGGCTTGGTAGCCAATTGACAATGTCATCTAACTTCGCAGAACAATAGCCAAACTGCGCAAATCGTTCATTTCGATAGCCTACCATTGAGTCGAGTGTATTAATCGCTTTATACACCCACATTCCTGTCGCTCCAAATAAAAATCCATAAAACAGCGGGGCTGTAATCCCGTCACTCGTATTTTCAGATACCGTTTCAATCACACCACGCGTAATATTCGCTTCATCTAAATGTTCTGTATCACGACCAACAATCCACGATAACTTTTTACGTGCTTCTTGTAAATCACCTGAAACAAGTGGCGTATAAACATCGAGTGCTGCTTGTTTTAATGACTTTTGCGCTAATGCAATTGTCATGAATACGGTTTGAACGATTAGATAGACACCCCAATGAATTTGATACGCTACATAGCTAAGAGCAAATACAATACTTCCGGTTAATAAAAGTGTGGAGAGTGTTAGCATGAAGCCTTTTGCGATGCGCTGTTTACCATGATTCCACTTTTTCGTCGCAAAGGAAATCCAATTCCCAATCCAGATGATCGGATGGGGAAGTTTAGGTGGGTCGCCAATTAGACGATCCAACCAGAATGCTAGTGTACACGAAATTATATGTAAAACGATTATCATTCCATCATCCCCTTTGCACGCTTGTAATCGTGTAAAGCATCTACAACCGTTTCATATACGCCTCTTCCTAAAATACGACCAACTGGCGTAACGGTCCCTGCATAGTTTTGAGTTGTTCCTTGTTGTGTTGCCCCAATTAGAATGCTATCTGTTGATGTACCTGTCGCAATGGTGTTCGATATACGGTCTGTAATTTTTTCATCTGCGAGTGCTTTTACCTTTGCTTCTGTAGCAGTCATCATCGCTTGTACAAAAGCTTCTTCTGTTAATGTCGCATCAATGAACGCCCAAATATTAATCGTCCCTACTTCGTAAAAAGGTTTTCTTAAATAGGATTTTGACACATCTACTGCATTACCGACACCAGCTGTCACCATAATGACCACATGAATAGCATCTGCTTCAAATTCTCGAATGATGGCATATCTAGCTGCTACTGCTGTCATCATCGCTACTGTTTGATCTGGTTGAAACCCCTGTTTTTCAATGTATTCCTTCATTTCTGTATGTGCATCTTCACACATATAATTAGCATCTACTGCACGATTCATACATGTGTTATACCATCCAAAACCTGCATTATGTAAAGCAGATGAGAGAATTTTCAACGGTTGATTCGATTCGAACACAACATAAGAGGGGCGAATCTGAATCTGTTCTTTTGAAATGGTCATAAAATAAGTCGTTCCTCTCTCAATATATTGCTTGAAAAATCAAATAATTTTAAATCTCTTTTAAATTATATGCTAAAAAAGTGTGCAAAACAAAAGACCTTTTTCACTTTTATATAAAAAGAAGTTTTATATTCGGATTTTCGAATGATGATGTTTCCCTTTCGCGCGCGGATTTGTCCCTTTCGATGGCGGCGTTTCCCTTTCGCGCGCGGATTTGTCCCTTTCGATGGCGATGATTCCCTTTCGCGCGCGGATTTGTCCCTTCCGATGGCGGCGTTTCCCTTTCAAATGCCAAGATTCCCTTTCGCGCGTGGATTTGTCCCTTTCGATGGCGGCGTTTCCCTTTCGCGCGCGAGTTTGTCCCTTTCAAATACCAAGATTCCCTTTCGCGCGCGGTTTTTTCCCTTTCAACGCCGGCGATTCCCTTTCGCGCGCGGATTTGTCCCTTTGAATTGCAGTGTTTCCCTTTCGCGCGTGCTTTTGTCCCTTCCGATGGCGGCGTTTCCCTTTCGCGCGTGGATTTGTCCCTTTCGATGGCGGCGATTCCCTTTCGCGCGCGAGTTTGTCCCTTTCAAATACAAAAAAAGAACCGCATCATCGCGGTTCTTTTTAGCTTCATATCAAAGATTACATTTTTTCTGGTGCTGCTACGCCTACTAATTTTAATGCGTTTTTCAGTGTTTGTGCAACAGCTGTAATTAATGCAAGACGTGCTGCTGAGCGTTCTGGTTGGTCAGCATCTAATACCTTTTCAGCATTGTAGAAGCTGTGGAATGTTGCTGCTAACTCTTGAATGTAGTTTGTAATACGGTGTGGCGCGCGTGCTTTTGCTGCATCTGCTACTACTTGTGGGAAATCGCCCACTTTTTTCAGTACTTCGATATCTTTTTCAGTTGATAAAGTATCTAAACCATCTGTAGAAGGTTTAAAGCCTTTTTCTTCAGCTTGACGTAAGATTGAGCAAATACGTGCGTGTGCATATTGTGCATAGTACACAGGGTTTTCATTCGATTGTTTAATTGCTAAATCTAAATCGAAGTCTAAGTGTGTATCGCCAGCACGCATCGCAAAGTTGTAACGTACAGCATCTAAGCCTACTTCTTCTACTAATTCACGTAATGTCACAGCGTTACCTGTACGTTTTGACATTTTTACTTTTTCACCGTTACGTAGTAAGTTGACCATTTGGATGACTTCTACTTCTAATTTATCGCGGTCATATCCAAGCGCTTCGATTGCAGCTTTCATACGTGGAATGTAACCGTGGTGGTCAGCGCCCCAAATATTGATTAACTGATCGAAACCACGTTGTAATTTATCTTCATGGTATGCGATATCTGGTGTTAAATATGTGTAAGAACCGTCTGATTTTACAAGAACGCGGTCTTTATCATCACCGAATGTTGTTGAACGGAACCAAGTTGCACCGTCTTCTTCAAATACGTGACCATTTTCTTTTAATTTATCGATTGCTACTTCTACTTTGCCATCTTGATAAAGTGACGTTTCAGAGAACCATACGTCGAAATCAACGCGGAAATCTTTTAAGTCTTTTTGTAGTTTACCAAACTCATGCTTTAAACCATGTGTACGGAAGAATTCATAGCGTTCTTCTGGCGATTTTTCTAAAATCTCTGGGCCGAATTCTTTTGATAATTCTTCTGCAATGATAATGATGTCTTTACCGTGATAACCATCTGCAGGCATCTCTGCTTCAAGACCTAATGCTTGGCGGTAACGTGCTTCAAGAGATGACGCTAATTTTGTAATTTGATTACCTGCATCGTTGATGTAGTATTCACGTGATACATCATAACCTGCAAAATCAAATACGTTACATAATGCGTCACCAACTGATGCACCGCGTGCGTGACCTAAGTGTAAGTCACCTGTTGGGTTTGCTGATACGAACTCTACTTGTACTTTCTGTGCATTACCAGCGTTTGAGCGACCGTATGCATCTCCTTGCTCTAAAACAGTTGGTACGACTTTTGTTAAGTAGTCTTTTGCTAATGTGATGTTGATGAAACCAGGACCTGCGATTTCAACTTTTTCAATGTTTGCTGATGCTTGATCTAAGTTTTCTACGATAGCTTCAGCAATTGCGCGTGGTGCTTTACGTGCGATTTTTGTTAATTGCATCGCAATGTTTGTTGCGTAGTCACCGTTTTCTTTATTTTTAGGTGTTTCTAAGTGAATATTTAATGCCTCTGGTTCTTCTACTAATTCTGCTTTTTTAATAGCGTTTAAAAAAGCCTCTTTGACCGCTTGTTGTGCTTGTTCTACTGCGTTCATTCTGTTCCCTCCGTATACGTAAGTTCTAATACATAATCACCGACAGATTCATCGCCTGCCAATAGCTCATAATGCACAAAAAATCGTCCACTATTTGAGCCATCTTCCGCTTCGTCGAATGCCATTTTCTTGGTTAAAGTCATGATAGGCATTGTTCCAAATGCTGCTTCATAGTGACCTCGTTGAAATGCGTGTAACGTAAATGGTAAACGCATCTTTATATCGCCATTGCGCATAATAATGGCATCGTTTTCGCCAAAACGTAATGTCGTTTTCATCTTCTTGTCTTCAAGAATTTCTTCGTATTGTAAATACACCTGGTCACGCTTTCGCATGATTGTACCGGTTGACCACAGTTCAATCTTTTCGGGTTTTTGACCTTTATGCGTGATCGTTGTAATCAGTTTCAGCTTGACTGGTGCAGTTGGTGGTTGTGCCATACATCCACACCTCCGCTTTTTATTCTATAACCTTTTTATTATAGGTTATTTTCTCACTAGATTTCAAGGTATGAATCATTGATTTCATTATGAATATACGAATTTCCAAATATTTATCAAATCGATTTTATTTTTTGGTTCGAAGTAATGCTATAATGGATACTAATTATTATGTAATAGGGGTACGACAATGATTTTAGATATAATTATCAATCTTTCCGTAATGTTTACCTTCATCATTTTCTCGTATTTTGTCTTGGAATATTATCAAGAGAAACGACCAGACTTTTCAGATTTACGCCCTTTCATTATCGGCGTTGTCGCAACAGGTATTTCATTAGTATTAATGCAAACAGCTCTTAATTTTGAAAAAAATATTTTTGTTGATACACGTAATATTAGTATTTTAATTTCTGGATTATTAGGTGGGCCTGCTGCTATTCTGCTATCTTCTATACTCGTTGGCTTCTTTCGTATGTTCTTTTTTGAAGTCAATCCAACAAGCTTTATGGCTGGTGGAACAACGATTGTACTTGGTTTTATTTTCTTCTTTTTATCATTTAAAAAACCAATTAATTATAAAAATAGCCATTTTTATTTAGCGATTCAAACGATTGTGACAGCGATTTTATTGTTTTTCTTAGAAGGTTATAAAAATCCATTATTCGTTTCAATTATTTTTGTAATTATGAATGTAACAGGCTTTTATTTAATTTACTTTGTTTTAAAATTATTCAAACGCCAATTTGAACGAATTCGTGTCATTGAAAAATTATCCGAAACAGATTACACAACAGATTTACCTAATAATCGTAAGTTTGATAGTATGCTTGAGCGCGCAATTAAAACTCAACAACCTTTTTCACTATTACTCATTGATATCGATCAATTTAAAATGCTGAACTTACGCTACGGTCATGAAGCAGGGGATGAATTATTACGTGAACTAGCAGAACGACTTAAAAGTTTTTCAAAAACACACCTTGCCTTTCCTGCACGTATTAGTGGAGAAGAATTTTCACTTCTGTGTTACGATGCTGCTCCTGCTGTTGGTGTTCATTACGCTACAGAACTTATGCTTATGATTCGAGATGAGCCTTTTATGATATCAAATGGTGAAAGTGTTCAACTGTCCGTATCTATTGGTGTAGCTTCTTACCCCGATAATGGTGAAACAGTGAAAGAATTAACAAATGCAGTAGATGAGGCGATGAATGCAGCAAGTGTACTCGGCCGCTCGCATGTTGTGCACTTGAACCAAGTTTGTCATAAAAAACAAAGTACTCTAAAGAAACAAAATCTTTAACGAAACAACCCGTATGACGTTTAACTCATCATACGGGTTGTTTTACTTTTGTTCTTTTTTCGGAAATAACATCGTTAATAGTACATATACAACCGTTAAACCAATGATCAACAAGATTCCCTGCCATAATTCAAGTTCACCTTGCGTTTTAAATAAAACAACGAGAACCACAATAAAAAAGATGGCTCCTGTAATCGGATTCGGAATTTTCCCTTTTTTAGGTGCTGCCATAAAATCCTCCTCAATAAAAGAAAAGGGCTTCGTTCATACGGAGTCCGTTAGTTCCATAATCACGAAAGCCCTATTCATTTGAAATCGCTTAAGTATGATGAAGCAAATGGCTTGGGTTTTGGGTTCATCTGCCTCATCCTGCTCACTGCAATCTCATTCAATGTCTTAGCTTGCAAAAACAAGCCTTACATCAAGTGTACTTCCTTTCGAATGGATATACAACCATGTTATTTTGCCATATGTGATTATTCACATATTGTTCATTTAATTAGTTTTCAAATGATAATGCTTCATGTAATGCAGGCTCTGAACGATTCCACATACCTTCATCAAAACCTTTTAAATAATCATGTAAAACACGTTTTGATTCTTCATCCATATGATCGACAATAATATGACGTTTCATCGACTTATCCATTTTATTTACGTGGTCGGCTAAAATTTTATAACCGCGACGTTTTTCTTTGTTTACGACCATTTCACAAGCTGTTACACCTGCATAGTAGCCACCTTCTGGTTTTTGATCGATTGTTACCCATACAAGCCAGTATGGTTTACCGCCCTCTGAATCTTCACGATTCGTTGTAAATTTCACGCCACGCTCTACTGCGCTTCGTGCATGCATACCACCGATATCCACTTCTGCTGTCTTCTCTTGTACATCAATAAATAGTGGTGATACATTCTCTAATGAAAGCGAACCAATGCCAAATCCTTTATGGCCGTCCGTTGGATTATTTTTAATAATCGTAAATTCCATTTTTTTCGTTTCTTTTTTTTCATTTTCCATTCGCTATCTGCCTCCGTTCTGTTATCATTACGAATATACACTATATTATACCGAAGGAGAATGATTTATGCCTATCGTAACAATTAAAATGATTGAAGGTCGCACAGACGAGCAAAAACGTAACCTAGTAGAACAAGTAACAACAGCTGTTTCAGAAACAGTAAACGCACCAAAAGAGAACGTATCAATCATCATCGAAGAAATGAAGAAAGAACATTATGCAACAGGCGGCGTACGCGCATCTGATAAATAGTGTGAATAGTCAAAAAGAGGCTTTAGTATTCTTACTAGAGCCTCTTTTTATTTACGTCAATTGTTGCAATCGTTTTGTTATTTCATTAAATTCTTCATCTAGCACCTCATATTGTGCATCTTTTGGTGTTAGAAAGCTTAACTTACCAAGCACTTCTTGTAGTCGTGTCTCCAGCTGCATACGTTCTTTTTCTACAGGTGTTTCTATGACAACTGTTGGTGTCACCATCCGTTGATTTTCGATGATTAACTTGCGTGTTGTTATTTTTTCAACAAAATACGAATCATGCGAAACAACGATTAACGTTCCATCGTACTCCTCTAGTACTTTTTCCAGTTGTTCACGCGATTCTAAATCAAGATGGTTCGTCGGTTCATCCAAGATGAGTACATTGTTTTCATCTAAAACGAGTTGCATTAATTTGCATTTCACTCGTTCACCCATGCTCATCAACGCAATTGGTTCATTCCATTGTTCATTTGTAAATCCAAGATGAATCATTAATGTTTGAACTAAACCACGTTGTTCAAATGTCGTTTGCTCAAATAGTTCACTTGGTGTACTTTCCTCAGGAAGATCGAATACTTGTTGTGTGAGATAGCCTATCTTGGCAGCAGGTGAAAGCCAGATTTCACCTTCATAATGCTCTTTTCCAAGTAACATTTGTAAAAATGTTGTTTTTCCAGCACCATTTTTACCACTCAACGCAATACGTTCTCCGTAATTAATCGTTAAGTTCACATCTTCTAAAATAACCTTCTCACCAAATACTTTTGAAACATGTTTTAATTCGATTAAATGTTTACCTATTGAATGTGTACTTTGAAATTCGAAATGAACTTGATGTTCTTTTTTAGGTTGGTCTAATTGATGTTTACGTAATTCTTTTTCTAATCTTTTTTGTTTGGACTTTACTTGCGCATCCATTCTTTTCGCTTTTACTCGGTAAAATTCTTTAGCGAATTCGTGTTTCGTCGAATCAGCATGTGCCTGTTCACTCCATGATGTAATCTTCGACATCTGTTGTTCGATGCGTACGATTTCTTGTTGCTGTTTTTCGTATTCTCTTTGTTGATGTAGTCGATTCGCTTCATATTGTGTACGATAAGCCTCGTAATTCCCCTTATAAGCTGTTACTTTTTTGTCTTCAATATGCCAAATTTCTGTAGCTACTTCATTTAGGAAAGTACGGTTATGTGATACAAAAATAACTGTTCCTCGATATTTTTTTAATTGTTTCTTTAAAAATTGGAGTGCTTCTTGATCTAAATGATTTGTCGGTTCATCTAGTAATAATAATTGCGGTTTTTCAGCAAAGGCTTCTGCTAAACGGATTTTTAATTTTTCACCACCACTTAATAATGCGTAGGGACGTTCTGGGACTTGCCATATAGATGTTAGCCCTCTTGGAATCTCTCGATTGAAATCTTCCTTTTCTTGCTCTACCAAAAAAGTAGACGCTTTTCGAAACCACTCAATGTGTCCAGTTGTTGGCTGAATTTGGTTGGCTAATAACTTTAACAATGTAGACTTTCCTGCTCCATTAATTCCTGTAATTCCTATACGAGCGCCTACTTTTACAGATACATTCATATCCGTCAAAATTTCTTCATATGAAAGATTGTGACATTTACATAATTCAGTCATGCTAAATTCCTCCTACTACAGAGGGACCTTTTATATTCTTCTATTAAAAAATCCCTCCAAAAATTTTTGGAAGGATTAGTCTAAAAAACATACCGAAAAAACGGGTTATTTTTATAAAATAAATGGAATGTGGACAGACTAATCCTATTTTTTATACAAAGTTTCTTTCACTTCGCGTGTAAAAAATAAGATTACTTCATCGGCCATCCTCATTCCTTTCGTTCAAGAATCTATCTAAAATATAGCATATTCAATTTATTAAAATCAATTATTTATGATTGCAGTTGTTGAATAAACTGGAAGGCAGCCTCAAATTCTTCTGTTGTAAAATGCAACTTTGCTTTGACCACATTCACCTTTTCAATTTGTTCTTCTGGTTGTAAATCATCAAAATAAAGTAGTGTCGCAACCAACTCTAAAAAGCGCGAACTTTTACCATTCATTTGCTGAACGATTTCGGCTAGACGTGTATCTTGTGTTTCTACAATCGTTGCAAACTCACGACCTTTTTCTGTCGGTGCATAACAATACTGCACATAAGACCCCTTATCTTCTTTTTTCTCCGTCATAAAACCTAAGTTACATAATTCCTCCATACGCACCGTTAATTCTTCTGAATACGGTCCATAAATATGGAAGTTATACTTTTCTTGAAATGCGAAATCCATCTTCTTCGCAATAAAAATCATCTTTTGTAACTTCTTTCTCCCCGTAACTTCTCCAGCAAGCGACACAAACTGTACGATTTTCGCGTGATCTTGTAGCAATAGGAGTCTCCTTTCTAAGCGTGCATGATTTCAATAATTTGTTCATGTAATGGATGTTCTTCGTGTAGTAAATCTTTTGGATAATATAATTTATGATCTGTTCGACGTTTACCTGAGATTGCATCGACAATATCCGATGAACGTGATAATTCACTTAATTCTTTGTTTGGCATTTGAAGATAAATCGGTAGTCGTTCTCCTTCTTCACCCGGACGATAGAAGTCGTAAGGTAAGTCAGATGACGAGTCCATCACTAAATAATAGTTTGGATCAATTCCTGCTTGGTCAAATAGCTTTTCCAAGCGAATGAGCTTTTCCCAATCTTTTGATGGATCGACTTCTACGAATTTAAATAATTTTCGATTTAAAAAGCGTTGACTTAAGTCGCTTAAAATTGCATCTTCTTCACTCATCCAAAACTGGAAGTAAGCTAAAATAATACTTTCATCCATCGCAATATAGGCATCTAATTGGACATCATTTTCAAAAAAGCTATGGAAGTGCGCGATGTCATGCTTAAATGTATAGCCTGCATGACATAACTCTTTTGCACGTTCCAATGTCTTTCTCAAAATGACTTCTGCACTGCGTGATACTGGATGGAAGTACACTTGCCAATACATCTGATAACGACTCATAATATAGTCTTCAATTGCATGCATACCTGTTGATTTGATCACAATTTGATCGGGTTGAGGTCGCATGACACGTAAAATGCGTTCCATATCAAAATGACCGTAACTCACACCTGTAAAGTACGCATCGCGCTGTAAGTAATCCATTCGATCAGCATCAATTTGACTTGAAATAAGACTTACCACTTGTTTATTGTGATAGGTTTTTTCAATCACTTCAGATACTTTCTTTGGAAAGTCTTTTGAGACGCGACGAAGCACTTCATTAACTTCTGTATTCCCTAAAATGATGGCACGTGTAAAATATTCATGATCTAAATCGAAAACATGTTCAAAAGCATGCGAAAAAGGACCATGGCCTAAATCGTGTAGTAAACCTGCACAAAGAGCTACAAGACGTTCCCGTTTATTCCACTCAGGACGATTAGCAAAAACATCATCGACCATGCGACGAATGATTTCGTAAACACCGAGCGAATGGCTAAAGCGACTATGTTCTGCCCCGTGGAATACTAAATACGTCGTACCGAGTTGTCGAATACGGCGTAAGCGTTGAAATTCTTTCGTTGCGATTAAATCCCAAATCACTTGGTCTTGCACATGTATGTAGCGATGAACAGGGTCTTTAAATACTTTTTCTTCTGCTAACTTTTGTGTTGCGTATGCCATTTTACACCTCCAACATTTCTTTCCTTTATTGTATCGAATTTGAAAACGAACACCAACTATTTCGAGAGAAAAGGAGAAATCACATGAAGCGCGATTTCTCCTTTTTCTATCCTTCGTGCATTAAACACGCAATTTATGATTCTTTCATGTCTTCTGGTTCTACAAAACCTTCTGGTAATCTTTTTTGTGATTTTAACTTTTTGATTACCTTTGGAATTAACTCATCTTCCGTATGTGCAGCGCATGGACGATTATTAACAAAGGTAAAAGTTTTTCGTAAACCAGGACCACAATAAGAATGGCATTTGATATCGATTTCTGCATCAGGATCGATTGCTTTCAACTTCGGAATTAATGTCTTGAGATTCACTGCTTGACATTCGTCACAAACTCGAAATTCGTTTGCCATAGTGCCGACAGTCCCTTCTTATTTCAAAATTTCACTATCGCTAAGTGTATCGACTTTTCACAAAAGAATCAACCGTCATTTCTTGCCAACATCTTCTGATTACGCTCAAATACGCGCTGTAAATAGAATTGATAATGTTCTAATTCTTCGGCTTGTAAGCCACCCATTAATAGTTGTTCCGACTTTTCATAAAGTAGTTGCTGTAGATTTTGAACAGTTTGTGAAACTGTTAATTCTTCCTCTAATAATTCAGATAAGGAAGCCATGACTTCTGGTTTCACTTCTGGATATTGAAATTTTGTTGGTTCATGTTGTAAAGCGACTTCGTAAAAGGAACGAATAAGTTTTGCGCGCTCTGAGCCACTTCCTTCAATTGATAAATAAATTTGCACCGCAATTCCTTGACGTAAACGACGTTGTGAAATACCTGCAAACTTTTTACCGTCAATACTCAAATCATATGTACCCGGACAATATGAACCGACAATTTCATATGCTTCGATACGTTCGGCTGCTTGTGGGAATAACGCCCGAATAAGCGACACCATCACTTCGTAAGCTGTATTAATATCGATTTTTTCGTTTTCTTCTGATAGCACAATCGAAATATTAAGAACACCTGGATCAAGTACAACTGCCAGTCCACCAGAATTTCGCACAATCGGTTTATATCCTTTTTCCTCTAACAAATCCATTCCAGCTTGTACAAACGGAAGTCGATGATCTTGAATACCGAGAACAACGGAAGCATCATGTACCCATGTACGAATCGTCGGAGCACTCATTCCTTGCCCAACTAGGTGACAGAGCGTATCATCCGCCGCAAATGATTCAAGTGGTGATTGTGTTAAGCCACTTGTTGATTGATCCCATAAACGCCAAACAGGTTGCGTTAAATAATCTTTCATATACGTAACTCCTACATCTTTTTTTCTTACAGTTTAACATAGATTGAAAAACGACGAAAAAGGAGTGAAAAGTGGTTTTCGCAAAAATCTAGTTTTTCATTTTTCTGCGTGGCGAATTGGTGAACGCAAGTAAAGTAGGACGAATATTCAGTTTAAAAATGGTATAATACGTTTGAATAAGCCTTAGAAGGAGTGTTTTAACATGATTGAAGCAGCACAAACGCTTGATGGTTGGTACGTATTACACGAATTCCGTTCAATGGACTGGGCTTCTTGGAAATTAGTTTCTGAGAAAGAACGCACAGAAGCAGTTGAAGAATTCATCGCGTATTTAGAAAAATTAAATGAAGCAGATGTCGCAAAAACAGGCGCACATGCTTTCTACTCGATTGTTGGTCAAAAAGCCGACTTCATGATTATGACATTACGTGAAACAATGGAAGAACTAAATGAAATTGAAACAGATTTCAATAAATTAGCGATTGCTGATTTTACAGTTCCTACATATTCATATGTATCGGTTGTGGAATTATCAAATTACCTAGCTGGTAAAAAGAATGCAGATAGCGATGCTCCTGCTGAAGATCCATACCAAAATCCACATGTACGTGCTCGTCTATACCCTGAGCTACCTCGTATGGATCATGTTTGTTTCTATCCAATGGATAAACGTCGTCAAAAAGGCGCAAACTGGTACATGCTTGAAATGAATGAACGTCAAGAAATGATGCGTTCTCATGGTTTAATCGGACGTAGCTATGCTGGAAAAGTAAAACAAATCATCTCAGGTTCAATCGGTTTCGATGATCATGAATGGGGCGTTACACTATTTGCGGATGACGTACTACAATTCAAAAAATTAATTTACGAAATGCGTTTTGATGAAGTATCAGCACGTTACGCTGACTTCGGCTCATTCTTCGTTGGTAATATTTTAGATGCAGATAAATTACGCAAAATGTTAGCAGTTTAGTTCGTAACATAAAAAAATCGCGCCACAGCGCGATTTTTTGTTTACGTTAATTTAAATCGTTCACTCAATCGCTTGCACGATTCGACAATTTTCATTTCAATTCGATCGTCTACAATTAATTGCTCATCTGCAAAAGCTACAAGAGCAGGATTATTTCCGATTAAAATTGTATATTGCGCAAAATCAAAGACGTTCACATCTTCTTCATCTTTTCCAAAAGCAATGTAATTTCGCTTTTGAATTCCTAATGTGCGGAGTGCATTCCATTTGCTCAATCCAAGGGGTGTAATTTCAATCATTTCCCCATCATCAATCAAATGTACTGCCACATTTAATTTGCGCAGTTTTTCAATTATCTCTTTTCGATTTGATGCACTGAGAATCGTAATTTTCCATATGGTTGATAAATCTTCCAAATGATGATTTTCCGCTAATTTATAAGGGTCTACATCGTTCACAACGCGATGATATACGCCACCTGTATATGCATAGTCCCAATCACTCTCAACCAGATAAGTCGCATCAAATAATTGAATTAACTCTTTTAATTTGGAGAACATGGATGTTGAGAATGCAACAATTTGCTCAATGTTTCCACGATAGCATATGACAGCTCCATTGCCACCCACCATTTTACTATTGTGAAATTGTTTGTCGAGTAAGGTCAGCATATGGCGAATCGATTTAGATGAAACAAAAATCGGCTCATGCCCTCTTTCACATAAAAAAGCTAACATATCCGTTAAATAATCACTCACTTTTTCATCATGAAAAGAAATGGTTCCCTCCAAATCAAAAACAAATCGCACAAAATCACTTCTTTCTTCACTCTCAACGAGTTTCTTTTGTTCATTATACCCTTAAATTTCCACTCCTAACACTCTATCTAAGGTCATTTTCAAGTAAAATAGTGGATTTATTTTAGAGTTTATAATTTCCTTTCAAACGCAGCGATTTCCTTTCGACCACTCATTTGTCCCTTTCAACGGCAGCGATTCCCTTTCGCGCGCGAGTTTGTCCCTTTCAATCGCAGCGATTCCCTTTCGACCGACCATTTGTCCCTTTCAAATGCAGCGATTCCCTTTCGACCGACCATTTGTCCCTTTCAAATGCAGCGATTCCCTTTCGCGCGCGGA